>NZ_JBIASW010000002.1:0-745733 GCF_042891215.1 Streptomyces sp. NPDC001914
CGGTTACATTCCGAACCCGGAAGCTAAGCCTCACAGCGCCGATGGTACTGCAGGGGGGACCCTGTGGGAGAGTAGGACGCCGCCGAACAAATTTTGAAGAGAACCCCCGGACCGGGGATACCGGTCCGGGGGTTCTCTGCGTTTAGGGTCTTTGGTATGCGCTACGACTTGATTATTTTCGACAACGACGGCGTCCTCGTGGACAGCGAACCGATCTCCAATACCCACCTGGCTGCCTACCTGACCGAGCTGGGGCACCCCACCTCCTACGAGGACTCCCTGCGGGACTACATGGGGTCCGCGATGCACCGCATCCACGATCTGGTCCTGGAGCGCACCGGCCGGCGGTTGCCGGACGACTTCGACGACGTGTTCCACGCCCGGGTCTTCGCCGCCTTCGAACGGGAGTTGAAGCCCGTTCCCGGGGCCGGCCAGGTGCTGGAGAAGCTGGCCGCGGACGGAGTTCCGTACTGCGTGGCGTCCTCCGGGAGTCATGAGCGGATCCGGGTCGGGCATCGGACGACGGGGCTCGACCGGTGGTTCGACGAGGACCGGATCTTCAGCTCGCAGGACGTCGGGCGGGGCAAGCCGGCTCCCGATCTGTTCCTGTACGCCGCCGAGCGCATGGGCGTACGACCGGAGAGGTGTGCCGTCGTCGAGGACAGTCCTCTCGGCGTCCAGGCGGCCAACGCGGCCGGGATGGACGTGTACGGGTTCACCGCCATGACACCGGCCGACCGGCTGACCGGTGCCACCCAACTCTTCTCCGACATGGGGGAGTTGGCTGACCTGCTGAAATGACGTCACCCATCGGCCGGCGCTGACATTTGTCATGCCGAGCTCCGGACGATCGTTTCTGTCGGGGGGCGGGGTCCGACCGCGAAGCTGAGTACATCGAAACGGGACGTACACAGCGACGACGGAGGGACCCGATCATGACCATCACCGCCACCGAGATCAGCACTGGAGCGACCACCCGCGCTGCCCGGGCGGAGGTGGCCACCACCGCGGAGACCGCCGGCCCCCGGCCGAGCTTCCTGCCGCTGATCGTGGACGTGGCGGTGCCCGTCGGCTCGTACTACCTGCTGAAGAACGGGTTCGGGATGAGCACGATGGCGGCCCTCGGCTGGAGCAGTGTCGTTCCGGCCGTGCGGACCGTGTGGAGCGTGGTGAACGAGCGCAGGGTCAACGCGCTGGCCGCGCTGATCCTGTTCGTCAACGTGGTCGGGCTCGCGCTCAGCCTGGTCGCCGGTGACCCGCGGCTGATGCTGGCCAAGGACAGCGCGGTCAGCAGCACGATCGGGATCGGTGTCCTGGTGTCGGTCAGGCTCGGACGGCCGATGATGACGCAGGGGATGAAGCCGTTCCTGGTGAAGGGCGACGCGGCGCGGGCCGCGGCCTGGGACCGGCTGGCGGCGGGCTCGGAGGCGTTCCGGAAGGCCGAGCGGACGTTCTCGCTGGTGTGGGGCACGGTCCTGCTCAGCGAGTGCGTCGCGAAGGCCGTGGGTGCCTACACGCTGCCGATCGACACCATGGTCTGGCTCGGCACGGTCGTCACGATCGCCTCGATGGTCCTCGCCTTCCTGCTCAGCGGCCGCTTCGCCGTCGTCCCGATGCAGAAGATGCTGGAGCACGAGCTCGCCGCCGAGACCGGGCCGCGGGGCTGAACGGCCCCGCACCGAGGACCCCGGACCCCCGCACCGAGGACCCCGGACCCCCGCGCCGAGGACCCCGGACCCCCGCACCGACGCCGGGGACGGGTCCGCCACGAAGAGGTCGTCAGTCCCTCCCCACCCCCACCTCCGAAGAGATGAGCAAAATTCATCTTCGGCTTGATCTACCCACCGGTAAGCCGGGGCCCTACGCTCGCCGCCATGACAGATGTGCTGCGGCGCGGTAGGGCCTCTTTGGCGTTCAGCTTCTTCGCTCAGGGCGCCGCCTTCGCGCTGCTCGTGACACGTATCCCGGCCATCCAGGACCGCTACGGGATCTCCGACGCCCTCCTGCCGGTCTTCCTGGCGGCCGTCCCGGTCCTCGCCGGGCTGGGCAGCGTCACCACCGAGCACCTCGTCAAGCGCATACGCCCCAGCCGGATCCTGCGGTGGTCGCAGCCCGTCGTGCTGCTGGCCCTGCTGGGCGTCGGCGCCGGTGACCAGCTCGCCGAGGTGGCCGTCTGTCTCGGTGTCTTCGGTCTGGCGGTCGGAGCCCTCGACGCCTCGATGAACATGCTCGGGGTGAGCCTCCAGCGGTCGTACGGGCGCAGCATCATGCTCGGCTTCCATGCCGCGTACAGCCTGGGCGGGATCGTGGGCGCCTCGCTCGCGTGGGCCGGCGCGCACTGGCATCTGTCGCTCTTCGTGTCGTATCTGCCGGCCGTGCTGGTGCTGCTGCCGCTCGCCCTGGTCGGCAGCCGGTGGTACGTCGACGGGGGCTCGGACGCCGACGGGACGAAGGACGCGCAGGCCGGTGCCGGTGCCGGTCCCCTCGTCTTCAAGCTCCTGCTCCCGCTGTGCCTGGTCATGACGTTCGCCTACATCGGCGACTCGACGGTCTCCAACTGGAGCGCGAAGTACCTCACGGACGTGCTGGGCAGTTCGGAGCAGACGGCGACCGTTCCGTACAACGTCTACATGGTGATGACGCTGGTGGGGCGGGCCGTCGGGGACTTCGGGGTGCGGCGGTTCGGGGCCGTGGCGGTGGTGCGGCTGGGCGCCGTGGTCGCCGCGCTCGGGTTCGGCGTGGTGGCGGTCGCACCGGGGGCCGGGGTGGGCATGCTGGGGTTCACGCTGCTCGGGCTCGGGCTGTGCGTGATCGTGCCGCAGACCTTCGCGGCCGCCGGGCGGCTCTTCCCGGGGGCGTCCGACACGGCGATCGCGCGGCTGAACATCTTCAACTACGTCGGATTCCTGATCGGTTCCCCGTTGGTGGGCGCGCTGGGCGACGCGTGGAACTACCGCGGGGCCATGCTCGTACCGATGGTGCTGGTCCTCGCGACCTTGGGGTACGCCCGGTCGTTCGAACCTCAACCGGACCGATACGGTGACGTGCATGAGCGGCCGCGCACAGCTGATGTGGGACGAGGCAGTAACGGGGTATGACTTCGGTCCGGACCATCCGATGGATCCGGTCCGGCTCCGGCTGACGAGGGGACTCGTCGAGGCCTTCGGGCTCGACCGGGCGGTCGACGTCGTCGCGGCGAAGCCCGCCGGGGATTCGACCCTGCGGCTGGTGCACCGCGAGGACTACGTGGCGGCCGTCAGGGCGGCGTCCGCCGATCCCGCCTCGGCCGACCCGTCGTACGGCCTCGGGACCATGGACGATCCCGCGTTCGCCGGGATGCACGACGTGTCCGCGATGATCGCCGGGCAGTCCGTGGGGGCCGCGGAGGCCGTGTGGCGCGGTGAGGCGCTGCACGCGGTGAACTTCGCCGGCGGCCTGCATCACGCGATGCCCGGCGCGGCCTCCGGGTTCTGCGTCTACAACGACGCCGCTCTCGCCATCGCCCGGCTGCTGGAGCTGGGCGCCGAGCGGGTCGCGTACATCGATGTCGACGTGCATCACGGTGACGGTGTCCAGGCGGCCTTCTGGGAGGATCCGCGGGTCCTGACGATCTCGCTGCACGAGCATCCGCGGACGCTGTTCCCGGGCTCCGGGTGGCCCGAGGAGACCGGGGCGGGCAGCGCGGAGGGCACGGCCGTGAATCTCGCGTTGCCGGCGGGCACCGCGGACGCGGGCTGGCTGCGGGCGTTCCACTCCGTGGTGCCGGAACTGATCGCCGATTTCCGGCCGCAGGTGTTGGTCACCCAGCACGGCGCGGACACCCACTTCGAGGACCCGCTCGCGCACCTGGCCGTCTCGCTCGACGCGCAGCGGGCCGTGCAGGTCGCCTGTCACGACCTGGCGCACACGTACGCCGACGGCCGCTGGGTCGCTCTGGGGGGCGGCGGATACGCGGTGGTGGAGGTGGTGCCGCGCTCGTGGACGCATCTCGTGGCCGTGGCGGCGGGCCGTCCCGTCGAGCCGGAGACGGTGATCCCCGAGAGCTGGCGGCAGGAGGTCTTCGCCCGCACACGGCAGTTGGCGCCGATGCGGATGACGGACGGCCGGTGGCCGGTGTCCTTCAAGGACTGGGAGTCGGGGTACGACCCGGCGGACCGCCTCGATCAGGCGATCGTGGCGACGCGCAAGGCCGTGTTCCCGCTGCGGGGGATGCTTCCGTAGGACTGGCCAGGGACCATTAGGCCAACTGTGGGGCATATTCCGCATTGTGGGCATAGGGTGCCGGTGGATGAGCCAGCATCGCTGACGTGTTGAGCACCGGAGCCTTGCGCGCACATCTGCTGGCCGCCCGGCTCGCCGGTCCTGTGGCCACGTCGCGCGAGGAGAGCCTGCGCAGCTACCGGCTCTTCGCCGCCCGCGACCCTCGTCTGCTGCTCGGACTCGATCCCGAATGGACCTGGCGCCAGCGGGATCTGATCGAGTTGATGGCCGACAAATGCGGGGTCTCGGCTGATCCGTCCCACACTTCGGGGCATGATGTGATCGACCCGGAGCGGACCCTGGCGGCCCTCGACGCGTTCGCGGAACGGCTCGGCGAAGCCGCCCGACGCCGTCACCCCGTGCTTCTCGGTACCGGTCACCCGCACCGTCTGATCGATTTCTACGCCGCGCTCGCGGACGCCCTGTCGGCGGCTGGATGTGTCGTCCTCACCCCCGCGCAGGGTAGCTCTATCGACATAACGACCCGGTTCGGTCTACGCACATACAACCTCGACTACGTACGAGGTGTCGCGTTCGTGCGTGAACCGGAGGCGGAGGCCGCCGGTCGTGCGACCGGCGCACACTCCCATTCACCCCTCCCCGTCAGGACGGTTCTGGCGGCCGCGGCCGAGGCCGGAGAGCCCCTCCCGGAGCTGGTCATCGGAGACCACGGATGGGTCTGCGGGGCAGGTCAGCTGGGGTTCGAGGCCATCGGGCTGGCCGACACGGACGATCCCGCCCTGTTCGTCGGAGAGGCAGAGGGGCGCGTGTCCGTCGTCGTTCCGCTAGATGACGCTGTGCGGTCTGATTACTACCGACCGCTTACTCGCTATGTACTCAATCGAGCGTGTCTGTCACAGTAGGCGGCCGATGGCATCTCCTCTTCCCCACTCGCATCACCCGCCCCTACATTGGGGAGTGAGTGCGCAACGACGAAGAGTCACCGGAAGGGGAAGCCGGTGGCCGTCGAGTGCGGAAGGTGCAGGTGTGACATGGCTGCAGGCGAGAGGCCTCTGAACGAGGTTCAGTTCCTTACCGTGGCGGAAGTCGCCTCGGTGATGCGAGTGTCGAAGATGACCGTGTACCGCCTGGTGCACAGCGGTCATCTGCCGGCGATCCGGGTGGGGAGGTCCTTCCGGGTGCCGGAGCAAGCGGTTCACGAGTACCTCCGTGAGAGCTATGTGGGGGTGGAGACCGCCTGACGGCGTTCCGGGAGACCGTTCGCGATCTCCCGGAAAACACCTCGATTACGACCTCAGCTCTCGGGCGGGTAGGCTGGCCCCTCATAGGTCGTGTGGGCCCATGCAGCCCAGCACCGAGTAAAGAGAAGTGAGCGAGGGTAGTCGTGGGCTCTGTTATCAAGAAGCGGCGCAAGCGGATGGCGAAGAAGAAGCACCGCAAGCTGCTCAAGCGCACTCGCGTTCAGCGTCGCAACAAGAAGTAAGCGACGCGCGGAAACGCGTACTGTGGCCTCTCACCAGCGGGTGGGGGGCCACAGGCGTATCCGCCCGGGGAAAACCGCACGAGGGCCGGCCGAGGCCGTCGTGGCGGCTGCCGAGGAGTTCCGGCCCGACGCTTTCCGGCGGGCGGCTGTTCCGCTCCGCCGGTCCCAGCCGGTTCCAGCCCGCTGGCTCCGGTACGGCGGTCGCCGGGAACGCTCCGACAGGCATGACGACGGCGGGGAGGGGAACCCCGAAATTCCGCTCGACCGTCGAACGTCCTCGGCCACGCGCGCCCCGCACGGCTGTGGGCCGAATGGCTGGGTCTGGTCGTACGTCCATGGCTGTCGTCACTTCGTGCATCGGGCGGTCATCACAGCGCAACATCAACCCGCTAAGTTGGCCGCACACGGGGAACTCGGCAGGTACGAGCGGAGCTAGGTCCAGTTCTGGAAGGAAGGCGCTGATCTTGGGGAAGGTCGTGCTCGTGACCGGGGTGGCCCGGCAGCTCGGGGGCCGGTTCGTACGACGGATCCAGCGTGACCCGCAGGTGGACCGGGTGATCGCCGTGGACGCGGTGCCGCCCGAGCACCACATCGGCGGCGCCGACTTCGTGCAGGCCGACATCCGGCAGCCCACCATCGCCCGGGTGCTCGCCGAGTACTCCGTCGACACGGTCGTCCACATGGACGTCACGGGCACGGCGCTGGCCTCCGGCAGCCGGACGACGGTCAAGGAGACCAACGTCATCGGCACCATGCAGCTCCTCGGTGCCTGCCAGAAGTCCCCGACGGTCAAGCGGCTCGTCGTGAAGTCCAGCACGAACGTCTACGGTTCGGCGCCCCGCGACCCGGCCGTCTTCACCGAGACCACCTCGCCCAAGTCGCTGCCCAGCGGCGGCTTCGCGAAGGACACGGTCGAGGTCGAGGGCTACGTACGCGGCTTCGCGCGCCGCAGGCCCGATGTCGCCGTGTGCGTGCTGCGGTTCGCCAACATCCTCGGACCCAGCGCTGATTCGCCGCTCGCCTCGTACTTCTCGCTGCCGGTGCTGCCGACCGTGTTCGGCTACGACCCGCGGCTGCAGTTCGTCCACGAGAGCGACGTCATCGAGGTGCTGCGGCTCGCCGCGCACGAGCCGCAGCGGGGCACGCTCAACAGCGGCACGTTCAACGTCGCCGGGGACGGCGTCCTGCTGCTCTCCCAGTGCGCGCGACGGCTCGGCCGCGCCACCGTCCCTCTCCTGCTGCCGGCCCTGAGCTGGGCCGGCACGGCCGTGCGTACCCTGGGGGTGACGGATTTCTCGCCGGAACAGCTGCGGCTGCTCACGCACGGCAGGGTGGTCGCGACGGTCCAGATGCGCGAAACCCTGGGCTACCAGCCGAAGTACACGACGGCGGAGACCTTCGCGGACTTCGCCCAGAGCAGGGGTCCCGGACTCCTGCCCCCGGAGGCCCTTGCGGGGGCCGTGGACAAGATCGCCGCGCTGCCCGTTCTGGGCGGCGGCCACCCCCCGACGCAGAGCGCCAACTGAGGAGCGCATCAACGATGGCGGACGCCAAGGTCATTCCGTTCGACGACGACCGCTCGCGCGGGGCTGCGGTGCAGCGCCCGGCGAGGCGCCGGGCCGCGGGGAGCCGGCGCAAGGGCGATCCCGTGGTCGTACGCGAGGTCCAGCCCATGCCCGGACGGGCCCTCCCGCAGGATGATGTTCCGGTGACGCAGGAGGAACAGCCGCCCCGCAAGCCCCAGCAGGGCGGCACGGGTACGAGCCTGGAGCAGCGCATCGCGGGAGGTCTCTCCTTCCTGCGCCGCAGGCTCACCGGTGACTACGAGATCGACGAGTTCGGCTACGACCAGGAGCTGACCGACCAGGTCCTGATGTCCCTGATCCGGCCGGTGTACGAGAAGTACTTCCGCGTCGAGGTGAAGGGCGTCGAGAACATCCCGTCCGAAGGCGGCGCGTTGATCGTCGCCAACCACTCGGGCACCCTTCCGCTGGACGGCCTGATGATGCAGGTCGCCGTCCACGACAACCATCCCGCGAACCGTCATCTGCGTCTGCTCGCCGCCGACCTGGTCTTCATGCTCCCGGTCGTCAACGAGCTGGCCCGCAAGGCCGGTCACACGCTGGCCTGCTCGGAGGACGCCGAACGGCTGCTGGAGCGCGGTGAACTGGTCGGTGTGATGCCGGAGGGCTTCAAGGGCATCGGCAAGCCGTTCAGCGAGCGCTACAAGCTCCAGCGGTTCGGCCGGGGCGGCTTCGTCTCGACGGCCCTGCGCGCGGGCACCCCGATCATTCCGTGCTCGATCGTCGGGGCGGAGGAGATCTACCCGATGATCGGCAACGCGAAGACGCTCGCGCGGCTGCTGGGATTCCCGTACTTCCCGATCACGCCGACCTTCCCGTGGCTGGGCCCGCTCGGCGCGATCCCGCTGCCCACCAAGTGGACGATCCAGTTCGGCGAACCGATCCGCACGGACGGCTATCCGCCGGAGGCGGCCGACGACCCGATGCTGATGTTCAACCTGACCGACCAGGTCAGGGAGCAGATCCAGCACACCCTCTACAAGCTGCTGGTGCAGCGCAGGTCCGTTTTCTTCTGATCATGCAAATACGATTCTGTTGATCATGTCCTGATATGCCGGTACGTCGATGGGGGCGCCCTCCTCAGGGAGGGCGCCCCCATCGACGTGACCGCGGTGGGCCCGTCAGTCGCTGTCCTGCGTGTCGATGCCGAGGCCCGGCAGGAGACCGGGGAGCAGGGGCGGCAGGGTGACGTCCGGTTCGCTCGTCGCGCTGTTCTTGCCGCCGGCGCTGGACGACGGGGTGGTGCTGGTGTCGTCCTGCGGCGGGTCGAGCAGACCGCCGGTGCCGCCGCCGAGCAGGCCCTCGCTGCTGCTGCCGGAACTGGACGGCTTGGGCTTGCCGCTGCTGTGACTCGCGCCGGCGGAGCTGCTGCCGGCGCTGGGCGCGGTCGTGTCCGTGCCCGACGAGCCGGCGGACTCCTCGCTCTTGCCCCGGTGACGGCCCGTGCCCTCGGGGGCGGGCGTCCTGGGCAGCTGCGAGCGCAGCGGGTCGACCTCTTCGTCTATGGCGTCGAAGACCGACGAGACCTGGTCACTGACGTCACCGAGCTGCACGGGCAGCCGGTCGCGCAGAGCGCCCCAGGCCTCCCGGTGCGACCGGGAGAAGGCGGACAGGGTCTGGATGGGGCCCAGTGAGCCGTCCCGTGCGTACGCCTCGTGCAGCAGTCGGTGGCCCTCGGAGGCGTCGTGCTGCATGCCGGACAGAGCGCGGCGGATCTCGCCCAGGGACTCGTGGTCCAGGTGTCCCGAGCGGCCCCGCTCCATCAGCCGGCGGGCTTCGTTCAGGCGGTTGGAGGCCTGGTCCAGATAGAGCTCGCCGCGGTCGCTGTCGCCGTGGGCCAGCCCCAGTTTGATGTCCTCCATGCCGCGCTTGAGCCCGTAGAGCGAGTCACCGGGCAGGGCGTCGGAGCTCGCGGCGGCCACACCGCCGAAGGCTCCGGCGGCCACGCCGACGGTGAGCCCGCCCGCGGCCAGCCCCTTGGACAGCCGGGACCGGGGACGCAGCTTCCCCAGTCCGGTCGCCCGGTGCGAGCCCTTGGCCCGATGGGACCGCTGTTCGGGCAGAGCGCGGCCCGGACCCTCGCCTCCGGCGGTGCCCTCCTGCAGCATGGCCTCCATCGCGGCGACGAGCTGGGCTCGCTGCACGATCTTGACCTCGGGGTCCAGCTCCGGTTCGGGCAGCTCGCCCAGACCGGTGGCGAGGGCCAACAGCAGCCCTTGCTCGGTCTGTTCCGCAGCAGCCCGGGACGGTGCCGAACCATCCGGCTGCTCGGCCGCCGTGCCCTGGTCGATCTCCTCCAGGGCCTGGGCGAAGGCGTTCGCCCGCCGGTGTGCCGATACGTTCGCGATCACTGGCGGCACCTCCTCTCGTCATGACGGTCGACTCCCCAGGGGGTCCTGAGGGTTGCACCCCCTGGCCGTGTGCACACGATCGGGTGATCGGCGCTGGCCAAGGCGTGACCACAGGGAGCCTGTATCCCGCACAACGAGCGTCACGGCACTTGGGTTACGGACGACCGGTGAGCGGACCGCGAAGTCAACAGACCATTACAGAAGGTGAGTTGGACGTCGCTGAGCGTGCGGGGCCACTGGGGCCCGAGGCGGGCTCAGCGCACGTCGTCGGGCAGGAGCCGGGCCAGCGTGCGCACGGCCCGGTACTGGAGGGTCTTGATGGCGCCCTCGTTCTTGCCCATCACCCGGGCGGTCTCGGCGACCGAGAGCCCCTGGAGGAAGCGGAGCGTCACGCACTCCTGCTGCTGCGGGTTGAGCCGTCGGACGGCTTCGAGCAGCGCGGCGTTCGACAGGGACTCCAGGACGGAGTCCTCGGGGGAGCGCTCGACCTCGTTGGCGTCGAGCATCTCGCCGGTGGTCACTTCCAGCCGGAAGCGGCTGGACTTGAAATGGTCGGCCACCAGGTTCCGGGCGATGGTCACGAGCCAGGCGCCGAAGTCCCGCCCCTGCCAGGTGAAGGTGCCGATCCGGCGCAGCGCCCGCAGAAAGGTCTCACTCGTGAGGTCCTCGGCGGTCGCCTTGCCTCCGACCCGGTAATAGATGTAGCGGTACACGGTGTCGCTGTACTGGTCGTAGAGCCGTCCGAAGGCGTCGGCCTCGCCGGCCTGGGCGCGCTCCACGAGATCCATCATCCGGGCGCTGTCGCTGTCCGCGGCCGGACGGCGTGCGGTGGTGGCCGAGCCCGAGCGGCCTCGCCTGCCGACCGCCGCGTTGCCGTCGGCCAGGGCGTAGCAAGGTCCGACGGGCGCGGGGAGGGCGAAGGCGGGGACGGCGTACGCGGTGGGGACGAAGCCGCGCAAACGGTCCAGGACCGTTGCGCGCAGCGTAGCCAGGCCCGAGGCGTCAACCCCGACGTGTGAGTACACGGGACTCCCAGAGGCAGAGCTTCCATCACGTGCAGTACGGGACCTTTCACTCGTCGTGACGACAGAGAGGTACCGGTTTGCGTCTGAGGAGAATAACGCTTCGTACAGGCAGCACTACACCCAGTTGCTAAAATCATCGATTACGACGCTTTTGGCACGGATCGATGCCTGTTCAAGTACCGGTCGGTGACCGCTTGTTGATCGCATCGGTTCGTGTTCCGTCTGAGTGCAGGGCGTGTTGTGCCCGCCTGCGGCGAGCGTGACTGAGTCGCCCACGACGTGGGTAGGACGATGTGATTGCCCCCGCGACCGACGGCCCCACCCCAGGTCCGGACAGGTTTTCGCCCCCTCCGCCCCTACCCGTCCCGTACCTGGGGCTCCGCCCCGGACCCCGCTCCTCAAGCGCCGGAGGGGCTGAAATCTTGCCCCGCACCCGAGAAGTGACCCCCTGGGGCTCCGCCCCAGACCCCGCTGCTCAATCGCCGGAGGGGCTGAACTTTTGCCGGCCGGGGCTGAAATCTTGGGCTGAGACCGTCACCACGATGTGCGCGCAGTCGGGGTCCGGCGTGAGGGGACGTGGCGGTACATCGATGGCCGTCGCCACTAACGGTCACTTCTCTGCCCGACAGCGGCGGCCTGATGCACCGGCGCGGCCCCGACCCACCCACCGGCGGAAGCCGGAACCGCACCCGCGACGGGGCTACCGGCGGCGACGATGCAGGGCGATCGCGGCGGCCGTGCCGCCGGCCACCGCGCCGACCCCGGCCGCGGCGGGAATCCCGACCTTCGCGGCCTTGCGCGCGGTGCGGTAGTCCCGCAGCCGCCAGTCGAAGTCCCGCGCGTGCTTGCGCAGTTTCGAGTCCGGGTTGATCGCGTAGGGGTGCCCGACCAGCGAGAGCATCGGAATGTCGTTGTGCGAGTCGCTGTACGCCGCGCAGCGCGAGAGGTCCAGGCCCTCCGCGGACGCCAGCGCCCGGACGGCCTCCGCCTTCGCCGGACCGTGCAGGGGCTCACCGACCAGCTTGCCGGTGTAGATCCCGTCCACCGACTCCGCGACCGTCCCCAGCGCACCCGTGAGACCGAGCCGCCGCGCGATCACGGTGGCGATCTCCACCGGCGCCGCCGTGACGAGCCACACCTTCTGCCCGGCGTCCAGGTGCGCCTGGGCGAGCGCCCGGGTCCCGGGCCAGATCCGCTCGGCCATGTACTCGTCGTAGATCTCCTCGCCGATCGACATCAGCTCGGAGACCCGGTGGCCCTTCACGATCGACAGCGCGGAGTCACGCGCTTCCTGCATGTGCTCGGGGTCCTCGACCCCGGCCAGCCTGAACCACGCCTGCTGCCAGGCGAACTTCGCGAGATCGCGGGTCTCGAAGAACTTCCGCTTGTACAGCCCGCGTCCGAAGTGGAAGAGGGCAGCACCTTGCATCACGGTGTTGTCGAGATCGAAGAACGCGGCGGCCCGGTCGTCGCCGAGCACCGGGAAGTCGGGTTCCTCCACGGCGTCCGGTGGCGCCAGTTCTTCCAGTTCCTGCAGTTCCTGCGAGGACTTGCGCGCTGCCTCCGCCGAGGCCTCGCCTGCCAACACGCTCCGCGCGGTTGCGGAGCGCCTACGGGGAGTGAGCCATCCGAGAGCGGCCATGTCGTGAGCATAGCCAGTCTGTTCGGCGCTTCCGGAGTCGACAGGATTCGGTGCTGTGAACTCTCCGCGGCCATGCCGTTAAACGAGCGCTCCGGCCCACCGCACCCACGGCGCGTCGAACCAGGACGGGGCCATGCCGCCGCGAGCCGCGCGGACGGTGCCCACCCGGCCGTCCGGGGCGGGAGAATGGCGCGTATGAGCCCCATCTTCCGGCGCAGCGACCGCCGTACGGAGACGAAGGCGCCCGCGGATCACCTGGTCACACTGATCAGGAAGCCGGGGTGCCATCTGTGTGATGACGCACAGGAGGTGATCGAGAAGGTGTGCGCCGAGCTCGGGGTCCCCTGGGAAGGAAAGGACATCACCGAGGACGAGGAACTGCACCGCCAGTACTGGGAGCAGATCCCGGTCGTGCTGGTGGACGGCGCGCAGCACACCTTCTGGCGCGTGAACGAGGAACGCCTTCGCAAAGCCCTCACGGGGTGATGCGCGAAGCCCTCACGGGGTGAGCCGGGCCCCGTGGGGCCGGGGGTGCCCGTGATGTATCCCGACTTGTGACCTGTCTGACCCGTCCAAAGCGTCCGGAAAGTCGCCTAGGATCGACGGCGATTGGTCTCGGGGGCGGGATTCGTTGAGGAGAGTGTGCGGTTTTGCCCCCTTCGTGTACGGAGCGGAGTCGCCCGCGCGCCGGTTGCATACCGGTGTGCGGGACATGCGTGACCCCGGTCACGTTGGCCGGGCAAATCGGACACCATCTTTGTGCACGCGTTCACAAAGACATAGCCTGCACTCGACGGGGCGGTCCGGGAACGTGTGACCGCCTGCAGCCCCGCTCTACCCGCAGGAGCACCGTGGCAACTGGCCGAACTCACCGACCGGCGACCCGCAGCCGAGGAATTCCCGAGGCCACCGTCGCCCGGCTTCCGCTGTACCTCCGAGCCCTCACCGCACTGTCGGAGCGCTCGGTTCCCACGGTCTCCTCCGAGGAGCTCGCGGCCGCCGCGGGGGTCAACTCCGCGAAGCTCCGCAAGGACTTCTCCTACCTCGGTTCCTACGGGACCCGTGGCGTGGGGTACGACGTCGAGTATCTCGTCTACCAGATCTCCCGCGAACTGGGCCTGACCCAGGACTGGCCGGTAGTGATCGTCGGTATCGGAAACCTCGGCGCGGCACTGGCCAACTACGGAGGGTTCGCCTCCCGTGGATTCCGTGTGGCGGCGCTCATCGACGCCGACCCCGCGATGGCCGGCAAGCCCGTCGCCGGGATCCCGGTCCAGCACACGGACGACCTGGAGAGGATCATCGACGAGAACGGTGTCTCGATCGGTGTCATCGCCACCCCGGCCGGGGCCGCCCAGCCCGTCTGCGACCGCCTGGTCGCCGCCGGCGTCACCTCCATCCTGAACTTCGCGCCGACCGTCCTGTCCGTCCCGGACGGCGTCGACGTGCGCAAGGTCGACCTCTCGATCGAGCTGCAGATCCTCGCGTTCCACGAGCAGCGCAAGGCCGGCGAGGAGGCGGAGGCCCAGGCCGGTGCCGCCGCCGCCCCGGCCGAGCGGGGCAACGACGGCAAGGGTCCCGACGGCGACCTCCCAGCGGTGATGCCGGCATGAGTCTCCTCGTCGTCGGGCTGAGCCACCGCAGCGCTCCGGTCAGCGTCCTCGAACGGGCCGCGCTGTCCGCGGACGCCCAGGTCAAGCTGCTCCAGGACACGCTCGCCACCGAGCCGGCCACCGAGGGCGCGGTGCTCGCCACCTGCAACCGCATCGAGCTGTACGCCGACGTGGACAAGTTCCACGCGGGCGTCGCCGAGCTGTCCACGCTCCTCGCCCAGCACAGCGGCGTCGGCCTGGAGGAGCTCACCCCCCACCTGTACGTGCACTACGAGGACCGGGCCGTCCACCACCTCTTCTCGGTGGCCTGCGGCCTCGACTCGATGGTCGTCGGCGAGGGCCAGATCCTCGGCCAGATCAAGGACGCGCTCGCCACCGCGCAGGAACTGCACACCGCGGGCCGGCTGCTGAACGACCTGTTCCAGCAGGCCCTGCGGGTCGGCAAGCGCGCCCACTCCGAGACCGGCATCGACCGGGCCGGACAGTCGCTGGTCACCTTCGGCCTGGAGCAGCTGGCCGCCGGGCGGGCCGTCGAGGCCTGGGCCAAGGACAAGAAGGCCCTCGTCATCGGCGCGGGCTCGATGTCCTCGCTGGCCGCCGCGACGCTCGCGCGCGTCGGCGTCGGCGAGATCGTGATCGCCAACCGCACCCCCGACCGCGCCGAGCGCCTCGCCGAGATCCTCACCGGCGGCGACGACACGGACGTGCTGGCCCGCGCGGTACCGATGGACTCGGTGCCGGTCGAGCTGACACGTGCCGACATCGCCGTCTCGTGCACCGGGGCCACCGGACTCGTCCTGACGGCCGAGACCGTGGCGGCGGCCGTCGAAGGACGTACGGGAACGCCCGCGGCACTGCGGGAGACGGCGGCCGGCCCGGCCGGTCACCTCGCGCCCGCCGACGCCGAGGACGCCTGCCCGCTGGACCTGTCCGCCGTGCAGGGCGCCACCGGCTTCTCCGTCATGGGCGAGGCCGCCGTCGCCGGCATGGACGCGGCCACCCTGGAGCAGCACGCGGCCTGGGTGGACAAGGGCACCGGAACCGTCGAGCGCCGCGACGGCCGTCGTACGCCCGTCGAGGACGCCGAGGCCGACGCCGACCTCATCGCCGCGCTGGCCGCCACCGCCGCGACGGTCGGCCGCATCCCCGAGCGCCGCAGGCCCGAACCCGTCGCCGAGGTGTCCCGCCCCGCGCCGGTGCTCGCCCTGCTCGACCTCGCGATGCCCCGTGACATCGACGCGGCCGTCCACCGGCTGCTCGGCGTGCGGTTCGTCGACCTGGAGACGCTGGCCGAGGCCTCCGCGGACGCGCCGATGGCCGCCGACGTGGACCAGGTGCGCCGGATCGTCTCCGACGAGGTGGCCGCGTTCGGCGCCGCCCAGCGGGCCGCGCACATCACCCCCACCGTGGTCGCGCTGCGCGCCATGGCCGCCGACGTCGTCGCGAACGAGATCGCGCGACTGGACGGACGGCTGCCGGACCTCGACGACAAGCAGCGCGGCGAGATCACCCAGACCGTGCGGCGCGTCGTCGACAAGCTGCTGCACGCCCCGACCGTACGGGTCAAGCAACTCGCCGCCGAGCCCGGCGGTGCCGGGTACGCGGACGCGCTGCGGACCCTGTTCGACCTGGACCCGGAGACGGTCGCCGCCGTCTCGCGGGCCGAGAACAACACCGAGAACGCCAAGAACCGAGGGCGAGCATGAGTGAGCAGGCTTTGAGACTGGGGACGAGGCGAAGCAAACTCGCCATGGCCCAGTCCGGGCAGGTGGCGGATGCCGTGAGCCGGGTGACCGGACGGCCCGTCGAGCTCGTTGAGATCACGACGTACGGCGATGTTTCCCGCGAGAACCTCGCGCAGATCGGCGGCACGGGTGTCTTCGTGACCGCGCTGCGGGAGGCACTGGTGCGCGGCGAGGTCGACTTCGCCGTGCACTCCCTCAAGGATCTGCCGACCACGCAGCCCGAGGAGCTCGCGCTGGCCGCCGTGCCGGTGCGCGAGGACGTCCGTGACGTGCTCGTCGCCCGCGACGGACTGACGTTCGAGCAGCTTCCGGACGGCGCGCGCGTCGGCACCGGTTCGCCGCGCCGCATGGCCCAGCTCAACGCGTACGCGCGCAGCCACGGCATGTCGATCGAGACGGTCGCCATCCGGGGCAACGTCGACACCCGTATCGGGTACGTCCACGCCGGGGAGCTCGACGCCGTCGTGCTCGCCGCCGCCGGACTCAACCGGATCGGCCGCATCGACGAGGTCACCGACTTCCTGCCGGTCGACACGGTTTTGCCCGCCCCCGGCCAGGGGGCCCTGGCGATCGAGTGCTCCGCGGACAACGCGGACCTCGTCGCCGCGCTCGCCGAGCTCGACGACCCGTACACCCGGGCCGCCGTGACCGCCGAGCGATCCCTGCTCGCCGCCCTGGAGGCCGGCTGCAGCGCTCCCGTGGGCGCGTACGCCGATCTTCTGGCCGACGGGCAGATTGTCAAGGAGATGCGCCTGCGCGGCGTCGTCGGCACGACCGACGGCTCGACGCTGGTGCAGCTGTCCACCACCGGTCCCGTGCCCGAGACACACGACCAGGCGATGTCGCTCGGCCGTGAACTCGCCGCCGAGATGCTTGCCAAGGGCGCGGCCGGTCTGATGGGGGAGCGAGCACTGTGAGCCCCACCAACCTTCCCGCCGCTCCGGTCCACGGGCACGTCACCTTCCTGGGTGCCGGACCCGGAGATCCAGGGCTACTGACACTGCGCGCCGTGGAGGCGCTGGCGAACGCGGACGTCCTCGTCGCCGAGCACGACGTGCTCGACGTGGTGCGCGTTCACGCCAGACAAGGCGTCGCCGTTCTGAACACGGATCCGGACACTTCGCCGGTTCCGTACCAGGGCACAGGCACGCCTCAGCTGACGGTTGTTGACAGCGCGTCAACAACCGTTGGTGACCCCGCGTCGAGGGACGCGGCCAATCTTGTCATGACGGCCGCGCGGGGCGGCAAGCGGGTCGTGCGTGCGGTGTCCGGTGACCCCGGACTCGACACGTACGCCGCCGAGGAGATGCTGGCCTGCGTCGCCGCGGGTGTTCCGTTCGAGGTGGTTCCCGGTATCGCGGCGGCCGTCGGTGTGCCCGCGTACGCGGGTGTGCCGCTGCGGGACGCCCAGGGCGCCGACGTACGGTTCGTCGACGCGCGGACCGCGTCGAACCGCTGCTGGACCGAGGTCGGCGCGTCCGACGGCACCGTCGTGGTGTCGGCGACGCTCGACTCCGTCGCCGCGGCCGCGGGTGAGCTGGTGGCCTCCGGCCGCAAGCCCGACACCCCGATGTCCGTGACGATCGCCGGTACGACGACCCGCCAGCGCACCTGGTCGGCCACCCTCGGCACGATCGCGCAGACGCTGAAGCAGGCGAAGGTGCTGCCGTCCCCGGACGGCGGCCGCCCGGTGATAGCCGTGGTCGGTGAGCGATCCTCCGCCGCCCAGCGCGACCAGCTGTCGTGGTTCGAGTCCAAGCCGCTGTTCGGCTGGAAGGTGCTCGTGCCGCGTACGAAGGAGCAGGCGGCGTCGCTCTCCGACCAGCTCAGGTCGTACGGGGCCGTGCCCTACGAGGTGCCGACGATCGCCGTCGAGCCGCCGCGCACGCCCCAGCAGATGGAGCGCGCGGTCAAGGGCCTGGTGACCGGCCGCTATGAGTGGATCGCCTTCACCTCGGTCAACGCCGTCAAGGCGGTCCGGGAGAAGTTCGAGGAGTACGGCCTCGACGCGCGCGCCTTCGCGGGCATCAAGGTCGCCGCGGTGGGCGAGCAGACCGCCAACGCGCTGATCGCCTTCGGCGTGAAGCCGGACCTGGTGCCGAGCGGCGAGCAGTCGGCCGCGGGCCTGCTGGAGGACTGGCCGCCCTACGACCCGGTCTTCGACCCGATCGACCGTGTCTTCCTGCCGCGGGCCGACATCGCCACGGAGACCCTGGTCGCCGGGCTCATCGAGCTGGGCTGGGAGGTCGACGACGTCACGGCGTACCGCACCGTGCGCGCGTCGCCGCCGCCGGCGGACACCCGTGAGGCGATCAAGGGCGGCGGCTTCGACGCCGTGCTCTTCACGTCGTCCTCCACGGTGCGGAACCTGGTCGGCATCGCCGGCAAGCCGCACAACGTGACGGTGATCGCCTGTATCGGTCCCGCGACGGCCAAGACGGCCGAGGAGCACGGGCTGCGGGTCGACGTGATGGCCCCCGAGCCGTCCGTGCACAAGCTGGCGGAGGCGCTGGCCGAGTTCGGCCTGCGCCGCCGTGCCGCCGCGCTGGACGCCGGGGACCCGGTGACCCGCCCGAGCGAGCGCCGCCCCGGTTCACGCAGGCGCCGGACGACCTGACGCCCCGCGTTCCCGAAGCACACACGCCCCGCCGTCTCTCCCCCCCCGGGGAGACGGCGGGGCGTGCCGCGTCGTGGGGCCGGTCGGGCTGGGAGGGCCGGTCGTGAGGACGCCGGGAAGCGGCCCGGGCGGTCGGAGTGGCGAACCCGCTCCGGCGGTCGGCGTGACGAGGCTGCCCCGGCGGTCGGAACGACGAATCCGGCCCGGCGGTCGGAACGACGAATCCGGCCCGGTGGTCGTGGTGACGAACCCGCTCCCCACGGCAGGAGTGGCGAACCCGGCCCCGGCGGTCGGAGTGGTGAACCCGGCCCGGGCTTGGAGTGGCGAAACCGGCCTCGCCCCGGCCCGTGGCGCCGGTGCCTGAAACCCGCCGGGACGGCTGTGCCGGCTCCGACGGATCGTCGGTAAAGGTGCCCCCGTGACGGGCGTAGCGTAGACGGCATGACGAAGTACGGATCCTTCCCCGGTACGCGTCCCCGGCGGCTGCGCACCACCCCCGTCATGCGCCGGATGGTCGCCGAGACCCGGCTGCACCCCGCCGACTTCATCCTCCCCGCGTTCGTCCGCGAGGGTGTGAGCGAGCCGGTGCCGATCGGGTCGATGCCCGGGGTCGTGCAGCACACGCGGGACAGCCTGAAGAAGGCCGCCCTGGAGGCGGCGGAGGCCGGGATCTCCGGGATCATGCTCTTCGGGGTCCCCGAGGACGAGAAGAAGGACGCGGTCGGGACGCCCGGCACCGATCCGGACGGGATCCTCCAGGTCGCGCTGCGCGACGTGCGCGCCGAGGTCGGCGACGAGCTGCTCGTCATGTCCGACCTGTGCCTGGACGAGACCACCGACCACGGGCACTGCGGTGTGCTCGACGACCAGGGCCGGGTCGACAACGACGCGACCCTGGAGCGGTACGCGGAGATGGCCCAGGTGCAGGCCGACGCCGGCGCCCATGTCGTGGGCCCCAGCGGGATGATGGACGGCCAGGTCGGGGTCATCCGCGACGCCCTCGACCAGATCGGCCGCGAGGACGTGGCGATCCTCGCCTACACCGTCAAGTACGCCTCCGCCTTCTACGGCCCGTTCCGGGAGGCCGTCGGCTCGTCCCTGAAGGGCGACCGCAAGACGTACCAGCAGGACCCGGCGAACGCGCGGGAGTCGCTGCGGGAGCTGGCGCTGGACCTGGAGGAGGGCGCCGACATGGTGATGGTGAAGCCCGCCGGTCCCTACCTCGACATCCTCGCCCGCGTCGCCGACGCGTCCGAGGTGCCGGTCGTCGCCTACCAGATCTCCGGCGAGTACTCGATGGTCGAGGCCGCCGCGGAGAAGGGCTGGATCGACCGCGACCGCGCGATCCTGGAGTCCCTGACCGGCATCAAGCGCGCCGGCGCGCAGAACATCCTCACGTACTGGGCGACCGAGGTGGCCCGCGGCCTGCGGTAGCCGTGTCGTCGGAGCGGGCCGGCGAGTCCGTGGCCTCGCCGGCCCTCCCGCCGTGCGGCAGCGGGGAGTTGGACCGCATCGCGTGACAGGGCGCGGGCAAGTCCCTTCAGGAGTTAGGTTGTTGGCCGTCAGGTGACGCGACCCTCCAGGGAGATGCCCCATGCCCGGTGACGCCCTCAGCCAGGACCCCGCCGAGCTGAGAAGGAGGATCGACACCACCAAGGCGCACCCCGCCCGGGTCTACGACGTCCTCCTCGGCGGCAAGGACAACTACCCCGTCGACCGGAACGCGGCCGCCGCCGCGCTCGCCGCGAACCCCCGCGGCTACCTCGACGTCCGGCACAACCGGGACTTCCTGCGCCGTGCCGTGACCACGCTGGCCTCGGACGGCGGCATCCGGCAGTTCCTGGACATCGGCACCGGGCTGCCCACCCAGGAGAACGTCCACCAGATCGCCCAGCGGATCACCCCGGACGCGCGGGTCGTGTACGTCGACAACGACCCGGTGGTCCTGGCCCACGCGCGCGCCCTGCTCACCAGCGGACCCGAGGGCCGTACGGACTACATCGACGCGGACTTCAAGGAGCCCAAGCAGATCCTCGAACAGGCCGTCGAGACGCTCGACTTCGAGCAGCCCGTCGCCCTGGTCCTGGTCGCCATCCTGCACTTCGTCGAGGACGCGGAGGCGTACCCCATCGTGCGCGGGCTCGTCGACGCGCTGCCGTCCGGCAGCCGCCTGGTCCTGAGCCACCTCACCGAGGACCTGAACGCGGAGGACATCCGCGCGGTCCAGCGGACCTTCACCGAGCGGGGATTCACCTTCGTCCTGCGCTCGAAGGCGGAGGTCGAGCGCTTCTTCACCGAGAACGGCCTGGTCCTGGACGAGCCCGGCGTCGTCCCCGCCCACCACTGGCGCCCCGACGGCGGCACCCCGGCCCCCGAGACCGCCGAACCCGCCTTCCTCGCCACGCTCGACGCCGTCGACAAGGTCCGCTACCTCGACATCAACGACGTCACCGACGCGGACATCAACGTGTACGTCGCCACGGGCGTCAAGCCCTAGGCGCCCTGGGCGAGTTGCGAGCGGTCCGCATCGCGGAACCGACGGGTGTAGAGGCCATGCACCGGCCTAGGGTGCGGTCAGGGGCGGCCCCGGCACGACGGGGCCGCCCGCCGGACGCCGCCGCAGGGCCCGTCGCCCGCGGGCCCTCGCCCGCGAGGCAGGCGCCCGCAAGGACAAGGAGCCGTCACCGTGACCGTCACCGAACCCGTCGCCCAGGCCGCACCCGTGCCCCCGCTCGCCGCGCGGGCCACCGCGATCGGCGGTTCGCCGGTACGGGACATCCTCGCGGTCACCGCACGACCCGAGGTGATCAACTTCGCGGGCGGGCTGCCCGCCCCGGAACTCTTCGACGCCGCCGGCATCGCCGCCGCCTACCGTGACGTCCTCGCCGAGCAACCCGAACGAGCCCTTCAGTACTCGACGACCGAGGGCGAACCCTCGCTGCGGACGGCCCTCGCCGACCGCATGAGCGCGCGCGGACTGCCGACCGGCCCCGACGACGTCCTGGTCACCACCGGCTCGCAGCAGGCGCTGTCACTGCTCGCCACCGCCCTCATCGAACCGGGCGACGCCGTCCTGGTCGAAAGCCCCTGCTATCTGGCGGCACTTCAGGCGTTCGCCTTCGCGGGAGCGAGGGTGCTGGCCGTGCCGGGCGACGACGACGGCCTCGACCCCGACGCCCTCGGCGACCTGGTGGCCCGCGAGCGTCCGAAGCTGCTCTACACCGTGCCCACCTTCCAGAACCCGACCGGACGGACCCTGCCCGCCGGACGACGGGCCGCCGTCGCCCGGGCCGCCGCCGCGCACGGCCTGTGGATCGTCGAGGACGACCCGTACGGAGAGCTGCGCTTCGAGGGCGAGCGGGTCCCGTGGATCGCCTCCCACGAAGGAGCCGAGGACCGGACCGTCCTGCTCGGCTCCTTCTCCAAGGTCATGGCACCGGGCATGCGGCTCGGCTGGCTGCGGGCACCCGCGGCCCTGCGGCGCGCCTGCGCCGTCGCCAAGCAGGCCGCCGACCTGCACACCCCGACCGTCAACCAGCTGGCCGCCGCCCGCTACCTGGCCGACCGCGACCTGGACTCCCACGTGGCCCAGGTCGCGGCCGTCTACCGCGAACGGCGTGACGCCATGCTCGCGGGAATCGGCGCCGCCCTCCCCGCCGGATCCACCTGGACCCGCCCGGAGGGCGGCATGTTCCTCTGGGCCCGTCTCCCCGCCGCGTACGACACCACGGCCCTGCTCCACCGGGTGGTGGCCCAGGGCGTGGCCTACGTGCCCGGCACCCCCTTCTACGCGGGCCCCCCGGAGCCGTCGACCCTGCGCCTGTGCTTCGTCACCCAGACCCCGGAGGAGATCGAGGAGGGGCTGCGGAGACTCGCCCGCGGGCTGCGGCGCTGAGGGGCGAGCCCGCTCAGTCCCACCAGAACGACCACACCCGCCCGTTCAGCACCTCCCGCCCCGCGTACTCCCGCAGACTCTCGTGGTGGCCCTGGGTGATGTTGTCCGGGCAGAAGGCGAAGTGCTCCGCCGCCACCGCCTCGGCCTCGGCCGCGGTGGACGGCGGGGCCGCCACCGAGAGGACCAGCTGGTCGAAGGTGAGGGCCACCACGCGTATGCCGAAGCGGTCCTCCCACGAGCGGAGCACCGCGCACAGACGTGCCACGTCGTTCTCGTGGTTCAGGGGGCCGGGCCAGCCGATGACCGCCGGGATGTCGGCACTGCGGCGCGCCGGGACGAGCGCGACACGAGGGTCCTTCAGCCAGGAGCCGGACCCTGTCAGGGAGTCGGCGATCTCGGCGGCGCGGGCGTCCGGATCGGCGTCGAGCGGGGGCGCGGCGGCCTGACCGGGCCAGACGGGGCCGTACGGTGCGATCGTCTCGTCGAAGGCCGGCTGCTCCCCGAAGACCTCGACGACCCTCTCTTTGCCGGGGTAGTCCTGGTCCGGGCCGGGTTCGTACGCCGCGTACGTCTCCCAGAACTCCGCCAGCACCTCCTCGGCGTCGTGATCCCCGGGATACGACATCTCGTCGGGCATCAACTCCCAGTCCTCCGGGCCGTTCTGCGGGCCGCCCACGTCGAGCAGCACCGGCAACAGCCCCGAGGACCGCGCCGCGGACAGGGCCGCCCAGCCGCCGGGAACCGCCCGCTCCTCGGCATGCCACAGCAGCGGCTCGTGCCACGGGCCGTCGTGGGTCGTGTCGACGAGGCTCCCGGGAGGGAGCTGAAGCCCGAGCGTGCGCCCGCTCGGATCTGCCGTCAGCCGCGGCAGCGGATTGGGAAGGGTCGCCATGCCGGTGACTGTAGAACCCGGCACTGACAACGCGCCGACCGCCCGCCCGCGAGCACTCGGGCGCTCTCTGCTTGTCGCTCCAATACCCCTACGGCTGAAAGGAGTTGATGGGAAAGCAAACCGTTCGACCGTGGCGGAACCGGCGCCGTCAGAGCCGCTCGGGCGTCCTGATGCCCAGCAGGGACATGCCCTGGTGGAGGGTGCGGGCCGTCAGGTCGCAGAGGAACAGGCGGTTCTCCGCGACCTCCTGCTCCGGGGCGGGCTTGATGACCGGGCACTGGTCGTAGAACGTCGTGTACAGCGAGGCCAGTTGGTACAGGTACGCCGCCAGCTTGTGCGGGGCGTACTCGGCCGCGACCTCCTCCAGCGTCTCGCCGAACCGGTCCAGGTGCAGACCCAGCGCCCGCTCCGCCGGGGCCAGTTCGAGCTCCGGGTGGGCCAGCGGCGTACGGTCACCGGCCTTGCCGAAGATCGACCGGATACGGGCGTACGCGTACTGGAGGTACACGGACGTGTCACCGTTCAGCGAGACCATCTGGTCCAGGTCGAACTTGTAGTCCCGCACGGCCGAGGTGGACAGGTCCGCGTACTTCACGGCGCCGATGCCGACGAACCGGCCGTTCTCCTCGATCTCCCGCTCGCTCAGACCCACCTTCTCGGCCTTCTCCCGCACGACGGCCGTCGCCCGGTCGATCGCCTCGTCCAGCAGGTCGACCAGCCGCACCGTCTCGCCCTCACGGGTCTTGAACGGCTTGCCGTCCTTGCCCAGCACCGTGCCGAACGCGAGCTGGTGGGCCTTGACGTCGTCGTTCAGCCAGCCGGCCCTGCGCGCGGTCTCGAAGACCATCTTGAAGTGCAGGGACTGCCGCGCGTCCACCACGTAGATCAGGCTGTCGGCCTTCAGGTTGAAGACACGGTCGCGGATCGCCGACAGGTCGGTGGCCGCGTAGCCGTAGCCGCCGTCCGACTTCTTCACGATCAGCGGCACCGGGTTGCCGTCCGGGCCCTTCACGTCGTCGAAGAACACGCACAGCGCGCCGTCCGAACGGACCGCCACACCCGACTCCTCCAGGAGGCGGCACGTCTCGTCCAGCATGTCGTTGTAACCCGACTCGCCGACCACGTCCGGGTCCCGGATCTCCATGTCCAGCTTGTCGAAGACCGAGTAGAAGTAGATCTTCGACTCGTCCACGAACTTCTGCCACATGGCCAGCGTCTCGGGCTCACCCGCCTGGAGGTCCACCACCCGGCGCCGCGCCCGCGTCTTGAACTCCTCGTCGGAGTCGAAGACGGTCCGCGCCGCCTTGTAGAGCCGGTTCAGGTTCGACATGGCCTCCTCGCCGGAGACCTCGCCGCCCTTGTGGTCCAGCTCGTGCGGGTGCTCGATCAGGTACTGGATGAGCATGCCGAACTGCGTGCCCCAGTCGCCGATGTGGTGCCGGCGCACGACGGACTCGCCCGTGAACTCCAGGATCTGCACCACCGCGTCACCGATCACCGCGGACCGCAGATGCCCGACGTGCATCTCCTTGGCCACGTTCGGCTGCGCGTAGTCGATCACCGTCGTGCCCGGGTTCTCCGCGAGGGGCACCCCGAGGCGCTCACCGTCCGCGTACCGCTCCGCCAGGTTCGTCACGATCGCCCGGTCGGTGATCGTGATGTTCAGGAAGCCGGGGCCGGAGACCTCGATGTCCTTGATCACGTCACCCGACTCGACCCGGGACACGACCTGCGTCGCCAGCTCGCGCGGGTTCGCCTTCGCCTTCTTGGCGAGGGCCAGGATCCCGTTGGCCTGGAAATCGGCCCGGTCGCTTCGGCGCAGCAGCGGGTCCGCGGAGCCCGCCTCCGGCAGAGCTGCCGAGAGGGCGTCCGCGAGGCGCTGATGGACGGAAGCGGTGAGGGACGTGACCGAGGCCATGGAGTGGCTGCCGTTTCTGCTCGGGTTCCGGAGTTCGCCCGTACGAAGGGGTACGAGCTGAGTACAGGGAAAGCCAGTATCCCACGCGGTGAAAAGCCGTTTTCGCGGTTCGGGTCCGAGCTGGGAGAATGGGCGCGTCAGCCGTACTCGTGTATGAGGAAGAAGGACGTGCCGATCGTGGCTCAGAGCACCGAGACCACCGACTGGGTCTCCCGTTTCGCGGATGAGGTCATCGAGGAGTCGGAGCGCCGGGCCCCGGGCAAACCCGTCGTCGTCGCGTCCGGCCTCTCCCCCTCCGGCCCGATCCACCTCGGCAACCTCCGCGAGGTCATGACCCCGCACCTCGTCGCCGACGAGATCCGCCGCCGCGGGCACACCGTGCGCCACCTGATCTCCTGGGACGACTACGACCGCTACCGCAAGGTCCCGAACGGCGTGGCGGGCATCGACGGGTCCTGGGCCGAGCACATCGGCAAGCCGCTGACCTCCGTCCCGGCCCCCGCCGGCTCCGCGTACCCGAACTGGGCCGAGCACTTCAAGGCCGCCATGACCGAGGCCCTGGCCGAGCTCGGCGTCGAGTACGACGGGATCAGCCAGACCGAGCAGTACACCGCGGGCACCTACCGCGAGCAGGTCCTGTTCGCGATGAAGCACCGCGCCGACATCGACGCGATCCTGGAGCAGTACCGCACCAAGAAGGCCCCCGCCAAGAAGCAGCAGGGCCAGAAGCCGGTCGACGAGGCCGAGCTGGAGGCCGCCGAGGGATCGGGCGCCGCCGCCGAGGACGACGGCAGCTCCACCTCCGGGTACTACCCGTACAAGCCCTACTGCGGGCAGTGCGAGAAGGACCTGACCACCGTCACCGCCTACGACGACACGACGACGGAGCTGTCGTACACCTGCTCCGCCTGCGGCTTCGCCGAGACCGTCCTGCTCAGCGAGTTCAACCGCGGCAAGCTGGTCTGGAAGGTCGACTGGCCCATGCGCTGGGCCTACGAAGGCGTGATCTTCGAGCCGAGCGGCGTCGACCACTCCTCCCCGGGCTCCTCCTTCCAGGTCGGCGGCCAGATCGTCGGGATCTTCGGCGGCAAGCAGCCCATCGGCCCGATGTACGCCTTCGTCGGCATCTCCGGCATGGCCAAGATGTCCAGTAGCAAGGGCGGGGTCCCCACCGCGTCCGACGCGCTCCAGATCATGGAACCGCAGCTGCTGCGCTGGCTGTACGCCCGCCGCCGTCCCAACCAGTCGTTCAAGATCGCCTTCGACCAGGAGATCCAGCGGCTCTACGACGAGTGGGACAAGCTCGCCGGCAAGGTCGCCGACGGCTCGGTCCTCCCGGCCGACGCCGCCGCGTACAGCCGTGCCGTCGGCACCGCCGCCGGACAGCTGCCCGCGACCGCCCGCCCGATGGCGTACCGCACCCTCGCCTCCGTCGCCGACATCACCGCCGGCGCCGAGGACCAGACCCTGCGCATCCTGAGCGAACTCGACCCCGAGAACCCGCTCACGTCCCTGGACGAGGTCCGGCCCCGGCTGGACAAGGCCGAGACCTGGATCAACACCCAGGTCCCCGCCGAGGAGCGCACCGTCGTCCGCGACGAGCCCGACGCCGAACTCCTGAAGTCCCTCGACGACCAGGGCCGCGAGTCGCTGCGCCTGCTCCTCGACGGACTGGAGGAGAACTGGTCCCTGGACGGCCTCACCCACCTCGTCTACGGCGTTCCCAAGGTCCAGGCGGGCTTCTCCGCCGACGCGACCGCCAAGGAACTCCCCGCCGAGATCAAGGTCGCCCAGCGCACGTTCTTCGCGCTGCTGTACCACCTGCTCGTCGGCCGCGACACCGGCCCGCGTCTGCCCACGCTGCTGCTGGCCGTAGGACAGGACCGGGTGCGCAAGCTGCTCTCGGCGTAGCGGCTCCGGCCGTACGAGGAAGGGGCGCCCGGTGATCACCGGGCGCCCCTTCCTCGTACACGCCGACGCACTCGCTCGCCGACGTGCCTAGGCGATGTGGTCCTCCTGGAGTTCCGCCGTGTGGCGGTTGGTGAAGCGCTGGACCATACGGTCGGCCTCACGCTGCGGGAGCGTGACGCGGTACGTCGCCTCAACGTCACCCCTGAACTGGCCGGAGGTCGGGTAGCTGCCGTCTATCGACTTCTTGAAGACCAGGTAGTAGTCCTCCTCGGTCGGCTCCGTGCTGCCGCCCGAACCCAGCCCACGGGTACGTCCCGGGCCGGACGGGATCGGGAAGGTACCGGTGTCCTCCGGAGCGAGTTCCGGGGCGGGCTCGGGGGCGGGGGCCGACGCCTCCTCGTACTGCTGCCCGAACCGCCGCTGCTCCTCGAACCGCTGCTGTTCCTGCAACTGCTGAGTGGCCCAGAACTGCTGCTGTTCCTGGAACAGCTCGGCCTGCTGCTGCTCCGCGAACCACTCCTGGTACGCCGCGTCCGGGTCGTAGCCGCCCTGGTACTCGATGGACTGGGGGTTCCGCGCCTGGAGCCACAGATTCTGCTGGTCGGCGTAGTCCGGCGACTCGGGGCGTTCGCCGCCCTCGGGAGCGGGGCGCTGCTCGACGGTCTGGGGCTGAAGGGCCACCGCGGGCTCGGGGGTGCGACCGCCCGCGGACGCGTCGGCCGGTGCCAGGGCCGGCGTGGGAGCGGGCGCGGGTGCGGGAGGCAGCACCGCGGGCTCGATGCCGGCCGCGGCGAGACCGGCGGGGGCCGTCTCCGCGAGGGGCACGCCGTAGCGGGCCAGCCGCAGCGGCATCAGCGACTCGACGGGGGCCTTGCGGCGCCAGGCGCGGCCGAAGCGGGAGTGCAGGCGGGCCTGGTAGACCAGACGGTCCTGCTCCAGCTTGATGACCTGCTCGTAGGAGCGCAGCTCCCACAGCTTCATGCGGCGCCACAGCAGGAACGTGGGGATGGGGGAGAGCAGCCAGCGGGTGAGGCGGACCCCCTCCATGTGCTTGTCGGCGGTGATGTCGGCTATTCGGCCGATCGCGTGGCGGGCCGCCTCGACCGCGACCACGAACAGCACCGGGATGACCGCGTGCATGCCCACGCCCAGCGGGTCCGGCCAGGCCGCCGCGCCGTTGAACGCGATCGTCGCCATCGTCAGCAGCCAGGCCGTCTGGCGCAGCATCGGGAACGGGATACGGATCCAGGTCAGCAGCAGGTCGAGGGCGAGCAGGACGCCGATACCCGCGTCGATGCCGATCGGGAAGACGTACGAGAAGTTCCCGAACCCCTTCTTCAGCGCCAGCTCGCGGACGGCCGCGTACGAACCGGCGAAGCCGATTCCGGCGATGATGAGCGCACCGGCGACGACCACGCCAATGAGAATCTTGTGCATCCGTGTGAGCTGTATGGGCGCGGCCACCTGTACTCCCCTCCCCTTGCGTGTTGTTGCGCGCAACAGAGTGGCACATGTGTGTGGCGTACGGATGCGCGGTATGGAAGGAGCCCGGTTCCGGAGGGAACCGGGCCCCGTGAACTTGTCTGCCGGAGACCCGGATCGGGCCCCGTGTCCGGTCGCGGCCGGATCAGCTCTTCTTCGCCGCCGACTGCGACGGCGACGCGCTCTTGGACGTGCTCCCGGAGGCGCTCCTGGACGGCGAGGCCGACGGCGCGGACGAGGACTTCGAGGAGGACTTCGACGACGAGGCCGGGTCAGGCGAGCCCGAGCCCGCCGCGCCGCCGTCACCGTTCGCGGCGGCCACCGCGGCCACCGCCTCCTTCGTGGCCTTCTCGGCCGCCTTCAGCAGCGCGGCCGCGTCCGGGGTCTTCTCACCCGCGAGGCCGGCGCCGTTGTAGTCGAGCGTCACGACCACGTTCTCGACGCGCGCGACAATCGTCTGCTGCTTGAAGGTGCCTTCCTTCTTCTTCAGGCCGTAGCGCACGGCCGTCGCCTCGTCGCCCGTACCGGAGACCGGCGCCGACTTGCCGTCCAGCGCGCCCTCGACCGTCTGCGCGGCCGAGACCTGCTTCTGGAAGTAGTCGTGGGCCTGTTCGTCGCCGGAGCCGCGCGCGTCCGAGTCGAAGCGCAGCAGCGCCACGTTCAGCCAGCGGAACTGAGAGCCCTTCACCCCGTTGTTGTCGAGGCTGGTCCAGTTGCAGTTGCCGCGCTGCTTCGGCTCGTCCAGCTTGCCGGACTTGCCCGACTTCGAACCCTTCGGTATGAGTTCGCCCAGCGACTTCTTCGACAGCACCGAGCACGCCTTGGGCAACGTCGTGTACGCGGCGGGCTCGATCGTGGGGGCCGCGCTGCTCGCGGACACCGTCGCTCCCGGGCCCGCGCTCGCGTCCTTCTGCGAGTCGTCACCGGAGCCGGAGTCCGAGGAACAGCCCGCGGCGACGAGCATCACGGGGACGGCGGCCGCGCTGACAAGGATGCGGGGGAGTCGCTGTACTCGGCCTGCTCGCTGTACTGGTCGGTGCATGGTTCCTTCACTCGTGGCGCTCGTGGTACGGCCGCACATGGCGTGTGCGACCGGTCGGGTCCGAGGGGCCACGGTACGCGGTGGGGCACGGGGGCGGTTCCCGTTCGGGTGGTTTGCGCCGAGGTGCCCCCAGCGGCCGCGAGGCCTTTAGCCGTTGAGCCGGGAGGCCAGCTCCTGGGCCAGTTTCTGCGCCCTGTCCTGCATTTCCTTGCTGTCGGGGGCGTCCGTCGAAGCCGTCGGCTGCTCGGAGTATTCGATCGTCACGATGACGTTGGAAGTGCGGAACACCACAGTCACCGTGCGCTGCTGAGCCGTCGACGCGCCGGTGTTCAGCTTGTCGTCGAGGAACGCCTCGTCGCCGAGGTCGTCGAGCACGCGCGGCTGGAGATCGGCCGGTGTCTGCGAGGCGGAGGCGGAGGGGGCCGAGGGGGCGCCCGAGGCGTCGCCGCTGCCGTCGGCGCCGCCGCCGTTGTCGCCGTCGGCCGTGCCGGAGGCGCTGCCGCTCGGGCTCGGTGTGGCGTCGCCGGACGCGGACGCGGTGGGCTCCGGGAGGTCGGCCGCCGTCTGCTTGGTGGCGTAGAGCTCCTCGGCCTTGGCCTCGTCGCTCACCGTGTTGTCGTAGGACACCACGCGCTCGAAGTCGACGAAGAGGTGATCGGTGCCGGCGGCGGACGCCACCTTCCAGTCGCAGCCGTCACGCCGGTCCGTGTCGTACGTGAGCGTGGCCTCGCCCGCGTACGCCTTCTCCTGCTGCGTCTCGTCGGTCGTCTCCTGGATGCCGGGCAGCAGGGTGTCGAGCGTGTCCCGGTCGGCCGCGCCGCACGCCTCCGGGAGGGTGCGGTACTTGCCCGGCTGGGCCACCGCGGCCGTCGTGCCGGTGTCGCCGCCCTTGGAGTCCGGGGCCGGACCGCCCACACCCGAACCGCCCGTGCAGCCCGCCAGCACTGCCGCGAGGAGCACAGCGGCGCCGGATACGTACGCCTTCCGCTGCACGGTCAGGCTCCTCTCGACGGTTCCCGACGGCGCTTCGGCCCGGGTGTCCTGTGGTTATTGGGTTGCCGCGCGGGGGCGACCCCTGGAGACAATGTGTATCGCACGCACAGCCGTGGACGCCGGTCCGTTGTCCTATACGTCGACCTAGGCGCCGGTTTTGCGATTTAAGACTTCTGTTTGTTTTGTGGGGGAAGAGGACTATATGTCGTACGTAGAGATGCCGGGCGCGCAGGTACCCATCCGCATGTGGGCCGACCCCGCCTCCGTCGAGGACGTGGCGCTCCGCCAGCTCCAGAACGTGGCGACGCTGCCCTGGATCAAGGGCCTCGCCGTCATGCCGGACGTCCACTACGGCAAGGGCGCGACGGTCGGCTCCGTCATCGCGATGCGGGACGCCGTGTGCCCGGCGGCGGTGGGTGTCGACATCGGCTGCGGCATGTCCGCCGTCAAGACCTCCCTCACCGCCAACGACCTGCCGGGCGACCTCTCGCGGCTCCGCTCGCAGATCGAGCAGGCGATCCCGGTCGGCCGGGGCATGCACGACTCCGCGGTCACCCCGGACCGCTTCCACGGCCTGGCCACCGCCGGGTGGGACGACTTCTGGGGGCGGTTCGACGGGGTGGCGGACGCGGTGAAGTTCCGCGAGGAGCGGGCCGTGAAGCAGATGGCGACGCTCGGCGGGGGCAACCACTTCGTTGAGGTTTGCGTCGATTCCGAGGGTTCTGTCTGGTTGATGCTGCACTCCGGTTCCCGGAACATCGGCAAGGAGCTGGCCGAGCACCACATCGGTGTCGCGCAGAAGCTCCCGCACAACCAGGGGCTGGTGGACCGGGACCTCGCCGTCTTCGTCGCGGACACGCCCCAGATGGCGGCGTACCGCAACGACCTGTTCTGGGCCCAGGAGTACGCGAAGAACAACCGCACGCTCATGATGGCGCTCCTCAAGGACGTGATCCGCAAGGAGTTCAAGAAGGCGAAGCCGGTCTTCGAGCCGGAGATCAGCTGCCACCACAACTACGTCTCGGAGGAGCGGTACGACGGAATGGACCTGCTCGTCACCCGCAAGGGCGCCATCCGTGCGGGGTCCGGGGAGTTCGGCATCATTCCGGGCTCGATGGGGACCGGGTCGTACATCGTGAAGGGCCTCGGCAACGAGAAGTCCTTCAATTCGGCCTCGCACGGGGCGGGTCGGCGCATGAGCCGCAACGCGGCCAAGCGGCGCTTCTCGACGAAGGACCTGGAGGACCAGACGCAGGGCGTCGAGTGCCGCAAGGACTCCGGCGTCGTGGACGAGATCCCGGGCGCCTACAAGCCGATCGAGCAGGTCATCGAGCAGCAGCGCGATCTCGTGCAGGTCGTGGCGAAGCTGAAGCAGGTCGTCTGCGTGAAGGGCTGACGCCCGCGGCGCCGGTGCGTTCGCCGTCCGCCGGCCTGAGGGCCCGAGCCGTCGACGGCTCGGGCCCTTCGCGTTCACTTCGTGCTCAGGACCGCGTAGATCATGACGAAGGCCACGATGTGGATGCCGAAGAGGAAGTACGCGAGGTAGTACCAGACGTAGCGTTCGCGCTTCTTCTCCAGGGCCAGGCGGGCCTGTTCGCCGGGCGCGGGCGGGGGCGGGGTCGGGTCCGAGGGCGGGTCCGGGGGCGCCGGCTCGGCCGGGGTCGGGTCCGGGGTCACAGTTCCCGGTGGACCTTCGAGTTCGACGCCTGCGCGCGGGGGCGGACGACCAGGAGGTCGATGTTCACGTGGCTGGGGCGGGTGACGGCCCACTTGATCGTGTCGGCGACGTCGTCCGCGGTGAGGGGCTGGGCCACACCCGCGTAGACCTTGGCGGCCTTCTCGGTGTCCCCGTCGAACCGGGTGAGGGCGAACTCCTCCGTCTTGACCATGCCCGGGGCCACCTCGATGACCCGCACCGGCGTCCCGACGATCTCCAGGCGCAGGGTCTCCGCGAGCACGTGTTCGGCGTGCTTCGCGGCCACGTAGCCGCCGCCGCCCTCGTACGTGGCGAAGCCCGCCGTGGACGACAGGACGACGACCGTGCCGTCGCCGCTCGCGGTGAGCGCCGGGAGGAGGGCCTGGGTGACGTTCAGGGTGCCGATGACGTTCGTCTCGTACATCTGGCGCCACTGGGCCGGGTCGCCCGTCGCGACCGGGTCGGCGCCGAGGGCGCCGCCGGCGTTGTTGACCAGCACGCCGATCGTCTTGAACGCCGTCGCGAACTCGTCGACCGCCGTGCGGTCCGTGACGTCCAGGGCGTACGCGGTGGCCTGGCCGCCCGCCGCGGTGATCTCCTCCGCCAGCGCCTCGATGCGGTCCTTGCGGCGGGCGGTGAGGACGACGCGGTAGCCCTCGGCCGCGAGCTGCCGGGCCGTCGCGGCACCGATTCCGCTGCTTGCACCGGTGATGACGGCGATACGGGACGCGGCGGCGGGGGTCATACGGCGGCTCCTTGGCGTGTCTGTGTGTCTTCGGTGTCTACGGTTCTTGGATCTCTCCGGTCAGGATAGGCGGGGGTCAATTGCCGCCTCTGGGGGCGTACATGATCACGGCGGCTCCGGCCAGGCAGATCAGGGCGCCGGTGATGTCCCAGCGGTCGGGGCGGTAGCCGTCGGCGACGACGCCCCAGGCGAGGGAGCCGGCGACGAAGACTCCGCCGTACGCGGCCAGGACGCGGCCGAACTCGGCGTCCGGCTGGAGCGTGGCGACGAAGCCGTACAGGCCCAGCGTCATCACGCCTGCGCCGATCCAGAGGGCGCCTCGGTGCTCGCGCACGCCCTGCCAGACGAGCCAGGCGCCGCCGATCTCCAGGAGGGCGGCGAGGGCGAAGAGAAGCGCGGAACGGGCGATCAGCATGGGGTCACTCTCGCAGGACCCGGTTCCCGCCGGTGGGTGGGTCGGGGCCGCGCCGGTGCATCAGGCCGCCGCTGTCGGGCAGAGAAGTGACGGTTAGTGGCGACGGCCATCGATGTACCGCCACGCCCCCTCCCGCCGCATCCCGACTGCGGCTGCGCCGTGGTGACCCGCCCTCCCAGCCCCTTCCGTGCGCCGCCGACTACGGCTGCGCCGTGGTGACCCGCCCTCCCAGCCCCTTCCGTGCGTCGCCGGCTGCGGATGCGTCGTGGTGGCCCGCCAGGCCCCCTCCATGCGTCGCCGGGTGCGGATGCGTCGTGGCGGCCCGTCCGGGCCGCGCCGCTGGATCCCGGCCGCCGGGTGCGCCGGGGAAAATTCAGCCCCTCCGGCGTTTGAGGAGCGGGGTCTGGGGCGGAGCCCCAGGGGTGGGACGGGTAGGGGCGGAGGGGGCGAAGGAACGCTTGTGGGGTTGGTGCTCGATTCCGGGGGGGGGGGCGGCCTGGGGTGCGGGCGGTGGCCGGTCTGGGGTGGGGGGTGTGCGGCGTACGATTCTGGGTGGGCTGGTGGAAAGGGGCCGTATGGCCATCGCTGGGGAAACGCGGGGACGACTGCTCGCGGAGTTGGCGGACGTCTCGCGCCGGTACATGGCCTCGTACGCCCTGTTCAACCAGGCCCTCGCCGACCACGTCGGCCTCCACCCGACGGACGTGCAGTGCGTGAACCTGCTCGGCCTGGAGGACGGGCCCGTGACCACCGGGCGGATCGCCGAGATGACGGGGCTGACCACCGGCTCGGCCACGCGGCTGGTGGACCGGCTGGAGAAGGCCGGTTACGTGGTGCGCGAGCGCGACGTGGTCGACCGGCGGCGGGTGCTGGTGGCGACCGTGCCCGAGAAGATCGCCGAGTTCGGGCGCATGTGGGAGCGGCTGAGCGGTGGTTGGTACGGCCTTTTCGACGGGCTCGCCGACGACGAGGTCGCCCTGATCATCGGGCACATGCGCCGCACGGTCGACTTCAGCGCCGAGCAGGTCGCCCGGCTGCGGTCCGGGGACCTTCAGGACGCCTCGGACGAGGTGTCGTAGCGCTCGCGGGCCTCGACGACCTCCTCGATGTGGTGCTCCGCCCAGTCCTTGACGGCGGTGAGCAGGCAGCTCAGGTTCGTGCCCAGCGGCGTCAGCTCGTAGTCGACGCGGACCGGCACGGAGGGGGTGACCGTGCGGGAGAGGATGCCGTCCCGCTCCAGCGACCGCAGTGTCTGCGTCAGCATCTTGGGGCTCACTCCGGCGATCTTGCGGCCGAGGTCGCTGTAGCGCATCGGCCCGCCCGCGTCGGCGAGCGCGCTCACGATCAGGCTGACCCACTTGTCGCTGATGCGGTCCAGGAGCTGGTTGGTGGGGCAGCTCTTGAGGAACGCGTCGTACTCGACGCGAGCCTGGTGGCGCCGCTGGGCCGCCGTCGTGGTCGCCATGACTCACCTCCGGGTGAGGTACGCACCTTCAGGTGCCTACTTACCGATGGATAGTAGCTCTTCCTAGGGTTGTTGTGGCGGGTGAGAGACCCGCGGATGACCTACGGATGGGGTGAGCTGGGATGCGTGCAGCGGTAGTGACGTCGTTCGGTGGTCCGGAAGCCGTCGAGATCGTCGAGGTCGCCCTGCCGGAGCCGGGGGCCCGGCAGGTGCGGATCAAGGTGGCGGCCGCGGGGGTCAACCCCGTGGACGCCGGGGTGCGCTCCGGTGTCTTCGGGGGCGCCGGGAAGCGGCTGGGGCTCGGCTGGGACGTGGCCGGTGTGGTGGAGGCGGTCGGGGTCGCCTCGGGGTGGAGTGTGGGTGACGAGGTGGTGGCGCTGGTCTACGGGACGGCCAAGTCCCTCGGCACGCACGCCGATCTCGTGGTCGTCGACGCCGACGCGGTGGCCGTGGCGCCCCGCTCGGTCGACGCGGCGCACGCGGCGAGCCTGCCGCTCAACGCGCTGACCGCGGCCCAGGCCCTGGACCGGCTGGGCCTGGAGCCCGGGCAGAGTCTGCTGGTCACCGGGGCCGCGGGCGCGGTCGGCGGGTACGCCGTGCAGCTCGCCGCCCGGCTCGGTGTGAGCGTGACCGCGCTGGCCCGTGCGGGCGACGAGGAGCTCGTACGGGCCCTGGGGGCGGACCGGTTCGTGTCGGACGGGGTGGCCCCGCGGAGCGTGGACGCGGTGCTGGACGCGGCGATCCTGGGCGCGGACGCCCTGGAGTGGGTGCGGGACGGTGGTGCCTTCATGGGTGTCATCCCGGGAGCCCACCCTGCGTCCGTGCGCGGGGTGCGGACCGGCGCCGTGGAGGTCGCGGCCGACGGGGCCCGGCTCGCGGAGCTGGTGGCGCTCGTCGACGACGGGGCGCTGACGACCCGGGTCGCCGGTACGTACGCGCTCGACGAGGCCGTCAAGGCGCACGCGCGGCTCGCGGAGGGCGGCCTGCGGGGCCGGCTGGTCCTGGTGCCCTAGGGCGGCGGTTGGGCTAGTGGTGCTGCTCCGGTGCCTTGAGGGGGAGCAGGCGTACGAGGGGGCAGCACAGGAGCGTGATGGCGGCCACGACGGTGAGGCTCACGGTGGTGGCGTGGGTCCCGCCGCCGTCCGCCCGGAAGTAGACGGTGGTGACGGCGGCGGCCCCGAGGGCGTTGGCGAGCTGCTGGACCGCGCCGAGCGAGCCGCCCGCGCTGCCGGCCTCGGCGGGCTCGATGTCGCCGACGGTGACGTCGTAGAGCGATCCGAAGCAGGCGCCCATGCCGAGGCCGACGACGAGCAGCGGCGGGACGAGGGCCCAGCCGCCGGTGTCCGTGCCGGAGACGGTGACCAGGACGAGGAGGTGGGCCGTTCCGGCGAGGGTGACCAGGAAGCCGATGAGCACGAGGCGGCGGCCGAGGCGGGCGATCAGGCGGTAGCAGGCGATCGAGGCGATGACGATGCCCGCGGACAGGGGCGTCAGGGCGAGCGCGGCGTCCGTGGGGGAGCGGCCGAGGGTCTGCTGGAGGAAGAGGGAGACGACGTAGAGGAGACCGGCGACCGCGGCGAAGAAGACGACGCCGATGACCAGTCCCGAGGTGAAGCCGCGGTTGTGCAGGAGGGACGGCTTGATCAGGGGGCTGGGCGCGGTGCGCTGGCGGTGGCAGAACCCCGCGAAGAGCGCGAGGCCGGTGAGCAGGAGCAGGACGGGGAGTGCGTCCCAGCCGTGGGCCGAGCCCTCGATGAGGCCGCTGAGCAGGGCGAGCATGGTGGTGCCGAGGAGGGCGGAGCCGGGGACGTCGACGGTGGTCGCGCGGTCGCCGGTGTCGCGGGGGAGCAGGCGGGCGGCGGCGAGGAGCGCGGCGCCGCCGAGGACGAGGTTGATGAGGAACATCGGGCGCCAGCCGAGACCGCCGAGGTCGGCGTCGACGATGAACCCGGCGAGGACGGGGCCGCCGACGGCGGACAGGCCCATGACCGGCCCGAACAGGCTGTACGCCTTGCCGATCTGGTCCCGGGGCCAGGTCGCCCCGAGGATGCCGAAGCCCTGCGGGATGACGAGCGCGCCGAACGCGCCCTGGACGAGCCGGGCGGCGACGAGGGTTTCCGGCGTGGGCGCGAGGCCGCAGGCGACCGAGGCGGCGGTGAAGCCCGCGAGTCCGGTCAGGAAGAGCCGGCGGCGGCCGTACTTGTCGCCGAGCCGTCCGCCGAGGACGAGCAGGACGCCGAGCGCGAGGGCGTAGGAGGCGCCGAGCCACTGGATGAGGGCGGTGCCGCCGCCGAGGTCGTGGGCGATGGTCGGGGCGGCGATGTTGGTGATGGTGCCGTCGAGGAGGTCCAGGACGTCGGCGGCGAGGACGACGCCGAGCACCGCCCAGCGGACGCGGGCGGGAGGGTGCCCGGAATTTTCTTTTGTGTCATGCAGTATCTGTGTCACGCAGACAAATGTGAGGCATGGGGTGGGGTGCGGTCAAGCGGGATATGGGGCGGCGGGGCAAGGGTCGTAGGGGGTTGCCGGCGGTGGCGGAATACCTGGAGAGGGGTGGTGGTTCGAGGGTATAGTTGAACCGTCAACAACTTGGAGGGTGAGCGACCATGCAGTTCGGGATCTTCAGCGTCGGTGATGTGACGGCGGACCCCACCACGGGCCGGGAGCCGACCGAGCGCGAGCGCATCAAGGCCATGGTCGCCATCGCGCAGAAGGCCGAGGAGGTCGGCCTCGACGTCTTCGCGACGGGCGAGCACCACAACCCGCCGTTCGTGCCCTCGTCCCCGACCACGATGCTCGGCTACATCGCGGCACGCACCGAGAAGCTCATCCTGTCCACGTCCACGACGCTGATCACCACCAACGACCCGGTGAAGATCGCCGAGGACTACGCGATGCTCCAGCACCTCGCGGACGGCCGGGTCGACCTGATGATGGGCCGCGGCAACACCGGGCCGGTCTATCCCTGGTTCGGGAAGGACATCCGGCAGGGCATCAACCTCGCCGTCGAGAACTACGCGCTGCTGCACCGGCTGTGGCGCGAGGACGTGGTGACGTGGGAGGGCAAGTTCCGTACGCCGCTCCAGTCGTTCACCTCGACCCCGCGCCCGATGGACGACGTCCCGCCGTTCGTCTGGCACGGCTCGATCCGCTCGCCCGAGATCGCGGAACAGGCCGCGTACTACGGCGACGGCTTCTTCCACAACAACATCTTCTGGCCCGCCGACCACACCAAGCGGATGGTCGAGCTCTACCGCGAGCGGTACGCGCACTACGGGCACGGCACGGCCGAGCAGGCGATCGTCGGCCTCGGCGGCCAGGTGTTCATGCGGCCCAACTCGCAGGACGCGATACGGGAGTTCCGGCCCTACTTCGACAACGCGCCGGTCTACGGGCACGGGCCGTCGCTGGAGGACTTCACCGAGCAGACGCCGCTGACCGTCGGCTCGCCGCAGCAGGTCATCGAGAAGACGCTGGCCTTCCGCGAGTACGCCGGTGACTACCAGCGCCAGCTGTTCCTGATGGACCACGCCGGGCTGCCGCTCAAGACGGTCCTGGAGCAGCTCGACCTCCTCGGCGAGCAGGTCGTGCCGGTGCTGCGCGAGGAGTTCGCCAAGAACCGTCCGGCCGACGTGCCGGAGGCACCGACCCACGCTGCCCGGGTGGCCGCGGCCAAGGAAGACGCGATCAAGGAAGAGGTGAGCCGCGCATGAAGCTCGTCGTCGTCTCGGCGGGGCTGAGTGTTCCGTCGTCCACGCGGCTGCTGGCCGACCGGCTGGCGGCCGCGACCGCCGGCCGGGTGTCCGGCGCGGTGGATGTGCGGGTCGTCGAACTGCGTGACCTCGCCGTCGAGATCGCCCACAACCTCACCAACGGGTTTCCCGGGCGGGTGCTGTCCGCCGCGATCGAGGACGTGACCTCCGCCGACGGGCTGATCGTCGTCACGCCCGTCTTCTCCGCGTCCTACAGCGGGCTGTTCAAGTCGTTCTTCGACGTGCTCGACAAGGACGCGTTGGTGGGCAAGCCCGTGCTGGTGGGGGCGACCGGGGGGACCGGGCGGCACTCGCTCGTCCTTGAGCATGCCTTGCGGCCGTTGTTCGCCTATCTGCGGGCTGTTGTCGTGCCGACCGGGGTGTATGCGGCTTCGGAGGACTGGGGGGTGGAGGGGTTGGCCGAGCGGGTCGAGAGGGCCGGGGGTGAGCTGGCCGCCCTCATGTCGGCCCTGGTGGCCCCCGCGGAGCCCAGCCCCCCGTCGAATTCCCCTTCGCCTTCGGCCGACACCGAGGAGGCCGCCGTCGTCGCTGTCCCCACCCCTGTCCCTGTCCCTGCTCAGCCATCGCCCGCGCGGGCGGACGGGTTCCACGTGGTCCCGTTCGAGGAACAGCTCGCGGCGCTCCGGGTGTAGCGGGTCGTTTGTTTCGCCCCCTCCGCCCCTACCCGTCCCGTACCTGGGGCTCCGCCCCAGACCCCGCTCCTCAAACGCCGGAGGGGCTGAATTGTTGCCCGGCACCCGAGAGGTGGGCCCCCGGGGCTCCGCCCCGGACCCCGCTCCTCAAACGCCGGAGGGGCTGGATTTTCCCGGCCGGGGCTGGAATTGCGCGAGCCGGAAGTGAGTTTGTCCTGGGCGGCGGTCACCACGACGCATCCGCAGCCGGGATCCGGCGGGAGGGGACGTGTCGGTACATCGATGGCCGTCGCCACTAACCGTCACTTCTCTGCCCGACAGCGGCGGCCTGATGCACCGGCGCGGCCCCGGCCCACCCACCGGCGGAACCCGCGACGTCCACCGGTGACGGCCCTGACCCGCCCACCGGCGGAGCCCGCGACGTCCACCGGTGACGGCCCCGACCCACCCACCGGCGGAACCCGCGACGTCCACCGGTGACGGCCCCGAGCCGCCCGCCGGACCGCACCCGCGCGGGCGTCAGTCCGGTGCCGGTGTGCCTTCCACCGTGAAGCCGATCACCGTGCCGCCGCCCGGCCGGGGATGGGCGAACGGGGTGCCTCCGTGGGCCGTGGAGACCTCGCGGACGATCGACAGGCCGAGCCCCGAGCCCGGCAGGCTCCGGGCGTCGGCGGTTCGGTAGAAGCGGTCGAAGACGCGGGCGAGGTCCTCGTCGCCGATGCCGGGACCCCGGTCCAGCACCTCGACCCGTACGGGTTGGGGACGGCCGCCGGAGCCGGACGAGTTCTCGGGGCTCGCGGGGTCCGCCGGGGTCCGGCCCGTCACCACGACCTCGATCGGCGCCGTTCCGGACCGGTCGAACTTGGTCGCGTTCTCCACGAGGTTGGAGACGGCCCGCTGCAGCGCGGTTGGGCGGCCGTCGACCGAGGCGTCACCGGTGGCCCGGACGGTGATGTCCCGCCCGGTACGGCGGCGCGCGACGACCGCGACGTCCTCGGCGAGTTCGGCGAGGTCGAGCCGCCGCACGGGCTCGGTGTCCGACTGACCGGCCGCGAGGGCCACCAGCTCGTTGACGAGGTCGGTCAGCTCCCGGGACTCCAGCGCCAGATCGGCGACCAGTTCCTCACGGGCGTCGGGCGGCAGCTCGTCGATCCGGCGCAGCATCGAGATGTTCGTCCGCAGGGAGGTCAACGGCGTACGGAGCTCGTGCCCCGCGTCCTGGACCAGGCGCCGCTGGTCCTCCTCGGACTGGGCGAGCCGGCCGAGCATCCGGTCGAAGGAGCGCCCGAGCCGGGCCACTTCGTCGTATCCGGTGACCGGCACCTGGATGCCGAGACGACCGGTGCGCGCCACGTCCTCGGCCGCCCCCGCGAGCCGCACCAGGCGCCGGGTGATGCGCCGGGCCAGCCACCAGCCGAACAGACCCGCGGCGATCACGACGGCCCCGACGAGCAGTACGGTCCGCTGCTGGAGCTCCCGGAGCAGGTCCTCGGTGTCGCTGAACTGCTGGGCGACCTGCACCGCACCCCGCCCGCCACCGAGGGAGACGGTCGCGAGCCGGTAGCGGTCACCGCCTACGTCCACGTCCTTGTGCTCGACCAGCCCGCCCGACGTGGCGTCGTCGGCGACCGCCCGGTCGCGGCCGTTCACGGGCAGCGGCGGCACGCCGTGGTCGACGACCGAGCCGCCCGGCCCGAGCACCTGCACGTCGGTGCGGCTGGGCCGGATGATGTCCTCCAGGGGCCCGTCGTGTTCCGTGTCCGAGGAGGCGAAGTCGCCTGTGCGCAGGGGGTGTTCACGGACCTGGTCGCGCAGGTCCTGCACCAGCTCGGCGAAGACGGTCTGCTGGTCGACCCGCACCAGCCGCGCGGCGGCGTCGTAGCTCAGGAACCCGACGAGGACCGTGACGGCGGCGGCGACGGCCGCGAAGGACACGGTGAACGTGGCCCGCAGCGAGGACACCTGCCGCAGCCGTCGTCGCACTCAGTCCTCCCTCAGGACGTACCCCACGCCCCGCACGGTGTGGATCAGCGCCGGAGCGCCCGGCTCGTCGAGCTTGCGCCGCAGGTAGCCCACGTAGACGGCGAGGTTCTTGGAGCCGGGCCCGAAGTCGTAGCCCCAGATCCGGTCGTAGATCGTGGAGTGGTCGAGGACGATGCCCGCGTTGCGGACGAGCAGTTCGAGGAGTTCGAACTCGGTGCGGGTCAGCTCCAGCTCGCGCCGGCCGCGCCAGGCCCGGCGGGCCTGGATGTCCATGCGCAGTCCGGCCGCGGAGACCTGCGCCCCGGACGTCCGGGGTTCCCGGGGGGCGGGGGCCGTGGTGTCCTCGTCGAAGGAGCCGTTCCCGGTGCGGCGCAGCAGCGCGCGGAGCCGGGCGAAGACCTCCTCGACGTCGAAGGGCTTGACGACGTAGTCGTCGGCGCCGGCGTCGAGGCCGGCGATGCGGTCGGCGGTCTCGACGAGCGCGGTGAGCATCAGGATCGGGGTGCGGTCGCCCTCGGCGCGCAGCACGCGGCACACCTGGAGGCCGTCGATGCCGGGCATCATGACGTCGAGGACGAGGACGTCCGGCGGGGTGCGGTGGGCCTGGGCCAGCGCCTCCACCCCGTCGGCCACGGCGGTCACCGTGTAGCCCTCCAGTGTCAGTGCCCTTTCCAGGGCGTGGCGGATGGCGCGGTCGTCCTCGGCGAGCAGTACGTTCTGGGGCACTCGACCAGTCTGCCAAGCCGTCGGCGCCGTGCGACCTGGTGAGCGGGTCCGGGGCGGGCCTTCTTACCGGCCTCTCACCGCTCTCCGGTGTGTCGGACGGGCCCGGAAAGGTTCCCCGGGCCCTCCGCCCCCTCCGAACCCCACCGGGGCCCCATCGGGCCCCACGGAGCTCCGCAGGGCCCGACCGGAGGTGTCAGCCGACGTGCACCCGCGGCCGGCGTGAGCGGTCGGGTTCGGCCTCGCGCAGGACCTCCCGGGTGACGGGGGCGACCTCGCCCTGGCCGAAGAGGAAGAAGCGCAGGAAGTTGGTGAACGGGCTGCCCTCGGTCCACTCGAAGTAGATGTGCGGGATGCCGCCGGTGGTGTCGCGGACGTAGAGGAGCAGGGCGGCGAGGGCGTTGGGGATGGAGGCGGACTCCAGGGTGAGGACGCGGTAGCGGCCGTGCATGACCTCGCCGCGTACGTTCATGACGGACTCGAACTCCGAGGGGTCGCCCACGGTGACCTCCAGGAAGACGAAGTCCTCCTGGGGCGGGAGGTCGTGGTCGGCGCGGATCTGCTCGATCTTCTCGCGGTACTCGGTGATGTCGCGCTTGTCGGGCTCGTTGGCGATGAAGCGGATCCGCCGGCTCGCGATGTCCCGGGCGAACCGCTCGGCCATGTCGTCCAGGGTCACGCTGGTCACCCGCAGCTCGAAGGCACGGGCGAGCCGGGAGAGGAAGGAGACGAGCATGATGCCGGCGATGAAGCAGGCGCCGATCTTCACGCCGTCGGGGCGCTCGATGATGTTGACGACGGTCGTGTAGAGGAAGACGACCGAGATGACCGCGAACGCGATGGTCCAGTGCTTCTGGCGGGCCTTGCGGGCGGCGATGGTGACGGCGATGGCGGCGGAGCTGATCAGGACGAGGACACCGGTCGCGTACGCGCCGCCCTGGGCGTCGACGTCGGCGTCGAAGATCCAGGTGACCAGGAACGCGACCAGGGTGAAGACGATGACCATGGGGCGGACGGCGCGGGCCCAGTGCGGGGCCATGCCGTAGCGCGGGAGATAGCGCGGCATGAGGTTGAGCAGCCCGGCCATGGCGGAGGCGCCGGCGAACCAGAGGATGCAGATGGTGGAGACGTCGTAGACCGTGCCGAAGGCGTTGCCGAGGTATTCGTGGGCCAGGTAGGCGAGGGCGCGGCCGTTGGCCTGGCCGCCCGGCTCGAACTCCTTCTCCGGGATCAGCACGGTGGTGATGAAGCTGGTGACGATCAGGAAGACGCTCATGATCACGGCGGCGGTGGTCAGGAGCTTCTTGGTGTCGCGGATGCGCCCGGCGGGCTTCTCCTCGGTGTCGGACGGTTCGCCCTCGACGTGCGGCATGACCGCGACGCCGGTCTCGAAACCGGAGAGGCCGAGCGCGAGCTTCGGGAAGACCAGCAGGGACACGCCGATCATGGCCAGGACGTTGCCGTGTTCGGCGGTCAGCGCGGTGGTCCAGTCGGTGACGAGGTGCTCGTGGGTGATGACCTCCCAGACTCCCGCCACGGCGACCACGACGTTGAGCCCGAGGTAGATGCCCACGAGGACGACGGCGACGCCGATCGCCTCCAGGAAGCCCTTGAGGAAGACCGCGCCCAGCAGGGCCACCAGGAACAGGGTGATCACCATCTGCTTGTCGTGCAGGGCGCTGTTCAGGTGGGGGTTCTCCACCAGGTGGGTGGAGGCGTCGGCCGCCGAGAGGGTGATGGTGATCAGGAAGTCGGTGGCGGCGAAGCCGAGCAGGGTGAGGACGAACAGCTTGCCCTTCCAGAAGGAGAGCAGGCGTTCCAGCATCGCGATGGAGCCCTCGCCGTGCGGGCTCTCCTCCGCGACCCGGCGGTAGACGGGCAGGGCTCCCGCCAGGGTGACGATGACGAGCACGATGGTCGCGACGGGGGAGAGGAGTCCGGCCGCGAGGGCGGCGATGCCGGGCTGGTAGCCGAGCGTGGAGAAGTAGTCGACGCCGGTCAGGCACATGACGCGCCACCAGCGCTGTCCCTTGTGCACGGGCGCGGGCTCGGTGGCCGGGCGGGGCAGCTGACGGCCCTTGCCCTTGCCCATGTCGGACAGGCCTTCCAGCATCCACGCCCGCAAGCGGCTCGGCGGGGCGGGCTCGGTGCTGGCCATCGGTGACTCTCCTGACGTACGTCTCGTCGAACGGTTCCGGCCATCGAGGAGACGGCGCCCATCAGCGTATGCAGAGAGTGATCCCGAGGCCTGAGCGTGAAGGGGCCTCGGGCGTCAAGCTTGCGTTAAGACCGGCCGGTCGCGCATCACGGGAGCGCCGAGAGAGCGGTGTTCGTCGCCCGTTCAGGTGTCCATCGGCTCAGGGCTCGGCAGGTCCCGCCTCCCGGATGTCCGCCGAAAGTGGCCGGATCTGGTGGGTGAGGGATGGATGCGCGGGGGTGGGGACGGGCTGCGTGAGGGGTGCCGGGGCGAGGGGTGCGTGGGCGAGGGGTGCGGTCCGAAACGGCGGCGGAGCGGTCCCGCCGCCGCGGACCCACCGCGCTCGGTGACCCAACTCACATCCCCTCGCGGTGACCTGACGCCTCGTCGGCTCGTCTTGCGGGAGTGACGGGGAGTGACGGAGGCCGGTTCGGTCGCCGACCCGATGTCCGATGAGGTGCCGAATGCCCGAAGTGAGGATGATCACTCGACTTTGTGGCCCTTTCGGAAAATTGCGCCATGTACATGACCATATAGTCACGGCATGCACAAAATGATCTATGTCGGGATAGCCGCCGTGACCGCGGCTCTCATGTCCACGCCGGCCACCGCCGGCACCCTCGGCCACGGCACCGCGCCGTCCGCCGGGAAGAGGCCGGTCTCCGGCCTGCTGTCTCCGGACGAGGAGACCCGGCTGCACAAGGCCGTCGCCGCGGACGACGAGGCGCGCGGGGGCGTCATCGCCGACTACAACGGCAAGAAGATCAATCTCGCCGAGGGCTGGCAGGGAGCCCAGGTCTGCGGCGAGGACCCGGACACGGGCGAGGCCAAGTGCTGGGACTCCGTCGAGGACTCCAACCGCGACGCGGCCGACGCGGCGCACGCTTCGCCGAGCACCAGCACCAGCACCAGCACGAGCACGAGCGCGAGCGCCACGAAGACCGCGAAGGGCAAGAAGACGGCGATGGCCGCCGCGGCCCGTCCGGCCGCGGCTCCCGCCGACGGTGACACCGGCGACGGCACCGGCGACGACTACACCGACGACGCCACCGGCGACGGCGGCAGCACCACGCCGGCCCCCGATCAGCCGGAACCTGCAGGCCCCGGCTCCGGCATCATCTCCAAGCTGTACACGGCCTGCCCCGCGGGCAACGTCTGCCTGTGGGCGGACGCCGGCTACAAGGGCCGCATGCTGAAGTTCCCGACCCACGACACCGCCAAGACCCGGCACCTGTCCGAGTGGGGCTTCCGGGACAAGACGTCGAGCGCGTACGTCAACCGCCCGCAGCGCGGTGTCGAGTGCTACGACATCCGCACCGGACAGCCTGATCCCCACCTGTTCCTGGGCGCCGGGTATTCCCTCTACAAGAACTTCAAGGGCTACGACTACCCCTGGCTCTCGGGTGGTGGCAACTGGAACGACAAGGTCGACGCCATCAAGTACTGAGTCGACGCCATCGAGCTATGACCTGACCTGACGTCCCACGTCCGACGGCGGAGGCCCCGACCGGGCCCCCGCCGTCCTCCCCCCACTAGGAGACGATCGTGATCATCCGCCGTGCCGCCGCTTTCGTGGCCCTCCCCGTCCTCGCCGTGTGCCTGCTGGCCACGGCCTGCACCAGCGAGGCCCCCAAGGAGTCGGCCATCCCCGAGAAGTTCCCCGCGACCGGCGACAGCGCGGACATGAAGTCCAACGCGAAGGCGCTGCGCGACTACGGCAGGGCCCACAGCCTCGCGCGGGTCACCGAGGACGTCGAGCGCATCCAGGAACGTACCGACGGCCATGCTCTGATCTCCACCGACATCGGGGCCGAGGACGACGCGATCGGCAGGGCCGAGAAGGTCGCCGCCGCCTACCGCGCCTACGCGAAGGGCGACGGCAAGGAGGTCTCGGTGACCGTCTACAACGTCTACGGCGACTCGCTGGTGACGCGATAGCCGGACCGCTCGTCCTGCTAGCCCCTCAGACGAGGTGGGCGAAGACCACCAGGTTGTCGGTGTAGTCCTTGACGGCACGGTCGTAGGTGCCGGCGCAGGTGATGAGGCGGACCTCGGCGTCGGGGGTGTCGGCGTACACCTTGTCGTCGGGGAAGGCGTCCTTCGCGTAGGTCTCCGCGCTGTCGACGACGAACGACGCCGTCCGGCCGTCGGACCGCTCGACGCTGAACTTGTCGCCCTTCTTCAGGTCTCCGAGACCCGCGAACACGGCGGCGGAGGTCTTCGTGTCGACGTGCCCGGCGATGATCGCCGTCCCCACCTCGCCGGGGGAGACGCCCTTGGCGTACCAGCCCACCAGGTTCGTGTCGTCCGGGGGCGGCGGCTGGAGCTTGCCCGTGGTGTCGAGGGTGAGCTCGGTGAAGGGCGCGTCCACCGAGATCTTCGGGATGCGCAGCCGGATCGGCTCGGCCCGCGGGAGATGCTTCGCGGCCGGCCGGTCGTTCGAGGGGGAGGCCGAGGACCCGGGCGCGTGCACGTGCCGGGGGGCCGCCGCGGCGGGAGTGGTGGGGGAGGGGCCGGACGACTCGTCCTGGCGGTGGAGCACGTTCGTGGCCAGCAGGACCGCGATGCCGGCGCACCACACGACCCACGTCGCACGGCGTCGGAAGGTCCGCGCGGGTGACGTGGGCGGGGTCTCGGCTGGAGAGGACAACCGGGCTGCCATCGGGTACCACCTCATCGGATCGGGGCAGCGGAGCGGACTGGGCGGGAGTGCCGGGGACAGCGGGACGGTTGACGGAAGCAAGTTCAGCGGGATCGTTCAGACAGCCACCGGAAGCGGGACGGGCAACACCGGGGACGGAAGCGGGGCCGGCGAAGGGCCGGCGACACGACGAGCAGGACGGTCGACGGGACGAGCCGGACGGCCGACACGACAAGCAGGACGGACGGCGGGACGAGCAGGACGACCGGTGGGGCGATCAGGACGGCCGGTGGGGCGAGCGACGAGAGCCGACGGGACGGGCACGACGGCCGACGGGACGAACAGGAACTGCCGGTGGGGCGATCAGGACGGCCGGCGGGACGAGTAGGACAACCGGCGGGACGGGCAGGACAACCGGCACGGCAAGCCGGTCGGCCGGGGGAGGGACCGGCCGGGCCGCCACAGGGTGAGGGGGGTGGCGGCCCGGACCGCTATGTCGTCAGGCATGGTCAGGCCACACCACCGTTCGTGCTCCTACGGCGCAGCATGTACACGCCCGCGGCCGCGAGGCCCAGGACGCCCACTCCGCCCGCGGTGACACCGGACGACGTGGCGAGACCGCCGCCACCGGTGTGGACACCGCCGTGCGGCCGGCCGCCCTCCTCCTTGCTGCCCGAGTCCCACGAGCCCTTGCTGCTCGAGTCCCACGAGCCCGAGCCCTTCTCCGTGCCGGAGCCCCAGGAGCTGCCGCTGTCGGAGCTCGAGGAGTCCTTGTCCTTGTAGGTCTCCGGGTCGTACTTCTTGTCACCCTTCGAGGAGTCGTCCGTCTTGAGGGTCAGCGCACCGCCGCCGGTGTGCACGCCGCCCTCCGGCTTCTGGTGGTGCCAGCTGGGCTTGCCGTGCTCGCTCTCGCTGTCCTTGCCGTGCTCGGCGCCGTAGCCGGAGTCTTCCTTGCCGGAGTCCTCGTGCTCCTTGCCGTAGCCGGAGTCTTCCTTGCTGGAGGAGGAAGAGGAGGAGGAGTCGCTGTGGTCCCAGTCACCGGCGAACGCGCCGGGGGCGCCGATGGCGAGGGCGGCGGTGGCCGTCGCGGCGGCCAGGAGCATGCGGGCAGATCGCATTGTCGGAGTCCTTCCGTCAGAACCGGGCCGAGCTGACCTCTTGTCAGCAGGCAAAAACCCGGTGCGACGTGATCCACCGTCAAGCCGAAGTGCGCGGCCCACCACTTGGGAAGTGCGCCCGGACCGCGGCTGGGCCCCCGTCCGGCGGTCACTCCGATGCCTGCCCGCCGACGGTCCGACCTGTCTGACCTGCCGATTCGTCGTGCCCGCCGCGGGACGGAGCCGCCATGCGGGGGGTTTGTCGGATGACCCGATCGGCGGTGACACGTCTGCTCCGCCCGATGAGCCGTGCGGGGTCCTGACCGTCAGATCCCTTTGCCCTGAAGGCTCTTGTCCTGATGAAGGCGGGGAGCGGGCGACCGCCCGGGATCGTCTTCCGGAGCCGTCATCCAGGGCCGTCACCCAGGGCCGCAGGACTGCCGTGCACGGCATCACCCAGGGCCGTCACTCAGGGCCCACACTCGGGCCGTCACCCAGGGCCGTCGCCCGGGATCGTCGTCCAGGCATGAGAAAGGCGGGGTTCGCAAACCCCGCCCGTTGCCTCAGGGCCCCTGGATCTGGATCTGGATCAGGGCCACACCAGGCAGTACGGCTGATGCCCCGCCTCGTGCAGGCGGTGGGAGAAGTCCTGCCACTCGTGCAGGAGCTGGTAGACGTTGAACGCGTCGCGCGGGCCGCCGCGGTCCGGGACGGTGGACCAGATGAAGGCGGCCGCGCCCACGGCCTCCTCGCCTATGCCGCGCAGCGGGTCGACGACGGTCATCGGAAGTTTGACCACGGCGTAGTCGGGGTGCAGGACGACGAGCTCCAGCGGCGGCACCTTGTTCAGGGGGACGCCTTCTATGCCGGTGAGGACCATCGCGGCCATCGTCTCCGGCTTGATCTTGGTGAACATGCCGTTCATGCCGAGTTCGTCGCCGCCGAGTTCCTCGGGGCGCATCGAGATCGGGACCCTGGCGGCCGTGGCGCCGTCCGGCGCGCCGAAATATTTGTACGTCACCCCCACTCGGCCACCATTCCCGCTCTCCGCCCGCAGTCGCTCGACCGCGCGATCGATCCGCTCGTCGGGGTCACCCTGCGAGCCCTGTACCTGGCCGGCTCTGCCGGCCGCCGCTTCCTCCGCCTCACGTCGGTGTTTCCCCCGCCGGGCACGCCGAGGGTTGAGGTCATCGGTCCCCTCGCCCAGTCCGCCACCGCGATGCATATCTCCACCCGACTGCTTTTCTAAGTCGCGCGACCCCCGCCACGCAACCCGATCATCGTGACAGTGACCTCCCCCACGGTCGCACGGCGAAACGTACGCCGAAACACCTGTCCGCGGGATCTTCGCGGCCCCTGAACACCGTCGTTCATGTGAGCTGTCCGTTCGTGCTCCCAGTTTCGCAGATGGCCGGGGGAAGGGACCCGGTTGTCGTCCCGGGCTCCGTCACACCGGCCCGGCGATGGCCGGGATCATTCTCTGTGGAGCCGTACGTCGGGCCGGGTCGCTGCGTTCACGGCGCCCCCGCTCTTCCCCGCGCGGTCCACCGGGGCCCCTGGCCTACCCTGAGGAGGTCACTAGCCCCCCGGAGTCGGAGACGTCGCAGGTCATGACCGAACTGCCTTATCCCTACGAAGCCCCAGCCTCGCAGTCGCTGTTCGACCGTGCGTCGGCCGTCACACCAGGTGGCGTGAATTCTCCGGTGCGCGCCTTCCGCGCCGTGGGCGGTACGCCCCGGTTCATGGTGTCCGGTACCGGTCCGTATCTGACCGACGCCGACGGCCGTGAGTACGTCGACCTCGTCTGCTCCTGGGGTCCGATGATCCTCGGGCACTCCCGCCCCGAGGTGGTCGCCGCCGTTCAGGAGGCCGTCGCGCGCGGTACGTCCTTCGGCACGCCCGGTGAGGGGGAGGTGGCCCTCGCCGAGGAGATCGTCGCCCGTGTCGAGCCCGTCGAGCAGGTCCGGCTCGTCTCCAGCGGCACCGAGGCCACCATGTCGGCCATCCGGCTCGCCCGCGGGTTCACCCGGCGTACGAAGGTGATCAAGTTCGCCGGCTGCTACCACGGCCACGTGGACTCGCTGCTGGCCGCGGCGGGCAGCGGGGTCGCGACCTTCGCGCTGCCCGACACGCCCGGCGTCACCGGTGCCCAGGCCGCCGACACCATCGTCCTGCCCTACAACGACCTCGAGGCCGTGCAGGCCGCGTTCCACGCGCACCCCGGTGAGATCGCCTGTGTGATCACCGAGGCCTCGCCCGGCAACATGGGTGTGGTGCCGCCGGCGCCCGGCTTCAACCAGGGCCTCAAGGACGCCTGCGCGAAGAACGGCGCCCTGTTCATCTCCGACGAGGTCATGACCGGCTTCCGCACGAGCAGGGCCGGCTGGTACGGGATCGACGGCGTGCGTCCCGACCTGATGACGTTCGGCAAGGTGATGGGCGGCGGCTTCCCGGCCGCCGCGTTCGGTGGCCGCGCGGACGTGATGGCGCACCTCGCGCCGGCCGGGCCGGTGTACCAGGCGGGCACGCTCTCGGGCAATCCCGTCGCCACGGCCGCCGGGCTCGCGCAGCTGCGGCTGCTCGACCAGGCCGCGTACGACACGATCGACGCGGTGTCGGAGCGGATCCGGACGCTGGTGAGCGAGGCGCTCGCCAAGGAGGGTGTGACCCACCGTCTGCAGAGCGCCTCCAACATGTTCTCCGTGTTCTTCACGGGACGCGAGGTGCGCGACTACGAGGACGCGAAGGGACAGGAGTCCTTCCGCTACACCGCGTTCTTCCACTCGATGCTGGCGCAGGGTGTCTACCTGCCGCCGTCGTCCTTCGAGTCGTGGTTCGTGTCGACGGCCCATGACGACCGGGCGGTTCAGAGGATCGCCGACGCCCTTCCGGCGGCGGCACGGGCAGCGGCGGAGGCCACGGCATGAGCGAGACCACCGGTACGAACGGCGCGGGCGACATCACGGTCGTTCATCTGATGCGGCACGGCGAGGTCGCCAACCCGGACGGGGTGCTCTACGGGCGGCTGCCCGGATATCACCTGTCCGAGCTGGGACGGCAGATGGCCGACCGGGTGGCCGAGCACCTCAGCACGCGCGATGTCACGCATGTCGTGGCCTCGCCGCTGGAGCGGGCGCAGGAGACGGCCACGCCGATCGCGAAGGCCCACGGGCTCGATCTGGCGACCGACGGGCGGCTCATCGAGGCCGACAACGTCTTCCAGGGCAAGACCTTCGGCGTCGGGGACGGCGCGCTGCGGCGGCCGGAGAACTGGAAGCACCTGGTCAACCCCTTCAAGCCGTCCTGGGGCGAGCCGTACGTGGACCAGGTCGTCCGCATGATGGGTGCGCTGGACGCCGCCAAGGACGCCGCGCGCGGCCACGAGGCGGTGCTGGTGAGTCATCAGCTGCCGATCTGGATCGTCCGCAGCTACGCGGAGAAGCGGCGGCTGTGGCACGACCCGCGCAAGCGGCAGTGCACCCTGGCGTCGCTGACGACGTTCACCTACCGCGGCGACAAGATCGTGTCGGTGGGCTACACCGAGCCCGCGCGCGATCTGGTGCCGGCTCATCTCCTGGCGGGCGCCAAGCCGGTGCCGGGCAAGAGCAAGGCGTTCGGGGCCTGATGCGCGCGGTCCGGCGCCCGGGGGCCGACGCCCGGGGGCCGGCGGGCGCATCCAAAACCCGGACCAAATGAGCGTATCTTCGTAAAATCATATAAATCACCGCGCGTTAAGCGGAACCTCGGACTTCATCGTGCCCTCTCATGGGATGCCAGCTGAAAGTCAGCTGAGAGGGTGCGATGAAAAGAGGACCGTATGCGGGACGTCAGCCGAAGGGGAATGATCGGCCTCGGTGCGGGTGCCGCGACCGCGCTCGGACTTGCCGCGTGCGGCACCACGTCGGGCAAGGACGCCGCGAGGCATCCCGACGCCTCCGCCACGGCGGGCACCGGGCGGCCGGGCGCCCCGAAGAAGCCGGCCGTGCGCCTCATCGGTGACGGCTCCACCGCCTACACCGGCAAGCAGCCGCGCCAGCCGGGGGCTCCCGTGCCGCTGGAACCCGGCGAGACCCCGCCGCAGTTCGTGGTCTTCTCCTGGGACGGAGCCGGCGAGGTCGGCACCGGCCTCTTCGACCGCTTCCTCCGGCTCGCCCGCCAGAACGACGCGCACATGACGTTCTTCCTCTCCGGCCTGTACGTGCTGCCCGAGTCGAAGAAGCGCCTCTACGACCCGCCGAACAACCCGCGCGGAGCCTCGGACATCGGGTACCTGAGCGACGACCACGTCCGCTCCACCCTGAAGCTGATCCGGCAGGCCTGGCTCGACGGCCACGAGATCGGCACCCACTTCAACGGCCACTTCTGCGGCGGCTCCGGCTCGGTCGGCAACTGGACGGCCCGGCAGTGGGCCAGCGAGATCGAGCAGGCCAAGTCCTTCGTCACCGAGTGGCGCACCAACACGGGCTGGACCGACCTGCCCCCGCTGCCCTTCGACTACGAGAAGGAGCTCATCGGCGCCCGCACCCCGTGCCTGCTCGGCCAGAACAGCCTGCTGCCCACCGCCAGGGAGCTCGGCTGGCGCTACGACGCCTCCTCGCCCGGCGGCGTCCAGCGCTGGCCGCAGAAGAAGGGCGGCCTGTGGGACCTGCCCCTGCAGGCCATGCCCTTCCCGGGGCACCGCTTCGAGGTCCTCTCGATGGACTACAACATCCTGGCCAACCAGTCGATCGCCACCACCCGGGCCCCCTCGTACAACTACCCGGGCTGGCGCACCCAGGCGTCCGCGTCGTACGTGGCGGGATTCAAGCGGGCCTTCGAGACGAACCGGGCGCCGTTCTTCATCGGCAACCACTTCGAGGAGTGGAACGGCGGCATCTACATGGACGCCGTCGAGCACGTCTTCACGCACATCGCCCGGCAGAAGCAGGACGGCGCCGACGTGCGCATCGTCTCCTTCCGGCAGTTCGTGGACTGGCTCGACGTCCAGCGGCCCGACGTGCTGGCGAAACTCCAGGCCATGGACGTGGCCGAGGAGCCCGTCGGCGGCTGGCACCGCTACCTTCGGGCGCAGGCCGCCTGAAATGCGGGTTTCCACCCGCAAGGGGGGTGCGGAAGATCCCCGAAACGGGCATGCGAAACTTTTCACATGAGTGCCGCCTGCCGCGCAGACCAGCGCCCGAACCGCCCCCGCGCCGCCCTTTACGCCGCGGGGGCCGCCGTCGCCGCGCTCGTGCTGTCCGCGTGCGGAGCCGGCGGCACCTCCGGTGGCGGGGACAACAGCAACTTCGTCCCCGGCAAGGACGGCATCTCCACCGTCGCCAAGGGGTCGAGGGACGCCGCCCCCGACCTCTCGGGCGAGACCATCGACGGCAAGCAGCTCGACGTCGCGGACTACAAGGGCAAGGTCGTCGTCCTCAACGTGTGGGGATCCTGGTGCCCGCCGTGCCGCGCCGAGACGCCGAACCTCGTCAAGGTCGCCAAGGACACCGCCGCCCAGGGCGTGCAGTTCGTCGGCATCAACACCCGTGACCCCAGCACCTCCCCGGCCAGGGCCTTCGAGAAGGCGCAGGGCGTCCCGTACCCCAGCCTGTACGACCCGACGGGCAAGCTGATGCTCCGCTTCAAGAAGGGCACGCTCAACCCGCAGACGATCCCCTCCACGATCATCATCGACCGGGACGGGAAGATCGCGGCCCGCACGCTGCAGGCGCTCAGCGAGGACAAGCTGCGCGAGATGCTCGACCCCGTTCTCGCGGAGAAGTGACCGACGTGTCCCTGCTCCAGACATCCACGCAGCTCGCCGCCTCGACCGACATGAACACCACGGTCTACAGCGGCGCGCTGCTGCTCGCGCTGCCCATCGCCGTGCTCGGCGGACTCGTCTCCTTCTTCTCGCCGTGCGTCCTGCCGCTGGTTCCCGGCTATCTGTCGTACGTCACCGGCGTCAGCGGCACCGACCTGGCGGACGCCCGACGGGGACGGATGGTCGCGGGCGCCAGTCTGTTCGTGCTCGGCTTCACCGCCGTGTTCGTCTCCGGCGGCGCGCTGTTCGGATACTTCGGCTCGACGCTGCACGAGTACAACGGCACCCTCAGCAAGATCCTCGGCGCGCTGATGATCGCGCTGGGCGTGTTCTTCATGGGGCTGATGCCCTGGCTCACCCAGCGCGAGTTCCGCTTCCACCGGCGGCCGGTGACCGGACTCGCGGGCGCACCGATACTGGGCGCGCTCTTCGGCATCGGCTGGACGCCGTGCCTGGGACCGACACTCACCTCGGTGAACATGCTCTCCATGGACCAGGCGAGCGCCGGACGCGGGGCCATACTGACGGTCGCCTACTGCCTCGGCCTGGGGGTGCCCTTCGTGCTCGCCGCGGTCGCCTTCCGCAAGGCGCTCGGCGCGTTCGGCTGGGTGAAGCGTCACTACACCTGGGTGATGCGGATCGGCGGCGGAATGATGATCGTGACCGGCCTTCTCCTGCTGACCGGTGCCTGGGACGGCATCGTGCAGCAGATGCAGACCTGGTCCGACGGCTTCACGGTAGGGATCTGACGCATGAGCAGCACTGACACCGGCAAGACGACCGGCCCGGCCGGCGCCGGGGAGCCGGCCGGCGAGGACGTTCCGGCCTCCCCGGAGACGCTGGACGCCCGCGAGATCGGCGAGGCCGGGGCGCAGCTGTCCACCGCGCCCGTGGAGACGGCGATGCCCGGCTCCTTCGGCGGCGCGCGCACCCCCGGCGCCCTGGGATGGATCGCCTGGACCGGCCGTGAGGTCACCGGCTGGGTCCGCTGGATCTGGCGCCAGCTCACGTCGATGCGGGTCGCGCTGATCCTGCTCTTCCTGCTGTCGCTCGGCGCCATCCCGGGCTCGCTGATCCCGCAGTCCGGCACCGACGCCGCGAAGGTGCAGCAGTTCAAGGACGCGCACAGTGTGCTCGGCCCGCTCTACGACCGGCTCGGCCTGTTCCACGTGTACAGCTCGGTGTGGTTCTCCGCGATCTACATCCTGCTGTTCGTCTCGCTCATCGGCTGCATCGTGCCCCGCACCTGGCAGTTCGTCGGACAGCTGCGCGGCCGTCCGCCGGGCGCCCCCCGGCGGCTGACCCGGCTGCCCGCGTACACGACCTGGCGCACCGCGGCCGAGCCCGAGCAGGTCCGCGAGATCGCCCTGAAGGTGCTCAAGGACAAGCGGTTCCGGGCGCACGTCGACAAGGACGCCGTCGCCGCCGAGAAGGGCTACCTCCGCGAGACCGGCAACCTGCTCTTCCACCTCGCGCTGATCGTGATGCTCGTCGCCTTCGCCTGGGGCCAGCTCTTCAAGTCCGAGGGCGACAAGCTGATCGTCGAGGGCGACGGCTTCTCCAACACGCTGCTGTCCTACGACGACTTCAAGTCCGGCAACCTCTTCAGCACCGACGACCTGACGCCGTTCAGCTTCGACCTGAAGAACTTCACCGGCACCTACGAGCGGTCCGGCCCCAACAAGGGCACGCCCCGTACGTACCAGGCGGCGATCACCTACAGCGAGGGCGCCTACGGCAAGGAGCGCAAGGCGCTCGTCAAGGTCAACGAGCCGCTCGTGATCGACGACACGAAGGTCTATCTGACCGCCCACGGCTACGCGCCCACGGTGACCGTCCGCGACGGCAAGGGCAAGGTCGTCTTCCACGACGCGGTGCCCATGCTGCCGCAGGACGGGAACGTCACCTCGGTCGGCGCGATCAAGGTCATGGACGGCTACAAGAACGCCCAGGGCACGACCGAACAGCTCGGCTTCTCCGGCGTCTTCGTGCCGACCTTCGCCGGGGCGGGCAAGGGCACCATGTTCTCCCAGTTCCCCGCGCTCGACTATCCCGTGCTCGCGCTGAACGGTTTCCACGGCAGCCTCGGGGTCGACGCCGGCCTCCCGCAGAACGTGTACCAGCTCGACACGTCCCACATGAAGCAGTTCAAGGACGCCAAGGGCGGGATCCTCAAGGCGCGGCTGCTGCCCGGCGAGACGATGACCCTGCCGGACGGCGCCGGTTCGATCACCTTCGACAAGGACATCAAGGAGTGGGCGAACTTCCAGGTCACCCAGCAGCCCGGCAGTGACTGGGCGCTGGCCGGGGCGTTCGCCGCGATCCTCGGACTCGCCGGTTCGCTGTTCATCCAGCGCCGCCGTGTCTGGGTGCGGGCGACCGCCGGCGACGACGGTGTCACCGTCGTCGAGATGGCCGGACTCGGCCGCAGCGAGTCCGCGAAACTGCCGGAAGAGCTCGGCGACCTGGCCGCGCTCGTGCACGAACAGGCACCCACCAAGCCCGACGAAGACGCGGCACCCACCGACGCCGACGCCGAATCCCCCGTACCCGCCGCCGAAGGGGCCGAGAAGCAGTGACGCTCGCCACCGCACACGACCTGGGCGCCGTGACCGAACTGGCCACCGCGACCAACGAACACCTCGCCAACATCAGCAACACGCTGATCTACTCCGCGATGGCCGTCTACACCCTGGCCTTCTTCGCCTTCATCGCCGAGTGGCTGTTCGGCAGCCGCAGCAAGGTCGCCCGCACCGCCGACGCGCTCACCGCGGACGGCGAGAAGGCGGCCGCGGCGGCTCCCGAAGTCACCGTGCGGAAGGCCGGCGGGACCTCCGTGCTGGAGCGGCCGAAGGTCGTCACCCGGTCCGCGACGGGCTCGCGGGACGTGCCCGACGGACCCGGCGCGCACGGCGGGGACGAGCAGGGCGACCTCTACGGGCGCATCGCGGTGTCCCTCAGCGTGCTGGCCTGGGGCGTCGAGGCGGCCGGTGTGCTCGCCCGCGCCCTGTCGGTGCGGCGGGCCCCGTGGGGCAACATGTACGAGTTCAACATCACCTTCTCCACCGTCGCCGTCGGGGTCTTCCTGCTCCTGCTCGCGCTGAAGAAGAACGTCCGCTGGCTCGGCCTCCCGCTGATCACCTCGGTCCTGCTCGACCTCGGCCTCGCGGTCACCGTCCTGTACACCGCGAGCGACCAGCTGGTCCCCGCGCTGCACTCGTACTGGCTGTACATCCACGTCTCGACCGCGATCCTGTGCGGCGCCGTCTTCTACGTGGGCGCCGTCGGCACGATCCTCTACCTCTTCAAGGACTCGTACGAGAACAAGCTCGTCAAGGGCGGGACGCCCGGCCGGTTCGCCACCTCCGTCATGGAGCGGCTGCCCGCCTCGGCCTCGCTCGACAAGTTCTCCTACCGGGTGAACGCCGCCGTCTTCCCGCTGTGGACCTTCACGATCATCGCGGGCGCGATCTGGGCGGGCGACGCCTGGGGCCGCTACTGGGGCTGGGACCCGAAGGAGACCTGGGCGTTCATCACCTGGGTCGCCTACGCCTGCCACCTGCACGCGCGTGCCACGGCCGGCTGGAAGGGCCGCAAGGCCGCCTACATCGCCCTGATCGCCTTCGCCTGCTGGCTGTTCAACTACTACGGCGTGAACATCTTCGTCAGCGGCAAGCACTCCTACGCGGGAGTCTGACCCTCCCCACAGACGAAGGCCGGCCCCCGTGACCCCTGTCACGGCGGCCGGCCTTTTCCATGGGCGCGCGGTCGACGATCGCCCTAGGACGGCGGCAGGCACTGCGCCGCGGGCGGTTTCCCGTCCGGCCAGGCGATCCTCACGAAACGGGCGCGGCTGTCGTGGGTGAGTTCCACGATCGGCACGGCCTTGTCGTACGGGTTCCCGTGGGCGTCGAGACAGATCCACCCGCTCGCCCCGTTCACCCGGAGCTGCGCGCCCTTGACCTGGGGCCACTGGAGGCCGACGTCCGCGAGCGCGGGAATCCGCCCGGTCGGTGAGGCGCCCCGGACACCGCGCACGGCGAGCCGCATCGCGTCGTACGCGATGATCAACTGGCCGTCGTCGAGGGAGACCTGGCCGATGGGGCCGACCGGCTCCCGCGCGGCGTCGGTCAGCAGCCGCTGGAGCACCTTCGCGTCGGCCGCGCTGCCGCCGGTCCGCGCGCCGTCCTTCGGCCAGGCGTCCGGATGGGCGAGCGCCGTGTAGCGCACGGTCAGCAGCGGGTCCTTCAGGGCGGCCGGGTCGAGGTCCTTGTCGCCCGCGAGGTACGAGCCCTCGTCGCCGGTGAGCACGGTGAAGCGGCGGTCGGAGCAGCCCCGGGCGCCCAGCGCGTTGATGAACTGCCGCAACTGGGTGTGCCGGCCGGCGAACAGGACGGTGTTCGTGGCCTTCGGCGTGTTGCACAGGATGTTGGCGATCTGCGCGAAGACGTTGGCGGTGCTTCCCTCCTTGCTGCGGTCGGCGGGCGGGGTGAACGGCTGGGCCTCGTAGCGCGCGCCCTTGAGCATCTTCTCGAACGACGACTGGAGCGTGCGTGTGTAGGGGTCGCCGGTCCGGTCGTAGACGAGGAAGGCGTTGGCGGCCGACACCTTGGCGAAGGAGGCGAGGGCGCGTGCCTCGTCGGTGTTGGTGGGGGAGACCCGGGCGAGCCCCGGGAAGGGGTCCTTGCCGTCCTGTCCGTTGGCGAGGCTGTCGGCGGTGATCGAACTCCCTATCACCGGGATGCCCCGCCGGGTGAGTTCCGCGACCGCCTTCTTGTTGTTGTCGGTGCTCAGCCCGACCCCGGTCACCGCGCGCAGCCGGTCCGGGCCCTCGGTCATCCGGTCGAGCTGGTCGACTGTGTGACGCCAGGAGGCCCCGGTGGCACCGGGGTTGGCGAGCACGAGCCGGATCTTCGGCTTCAGCCCGGTGGTGTCGTGATTGGCCTGGTACTGCGCCAGATAGGCGCCCTGGAGCTCGTGAAGGACGTCGGCGAGGTTGTCGGCGTCGGTCGCCGTGAAGGGTTCGAGCAGCGCGACGGTGACGTAACTGCCGGGAGCCAGACGGTGGTTCTCGCGGTTGATGGCCCGGACGGTCTCGGTGAAGCGCGCCCGCCCGAAGGCGTACGCCGTCGAGGAGACGCCGACGCACTCGTCGCCGTCCTTCGGCTGGACGACCCCGGGCGCGCAGGAGCGGTCGACCTTCGCCGCCGTCATGCCGCCCCACACGCCGAGGCCCACGAGGGCGGCCGCGAGCGTCAGCGCGACATACCTGCGGAAACGAATCTCCCAGATGTCCTCGCGCAGCCACACCCATAAGCGCGCCATCACCGTCCTCCGTCCTCGTCGTCCGGGACGCGCAGCGGCCGGCCGGCCAGGGCGTCCGAGGGCCAGTCCCGCGAGGCCCGCCACAGCAGGGCGTTGCCCGCGGGGCGCAGGTTCGAGAGCTGTTCCAGTTCGAAGCGCAGCCGCTCGGCCACCCTGGGGTCCGGCAGTACCAGGGGGTCGGTGAGCTGCCACACAGCGTGCAGCAACCGCCGTACCCGCAGGTGCAGTACGGCGTCCACGCCGTACGGCGGCCGGTGTGCGGCGTCGGTGCGGCCGAGGGCGACGGAGGCGCGGTGGTCGGGGCCCTCGAAGTCGCGGCCGTCCGGATCGTGGGCGTGGTAGTAGGGCGCGGAGGCGATGAAGAGCAGTGCGGAGAGCCAGTCGCGGGTGTCGGAGCGGGGGAAGGTGTCCCGCAGATGGGCGACCGCGAAGTCCGCTTTGCCGAGGGCGAGTTCGTGGTGCAGCCGGTAGCGGTCGCTGTCGGCCGGGGACGTCTCGCCCAGGTCCTGGTAGTGGTCGACGAGGGCGCGGTGCACCGCCCGCCACCGCCCGTGGTCGGTGTCGTCGTGGTGCAGCCTGAGCAGGAGGAGCGCGCGCAGGAACGGGTCGCCGACGAACTGTCCGGCCGCGGTCGCCCACCCTTCCGACGCGAGCCGTTCCTCCAGGTCGAGGACGCCGGAGGCGCCGAAGTCCTCGGGCAGCCGCGACTGGGCGAGCGAGCAGGCCGAGTCGCGGTCGTGGGCCGCGGCCAGCACGGTCAGCTCGTCGAGCCGGCCGCCGGGGACGAGTCGGCCGAGGAGTTCCTGATAGGCGGGGCGGCCCGCCTGGTCCTCGTGCGGGGCGATGTCGGCGGTGAGCAGGGTGCCGAGCGAGTCGGCGCCTTCGGGCAGGTTCTGCCGGACCGAGGCGGCCAGCAGGGTGATGCCGAGCGGGCTGCCGCCCGTCAGCCGGTGCGTGGCGTGCGGGAGTTGGGCGGGCACGGCGGCCGGGGCGGCGGGTCCGGCGCCGGACCCGCCGGACGCGGTGTCCATGATGTGCAGGGTGTCGTCGGGGGTCAGCGGCGGCAGCGGGACGAGCAGGGCCCGCGAGGACGGGGACGTGCCTGGCCGCCAGCCGGTGGCCCGGGCGGTCTCGGGCAGCGCGAGGCGGCCCGCGTTGCGCAGCGCCGGATGCGCGTGGCCCCGTAGCGCGGCGAAGAACACGGCGTGGTCCTTGATGCCGTCGGCGCGGTCGCGCAGGACCGGCTCCAGGAGGCCGAGACCCGCGGGCTCCTGGACGTTGTCGATCAGCAGGACCGGGCGTCCGCGCCGGTGGGAGCGCTGGACGACGCCCGCGTAGGCGTCGTCCAGGTCGGCCAGCAGGGCCCGTACGAGGTGGCGTTCGGCGTGTCTGCGGGAGTCGCCGCCCGCCCGGAAGTGCCGGGAGAGCAGGATCAGCGCGAGCTTGGGGCTGCCGCCCGCGTTCGGGTAGTCGCGGTACCAGGTGGCGGCCCTGCGCAGCCGGCGGTGGGCCGGGGAGACGCCTTCCGTGAAGGCTTCCAGGGTCGCCTCGATGATGGGTTCCACCACCGGGCCGGTCCCGCTCATCGACGCGACGAGCTTGGAGATCACCTTGCTCACCCAGCGCCCGGCGAACCCCGACAGCCAGGACTCCGTCTCGCTCAGCAGCAGGATGCGCCCCGCCTCCTGCCGGATGCGGGGCACGTCGCGGTCGCTCCAGCCGCCCGCCGCCACGGCCAGCAGTCCGGACGACAGCCGCGGGAAGCCGATGCGGCCGGCGCCCTTGACCGGTTCGGCGAGCTGTTCGGCGGCCGTGGTGAGCGCCTGCCCCACCGGGGACCAGGATTCGGCCGGTCGGTCCGGGGGCGGTGCGCCGAACTGCCGTTCCTCGCCGTCGATCAGGGCGACGGGCGTGTGTCCGCGGTAGGCCTCGCGCAGGGCCAGGAGCACGGCGGTCTTGCCCAGTCCCCGGCCGCCCGTGAACACCACGAAGGGCGGCTCGGCGGGGTGTTCGTACGGTGTGGCGCGGAGCTGGTGCGGGCGCAGGCCGACCAGTCGTGACGCGAGTCCGGGCGGATCGGTGTCGAAGAGCGCCCCCCGGCCGTGCAGCCCTGTGTGCACCGCATCTCCCCCTGGTCCGCGGTCCGGTCCATTCCGTTTGTGCTGCTGTGAGGTGTATCAACAACAGTTTAAGAAGGGGGAGTTGGTTCGGGATAGGGCGCCCGATGTCTGTTCAGTTACGAAAACGTTCGGCTGTTCAACCGACAGTGATCGAGTCGAGCTTCTCGCGGAGATAGGTGTGGGAGTCCACCGGTGCGTACGCGACGCGGCCGACGGGGGCGGGCACCGACTCGACCAGCGTTCCCGGTGTGCACTCGCCGAAGTACACGAGCGAGATCAGCTCCTCGGCGGGTGCGTCGGCCGGCGGCGGGAGCACCCGGTGCCGGCCCGAGCGCCACCGGTCCCCGGTCCAGCGGGCCATGAGATCACCGATGTTGACCGTCAGCGCCGCCGGGTCGAAGGGTGCGTCCTGCCAGCCGTCCGTGTCCGTGAAGACCTGGAGACCGCCCTTGCCCGCCTGCCGGTCGAGGATGGTGACGGTGCCGAAGTCGGTGTGCGGGCCGATGCGGAACTGGCCCGGCAGTGGCTCGCCGACGACCTCCGTGCCCGGGTACCAGTTGATGTTGAAGCCGTACGTGGGATGGTCCATGTGGCGGGTGAAGAAGTCCGGTTCGAGGCCGAGGGCCCGGCCGAGCAGTTCGAGGAGCAGGTTCTCCAGGTGGGCCATCCGCTCCAGGTACTCCTCGCAGAGCGCCCGCAGTTCCGGGGCCTCGGCGGGCCAGACGTTCGGCGCGTACCACTGCGCGTCGGTCTCCGGGTCCTCGAACGGCTCGTGCGTCGCGAACGTCAGCGACTCCTTGAGGTCCGGCGGGGTCTCGGTGCCCTCCGCGTAGCCGTTGGCCTCGGCGCCGGGCCCGAGCCAGCCGCGCCCGCCGACCTTGGCGGCGTACGGCTGCTTGACCGCGGCGGGCAGCACGAAGAAGGCACGCGCCGCCTCCCGCACGCGCCGGCGCAGCTCCGGGTCCACCCCGTGCCCGGTGACGAGCAGGAATCCGGCCGTCCGCAGGGCGTCGTCGACGGTCCGCGCGAGCGCGTCACGGGCACCCGGATCCCCGGAGAGCCAGGGACCGAGATCGACGGTGGGGACGCCGGAGGCCACCGGGCCGGCGGAACCGGCGACATCGGGGGTGCCGGTGGCCGCCGGGTGTGAGGAGTCGGCGCCGGGGGTGCCGGAACCCACCGGGTGCGGGGAGCCGGCCACAGGGAGGCCGGTGGCCGCCGGGCGTGAGGAGCTGGCCTCGGGGGAGCCGGTGGCCGCCGGGTGTGAGGAGCTGGCCTCGGGGGAGCCGGTGGCCGCCGGACCCCCGGAAAGACCGAGGGTACCGGGGGGCGCCAGGTGTGTGGGTCCGGTCGTATCGGCCGTCGTCCTGGGGGTGTTCGTCGGGTCAGTCACCGATGTCCTCGTTCCACAGGGCCGGGTTCTTCTCGATGAAGTCGCGCATCAGCGCGATGCACTCGGGGTCGTCGAGCAGCACGATCTGCACGCCGTGCTCGGCGAGCCAGTCGTGGCCGCCGTGGAAGGTGGCCGCCTCGCCGACGACCACCCGGGAGATCCCGAACTGCCGGACGAGCCCGCTGCAGTACCAGCACGGCGACAGGGTGGTCACCATGGTCGTGCCGCGGTACGACCGCTGCCGCCCGGCGTCCCGGAAGGCGGCCGTCTCGCCGTGCGCCGAGGGGTCGCCGTCCTGGACGCGGCGGTTGTGGCCGCGGCCGAGCAGGGTGCCGTCCGTGCCGAACAGCGCGGCCCCGATGGGGATACCGCCCTCGGCGAGCCCGGCCCGCGCCTCCTCCAGAGCCGTGCCGAGCCACACACGGGCCTGTGCCACTTCGATACGCTGCATGCCTCCACTGTCCCCCGCACCCCCCTCTCCCGTCGCCCGAACACGAGGGCGGCGCGGGGAAGCACTGATCTACACCTCGGGACCGGTCACGCGGAGCAGGAGTTTGCCTGTGCTGGTGCGGGAGCCCATCAGGGTGTGGGCCTTCTCGGCCGATTCCAGGGGGAACTCCGCCGTGACCGGGAGGGTCACCGTGCCGTCGGCCACCGTCTCGAACGCGCGGGAGGCGATGGCGCGGAGGGCGGCCGGGGCCGTCTTCGCGAGGCCCAGGATCGAGAATCCGGAGACCGACAGGCCGGTCGGGTAGAGCTCCGGCTGGCCCACCGTCCAGGGCTCCGCGGAGCTCGCGTTGCCGAAGGAGACCAGCCGGCCGAAGGGGGCGAGGGAGGCGAGGCCGGCGCGCAGGGTCTCGCCGCCGACCGGGTCCAGGACCAGGTCCACCCCGCGGCCGCCGGTCGCCGCGCGCACCTCGTCGCGGAAGGACCCCACGAACACCTCGTCGTAGCCGTGGCCGAGGGCGTACTCGGCCTTCGGCGCGCTGGACACGACGCCGTACACGGCGCCGGCCCCGGCCGCCTTCGCGAGCCGGCCCAGCACCGTGCCCACGCCGCCCGCCGCGCCCTGTACGAGCACGCTCTCGCCGGACTGGAGCCGGCCCACCGTGTGCAGCAGCGCGTACGCCGTGGGCAGGACGGTGGGCAGGGTGGCGCCGGTGCGCAGTCCGACGCCGTCGGGCAGCGGGAAGACGGTCACGGCGTCGGCCACGGTCACCTCCGCGTACGCCCCGCCCTCCGTCAGCGCCGCGACCTCCTGGCCCACCCGCAGTCCCGTCACGTCCGGGCCGACCGCCCGGACACGGCCCGAGACCTCCAGCCCGGGCACGAAGGGGAGGGCGGGGACGCGGTAGCCCTCCGACCTGGCCTTGAGGTCGGCGAAGTTCACGCCCGCGTAGGCCACGTCGATGCTCACCTGCCCCGGGCCCGGATCGGGGACCTTCGCCTCGGCGACCCGCAGGACCTCGGGACCGCCGTACTCCTGGAATTCGACCGTACGCATGGCACACCCCTGGCGCTCGACTGTTCAATGAAAAGCGAACACTCGGGAGTGTATGGTTTTGATCGAACACTCGGCAAGCTGGCCGGGAGGTTCGCGGAGTTCAGGAAGACCAGGGAGGCCGGCGTGGCCGAGCGCACCAGTCACCGGGCGGCGCCCGAGCACACCCACCCCGATCAGGTCTCCGTGCCCGCCGCCCTCGCGGCGCTCGCCGACCCCGTACGCATCCAGCTCGTCAGGGAACTCGCGGGATCCGATGAGTGGACCCGCAGCTGTGGCAGTTTCGACGTGCCCGTCGGCAAGGCGGCGCTCAGCCATCACTTCGCCGTGCTGCGCGGTGCCGGTCTGGTCGAACAGCGCGACCAGGGCCCGAAGCGGGTCAACCGGCTGCGCCGGGCGGAGTTCGACGCCCGCTTCCCCGGTCTCCTCGCCCTGGTCCTGCGCCAGGAGCCGGACCGCCCGTAGTCCCCGCCAGGGATCATCGGCGGCGCCGATGGGGGCATCGGCAGGACGCCCCGGTGGACCGTGGCCCGCGGGGTGCCGCCGCTCCTACCTTCGGGTCATGACCTCAACCACCGCAGTCGAGAACAAGGGCGCCGTCCAGCTCACGGCCGCCATGATGCTCTCCGGGACCCTCGGCGTCTTCGTCGTCGAGTCCGGCGCCTCGCCCTTCAACGTCGTCTTCTTCCGCGTCCTGTTCGGGGCGCTCGCCCTCGGCGGCTACGCACTGGCCCGGGGCTACTTCCGGGGCCACGGCTTCACCCCGCGCACGCTCGCCCTGGCCGCGCTCGGCGGGGTGTTCATCGTCTTCAACTGGGTCCTGCTCTTCCAGTCGTACAAGAACACCTCGATCTCCGTCGCCACCGTCGTCTACCACACCCAGCCGTTCTACGTGGTCCTGCTGGGCGCCCTGCTCTTCCGTGAGCGGCTCACCGCGGCCAAGGGGGGCTGGATCGCGCTGGCATTCGCCGGCCTGGTCCTCGTCGCCGGTGTCTCCCCGGCCGACTTCGCGCACGGCGGCGCGTACCTCACGGGCATCGGACAGGCACTCCTCGCCGCGCTCCTCTACGGCCTGTCCACCCTGGTCACCAAGCGCATCACCGGTGTCCGTCCGCACCTCATCGCGCTCGTCCAGGTCGTCGTCGGCATCCCGCTGCTGCTCCCCTTCGCCGACTTCGGCGCGATGCGGGGGACCGGCGCGGACTGGGGCTGGCTGATCGGGCTCGGAGTCGTCCACACCGGGCTGATGTACGTCCTGATGTACGCCGCGTACGCCAAGCTCCCGACCTCGAAGATCGCGGTGCTCGCCTTCACCTACCCGGCCGTCGCGATGGTCATGGACTGGGCGGTCTACGGCCACCACATCGGCTTCGTCCAGGCCCTCGGCGTCCCGCTGATCGTGACCGCGAGCCTGAAGGTGACGCTTCCCCGCAAGACCGAGAGCGCCAGGAGCATCATGGCCCGCCGGATCGCCGAGAACGCCGCGCTCACCCCGGCCTCGCTCACCCCTGCGGGCCGGACTCCTCGGACACCAGCTGCCGCGCCCGCTCCACGAACAGCCGCGCGTGGGACGGGAGCCGCTTACCGGCCCGCCAGGCCAGTTGCGTCCAAAGCGTGAACGGCGGCTCCCAGTCCAGCCGTACGAGTTCCCCCCGCTCCAGTTCGGCGGCGACCGTCACCTCGGGTAGCAGCGCGATCCCGAGGCCGGCCGCCGCGGCGCGTTTGGTCGCCTCGATCGTGCCGAACTCGGTGAAGAAGACCGAGGAGCCGTCCGGCAGGCGGGAGTTGAGCTCCCGCTCGAACAGGTCCCGGTATGCGCAGCCGGGCTCCGTGGCGAGCAGCGGGCGCTCCGGGAGGTCGACCGTGGCCGGTGTCGTGCCGACGAGCGGATCGCCGGGCGCGGCGACCAGCGCGAAGGGTTCCTTCGCGAGGAGCGCGACCTCCAGGCCCGCGTGCTCGGTCTGCTCCTCCATCAGGAAGCCGACGTCGTACGTGCCCTGGCGCAGGGCCTGCCGGGTCTCGTCGCCGATGGTCGTGCGCAGCGACAGCCGTACCCGGGGGTGGCGGTGGTGGAAGAACTCCAGGAGCGGCAGCAGCCGGTACGAGGTGAGGGACTCCATCGTGCCGACGGTGAGCGTGCCGGAGGGTTCCTCGGCGCCGACGACCGCGGCCCGCGCCTCCTCCGTCAGCTCGATGATCTGCCGGGCGTAGGGCAGCAGCCGCTCGCCCGCCTCGGTCAGCCGGATCCTGCTGCCCAGCCGGTCGAAGAGCTCGGTGCCCAGCGAGGACTCCAGGGCGCGGATCTGGCTGGTCACGCTGGACTGCGCGTACGTCAGCTCGGCCGCGGCCCGGGTGAAACTCAGTACGGTCGCGACCTTCTCGAAGGTCACCAGCAGGCGCAGTTCCATGTCAGGACTCTTCGTCGGACCTGCTCTGCTCCTCGCGCCGCTTCAGTTCCTCCTCGCGGCGCCGCAGGTCTGCCTCCCAGTCCTTCAGCAGTGCCTCGTCCTTGCGGTTCTCGGCCTTGAGGGACTTGAGGAACTCGGGGTTGTCGTCGGGCGCGACGAACTCCGTCCGGTGGTTGCGGTGCCATTCGGAGGGCGTGGAGCCGCCCGCGGGGCCGCGGCGGTTGCGGCCCGCGACCAGCCAGGCGACAGGGCCGACCAGAACTTCGCCGAAGAGCAGGATGATGATCACCCAGACCACCTTGGGAAGGCCTCTGACCTCCTCCTCCGGCGTGTTCAGGCAGTCGATGAACGCGTAGATCCACAGCGCCAGGACCAGCAGGAACGGCAGATACCTGAGCATGGCCGAACGATCCCCCAGTGAGCGACGGCGGGGCGGCACGGGCCCCCCGGTGACGGGCACAGATTAGCGGGTGGCCGATACTTGGACACATGGCTTACGACGATCTTCGCTCCCTGCTCAGGGCGCTGGAGCGCGAGGGAGACCTCAAGCGCATCAAGGCCGAGGTGGATCCGTACCTGGAGGTCGGGGAGATCGTCGACCGGGTGCAGAAGGCCGGTGGGCCCGCGCTCCTCTTCGAGAACGTGAAGGGCTCCTCCATGCCCCTCGCGATGAACGTGTTCGGCACCGACCGGCGCCTGCTGAAGGCCCTCGGCCTGAAGTCGTACGGCGAGATCTCCGAGAAGATCGGCGGACTGCTCAGGCCGGAGCTGCCGCACGGCTTCGTGGGCGTGCGCGAGGCCTTCGGGAAACTCGGCGCGATGGCGCACGTACCGCCGAAGAAGGTCAAGGACGCGCCGGTGCAGGAAGTGGTGCTGCGCGGCGAGGACGTCGATCTCGACGCGCTGCCCGCGCTGTTCACCTGGCCCGACGACGGCGGCTCCTTCTTCAACCTCGGGCTCACCCACACCAAGGACCCCGAGTCCGGCATCCGCAACCTCGGTCTGTACCGGCTCCAGCGGCACGACAAGCGCACCATCGGCATGCACTGGCAGATCCACAAGGACAGCCGGAACCACTACCAGGTCGCCGCCCGCAGGGGCGAGCGGCTGCCCGTGGCGATCGCCTTCGGCTGCCCGCCCGCCGTCACGTACGCCTCCACGGCCCCGCTGCCCGGCGACATCGACGAGTACCTCTTCGCCGGGTTCATCCAGGGCAAGCGGATCGAGATGGTCGACTGCAAGACCGTCCCGCTTCAGGTGCCGGCGAACGCCGAGGTCGTCCTGGAGGGCTGGCTGGAGCCGGGCGAGATGCTGCCCGAGGGGCCCTTCGGCGACCACACCGGGTTCTACACCCCGCAGGAGCCGTTCCCGGCGCTGACCATCGACTGCGTCACGATGCGGCGGCGGCCGCTGCTCCAGTCCATCGTGGTGGGCCGGCCCCCCACGGAGGACGGGCCCCTCGGCCGGGCGACGGAGCGGTTCTTCCTCCCGCTGCTGAAGATCATCGTCCCGGACATCGTGGACTACCACCTGCCGGAGGCGGGCGGTTTCCACAACTGCGCGATCGTCTCGATCGACAAGAAGTACCCCAAGCACGCGCAGAAGGTGATGCACGCCGTCTGGGGGGCACACATGATGTCCCTGACGAAGCTGATCGTGGTCGTCGACGCGGACTGCGACGTCCACGATCTGCACGAGGTGGCCTGGCGCGCGCTCGGCAACACGGACTACGGACGTGACCTCACCGTCGTCGAAGGCCCGGTCGACCACCTCGACCACGCCTCCTACCAGCAGTTCTGGGGCGGCAAGGCGGGCATCGACGCGACGAAGAAGTGGCCCGAGGAGGGCTACACACGGGACGGCGGCTGGCCCGAGATGGTGCTGTCCGACCCGCAGACGGCGGCGAAGGTCGACCGCCGTTGGAAGGAGTACGGGCTGTGAGTTCAGCTTCCGCGGCGCTTCCGCAGCCGGGCCGCACCAAGGCGTTCCTGCGCCTCGTCATGATCGAGCACTCGGTGTTCGCGCTGCCCTTCGCGTACATCGCGGCGCTCACCGCGATGTTCGAGGTCGACAAGAACATCCACTGGGGAAAGCTGCTCCTGGTCACCGTCGCGATGGTGGGCCTGCGCACCTTCGCGATGGCCGCGAACCGGATCATCGACCGCGAGATCGACGCCCGCAATCCCCGTACGGCCCAGCGTGAACTGGTCACCGGCGCGATGAGCGTCAAGCACGCCTGGACGGGCGCGCTGGTCGCCCTGGTCGTCTTCCTCGGCGCCGCGGCCCTGCTCAACCCGCTGTGTCTGGCGCTGGCGCCCATCGCGGTCATCCCGATGGTCGTCTACCCGTACGGCAAGCGGTTCACGAACTTCCCGCAGGCCATCCTCGGTCTCGCCCAGGCGATGGGCCCGGTCGGCGCGTGGATCGCCGTCACCGGCACCTGGTCCTGGGACGCGGTCGTCCTCGGCCTCGCGGTCGGCGTCTGGATCGGCGGCTTCGACCTGATCTACGCCTGCCAGGACGTGGAGACCGACCGCGAGATCGGTGTGATGTCCGTGCCGGCCCGCTTCGGCATCCCGGCCGCGGTGCAGAGCGCGCGGGTGTGCCACGCGGTGACGACGGCGCTCTTCGTCTGGTACGGAGTCGCCACCGGCGCCGGCGCCTTCTTCTGGCTGGGTCTCGTGATCGTGGCGGGCGCGTTCCTCTACGAGCACTCCATCGTGAAGCCGCACGACCTGAGCCGGCTCAACCGGGCGTTCTTCCAGGTCAACGGCTTCATCGGGATCGCCCTGTTCGTGTGCGCCCTGTTGGACCTGCTGGTGCGCGGGCTGACGGTCTGACCATGGCCGGTGGCCGGATAGGCTCGACATCATGAAGCCAGGACAGACGCAGCGCCGGCCTTGGATCGTGGGGGTCTCCGGCGCGTCCGGTACGCCGTACGCGGCCGCGGTGCTGCGTTCGCTGCTGGAAGCGGGGGAGAGCGTCGACCTGGTCGTCAGCAGGGCCTCACGGCTCACGCTGCTCGACGAGACCGGCCTCCCGTTCCGCGACGCCCACTGGCGGGACGATCTGCGCGCGTGGCTGGAGCGGGGCGCCGACGGCAAGCCCGGCACCTTCGACGTCCCCGGGGAGCATCTCGACGGCGTACGGCACTGGAGCGCGGGCGACCTGGCGGCGGGTCCCTCGTCGGGCTCGTATCCGGCCAAGGGCATGCTGATCGTGCCCGCGTCCACCGCCTGTGTGGCCGGAGTCGCCCTCGGTCTCTCCAAGGATCTGCTGCAGCGGGCCGCGAGCGTCACCCTCAAGGAGGGGCGCAAGCTGGTCGTCGCCGTACGGGAGACCCCGCTGAACGGGCAGACACTGCGTCACCTGGTCTCCCTGGACGACGCGGGCGCCGTGGTGCTGCCCGCCTCGCCGGCGTTCTACGCGGGGGCCACGCACATCCAGGACCTGGTGGACTTCGTCGCCGGACGGGCCCTCGACGCGGCGGGCGTCGAACACGGCCTGTACCGCCGGTGGAAGGGCGAACTCGGGAGCGGCTCCCGGGACGCCACCGCCTAGACTCGCAAGATTCTCAGGACTTCTCAGACCTTTTCAGCGGAAGGCTTCGATCGCATGGACGCGGTGGACAGGCAGCTCATCCAGGCCCTGAGGGAGAACGGCCGGGCCTCCTACGCGGAGCTGGGGCGCCTCGTCGGTCTGTCGGGACCCAGTGTCACCGACCGCATCAACCGGCTGGAGGCGGCCGGTGTCATCACCGGGTACCGCGCGACGGTCGACTCGGCCTCGCTCGGTCTCGGCGTCACCGCCCTGATCGGCATCTCGCTCTCCGACGCGGCCGACCACGAGGACGTGGCCCGGCGGCTGCGCGACCTCAGCGAGATCGAGGACTGCTGGTTCATCGCGGGCGACGACTCGTTCATGCTCAAGGTGCGCTCCAGCGACGTCGACGGGCTGGAGAAGACCATCCGGCGGCTGTCCGGGACCAAGGGAGTCTCCCGCACCCGTACGACGATCGTGCTCTCCACGAAGTGGGAGAACCGGGTCGGAGAGCTGCCCGAGGAGGACTAGGCACACCCCGGGGAGCGAAAGGCCCAGGTGGGGGCCTTTCGCCGACAGGGCGGGGAGTACGGTTGGCAGCGTTCGTCACAGGGAGAGGTAATCGCATGGATGTCGGGCTCAAGCGCGAGCTGGAGGACAAGGTCCGGGCCGGTGAGCGGCTGACCCGCGAGGACGGCATCGCGCTCTACGAGTCGGACGACCTGGCCTGGCTCGGCGGACTCGCCCACGAGGTGCGCACGCGCAAGAACGGCGACGTCGTCCACTTCAACGTCAACCGTCACCTCAACATGACGAACGTGTGCACCGCGTCCTGCGCGTACTGCTCGTTCCAGCGCAAGCCGGGCGAGAAGGACGCGTACACGATGCGCATCGAGGAGGCCGTCCGTCTCGCCAAGGCGATGGAGGGCGAGAACCTCACCGAGCTGCACATCGTCAACGGCCTGCACCCCAGCCTGCCCTGGCGCTACTACCCGCGCTCGCTCAGCGAGCTGAAGAAGGCACTCCCGGACGTCTCGCTGAAGGCGTTCACCGCCACCGAGATCCACCACTTCGAGACCATCTCCGGACTGTCCGCCTCGGAGATCCTCGACGAGCTGATCGAGGCCGGCCTGGAGTCGCTGACCGGCGGCGGCGCGGAGATCTTCGACTGGGAGGTCCGGCAGCACATCGTCGACCACCGCACCCACTGGGAGGACTGGTCGCGCATCCACCGCCTCGCGCACGAGAAGGGTCTCAAGACCCCGTGCACGATGCTGTACGGGCACATCGAGGAGCCCCGGCACCGGGTCGACCACGTGCTCAGGCTGCGTGAGCTCCAGGACGAGACCGGCGGCTTCCAGGTCTTCATCCCGCTGCGCTACCAGCACGACTTCGTGGACATGCAGGACGGCAAGGTCAGGAACCGCCTCCAGGCCCGCACCCAGATGGCGACCGGCGCCGAGGCGCTGAAGACCTTCGCGGTCTCCCGGCTGCTCTTCGACAACGTCCCGCACGTCAAGGTCTTCTGGGTCATGCACGGCGTCCAGACCGCCCAGCTCGCGCTCCAGCACGGCGCGGACGACATGGACGGCTCGGTCGTCGAGTACAAGATCACGCACGACGCGGACAACTACGGCACGCCGAACAAGCTCACCCGCGAGGACCTGCTGGACCTCATCCGGGACGCGGGCTTCCGCCCGGTGGAGCGCAACACGCGCTACGAGATCATCCGCGAGTACGACGGACCGGACCCGGCACGCCGTGAGGCGCCGCAGCCGATGCGGGTCTGACGTGTCCCTGGTCTTCGAACTGGACCCGGCGGTCACCCCCGAGCTGAGGGACGGTCTCCTCACCCTCTGGGCGGACGTCTCCAACGCGGGCGGCTCCGTCGGCTTCGTCCCGCCGGTGACCGCCGACGACGTACGCCCCGAACTCGTCAAGCACTTCGCCGCGATGGCCGACGGCCGCACCCGCCTGCTGGTCGGCCGGGACGAGGAGGGCGGCGTCGCCGCGACCGCCTTCCTCACGCACAACACGCACCGGCTGATGAGGCACTGGGTCTGGCTGTACACCGTGATGGTGCACCCGCGGCACCAGGGCAAGGGGTACGGCCGCGACCTGCTCGCCGCCGCCGAGGAGGCGGCGGGCCGCCTCGACGGCATCGACGCGATACGGCTGACCTGCAGGGGCGGCCAGGGTCTCGAACGCTTCTACACCTCCTGCGGCTACAAGGAGGTCGGGCGGGTGCCGGGCGCGATCCGTGTCGCGCCCGGCGACGAACGGGACGACATCACGATGCTGCTTCCGCTGGCCGTCCGCGGCTGAGGACCCGCTGCAAGATCGCTGTCCGGGCGTGCTTCACTGGACGGAGTTCTTTGGGACCGTTCGGAACGGAAGAGTGGATTGAGATGCTCCGCTACACACTGATGCGCCTCGGTATCTTCGCGGGCTGCCTCGTGGTCGTCTGGGGCCTCGTCTACTCGGGTGTGGCCCCCCGCGGCCTCGGCGACTCCAACTACATGTGGGTCGTCCTGCTGGCCCTGGTGATCTCGGCGCCGATCAGCTTCGTCGTCCTGCGCGGCGCGCGCGACCGCGCCTCGGCCCAGGTCGTCGCCCGCGTCGACCGTGCCAAGGCCAACCTGGAGCGCAACCGCAACCAGGAGGACACCCTCCTGGACGAGACCGCCCAGGGCGCCCCGCACCAGGCCTCCTGACACCGCTGTGTGCCCGGCCGCGCCGTGCGCCCTCGTAGGCTTGGCGCATGGGTGCTGTGAAGAACAAGCGGATGCCCCGCGCGGTACGCGAACAGCAGATGCTGGACGCGGCCGTACGGACCTTCGGGCAGCGCGGGTACCGGGCCGCGTCGATGGACGAGATCGCCGAACTGGCGGGCGTGTCCAAGCCGTTGGTGTATCTGTACCTGAACTCGAAGGAAGACCTCTTCACCGCGTGCATCCGGCGTGAGGCCAAGGCGCTGACCGACGCGGTCCGCGCCGGCGTCCGCCCCGAACTGCCCGCCGACCGCCGGCTCTGGGAAGGGCTGCGGGCGTTCTTCACGCACACCGCCGAGAACCCGGACGGCTGGTCGGTCCTGCACCTCCAGGCCCGTACGCACGGCGAGCCCTTCGCCGCCGAGGTCTTCGCGATGCGTGAGGAACTGGTCCGCTTCGTCACGCAGTTGATCGTCGTCGCCGCGCGCGAGGCGCACCGCGACCCCTCGCTGCCCGCCCGGGAGGTCGCCGGGCTCGCGGAGGCGCTGGTCGGTGCCGCCGAGTCGATGGCCGCGTGGGCCAACGCCACCCCGGGCGTCTCGGCCCGGCAGGCCGCCGCCACCCTGATGAACTTCGCCTGGGCGGGACTCGGCACGCTCATGCAGGGCCGCCCCTGGTCCCCGCCGAACGCGGCGATCCCGTCCCAGACGGCCACGGAGTCGGCCGCGGCGATCCCTTCCCGGACCGCCGGGGAGGTCTGAGCACCCGGCCGGCCCGGCTCGCCATCTCTCTCTCCCTCGCCGCGCACCCGCCCGGCCGTCGTGTCGTGCACCGGGCGCGGTCGCGCCGTCGTCCGGGCGTCGCGGTCAGGCCTGGCCCCAGCGGCGCAGCGTGGGGGCGACCCGTTCACGGCCCACGCGGTAGAGGGACTTGGCGCCGCTGCGCGCGGCCCGGCGGATCACCGTGCGTACCGCGCCTCCGGCGCTCGCGCCCGCCGCGGACGCCTGGGGCCTGCCCTTCTCGTCGAGGCCGTTGCGTTCCAGGATGCCGGCGAGATACGCGCCCGCCCGCTGCGGCGAGTAGTACGGCCGCAGTGCCGGCAGCCGGCCCGCGGCTCCGAGCGCGGCGACCCGGGCGCGGGCGGCGGCGTACGGATCGCTCTTGCCGATGCCCTGCCGTGCCGCCCAGGCCGGGTCGACGCGGGGGGCCGCTCCGGCGTCCAGGTCGTCCCAGGAGGCGAGGCAGCCCGAGTGCACGAAGTAGTGGTTGCCGTGCGCCTCGCGGATCCCGAAGTCGCTGAGGATCGCGGTCGGGATGCCGCGGTGCATCGACTCCAGGGCGGCCGTGGAGCTGACCGTCACCAACAGGTCGGTGCGGTCCAGGACTTCGCCCATGTTGCCGTAGACGAGACGCAGGTTGTCCGGGGCCGGCTCGGTCATCCTCTCGATGAGGAGCTGGTACGGATCGGCCTCGACGTGCGTGGTGTGCTCGCCGGGGAGGCTGCGCAGTTTCATCAGCACCAGCCGGTCGGGGTGCCGTCGCGCGTGGGCCGCCGCCCGCTCCAGCAGCCTGAGCCGGGACACCCTGCCCTTGGGCACCGACGGCTGGACGGCGAAGGTGAGCGTGAAGGGCCGCTCCGCGGACGGCGCGTACGGCTCCCCGCCGAGGAAGGGCAGGGCGCACTCCACGACCGAGCCGGGATCGACGCCGACGCTCGCGAACGTCTCGCGGAAGCGGTCCGCGTCGTAGGCGCTGTTGGCGAGGACGAGGTCGGTGCCGGCCCGGGTCAGCAGGCCGTCGACCATCTTCTCGTACACGACCCCGACGTATCCCGTGACGGTGACCGGCCGCCGCTCCCGCCCCTCCCAGGCGAGGCCCAGGCCGTGGGTGAGCGCGAGGGTGGTGCCTCCCGCGGTGGCCAGGACGAGCAGGTCGGCGGCCGCGAGTTCCTCGTCGTCCACCAGCTCCGCCACCGTGACCTCGCGCCGGGTGTCCGGCGTGATGCCCGTCTCCGCCAGCTGGCGTTCCGTCGGGGTGGCCCGGGTGCGCAGGAAGAGCGCGTCGAGCGCGTACCCGGGAGCGATCTGCCGGGCGACGGACGCTCCCCACTTCCAGCGGGTGTCGGAGTCGGCGACGACGGCTATACGTCTGGGGGGCATGTCTCGGGTGCCTTTCCTGGCGGCGGCCGGGGGGACCGAGGCTAGGAACGGTGTCTGAAGGTGGGATGAGGGGCTGCTTGAAGTCACCTTGGTGCACTGGGTGTGAGCTGTGAGGGCTTTCTCAACCCGGCTCGCTCACCTGGGAGTTGGCGACATCGTGAGTGTTCGGCGCGGGCCTTCGCCATGCACTGTTCGCCCGGAGTTCACTCGTCTCGCGCGTGCGTCGGCCCCACGGCGCCGGTGACGTGGACCCGTTCGCCCGAGCGGAGTTCGAACCTCGGCCCCCGCGCGGCGTACGTCACCGTTCCGGGCAGCAGCACCGGCGCCCTGAACTCGGCCCGCACGCGGGCCGTTTCGCCCGGTCCGTACTCGGCGAGGCAGCGGGCGACCGTCCACATGCCGTGCGCGATGGCACGCGGGAAGCCGAGGAGGCGGGCGGTGAGGGGGTGCAGATGGATGGGGTTGCGGTCCCCGGAGACGGCGCCGTAACGGCGTCCGACGTCCGGGGCGAGGTGCCACTCGGCGAGGGCGGGCAGTGGTTCGGAGTCCCGCCGCGGGTCCGGGCCGCGGCGGTGGTCCCGGGTCGGGTCGGGGCGCCGGTCCCCGTGATGTCCGCGCCCTTGCTCCCGGCCGGGCTCCCCGTCCTTTCCCGGGTCCCGGGGGCTGTGCCGGGCCAGGTAGGTGCTCCTCGACTCCCAGGCGAGCGCGCCCCGGACCCGCGCCTCGGTCAGCACGGTCGCCTCCGTGCCCCGCCGGTGCGGCGCCAGCCTCTCGACCAGCACCGCGAGTTCGTACTCCGCGTCCGCAGGGCACTCCCGGTGTGCGGTGATCTCGATCGAGGTGTGCACCAGCCCGAGCAGCGGGAGCGGGAACGCGCGCCCCGCCAGGATGCGCATCGCCAGCGGGAAGGCGAGCACATGCGGATAGGTGACCGGCAGGGCGTCCGCGCCGGTCGGGAACCCGCACACCCGCTCGTACGCGGCGAGGTGCGCGAGGTCGATCCGGGCGCCGGGCAGGACGAGCCGGGTGGCGGGGACGGGGGCGTCCGGGCGGGGCCGCTTGAAGGGGGAGAGCAGGGCGCCGCGGGCCAGCAGCGGGCCGAGCGAGGGCGGAGCGTCGAGGGTGCGGGTCCGCGGCTCGGGGCGGACGGGCGGCTGAGTGCGCATCGGAGTCTCCAGGCGGACGGGGAAGCAGCGGCTCTCGGCGGAACGGCGGTGCGGGATCGCGTGTGCTGGTGACCGGCGGGCGGTGCGGGATCGCGCGTGCTGGTGACCGCCGGGCGGGGCGGGGTCTGGCGGGTGGTGCGGTGCGGCAGTGCGGGGTTCGGCAGGGGGTGCGGTGCGGCGGTGCGGAGATGCGGGGTCCGGCGGGTGGTGCGATGTGGGGGTTCGGCGTGGGGCGGCGCGCGGTTCGGAGGGTGGTGTGGTGTGGGGTTCGGCGGGGCGGTGGTGCGCGGTTCGGAGGCTGGTGCGGGGTGGTTCGCCGCGGCGGCGGGATTGTCCGGGTTCTGGGTGGGCAGGAGGTGACTCTGGAGTAAGTTACCGCGGGTAAGGCTACGTCAGGGGGAGGGCGGGGGTCGAGATGAGGGACGGCGGTCGCTCGGGAGCCGGCTGCTCGGGGGCGGGTCGGGGGAGTCCCGGCGGGCCCGCTCCGGGTGTCTCGGCGCCGGTGTCACCGGGATCGGCGGCGATGGGCGCGACGGGTGAGAAAAGGGCACACCTACCCCGGGTAACCCCCACCTGACCTGCGGCAAAGCGTCACAAACCCCACACTTGGGCGCCGTAGGATCCCCGTCTCACCGGGTTGCCGAGACCCCTGAACCCCCCACTCCCCAGGGCCGTATGAGATTTCGCGCCGCCGCGCGCTCCGCCGAGCCCGAACACGCCTTGCACCCGCCCCGGCCTCCGGCCGACAAGGAGCCGCCCCGTGTCCAGCCCCTACTCGTCCGACTCCGCCCCTCCCCTCCCGGAGCCCGAGATCAAGCGGCTGGACGGTGTCGTCCGCGAGGTCGCGATGCCGCCGATCGTGGGCCAGGTGACGCACGGCTCCCTCGCGGACATCCCGTTCGACAACGCGGCCGCCGCCCCGCTGGAGCCGGTCCTCAGCCGCAGGACCCCGGACGGCGAGGGCTGGCGGGACGTGAGCGCCGCCGAGTTCGCGGACGAGGTCCACGCCGTGGCCAAGGGACTCATCGCGGAGGGACTGGTGCCGGGCGACCGGATCGCGATCATGGCCCGGACGACGTACGAGTGGACGCTCCTCGACTTCGCCGCCTGGGCTGCCGGACTGGTCACCGTGCCCGTCTACCCGACCTCCTCGGTCTTCCAGACCCGCTGGATCCTCCAGGACTCGGGGGCCGTCGCGCTCGCCGTGGAGTCGGTGGCGCAGGCCGCCTCGCTCGGCCCCGAGCGTCAGCACATCCCCGACCTGCGGCACATGTGGGTCTTCGAGAAGGGGCATGTGGAGCGCCTCGCGGAGCTCGGTCGCGCGGTCCCGGACCAGGAAGTGACCGTACGGCGCGGGGTGCTGGGCCCGGACACCCTCGCCACCCTCATCTACACCTCGGGCACCACCGGCCGCCCCAAGGGCTGTGCCCTGACCCACGGCAACTTCTTCGCCGAGGTCGACAACGCCGTCGAACTGCTCTACCCGATCTTCAAGGCCCGCACCCAGGACCCCGCCTCCACCCTCCTCTTCCTCCCCCTCTCGCACGTCTTCGGCCGCATGGTGGCCGTGGCCTGTCTGCGCGCGCGGGTGAAACTCGGCCACGCGCCGAGCCTCCAGACCGAGGAGCTCCTCGCGGACCTGGCCTCGTTCAAACCGACCTTCCTGCTCGCCATCCCGTACGTCCTGGAGAAGGTCTTCAACACCGGCCGCGCCACGGCCGAACGGATGGGCCGCGGTTCGTCCTTCGACCGGGCGGCCCGGATCGCCCAGAAGTACGGCGAGGCCGTCGAGGCCCGGCAGCACGGCACCGGTCCCGGACCGAGCCGGGCCCTTCGCACCGCCCGCGCCCTCTACGACCCCCTCGTCTACCGCCGTATCCGCAACGCCCTCGGCGGCCGGGTCCGGCACGCCATCTGCGGCGGCTCCCCGCTCGGCCGCCGGCTCGCCGCCTTCTACGCGGGAGCCGGGATCGAGATCTTCGAGGGGTACGGGCTCACGGAGACCACGGCCGCCGCGACCGTCACGCCCCCGCAGAAGCCGCGCCTCGGCACGGTGGGCCGGCCGCTGCCGGGCACCCGGGTGCGGATCGCCGCCGACGGTGAGGTGCTGCTGTGCGGGGCGCAGGTCTTCCGCGGCTACTGGGACCCGCACGCCGGCGGTGTCGTCGACGCCGCCCCCGACGGCTGGTTCGCCACCGGTGACATCGGCGAGCTGGACGACGGCGGCTATCTCGCCATCACCGGCCGCAAGAAGGAGATCCTGATCACCGCGGGCGGCAAGAACGTCGCCCCGGCGCCCCTCCAGGACTTTCTCCGCTCCCACCCGCTGATCGCCCAGTGCATGGTCCTCGGCGACCGCCGCCCCTTCGTCTCCGCCCTCATCACCCTCGACCCCGAGGGCATCGCCCACTGGCGCCGGATGAACGGCAAGCACCCGGTTCCCCCCGAGCTCGTCATGGACGACCCGGAGCTGCTGGCCATCCTGCAGCGCGCCGTGAACGAGGCCAACCGGCTCGTGTCGCGCCCCGAGTCCATCCGCCGCTTCACCGTCCTGCCCGTCGACTTCACCGAGGCGACCGGCCACCTCACCCCGTCCATGAAGCTGCGGCGCGCGGCGATCGAGAAGGACTTCAGCAGGGAGATAGAGGCCCTGTACGCGACGTAGCCGCCGCGCGGCGGAAAAGGGTGGCCGCCGCTCGGCGAGAAAAGGTAGTCGCCGCTAGGCGAGAAAAAGGCAGGAGCCCCGCGACCGGCTGGCGCGGGGCTCCTTGGGTACTGCTATCCGTTCCGGATCAAAGCTTCGGGCTCATGGAGCCGCAGGCTTAGAGCGGAGTGACGTTCTCCGCCTGCGGGCCCTTCGGACCCTGCGTGACGTCGAAGGAAACCGACTGGTTCTCTTCGAGCGAACGGAAACCGTTCGCGTTGATCGCGGAGTAGTGGACGAAGACGTCCGGGCCGCCGCCTTCCTGGGCAATGAAACCAAAGCCCTTTTCGGCGTTGAACCACTTCACGGTTCCGGTAGCCATAAGCCCTCCTTGGGCCCAAAGGGTTGCCCTGCTCCAGAACCTGCGATTGTGTAAACAACTGCATACGTCTGAAAACGACGAGAGCCCGCGGTCACATGCTCCGCAGGCTCTGTACTGCAAGGGAAACCAAACTGCAACTTGCGGCGAGCCTAGCACGCAGGCAGCCGAAAGCAATAGAGGGAAAGATCACGTCATCCGGACGGGTGGTTCACCGGGGCTCAGGGGTCTGACGTGCGTCGACTGCGAGGTGTCACGACAGTTGACACGAGGAGTCGGGACGGTTTCCATCCGCACACGCCGACCCTGAAGCCTGCACGCTACCGCATGGGGTCTAGCCTCGCGATGTGGACAATTCTCGCACCCGGCCGCGCGTCGGCCACATCCAGTTCCTGAACTGCCTGCCCCTGTACTGGGGGCTCGCGAGAACGGGCACGCTCCTCGACTTCGAGCTCACCAAGGACACCCCCGAGAAGCTCAGCGAGCAGCTGGTGCGGGGGGATCTCGACATCGGTCCCATCACGCTCGTCGAGTTCCTCAGGCACGCCGACGACCTCGTCGCCTTTCCGGACATCGCCGTCGGCTGCGACGGTCCCGTGATGTCCTGCGTGATCGTCTCGCAGGTCCCCCTCGACCAGCTGGACGGCGCCCGCGTCGCCCTCGGCTCGACCTCGCGCACCTCCGTGCGGCTCGCCCAGCTCCTGCTGGCGGAGAAGGTCGGGGTGCGGCCCTCGTACTACACGTGCCCGCCCGATCTGAGCCTGATGATGCAGGAGGCCGACGCGGCCGTCCTGATCGGCGACGCGGCGCTGCGCGCCAACCTGCTCGACGGACCGAAGTACGGGCTCCAGGTGCACGATCTCGGCGCACTGTGGAAGGAGTGGACGGGCCTGCCGTTCGTCTTCGCCGTGTGGGCGGCCCGCCGCGACTACCTGGAGCGCGAGCCGCTCGTCACCCGCAAGGTGCACCAGGCCTTTCTTGCCTCACGGGACCTCTCCCTCGACGAGGTCTCCAAGGTCGCCGAGCAGGCGGCCCGGTGGGAGGCGTTCGACGAGTCCGTCCTGGAGCGGTACTTCACGACGCTCGACTTCCGCTTCGGCGGCCCGCAGCTGGAGGCCGTAAGGGAGTTCGCGCGCCGGGTCGGCTCGACCACCGGGTTCCCGGCGGACGTGGACGTTCGGCTCCTTCAGCCATGAGACGCCGGGCGCCCGGGTCCCGCTGATTTCGGGGCCGGGCGCGCGCACGGCACTACGCTGCTGGGCAGTGTGTACGGGGGAGGGGGAACCGTGAGTGCCATGCAGCCGCTCGGAGCCGACGAACCCACGGCCGTGGGGCCCTACCGGCTGCTCGGCCGGCTCGGGTCCGGCGGCATGGGGCGCGTGTATCTGGGGCGCAGCGCGGGCGGACGTACGGTCGCGGTCAAGATCGTGCATCCGCACTTCGCGCTCGACGAGGAGTTCCGCGCCCGCTTCCGCCGCGAGGTCGAGGCCGCGCGGCGGGTGGGCGGCGCGTGGACGGCGCCCGTCCTGGACGCGGACCCGGAGGCGCCGGTCCCCTGGGTCGCCACCGGCTACGCGGCCGGCCCCTCGCTGACGGCGGCGATCGCCGACGGCGGACCGCTGCCGGCCCACTCCGCGCGCGTGCTGGGCGCCGGTCTGGCCGAGGCGCTCACCGCGGTCCACGCGCTGGGCCTCGTCCACCGTGACGTCAAACCGTCCAACGTGCTGCTCACCCTCGACGGTCCGCTCCTCATCGACTTCGGCATCGCCCGGGCCACGGACGGCACCGCCTCCCTGACCTCGACGGGCGTCTCGGTCGGTTCACCCGGCTACATGTCCCCCGAGCAGATCCTCGGCAAGGGCGTCACGGGAGCCGCGGACGTCTTCTCGCTCGGCGCGGTCCTCGCGTACGCCGCGACCGGCGAGCCGCCCTTCCCCGGCGACTCCTCCGCCTCCCTGCTGTACAAAGTGGTGCACGAGGAGCCTCGACTCGACTCCCTGGAAGGCGAGTTGCGCGAGCTGGTGGCGGCCTGCCTGGCCAAGGAGCCTACGGCGCGGCCCACTCCGGGCGAGGTGGCCGTCCGGCTCGCGCCGCAGGGTGCCGCGCGGCTGGTGTCGGCGGGCTGGCTGCCGGGTGCCCTGGTCGAGCGGGTGAGCCGAAGTGCCGTACAGCTGCTGAACCTTGAGGCGACGGGCGCCGCGCAGGCGCCGCTCTCCGGACCGTTGGGTTTCAGCAGTTCTTCGGTCGAGGCGGGGCGGGGGGAGGGGGCCGGTGCCGGGACGGGTACCGGGCTCGGGCAGGTGCCGTCCGGCGGTCAGGTGCAGTCTGGCGGTCAGGTGCCGTCCGGCGGTCACGTGCAGTCTGGCGGTCAGGTGCAGTCCGGTGCGGCGGGCTCCGGTGGGTCGGGGTTCGGAGGCGTGGGGTCCGGGGAGAGGGGCGCCTGGGTGCCGGGTCCGGGCGGAGGGTTCGGGCCGCCCCCGCCGGGTTTCGGGCCGCCGCCCACGATGCCGCCCCATGTTCCGCGACAGGGCGAGGCCGGGAGCGCCGGGCCCCAGGACGCCGTACACCGTGAGGGGACCTCGGACCAGCACACGTCCGGCCGTCCGGGCAAGCTCTCGGTCAGCGTGGCGGCGACCTCCGCGCCGGGGGCCGGCGGACAGGGCCGCAGGGTGAGCTGCACCGTCGCCCTCGCCGTCGCGGGAGCGCTGGCCGCGGTGACCGTGGGTTCCGCGTTCCTCTTCGACCTGATGCCGGGCGGCGGCGCCGACGACGAGGGGAGCGACGTGGCGGGCGGGCGCCCCTCGGCCACGGCGAGCCGGAGCGCCGCCGGCTCCGATCCGTCGGCGAGCGCCACGCGGCCGGGTTCCACGGCGAGCGCCCCGCAACCGGCCCCGACGGAGAGCGCGTCCGATCCGGGCGGCCAGCAGTCCGCGGTCCCGGCCTCCTACATCGGCACCTGGGAGGGCGACGGCCTCGGCCTCGGCGGCACCCTGCCCATGGGGACCTTCCGCGTCACCGTCCACCAGGCGTCTGTGGGCGAGGAGTTGGGAACCTTCCGGCAGACCGACCAGATCGGCGGCATCTGCGACGACGTCCTCGTCCTGAAGAAGGTCACGAAGACCCAGCTGGTCGCCACGAGCGTGGCCTCGAAGTCCAACCGGGACGTCTGCACTACGGGCCGGCACGAGGTCCGGCTGACGCCCGTCGGCAGCGACCTCACCTACGAGACGGACAACGCCGAGGCGGGGGACCCGGTGGCCAGGATGACCAAGGTGGGCTGACCGGACGGTGGCGGGGCCTTCGGTTCAGGCGGCCGCCGCGCTCCGGCGGGCCTTGTCGATCCTGAAGAGCACGGTGAACAGCACGGCGGTGGCGAGCACCGTCGAGAGCAGGCCGACGGCCCACACCCAGGGGTACTCGACGTGCACCCAGCAGGGGTTGCCCCGGCTGTGGCACCCGGAGCCCCAGTCGCGCCGGTGCCGGGGGCGGAAGCCCGCGAAGACGACCACCACCCACACGAAGGAGGCGGCGACTCCGGGCAGCGAGGCGAGCACCCGGCCGAGCGAGCGCAGCGGGTTCGTCTTCCACCGCGTCCGGCTCAGGGCCGCGATCACGGTGGCCAGGCCGAGGGGGCCGGCGGCCCCGACGACGGCCGCGAAGCCGTAGCCCCCACCCGGCCAGGCAGGGGCCGCGGAGCCCCAGAGGTCGGTCCCCAGGGTCATGACCGTGAGCGCGAACCCGATGAGCGCGGCCGCCACGGCCAGAAAGGCCAGACAGCCGCCCCACGCCTCGCCCCGGGACGCCTTCTCGCGCGCCCGGGCCCACGCGGACGGCCGCTGCCGCACGTGCTCGTGTCCCAGCGCACCCCGTGCGGCCCTCCGCCGCTTCGGTCTCGCCGACCCGCCCACCGGATCCCCCTCTCTGGCTCCCGCCGCCCTGCCCGCACGGGCCGACGGCCTACATCGGTGTCGTCACCGTCAGCGGCTCCCCGTCGCCGAGGTGCAGCAGGCCCTTGCCGGGGGCGACCGGGCCGCCGACCATGCTGCGGTTCGTGCGGATGCCGATCAGCTCACCCGCGGAGGAGTCCTGCGGGCACAGCAGGATGCCGCGGCGGCCCTTCTTCATCTCGACCTGCCAGCCGGAGAAGCCGCTGCACACGTCCTCCTCGTCACCGGCGATGACCAGACCGAGACCGCGTTCGCCGCCGCGCTGCACGATCCGCTTGAAGACGGTCTCGGCGTCGCAGTCCTCCAGGACCTCGCCGTCGTCGACCAGGACCACGATCGGCTCCTCGGGCGTCGCCGAGTCGATGGCCTCGCGCAGGTCGTCGCTCTCGATGTCGTCCTCGTCGAAGACCTTCAACACGCCGTCCTGGCCGTCCAGTTCGCGCAGCGGCGACGGACGGGGCGCGGCGACGACCAGGCGTACGCCCTGGGCCAGATACGACCGGGCCATGTTCATCAGCGTCGTACTGCGGCCGGACTTGGCGGGGCCCGCGACGACGAACGTCGGCACGCCCCGGGAGAGGTCCGGGCCGAAGCCCTGGACGTCGTCGCCGCCGATGCCCACCAGGCTCCACAGCCGGGAGCGGGAGGCCTCCGGGTCGCGCATCTCCCAGGCGTCGGCGAAGCCGATCCGGGTGGGCAGCACGTCGACCCGGAACGGGCGCCGGGAGCGCGGCAGTTCGGCGTCCCGTGCCGCTGCGGCCTCGCCGATCGCGGTGAGTGCCGCGGCCTGTCCCTGACCGGTGGAGTCCTCCGTGAGCAGGGCGAACTGGGTCTCGGTGCCGTGCTCGTTGCGGTAGCCGCGGCCGGGCGGGATCTCCTCGGGGATCTTGCGCGCGTTGACGCCGATCAGCGAGAAGTCGGAGCGGTCGGCGAGCCGCAGGGCGTACTTGTCCTCGGTCAGCGAGCCGATCCGGGTGGAGAGGATCTGGCGGTCGCCCGTCATGACCAGGTGCAGTCCGACGCTCGCGCCCTCGCGCATCATCGCGGTGAGCTGGTCGGTCAGATCGCCGTGGTCGTACTCGCCGAGCGTCGGCAGCCAGCCCTCCCAGCGGTCGAGCAGCACCACGATGTGCGGGAGCCGTTCGTCCTGTCCGGACGCGGCCCGCTGCTCGCCGATGTCCGCGAAGCCCTTGTCGGCCAACAGGTCCTGCCTGCGCGTCATTTCACCCTTGAGGCGGGCGATGAGGCGGACCACGCGTTCCGTCTGGTTGCGGCCGACGACGGCGCCGCAGTGCGGCAGCCGGGCCAGCGCGTTGAGGGCGCCGTTGCCGCAGTCGATGCCGTACAGATGGACGTCGGCCGCCGAGTGGGTGCGGGCCAGGGAGCCCGCGATCGTCCGCAGGATCTGCGAACGGCCGCTGCGGGGCGCGCCGCCGATGAGCAGATGCCCGAAGGAGGCGAAGTCCACGACGACGGGGCGGCGGGCCTGGTCCGCGGGCAGGTCCTCGACGCCGTACGGGGCGGGCGGCAGCTTGCCCGGACCGCCGGAGAACGCGGGCGGGGTGATCTCGTCGAGCAGCAGCGTCTCGGCGAGGGCGGGCAGCCAGGGGCTGTGCTGGGGCGGGATGCCGAGGGCCCCGTTGGCCTCGCGGACGGCGTCGACCAGCACCTTGAGGTCGGTGATCTCCTCCTCCTCGCGCTGCTCGGCCTTCGGCTTGACCAGTGCGGCGCGCCCGAGGTCCGACCAGCCGAGCGGTCCCGCCCAGGGCGCGAGCACCGCGGGGTCGGCGGCTCCGGGCCGGCGGCCGCCGACGCGTCCCGACTGGAACGGTACGAGCGAGGCGTGCCCGAGACGGACGTACGCGCGTCCCGGCGTGCTCTTGGAGATGTGCCCCGCCTCGGGGGAGTCGATGACGTCGCTCGACTCGCCGCCGTCGGTGACGCGCAGCGCTATCCGGAGGTTGGTGTTGGCCCGGATCTCGGGGGAGACGACACCGCTGGGCCGCTGGGTGGCCAGCAGCAGGTGGATGCCGAGCGAACGTCCTCGCTGGGCGATGTTGACCAGACCCGTCACGAAGTCGGGCAGGTCGCGCACCATGGAGGCGAACTCGTCGATGACGATGAGGAGCCGGGGCACGGGCGCGTGCGAGGGGTCGCGGCGGACGAGATCCTGGTAGTCCTCGATGTCCTTGGCGTCGGCGGCGGCGAGGATGTGTTCGCGGCGCTTGAGCTCCGCGCCGAGCGATTCCAGTGCCCGCTCGACGAGATGGGCGTCGAGGTCGGTCACCATGCCGACGGTGTGCGGGAGTTGGACGCAGTCCTTGAACGCGGAGCCGCCCTTGTAGTCGACGAGGACGAACGTCATGTTCTCGGGGGTGTTGGCCACGGCCAGCGAGGCCACGATCGTCTGGAGCAGCTCCGACTTTCCGGAGCCCGTCGTACCGGCGATCAGGCCGTGCGGGCCGTCGCGCCGCATGTCGATGCCGAACGGACCGTCGTACGACTCACCGATGACGGCCGTCGTCGACTGTCCGCCCAGCCTCCAGCGCGCGCTGATCGCGTCGGCGGTCGGCGGCTCCAGCTGCAGCACGTCGAGGAGCCGGCTGGCGCCGGGCAGGGCCGAGTCCTCGGTCTCGCCGCTGATGTCGCGCAGCGCGGACAGGGCGCGCGCGAGCCGGGAGCACCAGGCGGCCGACACGAAGTCGGGCCGTACGTCCCGTACCCGGGCGACGCCCGTCTGCTGCACCCGCAGGCGCAGTTCGAGCGCCTTGGCGGCGCCGGCGGCGGAGTCGTCGGTCTCGGCGGCGTGCCAGGCGTGGAAGGAGGGGAAGCCGCCGGGGGCGGTGGGCGCGGTCCGGGCGGGCGTCTGCGCGTCCGCGTGCTCCTCGGGCTTCGGCTCCGCGATGACGATGGCCTGGCACTCGCCGGGCAGGAACCGCTCCTCGGCGTCCAGGCAGATCGCGTACATGGACATGGCGGGGCCCTCGCGCAGCAGCCGCACCACGCCCGGCATGGACCGCAGCCGACGGGAGCCGTCCCACACGACGACGATGTCCGGATCGCTGAACGAGGCCTTGTTGCCGTTCTGCTTCGCGGCTTTCTGGCGGGCGTCGAGGAGCTGGGTCAGCTCGCCGATGCGGGCGCCGACGGTCTCGGCGTCCGTGCCGATGAGCACGTTGGCGTCCTGGGCGCCGGCGGGCCTGCTGTGCGGGAGCCAGCGCACCCAGTCCCAGCTCTCCTGGCCGCTGCTCTCCGTCAGGACGTAGAACTGGACGTCCAGCGGGCTGTGCAGCACCGCGGTCTGCGCGACGGCCCAACGGCCCAGCGCCTGGGCCGAGTCGCCGGGTCCGGCGATGCCGAGGACGCCGCGCTCCGCGAGCGGCAGGGAGACGGGCGCGTCCTCGATGGTCCAGGTGACCTGGCGCTTGTGGTCGTCCTGCTCGGGATCGTCGAGCACGACCTCGGACGGCAGCTGTCCGGTGCCGACGCGCAGCAGCAGATGGTCGGCGTCCGTGCGGCGCCGCTCCCACAGCCGGGTGCGGGGCCCGGTGCCCAGGGACAGCACGGTCGCCGGGTCGGGGATCGCGCGGCGCCGGTCGAGCCGTTCGGCGAGCAGTGCCTCCTGGGCGTCCTTCTCGATCCGGGCCTTGTGCTCGTTGTACTCCTTGACCTGTTTGGCGTGGGACTTGCGGCCCTGCTTCTTGTCCATGAAGTAGTTGCCGAGCATGATCAGCGGGCTCAGCAGAGCCATGATCATGTAGTACCAGCGCCCGAAGACCATCACCATGACGACGGCGCTGACCAGCGGCGTCAGCGCCATCAGCCAGGGCAGCGGACGGGCCTCGTAGTCCCGTACCGGACTGGGCAGCCGGAACTTCGTCTCGCGCTCGGGCGGGTGCAGCCGCGGGGGCCGGTTGTAGTCGAGACCGGCGCCGTCCTCCGACCACTTCAGCGCGGCGTCGGGCTGGGTGTAACGGTCGAGCTGGAGAAGGGTGTTGCCGACCGAGAGCTGGCCGCCGAGGGGCCAGTCGTCGTCCTCTCGGTCCTCGAAGGGTTCGCCGTCGAGCGTGACACCTTCCTTCTCCCCGTGCACGGCGACACCGCACGTTCCGTCCGTTGCAACTGACAACGTCAGCGCCCTTTGCGGAAGTTCGGGATCCTCGATGCGGATGTACGAGGCGGGCCCGGCGCCGATGTCGTAGCGGCCGATGCCGAGCCGGTGCACGGCGCCCGCCGACGGGCCTCCCGCCACGCGGAGTTCGACCAGTCCGGTCGGCTCGCCGGGCAGGCATCCGGCCGGGTCGTGCAGGCTCACGACGGCGCCCTCGCGCAGCGGCGAGGTGGCGATGGTCGCGGCGGGATCGACGGGATACCCGTCCACGTACGCGACCGGCGCGCCGCCGCCCGCGGCTCCCTGGTGGTTCCCGATGGGGATGATCTGCGCGTCGCCGCCGTAACCGACGTGCTCCGCGAGCTCTTTGGCGATGTCCCCCACCGAGGACTCGGGATCCGCGTCGAGAACCACATCGGCGGTGGCGCCGCCGAGCGGGTCGACGACGGTCAGAGTCAGCCGCACGCTCGTCCTCCCCCAGACACCGAGGGCCGCTTCCGGAACGCGGGCCACAGTGCTTCCGACCATAGCCGCTCGCCGCTTCCCGCAGGCAACGGCCCTTGTGAGGGAACCACGAAGACCCCGTCCGGGAACGGGCCTTGGTGCGCGCTCGTGACACAACCGGGGTGTGCTCCTGCAAGCGCCGTAAGTAAGCTGCATGCTCGATGCGGACGATCGCACCATCCGCATCAGGAGCCACGGGGGTTGGCCCTGCGGCGAGTTGAAGCATGGAGGACGCCACATGGCCGGCGGCAAAGACGCAGACATCACTTACGACAAGATGCGGCACGCTGCGAAGCGACTCGGCCACGAGAAGGAGAAGATGGAGGACAAGCTCCACGGCCTCGACAGCTACATCGACGGCCTCGTCGCGGACGGCTACACGACGTCCAAGGGCTCCCAGGCCTTCGACGACTCCTTCAAGGAGTTCACCAAGGGCATGAAGGACACCCTTGAGGGCCTCAAGGGGATGGCCAAGTTCCTGGAGGACGCGGCGAAGGCTTACGAGGACCTGGATGATCAGCTGGCGAAGGGTGTCAAGGGCTGAGGCCGCTCTCGGCGCACGGCCGGTCCGGTGCGGCGGAGCGCGTGAGCGCACGCCACACCGGACCGTTCTCGCAGGTTTCGCAGGATTCACGGCAACTCGGCAGCAAGGCACGACGGGGACGTCATGGGCGACCAGAGTGATCACACCCGGCTCGATCTCGATGTGATCAAGGAAATGGGAACGGGCCTCAGCAACGTCAAGAAGGCCTTCGACGGCATCGACAAGCTGAGCGACAAATACGAGGACGACTTCGGCAACAGTGATCTCGCGGACAAGTTCGGCGACTTCGCGGACAACTGGGAAATCAGCCGCGAGAAGCTGACCGGCGAGATCGATGCCCTGGCGCAGATCGCGAAGGCCGCCGCGAAGGCTTACGAAGACATCGATCACCAGCTGGCCGAAGCCATTCGAGGTGCCCAGGATCCCAAGAAGAAGGTGAAGTGACGATGGCCGGACGGCCGCACGACTGGCATCCGGTCGCCGACAGTGATCCCATTCCAGGCGATCCCGACCGTATGGCCGCCCTCGGACGACAGTTGCGCAAGACCGCTGAGGAACTCGATCGGCAGATCCGTAATCTCAAGGCGGTTGCCGAGGTCGACGCTTGGGACAGCAAGGCCGGCAAGGAGTTCCGGGAGAAGGCCAAGGGCAACGTCAAGAAGCTCGAAGCCGCGTTCAAGCGATACGACACGGCGGCCACCGCCATCGGCTCCGAAGTCGTGGAGGTGGGGGGAAGCTACCAGGACAAGCTCCATGCCCCATCCCGCGGCTACGCCTCAGATCTGAACCGCGCCCAGGAGATCGCGGATGCGGCCCTGAAGGACGCCCAGGACGCCGACGAACGTAAAGGGACCGCCCAGAAGAGCCTGGACGGCCTGTCGGACAAGGGGAAGAAGAAGGAAGAAGCGGACAAGGACCGCAAGGACCTTGAGGACAGGCGTGACGCCGCGGGCGGCGAGATCGACGCGGCACGTGAGAAGATCAATGCGGCGAGAAAGATCCGGGACGATGCGGCCAGGCGGGCCCGCGACTCCATAGACGCCGTCATCAGCCACGATTCCCTGAAGGACGGATTCTGGGACACGCTGGTGAAGGCGATCGCGGACATCACGTCCACCATCGCCACATGGTGCGGGATTCTCTCGCTCGTCGTCGGCTGGATTCCGGTGATCGGTCAGGCCTTGGCCGGAGTGTTGGGAGCCATCGCGATGGTCGCCACACTCATCAACTTCGTGGCGACCTTCGTACAGGTCCTCCAGGGCAACGCCGAGTGGATGGACTTGGGTCTGGCCGCACTCGGGTTTCTCATGATGGGCGTCGGCAAGGGCTTCTCGAAGATCGCCGGCAAGTTCGCCAAGGGCGCCCTCGGAAAGCTGGGAAGGGCAGGGGCGGCCAGAACCGTCCGCCAGGTGAGCCGCGCGAACAAGAACCTCCGCAGGCTCTCCGGAAAGTCCTTCAAACTGGGGAAGGGCGATGTGTGGAAGTCACTCAAGGAGCCTTTCACCGAACCGTTCTCCAAGAGTGCATGGAGCGAAAACCTCAAGATTCTCAAGCCTGGCGGCGGAAACTACGGCAAAGCCATGAACGAACTCTCGGGGCGCGGAGGCGGGAATCCTCTGAAGGGCCTCGGGAAGTCCTTCTCCATGGCGGATCCAGGCGTGGCCTCCGATCTCAAGTCCATCAAATTGGGGACATCGGCGCTGGGCGGACAGTTCGACACCAATGCCCTCAACAAGATTTCCAAGACGGCCACCCGGATGTCGCTGGTCGGCGGTGGGATTACGCTGGGCGGCCTGGGCCTGGACGGCAACCTCAACCCGCTCCTGGGCTGATCCCATGACCACGCCCCGGCGCGAAAGGAAAGACATGACCACTCCGGACGAGGGCGCTCCCCTGGTGGAGGACTTCGAGTGCCGCTTCGAATTCCAGCCCGGATGGATCGATCTGACGCTCCGCGAGGGGACCAAGGCCGAGGCCAAGGCGCTGGCCACCCAAGTCGTGAACAGTTTGAACCCGCTCGCCCTGCAGATCGAGAAGAGTGCCGTCTTCGACGACATGGTCGAGCGGGCCGTGGATCTGAACGACGACGTCCCCACGCTCGCGGCGGCCTACTACACCGAGAGCGGCGAGGCTCTGGCCAACCTCATGGTCGATTCGTACGGCGACGAGGGAGTGGAGCGCCCCACGCGGGAGGAGGTCCAGCCCGTCCTCCTGGAGTGGGCGAACGGCGAGGTGACGGGGGATCCTCAGATCACCTATCTCGACCTGCCCGCCGGGCCTGCCGTGCGGGTCCAGGCGATGCTCCAGGTGAAGCGGATGTTCGGCTTCGGCCGAAAGCTGACCGAGTTCATCAAGTACGCGGTCTTCCCGCCCGGTATGAAGAGCCTGGTCGTCATCACCGTGACCTGGGAGGCGATCGCCCGTACGGAGGAGATCACCGAGCTCGCCGACGAGGCTGTACAGACACTGCGGCTCACCCCCCTGGCCACGGGTGACGGTTCCTCGATCGCCGACGGGGTCGCCGAATGAGGCACGCAGCGGACTTCACCGCACCGCCGCAGGACTACAACATCGTCGTACCGGACGGCTGGTTCCAACTGCAGCTCGATCCGGACGATCGTGACCGCGGCATCATCGCCCTTGCCGAGCGCACGTTCCGGGGGGTGGACAACGCACCCCACCTCCGGGACCAGTTCATGCGGGACCTGCAGCGCAAGGCCAAGGACGCCTACCAGGTCGGGGGCATCGAGCTCTATCTGTCCACGCTGACGATCGGCCCGGTGCCACTGGCGTCCTCTCTGCTGATCAGCCTTCCGGCACCGGGTGAGTGGCCGGAGTGCGAGGACGCGGACGAGCTGGCGGAGCATCTGGCCGGTGGTGACGTCGGTGAGGACGCCGAGCTGAGCGTCGTGGACTTGGCGATGGCGGGTAGGGCCGTGCGCCACCGTCAGCGTGAAGCCCCCGATCCTGCGGCTCAGATGGGCAACACCCTTCCGACCACGAACGTGACCTACTACGTCCGGATTCCGGCGACGAAGAGCTGGTTGCTGCTCAACTTCTCCACGCCCATCGATCCCTTGGCCGATCGGATGGTGGAGTTGTTCGACACGGTCTCCGGAACGCTGCACTGGGCGTGACAGGCGGCAAGCGCCCACCACGCGCACCGCGGCGGTGGAGCGCCGGTTGATGGGCTGGAGCGGGTGATGCCCTGGGTCTTGCTGGACGGGCCATCAGGGGTCACCCGCAGAAAGAACAGGCTTGAATTGACCGCCCCCTTCGAGCGGCCACGGTCACCGGTCCCGGTTGACGGACTGGATTTCCTGGACCGTGATGTCCTGGGTCGTGCCGAAGGTGCCGTCGGGGAGGTCGCCGCCGGCTGTGCCGGTGCCGGTCCAGGTGACCGCCCAGGTGATGGTGGCCCGGAGTTTGTAGGTGCCGTCGCCGGATGAGCGGAGGTACTTGATCCCGCACGGTGGGGTCTTGGCGGCCTTCCCCTTGGCGTAGGGCTCGCCGATCGAGTTGTCGTCGTTCAGGCGGCATTCTCCGGAGGAGGGGTAGGTCACGGCGTCGCCGGTGCCGGGGTCGAGGGTCAGGGAGACCGGCTTCGCGTTGGTGGTGGCGGAGATGGCGAGGCCGGCGACATCGAGGGACGCGGTGACGGACACGTCCTTGAAGGTGGCCTTGTCGAGCCAGGCCCAGGTGGGCAGGTTGACCTTGGTGACGTCCCTGGGTGCGAGCGTGACTTCGGTGTCGGGCACCCTGATCCGGCCGTAGGCGAGCTGAGCCAGAATCTCCGGCGTCACCGCGTTCTTCACGGTCGGCGTCTCACCGTTCTCCACCCAGAACGTGGCGGTGTCGCAGGCGAAAGCGGCGGGATCGCCGGATGCCTCGCGGTCGGGGTCACGAACCGCGTCCCACCACAGGCCCTTGCCCGTCTCGGACTTGTTGAAGTCCTTGTAGGGCTCGCCGTTCTTGTAGTGCTCCTCGGCCAGGCTGTGGGCCTCTCCCACGCCACTGGCGTGCGGTATGTCCCACTCCTTCTCGAACTCCTTGGCGAACTCGGCCGGCGTCCACTTGGGCTCGTACCAGCAGGCGGGAGGAGCCCAGTCGCCGACGGGAGTGAACCCGCCCGAACGCTTGCCGCTCGATCCACCGGTGGATCCCCTGTAGACGATCCGCGATTCGAGGGTCTTGCCCCCGTCCTGCTGGTTGTCGCCCTCGACGTCGAACTGGGAGCCCCCGGGATCCTTGGCGAACGCCGTGGTGGGCACGGACAGCGCGCAGGTGATCGCGAGCGCTCCGAGGGTGGCGGCTGCGCGGCGCCCGGTCACCGTACGCACGTCTTGCTCCCCCGTACGGACGTGCCGTCGGACGTCTGCCACACGCCCTGAGCGGTCTTCTCCAGGCGCGTGTTGTAGAGCACGTAGGCGTCGTTCCCGGAGGGTGTCCTGTCGACCTTCTTGGTCTTGCGGTCCTTGTTGTACGCCTTGCTCTCATCGGCGCAGTACGAGACACCGGCGGACTTGCTGTCGAATATCTCGACCTTCGGGCTGTAGTAGCGCGTGGTTCCCGTGTACGTGATTCCGGCATCCAGCCACTTCTGGACCCACTTGACCGAGGAGGTCAGAGCCTTGCCCTTGTAGTAGAAGGGCAGGCCAGGGGTGTCCGAGGTGCCCTTGATGATGGCGTCGTTCATCGCGGTCTGCGCCCGTCCCGCGTCCGCCAGGACGGCGTCCTTCGTCGCGTCGCCCGTCTTCCATCCGTCGAACTCGTCCTTCACGTCGCCCGGGAGGGTGAGGTCAGGCCGGTCCGCGTTGTCGGAAGGACTCGCGCTGGGGGTGGCCGAACGGGTGCTTCCCTGCTCCGCGCCCGCGATCTTGTCGTTCGCCTTCGGGGAGTCGTCCCCGCCCCCGCAGGCCGTCAGCAGCAGTGCTGTCGTCGCGGCGAACGCGGTGGCAACGGGCAAAGAACGGCGCTTCACAGTGGACTCCCGGGAGACATCGGTTGCGTGAATTCGATCGAGGAAGTGACGGCGGCGGTGTGGTGCGGGGGCGATCGCGGCTACGGAGTGCACGACGTGTGGCCCCTCTGTGAGGTGAGCTTCGTCGTCTGCCAGACGCCCTTCTCGTTCTTCTCGAGTCGCGTCGAGTAGCGGACGTAGGACTTGGCGGTCACAGCCGTCTTGACGACCTCGCCCGTCTTCCGGTCCTTCGCGAACGCCTTGGACTGGTCCTCGCAGTACACGACGCCGGCCGAGGCGGAGTCGAAGAGGTCGATCTCGGCGTTGTAGTAGCGGTTGACGCCCGTGATCGAGTAGCCGTCCTTCACGATCGACGTGACCCAGTCCTCGGCATCGGCCAGCGCTGTGCCGCGGTAGTAGAAGCCGAGAGCGGGTAGTCCGGCGTCGCCCTCGGCGATGGCGTAGTTGGTCGCGTCGACCCTCCGCCCGACATCCGCGAGAACCGCGTCCTTCGCGGCGTCGCCCGTACTCCAGTTCTCGAACTTGTCGCCGAGGTCCTTCGGAAGGGTGATGTCCGGCCGGTCGGCGTCGTCCGATGCGCTCGCGCCGGGGGTGGTCGAACGGGCGCTTCCCTGTTCGGCGCCCGCGATCTTGTCGTTCGTCTTCCGGCCGTCGTTCCCGCCGCCGCAGGCCGTGAGCAGCAGGGCTGCTGCAAGGGCGCCGACGGTGAGCCCCCGGCTCCGGGACGTCAGCGTGCGCACGTGCTGTTTCCCCTTTCGGAGACCAGTTGCGTCGTCTGCCAGACGCCGTTGCCGGCCTTCTTCAGGTGAGTGTTGTAGTAGACGTACGAGTTCCTGGTCGCCGGGGTTCTGTCGACCTTCTTCGTCTTCACGTCCTTGTTGAACGCCTTGCTCTCGTCCGTGCAGAACGTGACTCCCGCAGATGTCGTTCCGTAGAGCGTCACGGTGGGACGGAAGTACCGAACGGTGCCGGTGTACGTGATTCCGGCGTCCACGAACGACTTGACCCACTGGGCGCCGCCGACGAGGGCGTCGCCCTGCCGGTAGAAGGCGAGAGCCGGCTCGTCCGGGTCGCTCTTGACGATGGCGTAGTTGGTCGCGGTCTGCGCGCGACCGGCGTCGGCGAGGACGGCGTCCTTGGTCGCGTCGCCCGTCTTCCAGTTCTCGAAGTCGTCCTTCACGTCACGGGGCAGCGTGATGTCGGGCCGCTTGACGCCGGCGGACGTGTTCGGACCGGGCGAAGCCGAGGAGGGGGATGTCGCGGCGCCGGTATCGGTGCCCGTGATCTCGTCGCTCGCCCTGCGAGAGCCGCTCCCGCCGCCGCAAGCCGTCAGCAGCAAGGCTGTTGTCGCGGCCAACGCGGTAGCAACGGGCAAAGTGCGGCGCTTCACAAGGGGCTCCCCGTGGGACATCGGTTGAGCGAAGTCGGTCAAGGGCAATGACGGTATCCATGTGGCTCTTGGTTTCGCCAGGCGGAAACCCCGGGCCGGACGCGGGCATACGGGGGTGTTCCGGGGTGAAGTGGCCGTCCACGACCGCCTGATGGTGTTCCGGGACACATCGGCCCGTGCGGAGACGAGACCCCTTCCACATCTCACCCAGGGTTTGCGTTCGACACCTTCACATAAGTCCGGCTGGCGATCAGCGCCTTGGTCGGGAGCGCGGTACGGCGCTGACTCCGCGTGTGCTCCACCTCGTAGGCTGATCCGAGCCGAACGGGTCGCACGGGCGTGGCCGGTTCGTACTGAAGGACGAGCGACCAACCCGGGGGCATCATGGACCGCTACATCGAAACCCTTACCGTCGAGCGCGGCGGATTCCGGATCAAGGTGCCGGAATCCTGGTGGGAGTTCGACGTGCGGCCGGAGTCGCGGGACGACTCGATCCGGCGGATGGTCAGCGAACGGATCGAGGAACGGCCGGAGTTGGCGCCGTATCGCGACACCTACATCGGCTTCCTCCGGAAGGCCGCCGCCGACGCCTGGAAGTCCGGTGCCCTGTACTGCGGCTGCATGGCGGAGTCCTTCGGCGGGGACACCCCGATCACCGGCTCGGTCACCGTCTCGATCGTCGGTGGCCGTTCGCGGACCGGTGAGCCGCTGTCCACCGACCCTCAGGTCATCGCGGGACAGCTCGCCGCACGGGAGGCGAAGAAGGAGGGCGACGCCTGGCGCAAGGTGACCACCGTCGAGATACCCGGCGTCGGGCCCGCCGCGCGGACGTACGGCATCGAGGACATCGTCGTCCCGGACGACAGCCTCCAGCGGACGATCCGGGCCGTGCTCATGCAGACGTTCATCCCGGTGCCCGGTCAGGAGGGCAAGGTCGCCCTGGTCGCCGGCAGCAGCCAGGTCCTCGACCTCGCCGACTCCTTCTTCGACGTCTTCGACGCCGTCACCTCCACCTTCCGCTTCGCGGACCGGTAGGCGGACGGCGACTTGCCGCGGAGGCCGACCTCCATGATGGCCACCCACGGCGGCCTCCCCCGGCGCCGCCCCAGGGGCCTCCTCCGGCGCCGCCCCAGAGGCCTCCCCCGGCGCCGCCCCAGGGGCCTGCCCCGTCGCCGTCCCAGGGGCCTCCCGCGACGCCTTCCCTTTCTCACCCCGTGGCCTCTCCAGTAACTTCGCTTGTGCGTACGGGTGTTGACGGGACCGACGTGACGGGGGTTGCGGCGTGGCGGGGAATCGGCCGGGTGACTGGCATGTGCTGGATCTGGAGCGGGATCCGACGCCGGGTGATCCGGACCGGGTGCGGAAGCTGTCGAAGGATCTGCTGGATTTCGCGGATGACGTGTCGGACGCGTTGCGGTTGATCAAGGGGATGGCGGGCGAGGACGCCGTTCTGGCGTGGGCGGGGAAGTCGGCGGAGGCGTTCCAGGCCGAGTTCTCGGGTGTGCCGAAGCAGTTGAAGAAGCTGAAGAAGTCGTACGAGATGGCGGGGGGCGCGCTCGGGGAGTACTGGCCGAAGCTGGAGCGGGCGCAGGCGCTGGCGGACAAGGCGCTGGTGAAGGGGCGGGAGGCTCAGGCCGACCTCAGTTCGGCCAAGTCCCGGCTCGCGTCGGCTGATTCGTGGGTGACGCGGGCCGGCAAGGAGGCGGACAAGTACAAGGACGATCCGACGGGCAGCAAGGACGCGGAGAAGCCGGACGAGGCGAAGGTCCGTGCCGCGACGCGGGATGCGCAGCACGCCAAGTCGGCGCAGACCAGCGCCCGGTCGGACGTGACGGATGCGAACAGTGCGCTGGACGCGGCCAAGAAGATGGCCGCGGATGCCCGCAAGATGCGGGAGGAGGCGGCGCGGGACGCGAAGTCGAAGATCGACGAGGCGTCGGACGCGGGGATCCGTAACCGGAAGTGGTGGGAGGAGGTCGGGGACTGGTTCTCCGACAACTGGGACACCATCGTCACGGTGTGCAAGGTCGTCGTGGCCGTGCTGGGGATCGTCGCGATGATCATCGGAGGGCCGATCCTCGGCGCGATCGTGCTGATCGCGGCACTCGTCGTCCTCGCCGACACGCTCAACAAATACGCGAAGGGCCAGGCGTCTCTGTGGGATGTGGGCTTCGCGGCGCTGGACTGCATACCCGGCATGAAGGGCCTCACCACCCTCGGCGGACTCGCCAAGGGACTCAAGGGCCTCAAGGCCTTCGGCAAGACCGGCCTCAAGGGCATGGCGCTGGGGGCCAAGGGGTTCGGCAAGAGCGCGCGCTCGCTGGGGCGTCCGATGAAGAAGCTCTTCACCTGCGGCGATCCCATCGACATGGCGACGGGCCAGATGGTGATGTCCGAGACGGACGTGGCCCTGGACGGCGTACTGCCCCTGGTGCTGGAGCGCCACCACCGCACCGGTCTGACCGGCGGCCGCCACTTCGGGCGGGCCTGGTCCTCCACGCTCGACCAGCGACTGGTCCTCGACGCCACGGGCGTGCGGTTCTTCGCCGCCGACGGCATGATCCTCACCTACCCCGTGCCCGAACCGGACGTGCCCGTCCTGCCCGTGGAGGGTCCGCACTGGCCGCTGAGCTGGGACGGCGGCCCCGGAGGAACCCTCACGGTGAGCCAGTCGGAGACGGGCCGCACGCTGAGCTTCCGACCCCGGGAGGGCCGGCCGCCGCAAGAACTGCCCCTCGCCGCGATCGGTGACCGGAACGACAACACGATCACCGTCGAGTACGCCGCCGACGGCAGCCCGGCCGAGATCGTCCACCACGGCGGCTACCGCGTCGGTGTGGCCTGCGCGTCGGGGCGGGTCGTGAGCCTCACCCTGCTCAGCGACCCCGCGCGGCCGACGCTCATGACGTACGGCTACGACCCGCACGGTCGTCTCACCGAGGTCCGCAACTCCTCCGGCCGGCCGCTGAAGCTGGCCTACGACGACCGCGGCCGTCTCACCGGCTGGGAGGACCGCAACGGAGCCTGGTACCGGTACACGTACGACGACGGAGGCCGCTGTGTCGCCGTCAGCGGTGTGCACGGAATCCTCGACTACACCTTCGACTACGACGACGAGCGGCACCTGACCCGCGCCGTCAGCTCTCTCGGGCACACCACCGTCTACCGGTTCAACGACGCCTACCAACTGATCGCGGAGACGGACGCGCTGGGCCACACCGAGTTCCATGAGTGGAACCGGCGGGATCAACGGACCTCCCACACCGACCGGTTGGGGCAGGTCACGCGCATGGAGTGGGACGACCTCGGCCGGCTCACCGAAGTCGCCCTCCCCGACGGGGCGGTGTCCGCGGCCCGTTACAACGCGCAGGGCCTGACCGTCGAGCTCACGGGATACGACGGCACGGTCGTACGGCAGGAGTGGGACGAGCGGGGCAACTGCACGTCGCTCACCGACACCGACGGGACGACCACGGAGTTCACCCGGGACCGCACCGGCGCCGTCGCCTCCGTGACCGATCCGCTCGGGGCCGTCCAGCGGTTCGTCAACAACCCCGCGGGACAGATCGTTTCCGCGAGCGACGCCCTGGGCGCGGAGACCCGGTTCGGGTACGACGCCTTCGGGCGGGTCACCTCCGTCGTCGACCCCGTCGGGGAGGCGACCCGCCAGGAATGGACCGTGGAGGGACATCTCGCCGCCAGGACGGGCCCGGACGGATCGACCGAGGCATGGACGTACGACGGCGAGGGGAACCGGCTCACGCACACCGACGCGCTGGGCCGGGTCACCCGGTTCGAGTACGGCGCCTTCGATCTGCTCACCGCGCGCACGACACCGGACGGCGCCCGCTACGCCTTCCGTCACGACAGCGAGCTGCGCCTCTGCCAGGTCACCGATCCACGGGGGCTGACCTGGGACTACACCTACGACGCGGTGGGCAGCCCGACGTCCGAGACGGACTTCGACGGGCGGACGGTCCACTACGCCTACGACGCCGCGCGCCGGCTCACCGGCCGGACGAACCCGCTGGGGCAGAGCACCACCTTCGCCTACGACGCGGTGGGCAACCAGGTCGAGAAGACCGTTGACGGCCGGACCACGGTGTTCACGCACACGCCCGGCGGCCGTCTGCTGCGGGCCGTGGGCCCCGACGCCACCCTGACGCTCCGCTACGACGAGGCCGGGCGCATCGCCGGAGAGGCGGTGGACGGACGGGAGCTGGCCACGTCGTACGACGCCGCGGGGCGGCCGGTCCGCCGTGTCACACCGGCCGGTGCCACGACGACGTACACCTACGACAACGCGGGGAACCGTACGGCGCTCAGCGCCTCGGGTCACCTCCTCACCTCCTCCTACGACGCCGCGGGACGCGAGACGGCCCGGGCGTTCGGGCCCGGCCTCACCCTCGGTTTCGCCTGGGACACCGGGGACCGGCTCGGCTCCCAGACGCTGGAGGACACCCGCTCCTCCCGTCGGCCGCTCCGCCGGACGTACACCTACCGCGCGGACGGGAACCTGACCGGGATCGACGACCCGGCCGCCGGGCGGCGCACCTTCGACCTCGATGTCCTGGGCCAGGTCACCGCGGTGCGCGCCGCCGACTGGACCGAGTCGTACGCCTACGACGGGACGGGCAACGTCACCGGCGCCGACTGGCCCGCGTACCGGGACCAGCCCGAGGCGCGCGGGACGCGCTCCTACGCGGGCAACCGCCTCGTCGGCGCCGGCTCCGTCCACTACGAGTACGACGACGCCGGCCGCGTGATCCTGCGCCGCCGCACCAGGCTCTCGCGCAAGCCGGACGTCTGGCGCTACTCCTGGGACGCCGAGGACCGGCTCGTCGGCGTCACCACGCCGGACGGCACACGGTGGCACTACCTCCACGACGCGCTCGGCCGCCGCGTGGCCAAGCGGCGGCTCGCGGCGGACGGGGTCACGGTCGCCGAGGAGACGCGTTTCGTGTGGGACGGCCCGCACCTCGTCGAGCAGACCAGCCGGGTGGCCGGCGCGGACGGCGGAGCCGTGCGCGAGACGACGCTCACCTGGGAGCGCGACGACACCCGCCCGCTGACCCAGACGGAACGCACGACCCTGGCCGGCGCGCCCCAGGACGTCGTCGACGAACGGTTCTTCGCCATCGTCACGGACCTGGTCGGCACCCCGACCGAACTCGTCGACGAGACCGGCGCGATCGTCTGGCGCGGCGACACGACACTGTGGGGTCTGGGCACCCTCTTCGGCCCGGGACCAGGCACGGCGCCGGGCTCCGGGGCGTCCACCCCGCTGCGCTTCCCCGGCCAGTACCACGACGCCGAGACGGGGCTGCACCACAACTTCTTCCGGCACTACGACCCGGCGTCGGCCGTCTATCTCAGCCCCGATCCGCTGGGCATGGACGCCGGGCCCAACCCGCGCCGCTACGTCGTCAACCCGCTGCTGTGGTCCGACTATCTGGGCCTGAAGCAGTGCTCCAAGATCCTCGGCGAGAACATGGCGAAGGAGGGGCGCGCGGTGGGACCCGGCCAGGCGGCCGCCCACATCGTCCCCTCCGGGTTCTCACGCGGTGGCGGCCCACGGATGCGGTCGCTCCTGGCCAAGTACAAGGTCGACATCAACGACGCGGCGAACGGCATCCCACTGGGGCATCCGAGGCCGCACAACTTCACGCACAGCAACCGGTTCCTCGGCCGCCTCGACGCCCATCTGCACAACGTCGTCGCGGACCGCGTCGCCCGGGGCTTCGGGGACCGCGCCATCCGTACGACGCTTCGGAGGGAACTGCGCAGTATCGGCCGGCAGATCGAGTCCGAGCTGTCCGGCGTCACCACCGCGGTGCCGAGCACCGCCTACTGGACGGCGTGATGATGTCCTTCATGAACTCCGAACCCCTGGCCGTGTACCGGCTCATGCCGAGCGCCCGGAATCTGCGCACCCTGCGTCTGGACGACTCGCTCATCGATCTCAAGCGCTGGCAGTTCCAGGGCGACCGGGCGCCGCGGCCCACCGCGTTCGCGGCGGAGTGGACGGGTGATCCGAAGGCCCGCAAGGCCGAGTTCGCGTCCGACTATCCCGGCGCTCCGATCCTGGCCGGCCCGCTCGCGGAGCGGCTGCGGGACGACCTGGAGAAGTCGGGCGGCCTGCTTCCGGTCCGCGTCGAGGGGTCGCCCTCGGACGCCTACCTGCTCCACCTCGTGGACCAGGTCGTCGACTGCGTGGACACCCGTGCCTCGTCGCAGCCGAAGAAGGCGACCGGCGAGATGCAGAAGACCGTCTTCCGTCCGGACGCCCTCCCGCTCGCCCTGCCGTCCTTCCGCGTACCGCAGTTCCCCGTCGGCGTGCAGTGGAACGCCTGGGCCGTCGACCGTCTCACCGAGCTCCTGGGGGACGACCTGGAGGCCCGCCTGGTCTGGTCGCAGGACCCGGCCGTCAAGCCTCATCCCAGCCCGTGGGGGTTCTGAGCCGGGCTCTCCGACCGCCCCGTGCGTGAGCACCTCGTGCAGGCCTCGTGCACGGGCCGTGACGGACGCCCCGGCCGGCGAGGGCGATTCGCTGGCGCACAGGTGGCGGACAGGTCGGTCGCCGCGTTCAACACGGAACCGAACAGCCGTCGTTGCGCGTCGATAACGTCGAGTCGGGTGCGCTTCAGGGGTCTTGACGCGCCTTGAGGGGCTTATGTGCGGCTGATACGGTGCCATGGCTTGACACTCGCCCCGGCGCCGGATGTTCGACCAGGTCGCACGGTCCGTCCCGTAAAGGGGCTCCGTGGTGAAGTGTCCTGCTTGGCGCATGAATTGACAGACATTTTCTTGGGTGTACGGGGAGCGGTCGCGTGAAAATCCAAGAGCGTACGGGGCCGGGCGGCAACCGTTCCGTCACGTCGGCCCAGCCGGCGATGGGCGAACGGCTTCCCACCCCGCCTCGCGAGCGCAAACCAGCGCTGGCCGCGCTCGCGGTGCTGCTCATCCTCGTAGGCGCCCTCGGTGCCACCATGCTCGTGCTGCGTGCCGGTGACCGTGTCGAGGTCGTGAAGGTGACGAGCGACATCCAGGCCGGCGAGTCCGTGGGCGGCCACGTGACCTCCGTACTGGTCGCGGAGGACTCCTCCATCAACTACGTCAAGTGGAACCAGCTCGCCGCACTCAAGAAGCTCAAGGCCAAGTCCCCGATCTACAAGGGGACCGTGGTCATCGGCGACATGTTCGCGAACGGCGCCGAGCTTCCCGCCGGCAAGGCATCCGTGGGGGTCGCCCTCAAGGAGGGCCAGTACCCCTCGGGCATCAAGTCCGGTGACACCGTGGCCGTCTACCGCGTCGGCGACACCGCGACCGGCGGCAGCCGCTCGTCGGGCTCGTCCAACTCGTCGGGCTCGGCCTCGTCGAGCGCGGACGGCGCCCCCATCGTCGAGAAGGCGAAGGTCGGTTCGGTCAAGAGCGACACGGACAGCACGATCAGCAGCACCAACCTGCCGGTCACCCTGATCGTGGACGAGGGCCAGGCGGCCGCCGTCGCCGCCGCGTCCTCGGCGGGCCAGGTCGCCCTCGTCATCGTCCCCGGCAACTAGAGGCGAGTGAGTAGACAGACATGGCGCTCATCGCCCTCGCCGCAGACAAGGGTTCGCCGGGAGTCACCACCGCAGCGGTGGCGCTCGCGGCGGTCTGGCCCCGCAGGGTCCTGCTCGCCGAGACCGACCCGGCCGGCGGTGACCTCGTGTACCGCAGCGCGGCGGCCCACGGCGGCCCGCTGAACCCGAACACCGGCATGCTGTCGATCGCGGCGACCGCCCGGCGCGGCCTGGTCCCCGACCAGCTCTGGGACCACGTACAGCCGCTGAGCGGCGGACTCGACGTCCTCGTCGGACTCGGGATCGCCGAGCAGGCCGCCGGTCTCGCCGGACTCTGGCCCACCCTGGGCCGGGCGTTCGCGCAGCTCGGCGACTCCCCGAACGCGCCCGCCGACGTCATCGCCGACTGCGGCCGGATCAGCGGGGACACCCCGGCGGCCGAACTGTTCCCGCACGCCGCCCTGGTGCTCCTGCTCTCCCGCACCGAGCCCGAGGCCATCGCCCGCGTCCGTGACCGTGCCGCCGCCCTCTCCGCCAAGCTGCACGGCGGACCGCGGGGTGCCGGCGGACTGGCCACCCCGTTCATCGGCGTCGTCCTCGTCGCCGACCCGGGGGACTCCGCCAAGCTCGTCCACCAGGTCAACGACATGCTCGTCGCGGCCCAGACGGGAGCCCGTGTCGTCGGCACCATCGCCGACGACCCCGCGGGCGCAGCCCAGTTGGCCGGCCGCCGACGCGGCCGCCTCGACAAGTCGCTGCTCATCCGCTCGGCCCGCAAGGTGACCGCGGACCTGTACCAGCAGTACGGCGCCGCCTGGTCCGTACCCGCCGACGGACCGAACGCCGGGCACGGACAGCCCGCCGCCGGAGCCGGCCGATGACCACCGTCGACCACCAGCTCGTCAAGCGGTTCCGGCAGGAGGCCGGCGACCGCATCTCCGAACAGCGCCGCGAGGACCAGGTCCGCGGCGTCACCCCGATGTCCGGCGAGGACGAACGGCACTACGCCCGCGCCGTCATCGCCCAGATCCTCGAGGACCACGCCCGAATCGAGATCAACCTCGGCCGGACCCCGCTCGACGCGGAGACCGAGGAGCAGTACGCGGCCGCCGTGCACGCCGCGCTCTTCGGCGTGGGCCGTCTCCAGCCGCTCCTCGACGACCCGGAAGTCGAGAACATCGACATCAACGGGTACGACGAGGTCTTCATCGGCTACGCCGACGGCCGGGAGACGAAGGGGGACCCCGTCGCCGAGACCGACGAGGAACTGATCGAGCTGATCCAGGTCCTCGGCGCGTACTCGGGCCTGTCGTCCCGGCCCTTCGACTCCGCGAACCCCCAGCTCGACCTGCGGCTGCCGGACGGCTCCCGCCTCTCCGCCGTCATGGACGTGACACGCAGGCCCGCCCTGTCGATCCGCCGGGCGCGCCTGGGCAAGGTCTTCATGTCCGACCTCGTGGGCAACGGCACCCTGACCCCGGAGGTCGCGCACTTCCTCGCCTGCGCCGTCCGGGCCCGCAAGAACATCATGATCGCGGGCGCCACCAACGCCGGCAAGACGACGCTGCTGCGCGCGCTCGCCAACGAGATCCCGCCGCACGAGCGGCTCATCACCGTCGAGCGGGCGCTGGAGCTCGGCCTCGACACGTTCGCCGAACTGCACCCGAACGTCGTGGCGTTCGAGGAGCGGCTGCCCAACTCCGAGGGCCAGGGCGCCATCACGATGGCCGAACTGGTGCGCCGGTCGCTGCGCATGAACCCCTCGCGGGTCATCGTCGGCGAGGTCCTGGGCGACGAGATCGTCACGATGCTCAACGCGATGTCGCAGGGCAACGACGGCTCGCTCTCCACGATCCACGCGAACAGCTCCAGCGAGGTCTTCAACCGCATCTCCACGTACGCGCTCCAGGCGACCGAGCGACTGCCCATCGAGGCCAGCCAGATGCTCATCGCGGGCGCGGTGAACTTCGTGGTCTTCATCCAGCGGCGCAACGAATACGAGTCCGGCGGCCGCCTCCAGCGCATGGTGACCTCCGTGCGCGAGGTCAACGGCGTCGACGGACGGGTGCTGTCCAGCGAGGTGTTCGCCGAGGCCCCGGACGGCCGGATCGTCCCGCACGCGCCCATCGCCTGCCTCGACGAGCTCATCGCGCAGGGCTACCGGCTGCCCGGCAGCGGGAATTGGTGACGATGACCCAGGACATGACGACAGCCACGGCCCCGGCCCCGGCCGTGGCGCACCTCGATGCGGCCGTCTCGCACCTGACCGCAGCCGCGCCGCACCTAGACACCGCCGTGGCGCATCTCGACACCGTCGCGCCGCATCTCGATGCGGCCGTGGCGCACCTCGATGGGGCCGTGGCGCCGGTCCAGGGCCCGGGCACGACCTCGCTCGCCGCGCTCGACTCGCTCGGCTCCATGGGCGGACTGTTCTCCCTGCCCGTCCTGTACGCCCTCGGCTGCGGTGTGGCCGTCGGAGGCGGCCTCGCGCTGCTCGCCGTCGCCGTACGGGGACTGCCCGCCAGGCCCGAACACGAGAAGCAGCGGGCGAGCGAGCGTGCGGCCGAGCTGATCCGGTTCGCCGGACAGCGCGGTTCGATCGCCGCCATGGCCGGCCTCGTCGTCCTCCTGCTGACCCGCTGGGCCGTCGCCGGTCTCGCGGCCGGCGTCCTCGTCTTCTTCTGGGACAAGCTCTTCGGCGGCGCCTCCGAGGAACGGGCCGCGATGCGCCGTGTGGAGGCCCTGGCCTCCTGGACCGAGTCGCTGCGCGACACCATCGCGGGCGCGGTCGGCCTGGAGCAGGCCATCCCCGCCTCGGCGCGCGCCTCCGCCCCCGTACTGCGGCCCCATCTGGACGCGCTGGTGGACCGGCTGCGTTCCCGGACGCCGCTTCCCGAGGCACTGCAGCAACTGGCCGACGAGATCGACGACGCGTCCGCCGACATCATCGTGGCCGCGCTCATCCTCAACGCGCGGCTGCGCGGGCCCGGTCTGCGCCAAGTGCTGGGCGCCCTGGCCAAGTCGGCGCGCGAGGAGGTCGACATGCGGCAGCGGGTGATGGCCCAGCGTGCCTCGACCCGGCGTTCCGTGCAGATCGTCGTGGCGGTGTCCATCGCCTTCGTCCTCGGTCTGTCGATCTTCAACCGTGAGTTCGTCGAGCCGTACGGCACGGCGGTCGGCCAGCTCGTACTCGCCTGTGTCTGCGGCCTGTTCGGCCTCGGCTTCTGGTGGCTGCGCAAGCTGTCCACGATCGAGACGCCGGAGCGGTTCCTGGTACGGGACGAGTCGTCCGTGCGGTTCGTGCGGCCCCGTACACCGGTTTCCGGGGATGAGGCGGTACGCCGATGAACCTGACCATGCCGATCCTGATCGGCGCCGTCCTGGGCCTGGGCTTCTACGCCCTCGTCCGCGCCCTCATGCCGTCGAAGCGCAGCGCGGTCGCGCAGGTCGCCCGTATCGACGCCATGCGGGCCCGCGGGGCCGCGTACGAGTCCGCGCACCAGGGGCAGCGGGACAGCGGACGCCTCGGCAGCCTGCGCGCGCAGGTCGGCCGGCGCGTCGCCGACTTCTATCTCCAGCAGGGCTGGGAACAGCGCTCGCTGCGCGCCGATCTGGCGGTGCTGGACCGCAGCTGGGAGAGGTTCCTGGCGACGAAGGTGCTGCTGGCCGCTGCCGGCGTCTTCTTCGGCCCGTTCCTCTTCGCCGTCGTGTGGACGCTCGGGGTGGGCACCAGCCCGATCATCCCGGTCTGGCTGGCGCTGCTCTTCGCGGCCGTCTTCTTCTTCCTCCCTGATCTGGAGGTGCGGCGGGACGCGGTGGACAAGCGGCGCGACCTGCGGCGCGTGATCGGCGCGTATCTGGACCTGGTGTCGATGAGCCTGGCCGGCGGCCGCGGTCTGCCGGAGGCGCTGATGGCCGCCGCCGAGATCTCCGACGGCTGGGCCACGCAGCGCATCCGCAACGCGCTCGCCGACGCCCGGATCACCGGTATCAGCCAGTGGCAGGCGCTCGGCTCGCTCGGCGAGGAGCTCGGCGTCGAGGAGCTGAAGGACCTGTCGGCCTCCCTGGCACTGGTCGCGGACGACGGGGCCAAGGTGCGGGAGTCGCTCGCCTCGCGTGCCGAGACGATGCGCCATCGCGAGCTCTCCGAGATCGAGGGCAGTGCGGGCGAGAAGTCGCAGTCCATGCTCGTCGCCCAACTGCTGCTGTGCGCGGGCTTCCTGGTCTTCCTGATCTTCCCGGCGGCGATGCGCGTGTTCCAGGTCTGAATCGTCCGCGGTGCCCGCGGGGGTCACCGGTCGGCCACTACTTTTCCTTCGAGAGGACAACTCATCATGAACGGACGGAACTTCAGCACCGGGATCCCGGGGGTGGACTTCCTGATCACCTTCCTCCAGGGCCGGGTGCAGCGTGCCCGCTCCGGCGAACTCGACCGGGGCGCGTCCGCGGTCGAGTGGGTCATCATCTCCGCCGTCGTCGTCGCCATCGTCGGCGTGGTGGCCGCGATCATCAACGCCGCGCTGAGCGACGGCGCCAACAAGGTCGGCGACTGCATCAAGGGCGCCGACGCGGGCAAGACCTGCTGAGTTCCGGGGATGCGAGTGCGCGAACACCGAGGGGTACGGGGCTGGGTGCGCCGCAGGGTGGAGGCAGCCTCCGCCCGCGGTGACTCCGGCATGACCGCGATCGAGTTCGTGCTGCTCACTCCGGTGCTGTTCTTCATGATCTTCGCGACGGTGCAGTTCGCGCTGTACTTCTTCGCGGACCACGTCGCCCAGGCGGCGGCGCAGGCGGGTGCCCGGAAGGCCCGTGCCACCGCGGACGCGCAGCCCGGCGCGTGGCGCGGCGAGGCGGCTGACGTCGTCGACAGCTACATCAGCCAGCTCGGCCCGAAGCTGGTGCTGTCCCCGGACGTGACGATGCTCCAGCCGGAGCCGGACACCGTCGGGGTCGAGATCAGCGCGAGGGTTCCCTCGGTGTTCCCGGGGCTGAACCTGACGGTGCACGCGCAGTCGTCGGGGCCGGTGGAGAGATTCGTGGAGGAGGAGGCGCCGTGACGGGACCGAAGGCCCTGCTCGCCGTCCTCCGGGACCGCGTGTCCGGGCATCGGTGGGACCGGGGGCTGTCCACCATCGAGGTGGTCATCCTCGCCCCGGTGATGATCCTCTTCATCCTGGTGCTGGTGGCCTTCGGGCAGCTGGTCGACGGCCGCGGCGCGCTGGACGGCGCCGCCCGGGACGCGGCGCGGGCCGGCTCGATCCAGAAGGACCACGCGACCGCCATGGCCGAGGCGAGGAAGGCGGCCGAGGCCGACCTCGGGGACATCTGCTCGGGTCCGGTGAGCGTGACGCAGACCAGCACGGGCTTCGAGCCGGACACGCTGTTCACCGTCGAGGTGAGCTGCGAGGTGCGGGGCCTGGCGATGATCGGCCTCGATGTGCCCACCACCCTGGAGGCGTCCTTCAGTTCACCGCTCGACCCGTTCCGGAGGACGGCATGAAGCGGAACTCCGCGGCACGGGGGCGGACCCGGTGGGGCTGCCCGAAGCCGGGTGCCGCCGTACGAGGCTGGGCCGCCGCGCGCCGGGAACGGCTCGACGACCGGGGCTCGGGCGCCGGCGCGGTCATCATCTTCGCGCTGGTCTTCCTCTCCCTCTCGGCCTTCGTCATCGACGGCGGGATGTCCATCTCCAAGCGGGAGCGGGCCGCCGACATCGCCGAGCAGGCGGCCCGGTACGCGGCCCAGGACATCGACCTCGAGTCCCTCTACGAGAACGAGAACGGCCCGGCACCCATCAACTTCGAGAACTGCGGGGCCCGGGTGAAGGCGTTCGCCCGGGAGATGGGCATGTCCGGCGCGGACGTAGCGGCCACCCACTGCGTGACCGCCGACGCCGACCAGGTGGAGGTCGAGGTCCAGTTGACCTACTCCCCGGTCTTCACGGGGATGTTCTACGGCGGAGACGTGACGGTCCACGGCCGGGCGGTGGCGGAGAACGAGGTGGGCTGAGCCCCGGGTTCCTCCCGGGCCGGGGTTCCCTCGGTCCAGCCCCTTCCGGAGTACCGAGCCGGGGGCCGCTCAGCCCATGGGGATGCCGAGATCCCGCCTCAGGATCTCCATGAGCCGTGCCTCCGGAACGTCCGGGACCAAGTGGTCCGCCTCCCGGACGTGCGCGAGGAAGTCCGGGGGCAGGGAGACGTGGTAGGTGGCGAGGTAGTACGCCAGATCCTGGCGCCACAGCCAGGTCCCGTCCGTGTACAGGGAGCCGATACCGGCCATGACGGGGCCACCGGGGTCCAGAACATCGGCCCCGGCACTGGTCTCGGACCAGATCCCGGCCCCGCCCCGGAGATACCCGAGGACGGCGGCCTCGTCCGGCTCGCCCACCGTGTTCACGGCGTCCCTCATCAGCCCGGCCAGGGGAAGACCCCACCCGGGCCGAAGCTCGGAGAAGAACCCCACGGCCCGCATCGACTCGGCACCTCCGCCCCGTTCCGCCACAGGGCTACTTCGCCCCGTCCTTCTTCTCCGTCTTCACTCCCTCGGAGACGTTCTTGGCCAGGTCGTCGTCGAGCTTCTTGAACTCGCGGACCACGGCGTCGGACATCTTCGCGAGGGCGTCGAGGGCCTGGCCGATGTCCTCGCGGCCGTCCTCCCAGCCGGACTCGAAGTCGTCCAGGGCGTCGTAGACGGTGTGGTCGCCCAGGTCGTCCTGGTACGACTCGAACAGCTTCTTGGTGTGGTTCAGCCGGGTCTTGATGTCCCGCAGCCGCCCGCCGTAGTCCTCCAGCTCGCTCAGCGGGAGCGCGAGGTCGCTCTTGCCGCCACCACTCATGTCCGTTCCCCCTTGTCGAGTCCTGAAGTCCCGCTCAGACGAACCGGAACGTCCCGGTCACCGCGTCGAAGACGTCGTGGAACGCCTCGGCCACGTCGAGCACCGGACTGGCTCCGGAGACGAGGACGACCTGGTCGGTGGTTCCCGGGACCGGGATGTACGTCTGGGTCAGCACCATACGAAGGGTACGGGTGTCACCCTGCGCGACGCCCTATCGTTCTTGGCGCCCCGACGCGTGAGGCTCGATCACGCGTCCTCGTCGTCGAAGGTGACGGGGGTGTACGTCTTCGCGTGGGCGGCGAGGAACGTGCGGGCTTCCTCGGGAAAGGGAAGGGGTGCCAAGGCTACGTAGTCGATGAGATTCTTCGGCGCGTAGTAGTCCACGAAACGGTATTCCACACGGGCCAGTTCGGCCGTGTCCGCGTACCGGTGGGCCACCCCGATGGCTTCCAGGAGTTCGGAAAGTCCGTACGTTCCGACCTCGTCCCCGAGGTCGACGGGAAGCCGGTATCGGGTCACCTCGGAATCCGAGACCGGAATGCCGCCCGAGCTGATGACCTGGAGCTGGGGGAGCCCGAAGCCGAACCACGGACCGGTCTTCCTCACGAGCATCCAGCGATCGGCCTTCCGGCTCTGGAAGATGTCGCACTCGTCGCCCGAGAAGACGGGAAACATGCTCAGGCCCGACCTGGTGAGCGGAGGGTGCGACTCCTCCAGACCGGGGATCTCCTCGTGCCCGGCTTGAGCGAGGTGGACGAATTCCGCGTGGAACGCCTCCCGTTCCCTCGACTGCTCCAGGCACGAGAAGTGGAGATTCCCGTCGAGAAAGGAGGGAGAGTCGGACCACTGGTCCCGTAGCAGGCGGTATCCGATGATCTCCCCGCAGAATCCTTCGATCGGAAGGGCTGCTTCACCGCAGATGCGGCAGCGATAGATGTCGTCCATGGTCTTCCTGGCGGTGATCAGCCGGGTGGGTGGCGATGGCGGGAGACTGCGCTCGGCATCACACGTCGAAGGTCCGGTCGTCGATGAGCTCGCCGCTCTCCGACCACTTCTTGATCGATCTCACCATCCCGCGCGCGCCGTACTCCTTCTCCAGAGCAAGCCGGCCGTTCGGGTGCCAGTCCCGCCATCGGCCGTAGGGAATGCCCCTCCGGCACTGGCCTTCTCCCACGTAAGGAAAGTGCGTGTTCATGGTGATTTCCTGCATCGCTGCACATGCCGAACCGGGCTTCGTCGAGGGGTTGTTACGAGCCGGGGGCGTCGATCGATCCGGTGCGTATGGCCTGGAGCAGGTGGCCGACGGGGTGCGGGGTGGTGGTGAGGACGGTGTCCGGGTCGTCGGACTCGCGGAGGTGGAGCAGGGCGGGGCTGGAGGCGAGCTCGACGCAGGAGTCGCCGTCGCCGGGTCCCGAGTAGGACGACTTCTGCCAGTTGTCAGGGGTGCTCATGGGTACCTCTCACAGCTCCTTCGTCAACCTGTGGATGAAGTCGCGGGACCGGTCGGCGTCCAGCGACACTTCCGCGACCTTGTGGAACAGCGTGCGATAGGCGTTGAGCTGGGCTTCGGAGTCGATGAACGCGGCGCCCTGGGGGGCGTCGCGCACGACGGTGTCCAGCCTGGGCACGGAGCCGCCCGCGTAGGTCATGGCGCTCGCGGCTCCACCGAACCCCTCCAGCTCGAAGGGGATGACGCGCACGGTGATGTGATCGGCCTCGGAGAGCTCCAGCACGTGGGCGAGCTGGGACCGCGAGGCGGCACGGTCGCCGACCATGATGCGCAGGGCCGCCTCGTGGACGACGCCGTCGTACGGCTTGGGAGCCGGGCCGTCGAGGAGAGCCTGGCGCTGCATCCGGTGCCGTACGCGCAACTCGACCTCCTCGGGGGGCAGTTCGGGCACGCGGTAGGAGAACACCGCACGCGCGTACCGCTCCGTCTGGAGAAGGCCGGGGACATGGAGGAACTGGACGTCCCGCAGAAAGGTCGCGTAGTGCTCCAGTTCGGCGAGGTCCAGGAACGGCGTGGGCAGCAGGCCCCGGTACGGCTCCCACCACCCGCGCGTCCGGTCGGTGGCCATGGCGACCAGGGCCTCCACGAACGCCTCGTCCGTGCAGACGTACTGTGCCGCGAGCCGGCGCAGCCGCTTCTCGCTCACGCCAGCGAGACCGGCTTCGATCTGGCTGATCTGCGCGGGGCTCACGCCGAGCAGGGCGGCCGCCTCGCGCGATGCGAGCCCGGCCGCTCCGCGGAGCCGGCGCAGTTCCGCCGCCAGTCGCAGCTGACGTGCCGTCGCGTCACGCCTCAGTGCCATCGGGTTCCCCTTTTCGGAGTGCCGGTGAACATGACTCGCTCGGGGCAGATTATGCGACCGCTCCGGGGGCCTAAACGACTAGGTGCGCGGTCGTTGGCGCGAAAGTCGCTCCCGGGATCCCGGGCGATTGTGGGGGGTTCGTGAGGACCGTCCCGCGTGTGTCGTGAAGGGGAGCGGAAGCGCGAGGAGCCGGACGGTCCCGCGGCCGTGCGACAACTCCGCCGTCCTGGACGGTCCCGCGGCCGTGCGACGACTCGGCCTCCCTGGACCGTACCGCTGTCGTGCGGCAACTCGGCCTCCCCGGACGGACGGTGACGAAACGGACGAGCCGGTCCCTTTGTCCTCTGCCCGGCCTTCGACACCCTCCTTAGACTCTCAGTAGGCTCGGCTCACCCCCGAACTCACGCCCTTCCCACACGACACCAGGACATCCGCCATGGCGCGACGCACCAACTCCAGCTCGACGGGCGGCTCGCCGGGTCCGAGGAATCGGACGCCGCAGCCCCTGCCCCGGCGTCGTCGGACGGTCGGGGACTTCGTGAAGGCGTTCGGGGCGTTCGTCGCCCTGCTGGTCCTGCTCGTCGGCGTGCCCGGCGCGCTGGTGGTCGCCGTGGGCTGGCCGCTGCCGCACGGAGCGCCCTCACTGGACTGGCTCCAGCAGGAGATCACCGTCGGCACGTTCATCCACGTGCTGACGGTCATCGTGTGGTTCGCCTGGGCGCAGTTCACCGCGTGCGTCCTCGTCGAGATGAAGGCCGCGCTGTCGGGCGTCGGACTGCCCAACCGCGTACCGGGCGCCGGGGCCAGCCAGTTGCTGGCCCGGCAGCTCGTCGCGGCCCTCCTGCTCGTCGGTGCCGCCGCCGCGAGCTTCACCCCGGGCCTCTCCCAGCTCGGCCAGAGCCTGGAGGGCACCTCGCACGGCTCCGTCGCGGCCGCCCAGCAGACCCCGGGCTCACTGTTCGGGCAGCAGCGGGAGCAGGCCGCCGCCGGAGCAGCCGCCGTCGCGGAGCAGGCCGCCGAGGCCGCGGCCCAGGCCGCCTCCCAGGCGGACGCCGGCGCCTCCGCCCGGCACGGCGACACGAAGTACTACCGGATCCAGCCCCCCGAGGGCCGCCACCACGACTCCCTCTGGGAGGTCGCGCAGCGCCACCTCGGCGACGGGCGCCGGTACAAGGAGATCTACGAGCTCAACAAGGACCGTACGCAGCCCGACGGCTCCAGGCTGTCCGAGGCCAGCCTCATCCGGCCCGGCTGGATCATGGAGATGCCCGGCGACGCCCATGGCGGCGAGCTCGTCGAGATGCCCGAGGCCGAGCCCGGGATCCCGGAGCAGGTCCAGCAGCAGATCCACGACTACGCGAAGACCGGCGACCACCAGCAGGCCGGTGCCCGGCAGGGCGGCGGCACCGCCCGGCAGGGCGAGCAGGGCGACCGGGACACCGCCCACTTCCGCGTTCCCCAGCAGCGGGCCGGCGGCGACCAGGGCCAGGAGAGCGACCGCGGCTCCTCCGGCGAAGCCGCCCCGGACACACGTGATGGACAGAACGCGCCCGCGGCGTCCGAGGAGAGCGGGTCCTCCTTCGGGCTGCCCGAAGCCCTCGTCGGCGCTCCCCTCCTCGCGGCTGGCCTCCTCGGCGCCCTCGGCCGGCGCCGCCGCCAGGCCCTGTGGCAGTCGGCGCTCGGCGCGGTCGGCGGGCGCCGGGGCATGGAGCCGCCGGTTCCGACCGGATCCGCCGCGGACGCCCAGGACGCCCTGCTCGTGGGCGCCGACCCCGAGGGCGTACGCCTCCTCGACCTGTCGCTGCGGGGCCTCGCGGCCGCCCTCGCCGCCGAGTCCCGCCCGCTGCCGACCGTCTACGCGGCCTGGCTCGGCGGCAACGGCGATCTCCACCTCCAGCTCGCCCAGCCGGCCGGAAAGCCGCCCACGCCGTGGCAGCTCGGCCAGGACCAGACGTTCTGGATGCTGGCACGCGCCGACGCCGAGCGGTACGAGGAGACCGACACCGCCGCCCCCTACCCGGGCCTCGTGAGCCTCGGCACCATGGACGACTCGCGGCTGCTGCTCAACCTGGAGGCCGTGCCCGGCATCGTCTCCCTGAGCGGCAGCGCGACCGACCGCGCGGGCGTGTTCGCCTCCGTCGCCGCCGAACTGGCCACCAACGGCTGGTCGGACCGCATGACGATCACCCTCGTCGGCTTCGGCGAGGACCTGACACCGCTCGCGCCCAACCGGCTGCGCCACCTCGACGACATCGAGGCGCTCGTCGAGACCATGGAGGCCGAGACACGGCAGCGGCGCGGCGCACTCGGCGCCGCCGGACACGACTCGGTGCTCACCGGCCGTACCGGGCCCGCCCAGCACACCCGTTGGGCCCCGCACCTCGTCCTCCTCGCCGCCGAACCCTCCTCCGTCGACGCCCTCAGGCTCGCCGAACTCGCCGCCGAAGCCGGACGGTTGGGCATCGGCTACCTCGTCGGCACCGAGAGCGGCGAACTGCCGGGCGCGGCCTGGGAGATGGAGATCACCCGCGAGGGCAAGCTGCTCGCGCCGCTCCTCGGCCTCGAACTCGACGCGCAGCTGCTGCCGGTCGCCCAGCAACGGGCGGTCGTGGAACTCTTCGTCGAGGCGGACCCGGAGGGCGGCCCCGACGGGCCGACCGACTCCCCGCCGTTCCTCGTCGACATCAGCGAGCAGGGGCGGCCCGCCGTGTACGCGCGGCTCGTGGGCCCGTACGAGATCATCGGCCTGGAGACGCCCGAAGGCCAACGCAGTCCGCTGCTCCACGAGGCGCTGGCGCTGCTCCTGCTGCACCGCGAAGGGGTGCACCCGCGCGTGCTGTCCTCGGCGCTGTGGCCGCGCGGAGTCACCGAGGACGTGCGGGACGCGCTCGTCGAGCGGCTGCGCGACTGGCTCGGCGACGACCCCGACGGCACCCCCCGTCTCGGCTCCGACGCGACCGGGCGGCTCACGCTCGCCAAGTCCGTCGTCTCCGACCTGGACGTGCTGCGCTCCCTCTACCACGAGGCGACGCAGGGCAAGGGTGTCGCCAGCCGTGTGGTGCGCGGGCGACTGCTCACCGACGCGCTCGTCCTGGTCCGCGGGCCGCTGCTCGCCGACCGTGCCGAGGGGCGCTACGGCTGGCTCACCCACGAGATCATCGACGCCCAACTGCCGCTGCTGGTGGCGGACATCGGCCTCGCGCTCTCCGCGTTCCATCTGGAGAAGGACCGGGCGGAGAAGGCGATCGAGGCGCTGAACGCGTCGATGAACTCGGCCCCGGCGGACGAACGGCTGTGGAACGAACTGCTGCGCGCGACGCACGCGACGGGGGACGAGGACAAGGTGAGGCGACTCGCCGCGGACCTGGTGTCCCGCAGCGGGGCGCGGGGGCTGCCGCCCCGGACGGAGGCCCTGCTCGACGAACTCCTCCCGACCTGGCGCACCGGCACGGCAGCGGTGAGCTGAGAGCCCGGTCTCGGCGGGCTCGGCCCCGACCCGCACACCGACGGCTTCCGGCCGGGGCCCGGCCCACCGCCCGGCCCGGCCGTCGCTGGGCTCCGCCCGCCGCCGTACGCCGACCGGCCAGGGGCTGCCGATGGGAACCGTCGAGCCGATACCGTCAGGCCGGTTTCGGCGGAGCGGTACCGACGGGCCGTCCCGACCGGCCCTCCCGGCATCACGGCCGGTCTCGGCCGCACCCGCACCCACCGGCCGGCCGGGAGCGGACGCCGGCGGGTGCGGCCGACGGCCGGGGCGCTCGTCACCGGCCTCGCCGTCCGGCCCGGCCGGCACACCGGACTCTTGGGGGAACGCGTGGATCTCGACCTCTGGCTCGTCGTCGCCGCAGCGCTCTGGGGCGCGGCGGCCGGGCTCCTGGTGCCCAGGCCCGCCTACCGCCTCGCCGTCGACCCCGACGAGCCCTGGCGGGACCGCTGTCCCGACGGGCAGCCGATCACCGGGGCCGCGCGCGGCTGGCTGGGGCTCGCCCGCTCCCCGGGCGGCACCCGCTACGGACCCACCGTTCTCCTCGTCTCGCCGGTCACCGCCCTGCTCTGCGCCGGACTCGCCCTCGCGACCGGCACGCGTCCGGAGCTCGGCGTGTGGCTGCTCCTCGCGCCGCTCGGGGTCCTGCTCGCCGTGGTGGACTTCCGGGTGCAGCGGCTCCCGGACGCGCTGACCCTGCCGCTCGCCGCGGCGGCGCTCGTCCTGCTCGGGGCGGCCGCCGCGCTGCCCGAGCACGCGGGGGAGTGGACGACGGCGCTGTACGGGGCGCTCGCGCTCGGCGGCGGGTACTTCGTGCTCTTCCTCATCAACCCGAACGGCATGGGCTTCGGCGACGTGAAACTCGCCCTCGGTCTCGGCGCGGCGCTCGGCTGGTACGGGTGGAGCGTGGTCGTCCTCGGCACCTTCGCCGGGTTCCTGTTCGGCGCGCTGTACGGGACGGCGCTGGTGGTGGCCCGGCGCGCGGGGCGCAAGACGTCGATCCCGTTCGGCCCGTTCCTGATCGCGGGCGCTTACGCGGGACTGCTGATCGGGGCCTACGCGGCCTGACACCGGCCCGGGCCGGCGCAGGTCCGCCGGTGGGCCTGGCGTCGGCCGGTGCGGCGGGCTGGCGTAGGGTGGTTGAGTCTGTCCACAACCCTTACGAAAGGGACGCTCCCGGTGACCGAGAAGGCCGACCTTCAGTCCGTGCTGGACCGTGCCGCCGCGGGTGGGCGGATCACTCCGGAAGAGGCGCTCGTCCTCTACCGCGACGCCCCGCTGCACGCGCTCGGCGCCGCCGCCGACGCGGTGCGCCGCCGCAGGTACGCGGGTACCGAGCACATCGCGACGTACATCATCGAGCGCAACATCAACTACACGAACGTGTGCGTCACGGCGTGCAAGTTCTGCGCGTTCTACGCGGCCCCCAAGGACACCGCCAAGGGCTGGACGCGCGACCTCGACGACATCCTGCGCCGCTGCGCGGAGACCGTCGAGCTCGGCGGGACGCAGATCATGTTCCAGGGCGGGCACCACCCGGACTACGGCGTCGAGTACTACGAGAAGCACTTCGCCGCGATCAAGGGCGCGTACCCCGAGCTGGTCATCCACTCCCTCGGCGCCTCCGAGGTCGAGCACATGGCCCGGATCTCCAAGGTGAGCGTCGAGGAGGCCATCCAGCGGATCCACGCGGCCGGTCTCGACTCGTTCGCGGGTGCCGGCGCCGAACTGCTCCCCGCCCGCCCGCGCAAGGCGATCGCCCCGCTCAAGGAGAGCGGCGAGCGGTGGCTGGAGATCATGGAGATCGCGCACGGCCTGGGCGTCGAGTCGACGTCCACCATGCTGATGGGCACCGGCGAGACCAACGCCGAGCGCATCGAGCACCTGCGGATGATCCGCGACGTACAGGACCGGACGGGTGGCTTCCGGGCCTTCATCCCGTACACCTACCAGCCCGAGAACAACCACCTGAAGGGCCGTACGCAGGCGACGCTCTTCGAGTACCTGCGGATGATCGCGATCGCCCGCCTCTTCCTCGACAACGTCGCCCACATCCAGGGCTCCTGGCTGACCACCGGCAAAGAGGTCGGCCAGCTCTCCCTGCATTACGGCGCGGACGACCTCGGCTCGATCATGCTGGAGGAGAACGTCGTCTCCTCCGCCGGCGCCAAGCACCGCTCCAACCGCATGGAGATCATCGACCTGATCCGCAAGGCGGACCGGGTCCCCGCCCAGCGGACCACGACGTACGAGCACATCGTCGTCCACGACGACCCGGCGAACGACCCGGTCGACGAGCGCGTCATGTCCCACATCTCCTCGACCGCGATCGAGGGCGGCACCGCGCACCCCGAGCTGAAGCTGCTGGCCTCCAACTAGCCGCGCCGTGCTGACACTTCACGTAGCCGAGCAGTCGTCCGGGACGTCGGTCCTGGTCGACGGGGCGGTCGTCGCCGCCATCGGCCCGTACGAGGACCTGGCCGCCGTCCGGCCGCAGGCGAAGGTGCGGCGCTGGCCCGGCATCCTGACGCCGGGACTGCTGAACCCGTACGGCCCGGAGCTTCTGGAAGCCACCTACCACCCGGACCCGCGCGAGGCCGAGGGCTTCGGCACCGAGCCCATCGGCGGGGAGCGGGCCAAGCGGATCTTCCGCGCCGACCCCGCACGCCTCGGCGCGAGTGCGCGACGCGGAGTCCAGCGGATGCTGGCGCACGGCACGGTGGCGGTGGCCGGGGAGCTGCGGTCGCGCGCCGTCGTCGACGCGGTGCGCAGGGCCGGTCTCGCGGTGGGACGGCGACCGGACCGGCTTCCGGGTCCGGCGGCGCTGTCCCCGGTCCCGCTGGTCCTGCTGCCGGGGCTGGAACCGGGCGGACCCGCCCGCTTCGCCGTGTTCGACGTCGCGGACCGCGCCGAACTGGTCCGGCGCGGCGCCGGTACGTGCGTGGCGACGGTGATCGGCGGTCGACTGGTGTACCGCGCCCGCTGATCACGGCACGGGACGCCGGCCCGGCCGGTGCGTGCTCCCGGTCCCGCGCGGCCTGGCACGTGACATCCGCTCGGCCCGCGACGGCTCGTGGTGCCGCCGCGACCCCGCAGGCGGCTCAGCCCGCGTGCTCCGGTCCGGGCCCCCGTGGCCAGCTCGGCGGCTCAGCCCGCGTGATCCGGTCCGGGCCTCCCGGGGCCGGCTCAGCGGCTCAGCCCGCGAGTGCCTTGGCGAACGCCCCCGCGCCCTGCTTCACTCCGCTGCAGTCGGTCGCCGCGTCGTCCGCCGTGGCGCTGCCCTTCTCGCACTGCCTGTCGCGGAACGTCGACCACATCGACACCCAGGCCACCCCCTTCTTCTCGGCGAACTCCCGTACCTGCGCCGCGTCCGCGAGCCCGAACGTCTCGTTGTCCACGTCGTTGACGCCGATCATCGAGGTGAGCGCGAGCCCCTTCCAGGCGTCCGCGCCCGACAGCCCGAACACCTTCTTCAGCTGGGTGTGGGCCGCTTCGGCGGACGTGATCGCGTAGTCGCCCATGTCGCCGTCGTACGAACTGCCGTAGTTCATGGTCATGATGTTGACCGTGGAGACGTCCACGGAGTGGTCGTTGGCGGACTCCAGCAGGGCCAGGCCGTCGGCGTCGAGCCCGGACGGCATCACGGGCAGGGTGAAGGACACCGTCAGCCCGGGGCGCTCCTTCTGGAGCAGCGCGATGGCCTCGGAGCGCAGCGCGACCGCGTCGGAGTCGCTCAACTGGCTTCCCTCGACGTCGAAGTCGGCCTGCGTGGACCCGGCGGCGTCCAGCGCCGCGCCGTAGGCCGCGGCGAGTTCGTCCGCGCTGTCGCACGTCGACGCCAGCTCCTTGCCGGAGGCTCCCCCGAACGACACCCGCACCTCGCCGCCCGACTTCCCGAGCGCCGAGATCCGGGACTTCACGGCCTTGTCCCCGATGGCGTACGCCCCGTCCCACGTCGGTGTGCAGCCGCTGCCGTCCGAGATCACGAAGGCCAGGTTGTACGTCGTCGGCGACCCCGCCGAGTCGGTGTCCGCGGCGGTCGTCGCGCTCACGTACGGGGCGTACGAGGTGGCCGACGACTTCGCCGAACCCGCGTCCGGCGACGCGGCCGAGGCCGTCGTCCCGCCGGCCCGCGCGGACGACTCGTCCGAGGCGTCACCGCCGCCCGAGGAGCACCCCGCACAGGCCAGGACCACCAGACCGACGACCCCCACGGCCGGCCTCAGGAAACTCCGCATTCCGCACGCACCCACTCTCGTGATCTTTCGCGATCTCGTGTGATGTCTGTCTCGAACCGAAAACAAACAGCCGTTCCCCGACTGGAAATGTGTCACATCCGGAACGGATTACCGAATGGAGATCGGGAGGCGGAATCACGGGCGAACCGGGCGACATAAGGGGTGAACGGGACTCCATTGAGGTGTATATCGCCCATATCCATCGGACCCGGGTTGCGCGGGCATTTCTCGATTCTCATAGGGAAAGTACAGGCTCGGGCCTCTCTCATGGGCCGTTCATACGGAACTCGGAGTTTTTGGCACATAAACGCGTCCTACCGTCTGGGGAATGCAATCCGAGTCCGCCGTCGAAAACCGTGTCCAGGTGCGTGGCCGTAGCCGTAGGCGCGGCAGGGGGGCCGCGTCCGGCCCCGTGTTCGTTGACAGCTCCGGGCGTCGTGCCCGCCTGCTGAGCAGAATCGGGATGCTCGTCGGCGTCGGCTGCCTCGGGTACGCCGTCGTGCTCGGCATGGCCTTCATGGGCTGGGGCACCTCGCTGACGCCGTCCTCGCTCCTGCCCTTCGGCGGCGGGGCCGGCTCCGCTCCCGTCGGGGGCCGGGGCGGGCCGCTCACCGGCACGATCCCGAGCGGCGCGCCCACCGGCGCCCCGCCTTCGGGCCCGCTCACCGGCTCCGCCCCCTCCTCCGCCGCCACGACCACCGCCGGGGCGTCCGCCTCCTCCGGCGCCGAGTGACGAGGGCGCACCCACTCCCATGACCACGACGACACCGACGCGCGGCCGTCGGCGGGCCCCCTCCAAGCTGGAGCGGGCCGCCGGGAAGGCCGCGGCGCTGCAGAAACCCCGTGTCATCCTCGCCCTGACACTCCTCCTGGCCCTGATCAGCGTCATGCTCCTCGACGGCTATCTGCGCTCGGAGATCGGCAACGACGCCCGGGTGCGCGACGGCGCGGCCTACGACAAGGTCCCCCAGAAGATCCTCGACGGCGGCCCCATCCTGACGTTCGCCGACGGCGTCGCGAAGACGCAGTCCGTGCCGAAGAAGACCATCGTGCTCACCTTCGACGACGGGCCGACCCCCGACTGGACGCCCCAGGTCCTGAAGGTCCTGGAGAAGAACGACGTCGACGCCACGTTCTTCGTGGTCGGCTCGATGGTCTCCCGCTACCCCGACGTGGTGAAGAAGCTGGTGAACCAGGGCAACGAGGTCGGCATCCACACCTTCACCCACGTCGATCTCTCCTACCAGAGCACCGCGCGTCTCCAACGCGAACTGAAGCAGACGCAGTTGGCGCTCGCGGGCGCCGCCGGAGTCCAGACCACGCTGTTCCGTGCCCCGTACTCCTCGGAGATCAGCGCCGTCGACAACTACAGCTGGCCCGTCTACAAGGAACTCGGCGGCCTCGGCTACACGAGCGTCTTCGTCGACACCGACAGCGACGACTGGAAGAAGCCGGGCGTCTCGAAGATCGTCCAGTGGGCGACGCCGAAGAAGAACGAGGGCGCCATCGTCCTCATGCACGACGCGGGCGGCGACCGCTCGCAGACGGTCGAGGCGCTCGACACGTACATCAAGAAGATGAAAGCGAAGGGCTACACCTTCACCACGGTCAGCGGCGCCCAGGCGGAACTGAACCGGGCGGCGGCCGCGCGGGACGGGTCCGGGGCGGCGGCGGGCCGGGGCGGGTCCCGGTCCGGGGACACCGCGGCGGGCGGCGGTCCGGCGGGGGAGGCCCTCGCGAACGCCGAAGCGCAGTCGGGCCAGCGCAGGGCGACCGGCGCGACGCTCTACGAGGGCAAGGCGCTCGTCTACGCCGTGGCCGTCGCCGAATGGGTCGTACCGGCGCTGTCCTGGTTCCTCGTGGTCGTCGGCGTCGCCGTCATGGGGCGGTTCGCGATGATGCTGGTCCTCGCCCGCCGGCACCACCGGCAGCGCAACCGCAACCGCGGCCGCAGAGGCGGCCGGGGCGGGAAGTTCAGCTGGGGGCCGACGGTCACCCGGCCGGTGAGCGTGATCGTGCCCGCGTACAACGAGAAGGAATGCATCGCCAACACCCTGAGGTCACTGGCGAAGAGCACGCATCCGATCGAGATCATCGTGGTCGACGACGGTTCCGAGGACGACACGTCGGAGATCGCCGCGTCGCTCGGCATGCCGAACGTCCGGGTCATCAGGCAGGAGAACGCCGGCAAGCCCGCCGCGCTCAACAACGGCGTCCGGCACGCCCGTCACGACCTCGTCGTGATGATGGACGGCGACACCGTCTTCGAGCCGGACGCCGTGCACCAGCTCGTGCAGCCCTTCGCCGACCCGGAGATCGGGGCGGTCGCGGGCAACGCCAAGGTCGGCAACCGCGACACCGTGATCGGTGCCTGGCAGCACATCGAGTACGTGATGGGCTTCAACCTCGACCGCCGCATGTACGACCTGCTGCGCTGCATGCCCACCATCCCCGGCGCCATCGGCGCGTTCCGCCGGGACGCGGTGCTGGAGGTCGGCGGCATGAGCGAGGACACGCTGGCCGAGGACACCGACATCACCATCGCCATGCACCGCGCGGGATGGCGGGTCGTCTACCAGGAGCACGCCAAGGCCTGGACGGAGGCGCCGGGTTCGCTCAAACAGCTCTGGTCGCAGCGCTACCGCTGGTCGTACGGCACCATGCAGGCGCTCTGGAAGCACCGCAAGTCCCTGACGGACAAGGGTCCTTCGGGCCGCTTCGGGCGGGTGGGCATGCCGCTGGTGGTGCTCTTCCAGATCGTCACACCGGTCTTCGCGCCGCTCATCGACGTGTTCACCGCCTACTCGATGATCTTCGTGGACTTCCGGGCCGCGTTGCTCGCCTGGCTCGCCGTGCTCGCGGTCCAACTGATCTGCGCGGCCTACGCGTTCCGGCTCGACGGTGAGAAGTACCGCTACCTCGCGATGCTGCCGCTGCAGCAACTCGCCTACCGCCAGATGATGTACCTGGTCCTGATCCACTCCTGCGTCACGGCCCTGACCGGCGGCCGCCTGCGCTGGCAGAAGCTCAAGCGCACGGGCGAGGTCGGAACCCCGGCAGGGGCGAGCCGATGACCTGGGGCGCGGAGCAGCAGGGGCAGGGGCAGGGGTACGGACAGGGTTCCGAGGGCGGCTACGGTCTCGGGTACGGCCAGGGCCAGGGGTACGACGGCGGGTACGGCTACGACGCCGGGTACGGCTACGACGCCGGGTACGGGGTCCCGTACGACCAGACGGTGTCGTACGAGCAGCCCACGGCGTACGAGCAGTCCACGACGTACGGGCGGCCGGAGCCGTACGAGGAGCCGTGGCCGCACGTTCCCGAGCCGGAGGAGCCTGCCCGGACGGCGACGGCGACGGCGACGGCGGAGACGGAGGCGGAGGCGACGGCGATTGAGCCGGAGGCGGTGGCGGCGGCTGCGGTCGCACCGGCCCCCGCCCCGTCCCCGTCCCGCACGAGGGGAGCCGGGGGCGGCCGCGACCGCTACTTCGACGCACTCCGGGCCGTCGCCCTGGTCCGTGTCGTCACGTACCACACCTTCGGCTGGGCCTGGGCCGGACTGGTCTTCCCGTCGATGGGCGTGATGTTCGCGCTCGCCGGCACGCTGATGGCCAAGTCGCTGGAGCGCCCGGCTCTCCAGGTGGTCCGCGGCCGGATGCGGCGCCTGCTGCCGCCGTTCTGGTTCTGGGGCCTCTTCGTCGTGGTGGCGATGCTGATACACGGCTGGATGCCGGGATGGCAGATCGTCTTCTGGGTCGTCCCGGTCGGCGACCCTCCCGGCAACCAGTGGGGCGAGCAGGCCTGGGAGATCCTCTGGTACCTGCGCACGTACCTCTGGTTCGTGCTGCTCTCGCCCCTGCTGCTGAACGTCTTCCGCAAGGCCCCGGCACCGGTGCTGCTCCTCTCGCTCGTCCCGATCGTGGTCCTCCGGTACGGGTGGCAGCCCCCGGACGGCCGCCTCGGCAGCGCGCTGACGGACCTCGCCACCTATCTCTTCTGCTGGCTCCTCGGCTTCGCCCACCGCGAGGGCGTGCTCCAGCGGCTGAAGCCGGCCGCGGTGGTCCTCGCCTCGGCGGCGGCCCTCGCGTACGGCGGCTGGTACGCCCTCGCGCACCAGGCGGAGTACGGCACGTACGACCTCGACGACATCCCTCTCGCCCAGGCCTTCTGGTCGGCGGGCTTCGTGACACCGCTGATGTACTTCAAGGCCTACTACGACGTCGACTTCGCCTGGCTGGCGCGCTTCAGGCGGCTCGACCGCGCGGTGACGGTCTTCAACGGCCGGGCGGTGACGATCTACCTCTGGCACGAGATAGCGCTGATCCTGGCCGTCCCGCTGATCGACCAGTTCTGGAAGGTGCCGGCCTTCGAGAAATGGCTGCCGCTGGAGAGCCAGTGGTTCATGTTCGGTGTCGGCTGGGCGCTGATCTGGATCGCGATACCGCTGGTCGGCTGGGTCGAGGACGTGGCCGCCCGGAAGCGGCCCCGGCTGCTGCCGTAGCGGCCCGAAGGGTGAACCTCACCCCGGTTGGCCGTGTGTGGACGCCTACAACGAGCCTGGTGCGATCTTGGTCACGAGCATGAGGGAAACCCCCACAGAGAGGCTGACGTTTCCTCATGCGTCGTTCCCTGCTCGCCGCGTCCACCGCGGCGACCGCCCTCACCGCCGCCCTGTCGCTGGCCATGAACACACCCGCGGCCGCCGGAGCCGGTCCCGGCCACGACCCCGAGCCCTGGGTGAAGCGCAGCGCGGTGATGCGCGCGAATCCCAAGGACTTCCATTCGCTGTGCAGAAGACAGAAGGACGGCGTGCCCGAGCGCCGCACCTTCCCGCTCTTCGAGCACCAGAAGGGCTTCACGGCGATCGAGGACTTCAAGCGCCAGGAGCCGGACGGCACGGTGTTCTGGTCCGGCCACGACCCGAGGCACCCGGAGAACACGATCTCCGTGTCGATCATCGGAGCGTGCACGGCCGGGCCGGTCACCCTGTCCGGCGAGATCGAGGCGGGCTTCCGCCAGTACCTCTACAAGCCGGTGCCCAAGCGGCCGGGCAGGTACCTGCTGCAGGAGATCGACACCCTGAAGCTGCCCCCGAGCGGCCAGGGCGTGGACACCGTGACCGTGCCGCCGACCAGGTCGGTCAAGCCGTACAAGCCGGGTCTGCGGATCGCCACCCCCGACAATCCGGCGGCCATCGACATCGTCGTCGCCTACACCCCGGCCACCGTCACCGAACTCGGCTCCACCGCCGCCGTGCAGAGCCGCATCCGGTACGGCGTGAACCAGCTCAACAGGGCCCTCGCGACCAGCCAGGTGCCGGCCAGCGTGCACGTCGTGAACACGTACGAGACCGCGGCGACCGGCGTGGCCCGTGAGAACGCCGGAACCCTGCTGAGCATGATCAGCAACCCCCTGAACGTGACCCTCGGAGCCCCGGCCGCCGCCCAGCGGCTCGCGTACAGCGCCGACCTGGTGGCGCTCATCGCCTCCATCCCGGCCGAGGACAGTTCGGGGCAGGCCAACCTGCCCACCCCGGCGGGCCCGGGGACCAGCAACAACGCGTTCTCGGTCACCAGCGCCTTCTCCATCACGGCGTGGGAGAACCTCGCGCACGAGATCGGCCACAACTTCGGTCTCAAGCACGACCGCAAGACGGTGGTGTCCCAGGGCGGCACGACCCCCGTCGGCACCGACAACTACGGGTGGGTCACCGCCGACCAGCGGCACCACACGATCATGGCCTACTCCAGCGCCTGCACTCAGCCGTGCGCGGTCGTCAACCAGTACTCCAACACCGTGAACCTGCTGAACGGCCAGGCTCTCGGCGACGAGAACAACAACAACGCCGCCAACGCGACCAGGGCCGCCGAGTTCCTGGCGAACTACCGGACCTCCCAGGTCACCAACCGGGTCTCCCTCACCATGACCTCCTCCCCGCCCGCCGGGGGCAGTCTCAACCCGAGCGAGTACGGCCCGTACGACCCCGGCACGCAGGTCACCGTCACCGCCGATGTGAGCCCCGGCTTCCGGCTCGTCGGCTGGGACGTCGACGGTGTGCGCCAGGCGGACACCACGACGAACTACACGATCACCATGAACGCCAACCACACCCTCAACGCGGTGTTCGAAGAGATCCCCTAGCCCACGCGGTAGTACCGGGCGCCCCGGCCCCGGCGGCAGCGCCGTACCCTCCCCGGTTCACGGGGCGGGTGCGGCGCTGTCCTCGTACACGGGAACGGAGGCCCGTTCCCGGCCGGGCGCCGGAGAGCCGTCGGGCCCCTGCTGCCACAATGGGGACCGTGATCCGCGCATCCCTGGACAAGAAGCCGCACGAAGTCGCCTCGATGTTCGACGACGTGGCGGAACGGTACGACCTGACGAACGACCTGCTGTCGCTCGGCCAGGACCGGGCGTGGCGCAAGGAGGTCGCCAAGGCGGTCGACGCGCGCCCCGCGCAGAAGATCCTGGACCTCGCGGCCGGCACCGCGACCTCGTCGCTCCCCTTCGCCCGCACCGGCGCGTACGTCGTCCCCTGCGACTTCTCCCTCGGGATGCTCCTTGTCGGCAAGCGCAACCACCCCTGGCTGCCGCTGACCGCGGGTGACGCGACCAGGCTGCCCTTCAAGGACGACACGTTCGACGCCGTCACGATCTCCTTCGGACTGCGCAACGTGCAGGACACCGACACCGCGCTGCGCGAGCTGTACCGCGTGACCAAGCCGGGCGGGCGTGTCGTGATCTGCGAGTTCTCGCACCCCACCTGGGCGCCGTTCCGGACGGTCTACACCGAGTACCTGATGCGCGCGCTGCCCCCGGTCGCGCGCGCCGCCTCCTCCAACCCCGACGCGTACGTCTATCTCGCCGAGTCCATCCGCGCCTGGCCGACCCAGCCGGAGCTGGCCCAGCGGCTGATCGGGGCCGGCTGGTCGAAGGTGGCCTGGCGCAACCTGACGGGCGGCATCGTCGCCCTCCACCGGGGTTACAAGGTCTGACCCCGCCCAGCGCCCCGGGGAGCTCCGGGACCGGCTACCTGAGGACCACGAACGGGTCGCCGGGAAGGTCGAGTTCGCGCCGCAGCCCGCCCGACGGCGGGCGGGGCGGACGGGGCTCGCGCACCCCGGCGCCGCCCTCCGCGTCCCCGAGGTCGAACCACACCGTGACGACGGCTCCGCGCGGCACCTCGGCCCCGGGCTGCGGAAATTGCCGTACGACGTAGTCGACGACCGTCCGATGGAAATCGGGCCGGTCGGGCGCGGCGAGCAGAACACCGCGAGCCTCTGCCGTCTCACGCGCGTCCACGGCCATCAGACCGACGAGCCGCGGCACGCGCACTTCGGGTGTCTTGGGTGTTATGCGCACAGACGTCACCCCCAGCGGTACCGGAAGGGTAAGCCTCGCCCGTGCCCTTCCGGAAGCCATGAGAAGACGCGCGGGACCTCGGCGCGGGGCCGGTTCCGGCGGCCGTCACAGGGCCAGCCGGTAGCGGTGGCCCTCCTGCCGCGACGAGGGCAGCGTGAACCGCTCGGCGAGCTCCATGCCCAGCCGTCTCGTGACCGCGATGGAACGGGTGTTGCCCGCGTTGACCATGGCGACGACGTCCGTGACGCCCGCCGCGCGGACCCGCTCCAGCGTGGTGCGCGCCGCCGCCGTGACGTACCCCTTGCCCCAGTGCTCCCGCCCCAGCCGCCAGCCGATCTCGATCTTCCCGGCCGGTCCCCAGGCGTGCGGCCAGGGCTGCGCGCCCGTGAAGCCGAGAACCTCGTCCCCGGGACCGACCATCGTCCACAGGCAGAACCCGTGCTCCGCGTCGTGCCGCCGCTGGCGCGCCGTGAGTTCCTCGTAGACGGACCGCTCGGCCGCGCGGCCCCCGTGGAACTCCATGACCTCGGGATCGTCGAAGACCCGGTGCCAGGCGAGAGCGTCCTCGTCGGTGGGGACGCGCAGTCGTACAGCGGGGAGAGCTCGGTTCACGGGGCAGCCCTTCAGCCGGGTGATCGGTACCGCTGCATAGACTGCCCATGTCCAGTGCCCGTCGGCACGTTGATTTCGAGCCTTGGGGAGACCCAGCCGTGACCGAGCCCCAGCCCCTCTCCGAGAACACCGCCGACGTCATCGTCGTCGGGGCCGGGCCAGCCGGCTCCACCACCGCCTACTACCTGGCGAAGGCGGGGCTCGACGTCCTGCTCCTGGAGAAGACGGCCTTCCCGCGCGAGAAGGTCTGCGGTGACGGGCTGACCCCGCGCGCGACCAAGCAGCTCGTGTCGATGGGCATCGACATCTCCGAGGAGGCCGGCTGGCTCCGCAACAAGGGCCTGCGCATCATCGGCGGCGGTGTACGCCTCCAGCTCGACTGGCCGGATCTCGCCTCCTTCCCCGACTACGGCCTCGTGCGCAAGCGGGACGACTTCGACGAGCAGCTCGCGCGCCAGGCGCAGAAGGCGGGCGCGCGGCTGTACGAGCGCTGCAACGTCGGCGCCCCGATCCTCGACGAGCGCACCGGCCGGATCACCGGCGTGCACGCCAAGCTGGGCGACGCCGACTCCAAGGAGAAGCGGGAGGTGACCTTCCACGCCCCGCTGGTGGTGGCGGCGGACGGCAACTCCACCCGCCTCTCCCTCGCGATGGGCCTGCACCGCCGCGAGGACCGCCCGATGGGCGTCGCCGTCCGTACGTACTTCACCTCGCCGCGCCACGACGACGACTACCTGGAGTCGTGGCTGGAGCTGTGGGACCGCCGGGGCGCCGAGGACCGTCTGCTGCCCGGTTACGGGTGGATCTTCGGCATGGGCGACGGCACCTCGAACGTCGGTCTCGGTGTCCTCAACACCTCCGACTCCTTCAAGGAGCTCGACTGGCGCGAGGTCCTGAAGGCCTGGTGCGCCTCGATGCCGGAGGACTGGGGCTACACGCCCGAGAACATGACCGGCCCGATCCGCGGCGCGGCCCTCCCGATGGCCTTCAACCGTCAACCGCACTACACCAAGGGCCTGCTGCTGGTGGGTGACGCCGGCGGTCTGGTGAACCCCTTCAACGGCGAGGGCATCGCCTACGCCATGGAGTCCGGCCAGATCGCGGCCGACGTCATCGTCCAGGCCCACGCCCGCGCCACCCCCGGCCAGCGCGAACTGGCGCTGCACCGCTACCCGCGCGTCCTGAAGGACACCTACGGCGGCTACTACACCCTCGGTCGCGCCTTCGTGAAGCTCATCGGCAACCCGAAGGTCATGAAGATCGCCACGCAGCGGGGTCTGACCCACCCGATGCTGATGAAGTTCACCCTCAAGATGCTCGCGAACCTCACCGACCCGACGGGCGGCGACGCGATGGACCGCATCATCAACGGCCTCTCGAAGGTCGCCCCGAAGGCCTGACCGCGCGAGCCGCCCTGGGGCGCGCGAGCCGCCCCGGGGCACCGGGGCGGGCTCCCGGGCACCGGGGCGGCTCCAGGCCACTGGAGGCGCCTTCGGACGCCGCCGGCACCGGAACAGCCCGAAGGACCGCTCCCCGCACAGGAAGCGGTCCTTCGGCGTTCACCCGTGGGTCAGAGCACGCGCACCGCGCCCGTGGCCGGGTAGCCCGAGAGGTCCTGGATCACGACGCCCTTGGAGGGGTTGGCCGCGTCGAGGTACTGCCCGTCACCGATGTACACACCGACGTGGTAGGCCGAACCCGCCGAACCCCAGTACAGAATGTCTCCGACCTGGACATTGGACAGGGAAACCGGCGTACCGGACACCGACTGGTCCTGAGAGACACGCGGCAGGTCGACGCCGACCTGCTTGAACGCCGCCTGCACCAGACCGGAGCAGTCCCACGCGTTGGGTCCGGTGCCGCCCATGACGTACGCGTCGCCGACCTGAGCCTTGAGGAAGGCGATGACGGTCGCGACACTGCCGCTGGCCGGGGCCGAGACGTTCGTGGACGCGCTCGCCGACAGGACGGTCCGCGCCGAGGAGCGCGAGACGGCCTCGGCCGCCGCGGCCTTGCGCGCGGCTTCGGCCTTCTTCTTGGCCTCCGCCTTCTTCTTGGCGTCGGCCAGGTCGGCCTTGGCCTGCTTGGCCGCCTTGGCGGCCGCCGCGTCACGCTCCGCCTGGAGCTGGTAGTCGGCCGCGGCCTGCTGGGTCGCGTCCGCGGACTGCGCGACCTGGTTGGCCAGGTCGGCCGTCAGGGTCGGCAGCTCCATGGTCTGCGTGACGGACTCGGCGGCGCTCGCCGAACCCGCGGCCGCGGCCACGGCGAGGGTGCTGAGGACGCCACCGGCAACTCCGGCGCGCATCGCGAGCGACGGAGCGTTGCGACGGGGCTTCCGGTGGCTTCGTATGTGTGCGGTGTGGGACATGGGTACTAGCGGTACCAGGGGCTCCTCCATACCTTCAAGAAACGTGTGGTGCGCCACAGTTGTTCAATCGGCCGCCGAATTCGTCGCCCGTCACTCTTTATTGACGCCGTAACGGGCATTGCGGACACTGTCCATCAGGCCCGTGATCATGGCCTTTCAGTATTACGTCCGAATTGCCCGCCACCTACCACCGGTTGAAGAGGATGGCCAAGCCCGGCTTATCTGACCCATAGGTAGATGTGGCGCAGGTCACGGAACGGTCACCCGGGCCCTCGCGTCCCGCGCGTGAACCCTCCTCGCCCCCGCGTCGCCCGCGCTCGTGAACGCGTGCACGTGTCCACATCGGTCCCCTTGGTCCCCCCGAAGTGTGAACGCGGTCCACTATCAAGGGGGTGCGTCCAAGGCGAATTTGCATGCGGCGGAAGTCTCTTGATATTGAGACGACCCCCTGGGCCTGCGGAGATGAGCGAAAATGTCACGTCTGGTGATCGACCTGACGCTTCGCGTGTGAAGATCACTGCTCATCCGACTTCATGATCGTTCGTCAGGTGGTGGAGATCACAAAGCTAAGGCAATACCCCGTGTCGCAGATCACAGACCGCCGGGCATAAGATGCGAGGCAGTTGGGCTTGTGACCTGCTTCACATGTCCGTGATCTTCGCCGGGACGGGTGGGGTTCGCGGTGCTGACGAGGCAGGGGTGCGGGCCCGCCGAAACCGCCACCAGTCAGTGCCGACTGAGAGGAGCGAGGAGCGTGAACGCGTATGCGCCGATCCTCGTACTGGGAGCCCTCGGGGCAGGCTTTGCGATCTTCTCCGTGGTCATGGCCACGCTGATCGGTCCGAAGCGGTACAACCGCGCCAAACTCGACGCCTACGAGTGCGGCATCGAGCCGACCCCCACGCCGGTCGGCGGCGGGCGTTTTCCCATCAAGTACTACCTGACGGCGATGCTCTTCATCGTCTTCGACATCGAGATCGTCTTCCTCTACCCCTGGGCCGTCACCTTCGACGCCCTGGGTGTTTTCGGGCTCGTGGAGATGCTGCTCTTCGTGCTCACCGTCTTCGTCGCCTACGCGTACGTATGGCGGCGCGGCGGCCTGGAATGGGACTGAGGGGCCTTAGGACATGGGACTCGAAGAAAAGCTGCCGAGCGGATTCCTGCTGACGACCGTCGAGCAGGCCGCGGGCTGGGTGCGCAAGGCGTCCGTCTTCCCCGCGACATTCGGACTCGCCTGCTGTGCCATCGAGATGATGACCACCGGCGCCGGGCGCTACGACCTGGCGCGCTTCGGTATGGAGGTCTTCCGCGGGTCACCGCGCCAGGCCGACCTGATGATCGTGGCCGGCCGGGTGAGCCAGAAGATGGCGCCGGTGCTGCGGCAGGTCTACGACCAGATGCCCAACCCCAAGTGGGTCATCTCCATGGGGGTTTGTGCGTCATCGGGCGGAATGTTCAACAACTACGCCATTGTGCAGGGAGTTGACCACATCGTCCCGGTCGACATCTATTTGCCCGGATGTCCGCCGCGGCCCGAGATGCTGATGGACGCGATTCTCAAGCTCCACCAGAAGATCCAGACCTCCAAGCTCGGCGTGAACGCCGAGGAGGCGGCCCGCGAGGCGGAGGAAGCGGCGCTCAAGGCGCTTCCCACCATCGAGATGAAGGGCCTGCTGCGGTGAGCGAAGCGAACGGCAACGGGGTCAACCCCGAGAAGGACCTGAGCGCGTCCAACCTTCCCGGCCAGCGGGGCGATAGGGGCGAGGAGATCCGCGTCCAGCGCGGCATGTTCGGCGCCAACAACGGCGGCGACACCTCCGGCTACGGCGGCCTGGTCCGCTCGATCCGGCTGCCCGGCGCGGCCACCCGCCCCTACGGCGGCTGGTTCGACGAGGTGGCCGACGAACTGGAGGGCGCCCTGGAGGAACAGGGACTCGTCCCCGAGAACGTCATCGACAAGACGGTCGTCGACCGCGACGAGATCACCTTCCACGTCGAACGCGAGTACCTGCTCCCCGTCGCCCAGACCCTGCGCGACGACCCGGCCCTGCGGTTCGAACTGTGCACCGGCGTCTCCGGCGTCCACCACCCGCAGGACAAGGGCCGCGAGCTGCATGCCGTCTACCACCTGCGCTCGATCACCCACAACCGGCTGATCCGGCTGGAGGTCAGCGCCCCGGACGCGGACCCGCACGTCCCCTCGCTCGTCACCGTGTACCCGACGAACGACTGGCACGAGCGCGAGACGTACGACTTCTTCGGCCTGATCTTCGACGGCCACCCCGCGCTGACGCGGATCATGATGCCGGACGACTGGCAGGGCTTCCCGCAGCGCAAGGACTATCCCCTCGGCGGCATTCCCGTCGAGTACAAGGGCGCCCAGATCCCGGCTCCGGACCAGCGGAGGTCGTACTCATGAGCACGCAGACCCCTTCCGGGGCATCGGCCGCCTCTCCCCGTGAGACGACCGAGGGCACCGTATATACGGTCACCGGCGGCGACTGGGACGAGATCGCCCAGTCCGCGGCCAAGTCCGACGACGAGCGCATCATCGTCAACATGGGCCCGCAGCACCCGTCCACGCACGGCGTGCTCCGGCTCATCCTGGAGATCGACGGCGAGACCGTCACCGAGGCCCGCTGCGGCATCGGCTACCTCCACACGGGCATCGAGAAGAACCTCGAGTTCCGCACGTGGACCCAGGGCACCACGTTCGTGACGCGCATGGACTATCTGACGCCGTTCTTCAACGAGACGGCCTACTGTCTCGGCGTCGAGAAGCTCCTCGGGATCACCGACCAGATCCCCGACCGCGCCTCGATCATCCGCGTGCTCCTCATGGAGCTGAACCGGCTCTCCTCGCACCTGGTGTGCATCGCCACCGGCGGCATGGAGCTGGGCGCCACGACGATCATGATCTACGGCTTCCGTGACCGTGAGCTCATCCTCGACATCTACGAGCTGATCACGGGCCTGCGGATGAACCACGCGTTCGTCCGTCCCGGCGGACTGGCCCAGGACCTGCCCCCGGGCGCGGTGGACCAGATCCGCGAGTTCGTGAAGAAGATGACGAAGAACCTTCCCGAGTACGACAAGCTCGCCACCGGGAACCCCATCTTCAAGGCCCGTATGCAGGACGTCGGCTATCTCGACCTGGCCGGCTGCATGGCCCTCGGCGCCACCGGCCCGATCCTGCGCTCGGCCGGCCTGCCGCACGACCTGCGCAAGTCCCAGCCCTACTGCGGCTACGAGACCTACGACTTCGAGGTCCCGACCGCCGACACCTGCGACTCCTACGGGCGCTTCCTGATCCGCCTGGAGGAGATGCGCCAGTCGCTGCGGATCATCGAGCAGTGCCTGGACCGGCTCCAGCCCGGCCCGGTCATGGTCGCCGACAAGAAGATCGCCTGGCCCGCCCAGCTCGCGCTCGGCCCCGACGGTCTCGGCAACTCGCTCGACCACATCAAGAAGATCATGGGCACCTCCATGGAGGCCCTCATCCACCACTTCAAGCTGGTGACCGAGGGCTTCCGCGTCCCGCCGGGACAGGCGTACGCGGCGGTCGAGTCGCCCAAGGGCGAGCTCGGGGTGCACGTCGTCTCCGACGGAGGCACCCGCCCCTACCGGGTCCACTTCCGCGACCCGTCCTTCACCAACCTGCAGGCCATGGCGGCGATGTGCGAGGGCGGCCAGGTGGCCGACGTCATCGTCGCCGTCGCGTCCATCGACCCCGTGATGGGAGGCGTCGACCGGTGACCACCACCCCCGAGGGCGTCAGCCTGGGCATGCCCCAACTGCCCGCGCCCGACTACCCGGCCGACGTCCGGGCCCGGCTGGAGGCGGACGCGCGCGAGATCATCGCCCGCTACCCCGACTCCCGCTCGGCACTCCTTCCGTTGCTGCATCTCGTGCAGTCGCAGGAGGGCCATGTCACGCGCACCGGACAGCGGTTCTGCGCGGAGGTACTGGGCCTGACGACGGCCGAGGTCGCCGCCGTCGCGACCTTCTACTCGATGTACCGGCGCAAGCCGAGCGGCGACTACCAGGTGGGTGTCTGCACCAACACCCTGTGTGCCGTCATGGGCGGCGACGCCATCTTCGAGGCCCTTCAGGACCACCTGGGCGTCGGCAACGGAGAGACCACCGGTGACGGAAAGGTCACCCTGGAGCACATCGAGTGCAACGCGGCCTGCGACTTCGCTCCGGTCGTGATGGTCAACTGGGAGTTCTTCGACAACCAGACCGTGGACTCCGCCAAGCGTCTCGTCGACGACCTGCGCGCGGGCGCGGACGTCGAGCCGACCCGCGGCGCGCGGCTGTGCACCTTCAAGGAGACCGCCCGGATCCTGGCGGGCTTCCCCGACGAGCGCGAGGGCGCGGTGGAGGCCGGCGGCAGCGCGGGCCACGCCTCCCTGGTGGGGCTGCGCCTGGCCAAGGGCGAGAGCGCCCCCGCGCGCGTGGTGCATCCGCGGGGCGGAGGAGCACCTCAGAACCAGCGGCCCGCCGAGCACCAGAGCTCGCACGACGCGCCGCAGGACACGTCGGCCTCCGACCCGTCCCACCCGGCGGGTCCTGTGGCAGAGGAGGGGGAGTGATGACCTTGGCAGCCGAAATCAACGAGACAAGTCCGGAAAAGCTGCTCGCACCCGTGCTGTCGGCCTTCTGGGACGAGGACAGGTCCTGGTCGCTGGACGTCTACCGGAGGCACGAGGGGTACGAGGGCCTGCGCAAGGCACTCGCCATGTCACCGGACGACCTGATCGCGTACGTCAAGGACTCCGGGCTGCGGGGCCGCGGCGGCGCCGGCTTCCCGACCGGAATGAAATGGCAGTTCATTCCCCAGGGGGACGGCAAACCTCACTATCTAGTTGTCAACGCCGACGAATCGGAGCCGGGAACCTGCAAGGACATCCCGCTCCTCTTCGCGAACCCGCACAGCCTCATCGAGGGCATTGTGATCGCGTGCTACGCCATCCGGTCTTCGCATGCCTTCATCTATCTCCGCGGTGAAGTCGTCCCCGTATTGCGGCGGTTGCACGAGGCCGTACGTGAGGCCTACGCGGCGGGCTACCTCGGCGAGAACATCCTGGGCAGCGGACTCGACCTCCAGCTCACCGTGCACGCGGGCGCGGGCGCGTACATCTGCGGTGAGGAGACCGCGCTGCTCGACTCGCTCGAAGGCCGCCGTGGTCAACCGCGGCTCCGTCCCCCTTTCCCTGCTGTCGCGGGCCTTTATGCGTGTCCAACTGTTGTGAACAACGTCGAATCGATCGCGTCAGTTCCCGCAATTCTCCACAAAGGCAAGGAATGGTTCAGGTCGATGGGCAGCGAGAAGTCTCCGGGCTTCACGCTCTACTCGCTCAGCGGCCACGTCGCCAGCCCCGGCCAGTACGAGGCGCCCCTCGGCATCACCCTGCGTCAGCTCCTCGACATGAGCGGCGGGATGCGCCCCGGCCACCGGCTGAAGTTCTGGACCCCGGGCGGCTCCTCGACCCCGATGTTCACCGACGAGCACCTCGACGTCCCTCTTGACTACGAAGGAGTGGGCGCCGCGGGTTCCATGCTCGGCACGAAAGCACTCCAGTGCTTCGACGAGACGACCTGCGTCGTCCGCGCCGTCACCCGCTGGACCGAGTTCTACGCCCACGAGTCCTGCGGCAAGTGCACGCCGTGCCGCGAAGGAACGTACTGGCTCGTGCAGTTGCTCCGCGACATCGAGGCCGGCAAGGGCGTCATGTCCGACCTCGACAAGCTGAACGACATCGCCGACAACATCAACGGCAAGTCCTTCTGCGCCCTCGGCGACGGTGCCGCCTCGCCGATCTTCTCCTCGCTCAAGTACTTCCGCGAGGAGTACGAGCAGCACATCACGGGCCGCGGCTGCCCCTTCGACCCCGCCAGGTCCACGGTCTGGGCGGACAAGCACACGGAGGTGAACGCATGACAGTGACCACCAGCGCTCCCTCCGGAGGCGGGGAAGCGGCGGTCCCGCCGGAGGACCTCGTCTCGGTGACGATCGACGGCGTCGAGATGAGCGTGCCCAAGGGCACCCTGGTCATCCGGGCCGCCGAACAGCTCGGCATCGAGATCCCCCGGTTCTGCGACCACCCGCTCCTCGACCCGGCCGGCGCCTGCCGCCAGTGCATCGTCGAGGTCGAGGGCCAGCGCAAGCCCATGGCGTCCTGCACGATCACCTGTACGGACGGGATGGTCGTCAAGACTCAACTCACCTCCCAGGTCGCGGAGAAGGCACAGCACGGTGTGATGGAGCTGCTGCTCATCAACCACCCGCTGGACTGCCCGGTCTGCGACAAGGGAGGCGAGTGCCCCCTGCAGAACCAGGCGATGTCGCACGGCAACGCCGAATCCCGCTTCGAGGGCAGGAAGCGGACGTACGAGAAGCCGGTCCCGATCTCCACCCAGGTGCTGCTCGACCGCGAGCGGTGCGTGCTGTGCGCCCGCTGCACCCGCTTCTCGAACCAGATCGCGGGCGACCCCATGATCGAACTGGTCGAGCGGGGCGCGCTCCAGCAGGTCGGCACCGGTGACGGCGACCCCTTCGAGTCGTACTTCTCCGGCAACACGATCCAGATCTGCCCGGTGGGCGCGCTCACGTCGGCGGCCTACCGCTTCCGCTCGCGCCCCTTCGACCTCATCTCCTCGCACTCCGTGTGCGAGCACTGCTCCGGCGGCTGTGCGACGCGCACCGACCACCGGCGCGGCAAGGTGATGCGGCGCCTCGCGGCGCCGGACCCCGAGGTCAACGAGGAATGGGTCTGCGACAAGGGCCGGTTCGGGTTCCGGTACGCGCAGCAGCGCGACCGCCTCGACACCCCGCTGGTCCGCAACGCCGACGGCGTCCTGGAGCCCGCTTCCTGGCCGGAGGCACTGGAGGCCGCCGCACAGGGACTGACCGCCGCCCGCGGCCGGGCCGGTGTCCTCACCGGCGGCCGGCTCACCGTGGAAGACGCCTACGCGTACAGCAAGTTCGCGCGCGTGGCCCTCGACACGAACGACATCGACTTCCGCGCGCGCGTGCACAGCTCCGAGGAGGCCGACTTCCTGGCCGCCCGGGTCGCCGGACGCGGCCGGGACCTCGACGGCACCGGCGTCACGTACACCGCTCTGGAGAAGGCGCCCGCCGTCCTGCTGGCGGGCTTCGAGTCGGAGGAGGAGGCGCCCGGCGTCTTCCTGCGGCTGCGCAAGGCGTGGCGCGGGCACGGGCAGAAGACCTTCTCCCTCGCCACGCACGCCACCCGCGGTCTGGAGAAGGCGGGCGGCACGCTGTTGCCGGCCGCGCCCGGCACCGAGACCGAGTGGCTGGACGCGCTCGCGAGCGGTGTCGGCCTGGAGGGCGACGGCGCGAAGGCCGCCGAGGCGCTGCGCGCCGAGGGCGCCGTGATCGTCGTCGGTGAGCGGCTGGCCTCCGTGGCCGGAGGGCTGACCGCCGCCGTGCGGACCGCCACCGCCACCGGAGCCCGCCTGGTGTGGATCCCGCGCCGGGCCGGGGAGCGCGGCGCGATCGAGGCCGGAGCGCTTCCGTCGCTGCTGCCGGGCGGGCGCCCGGCCACCGACCCGCGCGCGCGGGACGAGGTCGCCGCCGCCTGGGGCGTCTCCGAACTCCCGCACCGCTACGGCCGTGACACCGGCCAGATCGTGGAGGCCGCCGTCGGCGGCGAACTGCGCGCCCTGGTGGTGGCGGGTGTGGAGGTCGCCGACCTTCCCGACCCGGCACGCGCGCGTGAGGCACTGTCCGAGGTCGGCTTCCTCGTGTCGCTCGAACTGCGGCCCAGCGAGGTCACCGAGCAGGCGGACGTCGTTCTGCCGGTCGCCGCGGTCGCCGAGAAGGCCGGAAGCTTCCTCAACTGGGAAGGCAGGGTCCGTTCCTTCGAGGCCGCGCTCAAGCCCGACCAGATGACCCGGCGGCTCGCGCCCGCCGACGCGCGTGTCCTGCAGATGCTGGCCGACGCCATGGACGTCCACCTCGGGCTGCCGGACCTGCGCACCACGCGCGGGGAACTCGACCGGCTCGGCGCCTGGGACGGAGAGCGGGCCGGCGAACCCGCCGAGACCGGGGTGCAGATGCCCCGTCCGGACGCCGGGGAGGCCGTTCTGGCCGGACACCGGCTGCTGCTCGACCAGGGGCGTCTCCAGGAGGGCGACACCGCGCTCGCCGGGACCCGGCACGCCGCACACGCGCGCGTGTCGGCCGCCACCGCCGCCGAGGCCGGGGTCAAGGACGGCGACGTCCTCGCCGTGACCGGCCCCACGGGAGCGGTGGAACTCCCGCTGCAGATCACCGAGATGCCCGACCGCGTGGTCTGGCTCCCGCTGAACTCGACCGGAGGGGGCGTCGCCTCCGACACCGGGGCGCTGCCCGGCGCACTCGTCCGCATCGGCCCGGCGACGATCGCCGCCGAGGCCCCCAAGGAGGTGGAGGCATGACGCCGTACCTCGCCGCTGAAGACCTCTCGATGTTCGGCCACGACCCCTGGTGGCTGGTCGTCATCAAGGCGGTGTTCTGCTTCGCCTTCCTCATGGTGACCGTGCTCTTCTCGATCGTGTGGGAGCGCAAGGTCGTCGCCTGGATGCAGCTGCGCATCGGCCCCAACCGGCACGGGCCCTGGGGCATGCTCCAGTCGCTCGCCGACGGCGTGAAGCTGATGCTCAAGGAGGACCTCGTCGTCAAGCGCGCGGACAAGGTCGTCTACGTCCTCGCGCCGATCGTCGCGGCCATCCCGGCCTTCATGGCGATCGCCGTGATCCCCTTCGGGCCCGCGGACAACGAGATCTCGATCTTCGGCCAGCGCACCACGATGCAGCTCACCGACCTGCCGATCGCGATGCTCTACATCCTCGCGGTCGCCTCGGTGGGCATCTACGGGATCGTGCTCGCCGGCTGGAGCTCCGGATCGACCTACCCGCTGCTCGGCGGTCTGCGCTCCTGCGCCCAGATGATCTCGTACGAGATCGCCATGGGTGCCGCGTTCGCCTCCGTGTTCCTCTACTCCGGGTCGATGTCGACCTCGACGATCGTGGAGCAGCAGCAGGACCGCTGGTACATCATCCTGCTGCCGGTCTCGTTCCTGATCTACATCGTGACGATGATCGGCGAGACCAACCGGGCCCCGTTCGACATGCCGGAGTCCGAGGGCGACCTCGTCGGCGGCTTCAACACCGAGTACTCGTCGATCAAGTTCGCGCTGTTCATGCTCGCCGAGTACGTGAACATGGTGACGGTCTCGGCCGTGTCCACGACGCTCTTCCTCGGCGGCTGGCGCGCGCCCTGGCCGATCAGCAGCTTCTGGGAGGGCGCCAACCACGGCTGGTGGCCGATGCTCTGGTTCGTGGTGAAGGTGCAGCTCCTGCTGTTCTTCTTCATCTGGCTGCGCGGCACGCTGCCGCGCGTCCGCTACGACCAGCTCATGAAGCTCGGCTGGAAGGTGCTCATCCCGGTCTCCGTGGTGTGGCTGATGCTCGTCGCCACGGTCCGCACGCTCCGCAACGAGAACTACGACTTCGCGGACATCGCGTTGTACGTCGGCGGAGGCGTCCTCGTCCTGCTGCTGCTGTCGTTCGTGGCGGACATCTTCCGCGACAAGCAGGGCCGGGAGACGCCCGCCGAACCCGCCGCCTTCGACCCGATGGCCGGCGGATTCCCCGTGCCCCCGCTGCCCGGACAGGAGCTGCCGCCGGTACCGCGGCGCCGTCCGCGCCGCGAGCGGGAGCTGATTGTCAGTGGCGGGTCCGATACTGCGAGTGATGGACCGGTTACCGGATCTCGTGACGGAAAGGAGGGGTCCGATGGCTGAGGAGCCGAAGGAGACCAAGCCCGGTTTCCAGAACCCCGTCGCCGGTTTCGGCGTGACCTTCAAGGCCATGTTCAAGAAGCGGCTGACCGAGCAGTACCCGGAACAGCAGAAGACCACCGCGCCGCGGTTCCACGGCCGGCACCAGCTCAACCGCCATCCGGACGGCCTGGAGAAGTGCGTCGGCTGTGAGCTGTGCGCCTGGGCCTGTCCCGCGGACGCCATCTATGTGGAGGGCGCGGACAACACCGAGGAGGAGCGCTACTCCCCGGGCGAGCGCTACGGCCGCGTCTACCAGATCAACTACGCCCGCTGCATCCTGTGCGGCCTGTGCATCGAGGCGTGCCCCACGCGCGCGCTGACGATGACGAACGAGTTCGAGCTCGCGGACAGCAGCCGTGCCAACCTCATCTACACCAAGGAGCAGCTGCTCGCCGGACTCCAGGAAGGCATGGTCGACACCCCGCACTCGATCTTCCCGGGCACGGACGAGCAGGACTACTACCGAGGTCTGGTGACCGAGGCCGCGCCCGGCACCGAGCGCCAGGTGGCCGTCTCCAAGGGCGAGTTGCACCCCTCGGCGAGTCCGTCGGGCACGTCCGGCGGAGAGGGGGCGGAGGCATGACCGCCAACCTGGCCGCGTACTCGACCTCCACCGGGGAGGCCGTCCAGTTCTGGGTTCTCGGTACCGTCGCGGTGATCGGCGCCCTGTGCACCGTCTTCATGCGCAAGGCCGTGCACAGTGCGCTGTGCCTCGCCGGGACCATGATCGTCCTGGCGGTGTTCTACCTCGCCAACGGCGCCTACTTCCTCGGCATCGTCCAGGTCGTCGTCTACACCGGCGCGATCATGATGCTCTTCCTCTTCGTCGTCATGCTCGTCGGTGTCACCGCGGCGGACTCCCTGAAGGAGACCATCAAGGGACAGCGCTGGCTGGCCCTGCTCTGCGGAGCCGGCTTCGGCATCCTGCTGTTCGCCGGCATCGGCAACGCGTCCGTCCAGGACTTCGACGGCCTGGCGAAGGCGAACGCGAACGGCAACGTGGAGGGCCTCGCCGCCCTCATCTTCACGAAGTACGTGTTCGCCTTCGAGATCACCGGCGCCCTGCTCATCACGGCCACCGTCGGCGCCATGGTGCTCACGCACCGCGAGCGCACCGAGCGTGCCAGGACCCAGCGCGAGCTGTCCGAGCAGCGGGTGCGCGAGGGCAAGCACATTCCGCCGCTGCCGGCGCCGGGTGTCTACGCCCGGCACAACGCGGTGGACATCGCGGGCCTGCTCCCCGACGGCACTCCGTCCGAGCTGACCGTCAGCAAGACGCTGCGCGACCGCGGGCAGATCCGTGACGTGTCGGCCGACGCGCTGAAGGACCTCAAGGCGCTGGAGCAGCGCGCCGAGGAGCGCCTGGAGCGCACGAAGCCGGAGGAGGCGTCCAAGTGAATCCGGTCAACTACCTCTATCTCTCCGCTCTGTTGTTCACGATCGGCGCCACCGGTGTCCTGATCAGACGGAACGCGATCGTGGTGTTCATGTGCGTCGAGCTCATGCTCAACGCCTGCAACCTCGCCTTCGTCGTCTTCTCCCGGATGCACGGCAATCTCGACGGCCAGATCATCGCGTTCTTCACGATGGTCGTCGCCGCCGCGGAGGTCGTGGTCGGGCTCGCGATCATCGTGTCGCTGTTCCGTTCCCGCCACTCGGCCTCGGTCGACGACGCCAGCCTGATGAAGCTGTAAGGGGTCGCTGAATCGTGGAGAACCTGATTGCGCTGCTCATCGCGGCGCCTCTGCTCGGAGCGGCCGTACTGCTGTGCGGCGGACGTCGGCTGGACGCCGTCGGTCAGTGGATCGGTACGGTGCTCGCGGGGACCTCCTTCGTGATCGCCGTCGTGCTCTTCGCCGACATGCTGGGCAAGGGTCCCGAGGACCGGACCTTCACCCAGCATCTGTTCAGCTGGATCGCCGTCGGAGACTTCCGGGCCGACGTCGGCTTCCAGCTCGACCAGTTGTCGATGACGTTCGTCCTGCTGATCACCGGCGTCGGCTCGCTGATCCACCTGTACTCGATCGGGTACATGGAGCACGACGAACGCCGCCGCCGCTTCTTCGGTTATCTGAACCTGTTCCTGGCGGCGATGCTGCTGCTCGTCCTCGCCGACAACTACCTCCTGCTGTACGTCGGCTGGGAGGGCGTCGGTCTCGCCTCGTACCTGCTGATCGGTTTCTGGCAGCACAAGCCCAGCGCGGCCACGGCCGCCAAGAAGGCCTTCCTGGTCAACCGCGTCGGCGACATGGGCCTGTCCATCGCCATCATGCTGATGTTCACGACCTTCGGGACCTTCGCCTTCGGGCCGCTGCTCGGCACCGAGGGGCACTCCGGGATCGCCGGGGACGCCACCGAGGGCAAGCTCACGGCCATCGCGCTGATGCTGCTGCTCGCCGCCTGCGGCAAGTCGGCCCAGGTGCCGCTGCAGTCCTGGCTCGGGGACGCGATGGAGGGCCCGACCCCGGTCTCGGCCCTCATCCACGCCGCCACCATGGTGACCGCGGGCGTGTATCTGATCGTGCGCTCGGCCGCCGTCTTCAACGCGGCACCCGACGCGCAGCTCGTCGTCACCGTCGTGGGCGGGGTCACCCTCCTGTTCGGTGCGATCGTCGGTTGCGCGAAGGACGACATCAAGAAGGCGCTCGCCGGCTCGACCATGTCGCAGATCGGCTACATGGTGCTGGCGGCCGGTCTCGGCCCCATCGGCTACGTCTTCGCGATCATGCACCTGGTGACGCACGGCTTCTTCAAGGCCGGGCTCTTCCTCGGCGCCGGTTCGGTCATGCACGGCATGAACGACGAGGTCGACATGAGGAAGTTCGGCGGTCTCAGGAAGTACATGCCGGTCACGTTCGTGACCTTCGGTCTCGGCTATCTGGCGATCATCGGCTTCCCGGGCCTGTCGGGCTTCTTCTCCAAGGACAAGATCATCGAGGCGGCCTTCGCCAAGGGCGGCACCGAGGGCTGGATCCTCGGCGGCGTCGCCCTGCTGGGCGCCGCGATCACCGCGTACTACATGACGCGCGTGATGATCATGACCTTCTTCGGGGAGAAGCGCTGGCAGCCCGACGCGGAGGGCCACGAGCCGCACCCGCACGAGTCGCCCAGGTCCATGACGATCCCGATGATCGTGCTGGCCTTCGGGTCGGTGTTCGCGGGTGGCTTCTTCAGCATCGGCGACCGCTTCCTGCACTGGCTGGAGCCGGTCACCGGGCACTCGGAGGGCGACTCGCCCGTCAGCGCCCTCACGGTCACCCTGGCCACCATGGTGCTGCTCGTCGTCGGCGCCGGCATCGCCTACCTCCAGTACGGACGCAGCTCCGTCCCGGTCGTCGCCCCGCGCGGCTCCCTGCTCACCCGCGCCGCCCGGCGCGACCTGTACCAGGACGACTTCAACCACGTCGTGCTCGTACGCGGCGGTGAGCACCTCACCCGCTCCCTGGTGTACGTCGACCACACCCTGGTCGACGGAGTCGTCAACGGAACGGCGGCCTCCGTGGGCGGCCTCTCCGGGCGGCTGCGCAAGCTGCAGAACGGCTATGCGCGCAGTTACGCGGTCTCGATGTTCGGCGGTGCGGCGATCCTCGTCGCCGCGACCCTGCTGATGAGGGCGGTCTGATACCGATGTCCTTTCCCCTCCTGACAGCGACGGCGGTGCTCCCGGCCCTCGGGGCGATCGCCACGGCCGCCGTGCCGCCCGCGCGGCGCGTCGCCGCGAAATGGCTGGCGCTGCTGGTCTCCCTCGGCACGCTGGCGCTCGCCGTGGTCACCCTGGTGCGTTTCGACCCCGGCGGCGACCGCTACCAGCTCACCGAGTCCCACTCCTGGATCCCGGACTTCGGGGTGAGCTACCAACTGGGCGTGGACGGCATCGGGGTGGCGCTCGTCGCGCTCACCGCGCTGCTGATGCCGTTCGTGATCCTGGCGGGCTGGCACGACGCCGACCCGATGGAGACCGGGAGCAGGCGCTGGCGTCCGACCCAGGGCTTCTTCGCCCTGATCCTGGCCGTCGAGGCGATGGTGATCATCTCCTTCGAGGCCACGGACGTCTTCCTGTTCTACGTCTTCTTCGAAGCCATGCTGATCCCGATGTACTTCCTCATCGGCGGCTTCGGGGACCGGGCCCACGAGCACGGTGACGAGGCGGCGGCGACGCAGCGCTCGTACGCCGCGGTGAAGTTCCTCCTCTACAACCTGGTCGGCGGCCTGATCATGCTGGCCGCCGTGATCGGCCTGTACGTGGTCGCCGGGAGCTTCTCGCTCCAGGAGATCGTCCAGGCGCGGGCCGACGGCTCCCTGCACATGGCGACCAGCACCGAGCGGTGGCTCTTCCTCGGGTTCTTCTTCGCCTTCGCGGTGAAGGCGCCCCTGTGGCCGCTGCACACCTGGCTGCCCAACGCCATGGGTGAGGCCACCGCCCCGGTCGCCGTGCTGATCACCGCGGTCGTCGACAAGGTCGGCACTTTCGCGATGCTCCGCTTCTGCCTCCAGCTCTTCCCGGAGGCGAGCAAGTGGGCGACGCCCGCGATCCTCGTCCTGGCGCTGATCAGCATCGTCTACGGCGCGCTGCTCGCGGTCGGGCAGCGGGACATCAAGCGGCTGGTCGCCTACGCCTCGATCTCGCACTTCGGATTCATCATCATGGGCATCTTCGCGATGACCACGCAGGGCCAGTCGGGCGCCACGCTCTACATGGTCAACCACGGGATCTCGACCGCCGCCCTGATGCTGGTGGCCGGCTTCCTGATCTCGCGGCGCGGCTCGCGTCTGATCGCCGACTACGGAGGGGTGCAGAAGGTCGCCCCGGTGCTCGCGGGCACGTTCCTGATCGGCGGTCTCGCGACGCTGTCGCTCCCGGGGCTCGCGCCCTTCGTGAGTGAATTCCTGGTCCTGGTCGGCACGTTCACGCGCTACCCGGTGGTCGGCATCATCGCCACCTTCGGCATCGTCCTCGCCGCGCTCTACACCCTCGTCCTCTACCAGCGGACGATGACGGGCCCGGTCAAGGCCGAGGTCGCCGAGATGCCGGACCTCAGGGTGCGCGAGCTCCTGGTCGTCGCCCCGCTGATCGCCCTGCTGATCTTCCTGGGCGTCTACCCGAAGCCGGTCACCGACATCGTCAACCCGGCGGTCAAGCAGACCATGTCAGACGTACACAAGACGGACCCCAAGCCCGAGGTGGAGGCGGCCAAGTGAGCGCATCAGCCGTCCACAGCCTGTGGACAACCGCGGCGACCGCGGCCGAGCCGATCTCCAAGATCGATGCACCGAAGATCGAATATGGGCAATTGTCGCCCGCGTTGATCGTCATCGGCGCAGCGGTCATCGGGGTGCTGGTCGAGGCCTTCGTGCCACGCAAGTCCCGTTACTACGCACAGGTGTTCGTCGCCGTCGTCGCACTGGCAGCGGCCTTCGCCGCGGTCGTCGCGCTCGCGGCGGGCGGATACGGCACCACCAAGGCGCACATCGCGGCCATGGGCGCGATCGCCGTCGACGGACCGGCCCTGTTCCTCCAGGGCACGATCCTGCTCGCCGGACTCCTCGGCGTCTTCACCTTCGCCGAGCGGCGCCTCGACCCCGAGGCGCACGGGAACCGGGTCGACGCCTTCGCCGCGCAGGCCTCAGCGGTGCCCGGCAGCGACAGCGAGAAGGCCGCAGTGAAGGCGGGGTTCACCACCACCGAGGTGTTCCCGCTGCTGCTCTTCGCGATCAGCGGCATGCTCGTCTTCCCCGCTGCCAACGACCTGCTGACACTGTTCGTCGCGCTGGAGGTCTTCTCCCTGCCGCTCTACCTCCTGTGCGCCGTGGCCCGCCGCAAGCGGCTCATGTCGCAGGAGGCGGCGGTCAAGTACTTCCTGCTCGGCGCCTTCGCCTCCGCGTTCACGCTCTTCGGCATCGCCCTGCTGTACGGCTACGCGGGCTCGATGTCGTACGCGACCATCGCGCACGTCGTCGACGGCACGGTCACCGACCTCGACCCGGCGCTCGCCGGCACCATGGGCAACGACGTACTGCTGCTCATCGGCACCGCCCTGGTCGTCATGGGCCTGCTCTTCAAGGTCGGCGCGGTGCCCTTCCACATGTGGACGCCCGACGTCTACCAGGGCGCGCCCACCCCGGTCACCGGCTTCATGGCCGCGGCGACGAAGGTGGCGGCGTTCGGCGCGCTGCTGCGCCTGCTCTACGTGGTCCTGCCGGGGCTGCGCTGGGACTGGCGGCCGGTCATGTGGGCCGTGGCGATCGTCACGATGCTGGGCGGAGCGATCGTCGCGATCACCCAGACCGACATCAAGCGGCTCCTGGCGTACTCGTCGATCGCGCACGCCGGATTCATCCTCGCGGGTGTCATCGCGACCTCGCCGGACGGCGTCTCGTCGGTCCTCTTCTACCTCGGCGCGTACTCCTTCGTCACGATCGGCGCCTTCGCCGTCGTCACGCTCGTACGCGACGCGGGCGGAGAGGCCACGCACCTGTCCAAGTGGGCTGGTCTCGGACGCAGGTCGCCGCTGGTGGCCGCGGTGTTCGCGGTCTTCCTGCTGGCCTTCGCCGGTATCCCGCTCACCTCGGGATTCGCCGGAAAGTTCGCCGTGTTCAAGGCGGCGGCGGAGGGCGGAGCGGGCGCGCTGGTCGTGGTCGGTGTGATCTCGTCGGCGATCGCGGCCTTCTTCTACATCCGCGTGATCGTGCTGATGTTCTTCAGCGAGCCGAAGCCCGAGGGTCCGACGGTCGCCGTGCCGTCGCCGCTGACGATGACGGCGATCGCCGCGGGAGTGGCGGTCACCCTGGTGCTCGGTGTGGCGCCGCAGTACTTCTTGAACCTGGCGAGCCAGGCAGGGGTCTTCGTGCGCTGAGCGGTTCCTCACGCGGCTCGGGCCCGCCCCCTTTCAAAGGGAGCGGGCCCGAGCCGTTCTCAGTGGGCGGTGTGGGCCATGCCCGCGGAACCCTTGTGAGCCATGCCCGCGGAGCCCTTGTGACCCGTGCCGGACGAGCCGGTGTGGCCCGGGGCCGTCTTGCCACCGTGTCCCTTGTCCGGTTTGCCGGTGTGGGGGGCCGGGGAGGCCGTGCACTTCACCCTCGGGTTCCAGCGGTCGAACAGCCCGTTGGGGTTCTGCTTCCAGAGCCAGACGTGCAGGTCGTAGTGGATCGGCATACCGGGGTAGTGACCCGGCATCGGACCGTCGAACTTCTGCCCGCCGAACATCGACGGCCGGTCCTTGCTGGTCTTCAGGTTCTGGTCGGAGTCCAGAACGATCCACTCGACCCCGGCGAGCCTGCGCTTGCCGTCCTTGCCGTCCTCGAACAGGAGAGCCGAGGGCTTCGCCGGATCGACCGAGCCGTAACGGGCCGGGTTGAAGTAGTGGTAGCCCATGCTGCCGTGCCCCGCGGGATCCGTGGAGCAACGGTTGGGGACGTATCCGTCGGCGACGGCGGCCTTCTCGTCGAGGTACTTGGCACTGGCCAGGTATGCCTTGACCAGATCCCGGACGATCTTCGGGTCGACGGGACGGTCGGCGGCCGGGGCCGGTCCGGCGGACAGGGCGAGCGACGCCGCGGCGGCTGTGACGAGGGTGACGGCGGTCCTGAGGGGACGCTGGGGCATGCGAGGGCTCCTAGAGGCATGAGAGAGGCGTACGGACTGCACGGGTCCGTCGGCTGCGGGCCCCCTCCTCCCGCCCGAGCAGCATGGCCCTCGGCCCCGAGGCGCCGCCATGCGGGCGGGGCCAACGGGTTGAACCCCGCCGGGGCGCGCCGCGCAGCGGAGTGAGACGGGCCGCGCGCCGATACACAGGGAAGCCGGTACCTCGCAGCCTGTGGACAACTCTCGGACTGTCGGCGCGGCCCCCTATCGTGGACGCAGTGGTCGAGGCGCGACGTACGGGGGACGAAACGATGGGCGGGACGGGTGTGATGACCGAAGCGGACGCGACGGAGACGCTGGGCGGGAGCGAGGCGCTGGCCACCCTCCACCGGGTCTTCGGGTACGACGCCTTCCGCGGCGAGCAGGAAGCGATCATCGAGCACGTGGTGGCGGGCGGTGACGCCGTCGTCCTGATGCCGACCGGTGGCGGAAAGTCCCTCTGCTACCAGATCCCCTCCCTGGTCAGACCGGGTACGGGCGTTGTGGTCTCCCCGCTCATCGCGCTCATGCAGGACCAGGTGGACGCGCTGCGGGCGCTGGGCGTGCGCGCCGGGTTCATGAACTCCACGCAGGACTTCGACGAGCGGCGCGTGGTCGAGGCGGAGTTCCTGGCCGGAGAGCTCGACCTTCTCTACCTCGCCCCCGAGCGGCTGCGCCTCGACAACACGCTGGACCTGCTGTCGCGCGGAAAGATCTCCGTCTTCGCGATCGACGAGGCGCACTGCGTGGCCCAGTGGGGCCACGACTTCCGTCCCGACTATCTGGCGCTCTCGCTGCTCGGCGAACGCTGGCCGGACGTCCCGCGCATCGCGCTGACGGCCACCGCCACCCGCGCGACGCACCAGGAGATCACCCAGCGCCTGGGCATGCCCGCGGCCCGCCACTTCGAGGCGAGCTTCGACCGCCCCAACATCCAGTACCGGATCGTCGGGAAGGCCGACCCGAAGAAGCAGTTGCTGTCCTTCCTGCGCGAGGAGCACGCGGGCGACGCGGGCATCGTGTACTGCCTCTCCCGCAACTCCGTCGAGAAGACCGCCGAGTTCCTCTCCCGCAACGGCATCGAGGCGGTGCCGTATCACGCGGGCCTGGACGCGGGCACCCGTGCCGCGCACCAGTCCCGCTTCCTGCGGGAGGAAGGCCTCGTGGTCGTCGCCACGATCGCCTTCGGCATGGGCATCGACAAGCCGGACGTCCGGTTCGTCGCCCACCTCGACCTGCCGAAGTCCGTCGAGGGGTACTACCAGGAGACGGGCCGAGCCGGCCGTGACGGACTGCCCTCCACGGCCTGGATGGCGTACGGCCTCCAGGACGTCGTCCAGCAGCGCAAGATGATCCAGGGCTCGGAGGGCGACGAGGCGTTCAGACGCCGGGCCACCGCCCACCTGGACTCGATGCTCGCCCTGTGCGAGACGGCCCGGTGCCGGCGCTCCCAGCTTCTCGCCTACTTCGGCCAGGACCCCGACACCCCGGCCTGCGGCAACTGCGACACCTGTCTGACACCCCCGGAGACCTGGGACGGCACGGTCGCGGCACAGAAGCTGCTGTCCACCGTGGTGCGCCTCCAGCGCGAGCGGGGACAGAAGTTCGGCGCGGGCCAGATCGTCGACATCCTGCTGGGGCGCAAGACCGCCAAGGTGATCCAGTTCGACCACGACCAACTGTCCGTCTTCGGCATCGGAGAGGAGCTGGCGGAGGCCGAATGGCGTGGTGTCGTCCGACAGTTGCTCGCCCAGGGGCTGATCGCGGTCGAGGGCGAGTACGGCACGCTGGTGCTGACCGAGGCGAGCGGGACCGTGCTGCGGCGCGAACGGGACGTGCCCATGCGCAAGGAGGCGCCGAAGCCGGCCGCGTCCCGGTCGTCGGCGCCCAAGGGCGAGCGCAAGGCCAAGGCGGCCGCGGCCGAACTGCCCGCCGAGCTCGTGCCCGCGTTCGAGGCGCTGCGTGCCTGGCGCGGAGAGCAGGCGCGTGAACAGGGCGTCCCGGCCTACGTCATCTTCCACGACGCCACGCTGCGGGAGATCGCCACGGTGTGGCCCACCTCCGTGAAGGACCTGGGCGGTATCAGCGGGGTGGGCGAGAAGAAGCTGGCGACGTACGGCGAGGGCGTCATCGGGGTGCTCGCCTCACTGTCCGGCGACGCGCCCGCGCCCCCGCGGGCCGACGACAGACCCGAGCCCGCACCGGTTCCGGCGGCCGCGGCGGGACCGGACCCGGACTGGCCCGAGCTGGACCAGGAGCCGGAGCCCGAGGACTGGATGTAGAGGGCGAGGGCGAGGGCAGGGGGCAAGGGCGGAGGGCCCGGCGGGCACGGTGGCCAGGGTTCTGGCCACCGTGACACGACCCTCGTTCTCCGCGACACCCCGCCGGGGACCTTGCACGAAGCTCCGGCTGCTGCGGCGCCTGTACCCGGGACCTCGCCCGGGTATCCCCGCCGCTGCCTCTGCCGGGAACCTGGCCCGGAGTTCCCCGCTGCCGCCTCTGCGGCGGACCCCTCCTACGAGACGGCCGGCGTGATGCGGCCGCGGACCTCGCCGAGGCCCACCCGGGTCCCGCCCGGTCCCGGCGCCCAGGCCGTCAGCGTGACCTCGTCGCCGTCCTCGAGGAACGTGCGCTTGCCGTCGGGGAGTTCGAGGGCGTCGCGCCCGTTCCAGGTGAGTTCGAGCAGTGAGCCGCGCTCGCCCTCGGTGGGGCCGCTGACGGTTCCGGAGCCGTAGAGGTCACCGGTGCGCAGGGAGGCACCGTTGACCGTCATGTGGGCCAGCTGCTGGGCGGCCGTCCAGTACATGGTGGAGAAGGGGGGCTCGGAGACGACGTGGCCGTTGATGGCCACGGAGATCCGGAGGTCGTAGCCGCCCGGCTCCTCGGAGGCGTCGTCGAGATAGGGGAGGAGGGGGTGCGTGCGGACGGGCGGGGCCACCAGGGCGTCGTCCAGGGCGTCCAGCGGGGTGATCCACGCCGACACGGACGTGGCGAAGGACTTGCCCAGGAACGGGCCGAGGGGGACGTACTCCCAGGCCTGGATGTCGCGCGCCGACCAGTCGTTGAGGAGGCAGAGGCCGAAGACGTGGTCGCGGTAGTCGCCCAGGGGCACCGGCCGGCCCTGTTCCGAGGGGGTGCCGACCACGAAGCCGACCTCCGCCTCGATGTCCAGGCGGACCGAGGGGCCGAAGACCGGGGCGGCGTCCGCGGGGGCCTTGCGCTGGCCCGACGGGCGGACGACGTCCGTGCCGGACACCACGACCGTGCCGGAGCGGCCGTGATAGCCGATCGGCAGGTGCTTCCAGTTCGGGGTGAGGGAGTCGGCGGCGTCGGGGCGGAAGATCTGGCCGACGTTCCGGGCGTGGTTCTCGGAGGCGTAGAAGTCCACGTAGTCCGCGACGGTGAACGGGAGGTGCAGGGTCACGTCGGAGAGCGGGTGGAAGTGGGGAGCGAGGGTCTCCCGGTGAGCCGGGACGGTCACCCAGGCCGTCAGCGCGCGCCGGACGTCGGACCAGGCGGTGTGGCCCGCGGCGAGCAGCGGGTCGAGGGTCGGCTGTGCGAGCAGCCCGGCGTAGGGGGAGCCGAGTGCGCGGGCGGCCGCACCCGCGTCGAGCACGTGGTCGCCGAGCCGCACGCCGACACGTCGCTCGGAGGCGCCGGCCGGGTCGGTCGGGGAGAACACGCCGTACGGCAGGTTGTGCGGGCCGAAGGGATCGCCCTCGGGGACATCGAAGGGGGGCATCGGTTGGTGCCTCGCTTTCGGATTCGTACTCGCCATGTGAGCCATGCGTTCCACGCGTTTGGTGTGGTCGGAGCACACGTTACGGGGGAGTGTCCCCACTGCGGCAGGGCCTAAAAGGTTTTCAATGTCCGAATTGACCGCGTGTCTGACCCTGTGTCTGGCCCCGTGTCGGGCCCTGTGCGGAGTCGGCCTTCGGTGAACGGCGGTGCGGCGCAGAGAGGGGGGCGGGTGCCGCTTCACCCGTCCCGGACCGTACTTGTCGCGCCGTTGCCCGCGGCTGTCCGCTGCTGCGCGCCCCTGCCCGCGGCTGTCCGCCGCCCCGCGCTCCCGCCCGCTGCTCCACGCCCCCTCCGGCCCCTGCCCGCGAGGTCGCGCCGCTGCTCCGTACGCTCCCGTGGTGCGCATCCTGCGGCAAGGAGGTCGCCGCACTCCTCTCCAACGGGTGTCACTGGTAACGGACTTGGTGACGGCCGCGTCCGGAGCTCGGCCGAGTCGGGCTTGGCGCAAGGGGTGTTGGGGAGTTGTGGGTGGTCCTGTGCGGGAAAGTGGGTGTGGGCGGAAGCGGAGCCTGGGTGATCCGAAGCGGTCGCAACGCGCTTACCACCGTGCGGTGAACGGCGTTGCTGACGGGATACCGGACGTCGTCCGGTTCAGGCCGGGCCGATGAGTCGTTCGATCCGTATTCTTCGGATCATGGCCGCTCCGACTGCATATTCACTCATCGCCACTGACCTGGACGGAACGCTGCTGCGCGGCGACGACACACTCTCCGACCGGTCACGCGCCGCGTTGGCGAAGGTGACCCAGGCAGGTGCCCGGCATCTCGTGGTCACGGGCCGACCGGCGCCGCGCGTGCGACCCCTTCTCGACGAACTCGGCGGCGAGGGACTGGCGGTGTGCGGGCAGGGGGCGCAGCTCTACGACGCCGGCGCGGACCGCATGCTGTGGTCGGTGACGCTGGACAGGGAGCTGGCGGAGACGGCGCTCGGCAAGATCGAGGCGGAGGTCGGGCTGCTGTACGCGGCGGTCGACCAGGACGGCGTGGACGGGCTGACGCTCATCGAGCCGGGCTATGTCATGCCGCATCCGACGCTGCCGGCGGTGCGGGTGCCGCGCAGGGACGACCTCTGGGCGGAGCCGATCAGCAAGGTGCTGCTCCGGCACCCGTCCTTGTCCGACGACGAGTTGGCCTCGGCGGCGCGGGGAGTGGTCGGTTCGCTGGCGACGGTCACCATGTCCGGGCCGGGCACCGTCGAACTCCAGCCATGCGGAGTGACCAAGGCGACGGGCCTCGCTCTCGCCGCGGCGCATCTCGGGCTCACGCCGGGCGCGACGCTCGCCTTCGGTGACATGCCCAACGACATCCCGATGTTCGACTGGGCGGCCCGGGGCGTGGCGATGGCCAACGCCCATCCGGAACTGAAGGCGGTGGCCGACGAGGTCACGCTGTCGAACGAGGACGACGGGATCGCGGTCGTCCTGGAGCGGATCTTCGGCTTCGGCTGACACCGGCGCACCCGTCCGACGTACGGTCCCGTCCGATGCGCGGTCCCGTCCGACGTACGGGACAGTCCGACGCACGCCCGCCCGCGCCCGCACCCACCACACGGAAAACGCACCCGCCGACGGCCCGGAAGGCGCCGTCGGCGGGTGCGGTGAAGAGGGTGTCGCGGGGGTGCGATCAGTAGGCGCCGTTGACGTTGTCGATGGAGCCGTACTTGTCGGCCGCGTAGTTGCAGGCGGCGGTGATGTTGGCGACCGGGTCGTAGATGTTCGACGACGTGCCGGCGACGTGGTACGCCTGGAACGTGGGGTCGATCACCTGGAGCAGGCCCTTGGAGGGGATGCCCGCGGCGGCGTTGGAGTCCCAGTTGTTGATGGCGTTGGGGTTGCCGGAGGACTCGCGCATCACGTTGCGGTAGATGCCGTCGTAGCTGCCCGGGATGCCGGCCTTGGCCATGACGTCCAGGGATTCCTTGATCCAGCCGTCGAGGTCGTTGGAGTACGTCTTGGCGGCGGCCTGGGTGACGGTGGTCGTCTTGGACTTGGCGACGGCGGCGGTCGCGTTCGCCGTGGTGCGGACGGTCGTCGACTTCAGGGTCTTCGTGCCTACGGTCAGCTTCAGGCCCGGACGGATCATCGAGGGGTTGTCGCCGATGACCGCGCGGTTCGCCGCGTACAGCTTCTTCCAGCCACCGCTCTTGGGGTACTTCTTCGCCACCTTCGCGAGGGTGTCGCCGGCGACGACCTTGTAGGTGACGAGCTGCACGTTGGGGACCACCGCGGTCTTGGCCGCCTGGGGAGCCTGCGCCGGAGTGGCGGCGCTGGCGCCGGTCGCGCCCACGAGGGGGAGGGCGAGGGCCATGCCACCCGTACCGGCGGCGATCATGCCCCGGGTGATGACGTTGGTCTTCATGCGGCGGTGCTTGCCTCGTATGGGCATGACGAATGTCCTCTCCGACGCCTGCGAGGTGAGCTGTCGGGTTCGGGCGGGAGATGCCCGGCCGCGCTGTGGGCGCGGCTTCACCCCAAGCCGGTCCGGTTTGTCCGGATCGGCGGCTTACCTGTGGTTCCCCCGCTCCTGCCGTGCGTGGGTCGATGGGTTGCCGGGCGGCGGCAGGATTCGGCGATCCGCCCGGGGTCGACCAGAACGTATGCGAGAGCACATGTCCGAAACAAGACGAGATTTGACTGAGAAGATCACTTTCGCCTGGTTGATGAGCGGGTAAAAAGTCCGATTGTGCCGGAATTGGATCCTCAACTTGCCTTTCGCAAAGGGGTTGAGTCGAAAGAGGTGCCCCGTGGAACCCTCGTCGGCCGGTGACCCAACTCACGAGACCAAAGACCATCAAGGCGGCATGAGGGGGTAATTCGGGCATTGCGCCTGCGTTGGTGAGGGTCCTCCTGCCCCCCTGAAGGCGTCGAGCAGCCCCTGGTGCGGGGGGAATTGTGGCGCGGGACACAGCGGCGGGCGCGGTTCGCCGGGGGTGGGGGAGCGCGGACACGAGAGCGGACCGGTCGCGGTGGAGGCGCGGCGAAGTGGGCGTCGTACCGCCGCAGTTGGGTCCACGCGCGCCCGGCCGGCGGTGAACTCCCTTTGTTCACTGGGCTGGTCAGCCGGCCGTGCGCGGGATTCGCTTCTCCCAGGTCCGGTGGAAGACGACCTCGTCGCCGTCCTTGCAGACGAGTTCGTCGGTCGTGATGAAGTCCCGCGCGTCGCAGGTGAGGGCGGAGACCGTCTCGACGCGGGCGTCCCAGGGCAGCTCGGGCCGGTGCAGCCGGATCGACCAGGCCGAGCGGGCGCGGGCGGAGAGCGGGTCCGACGTGCCGATCGTGTACGTCTCCCGGGCCTCCTCCGTGCATTCGAGGCCGTCGGGGAACACCTGGGTGCCGCCGCGTCCCGGGTCCACCTCCAGGCTCCAGGTCTCCGCGGCCACGTCGCGCAGGACCAGGCGTCGCGGGCGGGGCTCGTCGAGGGTCGCGGAGACGGTCACGCCGAGGGGTTCGGACTCCTCCGGTTCCTCGAAAGCGACCGAGGGGTCCGACTTCGTTGCCCGCACCGGGAGTTCGAGGACGCTGCCGACCGGCTCCAGGGTGAAGCCCGCCTCCGAGCCCGGCTGGGGCCAGATCCAGGGCCAGTACGCGGAGGAGACGCCCAGCCGGATGCGATGGCCCGCCGGGAACGCGTAGCCGATGGCGTTCAGGTCGAAGACGACGTGCTCCGTGGTGCCCGGGCTCCAGGGAACCGTCCTGTCCGGGCCCCGGCGCGCCGACAGGTTCAAGGCGCCCCGGGTGACGAGTGTGGACGCCCCGTCGGGGGCCACGTCGCACAGCCGGGCGATCACCTGGCCCCGGGGTGACGCGGACGTCAGCCGCAGATTGACCCGGGGGCGGCCCAGGACCCAGGTCTCCTCGCCCACCTCGAACTCGAAGCAGGCCGACCTGGCGTCCTCCTCCCGCTGGTCGGGCGGCAGGTCGGCGTCGTCGCCCGAGGGGAAGAGCCGGCCCGCGTCGACCCCGGTGTGCTGCGGGGACCGCACCGGCAGCGGGGCGCCCTGGAGCGCGTACGCGACCGGGGTCACCGAGGGTGAGGGCCAGGCCGGGTCGCCCACCCAGCGGCCGGGGATCCGGGCGTACGCGGTCGCGGGAGGGTGCGCGTCCATCACGTAGGAGCGCAGGAGAGGGACGGAGAGCGCGTCCGTGTCCTCGTCGCGGAGCCAGTGGTCCCACCAGCGCAGCGTCTCCTGGAGGAAGCCGATCGCCGGTCCGGGCGGCAGGCCCCGGTCCGGGTACTGGCGGGACCAGGGGCCGATGAGACCTCGTACGCGATCCGCAGGCAGGTTCCGCACCAGGCGCAGCACCGTGTCGCGGTGCGGGTCGTGCCAGCCGCCGACCGCGAGGACCGCCGCGCGGATGGCCCCGTACTCCTCGCGGACAGCGCCCTCACGCCAGTACGCGTCCCGGGTCTGGTGCGCCAGCCAGGTGTGCGCCGGGGGAGTGACGGCCTCCAGTCGCTTCTCCCACATGTCCCGCCACATCCCCTCGCCCACGTGCGCGGGGTCCGGCGGGCGGGCGGCGAAGGCGAGCAGACGGGCCGACCTGGCGTGCGTGTCGGCGGCGAGGACGGAACCTCCCGCGTGGTGCGTGTCGTTGTCATAAGGGTCGTCGGTCGAGCAGACCGTGACGACCGCCCTGAGCGGCTCGGGCGTGCGGGCCGCGACCCGGAGGGAGGTGAAGCCGCCCCACGCGATCCCGAACATGCCGACCCGGCCGGTGCACCAGGGCCGGCCGGCCAGCCAGGAGACCACCTCCACCCCGTCGTCCGCCTCGGTCCCCGCCCGTCCGTCCCCGGGCACTCCCTCGGAATTGCCGTGCCCGCGCACGTCCACGCGGACGGAGGCGTAGCCGTGCCCGGCGTACCAGGGGTGGCGCTGCTGGTCGCGCGCGGCCGTCCAGTCGGTCAGGCGGTACGGGGCGTACTCCAGGAGCGCCGGTACGGGCTCCTCGGTCAGCGGTCGCCAGATCCGGGCGTACAGACGGGTGCCGTCCGAGAGAGGGACGAGGACGTCCTCGTGAGTGATCTCGTAGGGGAAGGACGTACGGATGTGCATGAGCGTCACCTCGGTGGACGGAATGCGTCGTGCGGCACGGCCGGAGGAGCGGGGACCGTCGGGTCCCGGCCGTACGCGGGTCGGGCACGGCTGTGGGACAAGGTCACCTCTTCCGGGTGCTTCGCCGCATGTCGTCACCATTCGGTTCACATCATCTGATCATGAACATACCGTCGGTGATCGGGTGGCGCCCGTGAACCGGGGTACCCGTCGTTGGGGCACGCAGGTGCTTCCCGTGTGCCTTCCGGGTGTACTCCCGCATACCCCCTGGCGGAGCGAAGTGGGCCGGGGGACGGTGGGCGCTCGCGGTGATCGAAACGTGACCGGATACGCTGACTTGAGTGATGGCAGCGACACATCGACAAACCGTGTCATCGACCGAATGATCGACCGAGTTCGCCATGTGATCGTCAGCAGACAGGAGAACCTCTCGTGACCGTCGTCGGGCCGTTCGGGCTGAGCGTGCGGGACCAGGCTCTCGAGGCCGATGTCCAGGCCGGATTGGCGGCTGTCGAGGAGGGTTTGCTCGAAGCCACCAAGAGCGAGGTCCCGTTCATCACGGAAGCCGCCCAGCACCTCGTGCGGGCCGGCGGGAAGCGGTTCAGGCCGCTGCTCGTGATGCTCGCCGCCCAGTTCGGCGACCCCTACGCGCCGGGTGTCGTGCCCTCGGCCGTGGTCGTCGAGCTGACCCACCTCGCCACGCTGTACCACGACGACGTGATGGACGAGGCCGAGGTCCGGCGCGGCGTGGACAGCGCCAACGTGCGCTGGGGCAACTCGCTGGCCGTCCTCACGGGTGACTTCCTCTTCGCCCGTGCCTCGTACATCCTGGCCGACCTCGGGCCCGAGGCCGTCCGGATCCAGGCCGAGGCCTTCGAGCGGCTCGTGACCGGGCAGATCCTGGAGACCGCGGGGCCGCGCGACGGCCGCGATCCGGTCGATCACTACCTGGACGTGCTCGGCGGCAAGACCGGGTCGCTGGTCGCGGTCGCTTGCCGGTTCGGCGCGATGATGTCGGGCGCCGACGAGACCGTCGTGGACGTGCTCACGCAGTACGGCGAGCGGCTGGGCGTCGCCTTCCAGCTCGCGGACGACGTCCTCGACATCGCGTCCGACTCGCACGAGTCCGGCAAGACGCCGGGGACGGATCTGCGCGAGGGCATCGCCACGCTGCCGGTGCTGCGGCTGCGCGAGCGCGCGGAGCGGCTGGGGCTCGCCGACGACATCGCGCTGTGCGAGCTGCTCGAGTCCGACCTGACGGACGACGCGCGGCACGCGGAGGCACTGGCCCGGCTGCGGGAGCACCCCGCGCTGGAGCAGGCGCGCCGTGACACCGTGCGCTACGCCGAGGAGGCGCGCGCCGCGCTGGCTCCGCTGCGCGAGTGCGACGCGAAGGCCGCGCTGGTCGAGCTGGTGGACGCGGTGGTGCACCGGGCCGGCTGAGCCGGCCCGCGGGTCACCGGTCAGGGCCGGCCGGGGACGACCGGCCCATGCCGGGGGACCCATGCCAGGGGACCCATGCCAGGGGACCCATGCCAGGAATGGCTCTCGCGGGGGTGACGGTCAGTAGCCCCCGCTGCCCGGACTCGCCGTGACCGGCGTGGTGATCTTCGCTCCGGAGGGCGTGACGGCCCACCACGTTCCGTCCACTCCCTGGCCGTACGGCTCCTTGGGCTCGTCGTCCTTGGCGTACCGGTAGAGGGGCCAGCCGGCGAGGGTGATCTGGGTGGTGCCGTCGTTGCGCTTCACCGTGGAGACCAGGCTCTTGTCGATGCCCTTCGTGGTCACCGAACCCTGGGCCGTGGTCGTTGCGGCGGGCCAGAGGGCGGCGCAGGTGTCGTAACAGCTGACCCTGGTCGGGTTCGCCGAGTCCGTGTCGAAGCGGTACAGGACGAACCCCTTGCCGTCGGTCACGACCGTGCCCAGCTTCGCGATCTTGGCGGTGCTCAGCGTCGACGTCGCCGATCCCTTGGCGCCGCTCTGCGTCGAGCCGCTGCTCTGCGGAGTGCTGTTCCCGCTCCCGCTTCCGCTGCTCCCGCCGCCTCCCCCTCCGCACCCGGCGAGCGTGAGTGCGAGGACGGCGACGCCCGCGGCGGCGTATCCCCCGACGTGCCTGATGGCAACCATGACGATCCCTCGATCCTGTGATTCCCGGAGTGCTGGGCGCTCCGTTCGGTGCCATCCGTAGGTACGGATTCGGATCGCCTTTTACTCGAACAATCGCCACATTTAGATATTGGTGCGCGAAACGGGTCAATTCGACGTGCTGCAGAGTGCTGTGGGGCGCTGTGGCGTGATGTCGGGCGATGCGGTCAGCGTGGCAGGCGGCGCGCGTGCGGCGCCGAGCCGGGCGGTGGTCGAGTGGGACCCGGCGGGGCCGGTTGGGTCCGGTGGGGGCCGGCACGCCTCGGGCCGACACCGCTCCCCCCGCGGCGTGTCCCGCGGCGTGCCCGCGGTGTGCCGCGCGGCGTGTCCCCGCCGGCGACCCCGCGAGCGACCCCTACGGGTCCGAGCGACCGCTACGGGTCCGAGCGACCGCTACGGGTCCGAGCGACCCCTACGGGTCCGGGGGAGCCCCGCCCTCTCACGTCATACCCCAGGACTACGCGGAGTTGAGCCCGCGGGTTGACGCGTTCATCCGGCGTATTTGGTCATATGGAGAACACCACTCCTCACTGGTCCGGGTGAGAATGGCGGCTTAGGAGTGGAACGGAATCGAGGGCAGGGCCGCCGCCGACGACGGAGGTAAGGCACACATGGCACCGTACGAATCCGACGACAGCGCGAGGGCCGAGGAGGCCGACGACAGGTTCGCCGGGCGACACAAGGCCGCGCGGTACGTCGTTCCGGTCGCGGTGGTGGGGGTGGCGGCGGCGACGATCGGACTCGTCCCGGCGCTCGCCGACTCCGGGGACCCCGACCTGCCGAAGGTCACCGCGCAGCAACTCATCGAGAAGATCGCCGAGTCGGACGTCCAGCAACTGTCCGGCACCGTCAAGATCAGCACCGATCTGGGACTGCCCGACCTGGGCGGTCTGGAGAGCGGCCTGCTGTCCGGCGCGGCCGGGGAGCACGGTGGTTCCTCCGCCGACCCGCAGTCCAAGCTCCTCGAACTGGCCTCGGGCACCCACACGCTGCGCGTGGCGGCCGACGGCCCGGACCGGGCCAAGGTCTCCCTGCTGGACGACGCCGCCGAGTACAGCGTCATCCACAACGGCAAGGACGTGTGGGGATACGACAGCAAGTCGAACGAGGTCTTCCACTCGACGTCCGGCGAGTCCGGGCAGACCGGCGGGGGCAAGGCGCCGCACGATGTCCCCGCCACCCCGAAGGACTTCGCCGACGAGGTTCTCAAGTCCGTGGACGACACGACCTCCGTGACCGTCGACGGCACCGCGCACGTCGCGGGCCGTGACGCCTACAAGCTGGTGATCAAGCCCCGGCAGTCCGGCACGACGGTCGGCGCGATCAGCATCGCGGTGGACGCGAAGACGGGGCTGCCGCTGAAGTTCACGCTCACCCCGGCGAGCGGCGGCGCGGCCGTCGTGGACGCGGGCTTCACCCGGGTCGACTTCTCCCGGCCGTCCGCGTCGACGTTCGCCTTCACGCCGCCGAAGGGCGCGAAGGTGACCGAGGGCGACGACCTGAAGGGCGGGGAGTCGAAGGGCGACGGGCGGAAGGACTTCGAGAAGGCGCTGCCGAAGGGGCACGAGGATTCGGCCGACGGCCTCGGCGGTTCGAAGACCATCGGCGAGGGCTGGAACACGATCGTCGTCCTCGACACCGGCGGCGAGGGCCTGCCGTCCGGAGCGTCCGGCTCGACCGGAAACGGTGACGTCGACGGTTTCCTGAACTCGTTCGGCGACCACGTGAAGGGCACGTTCGGCTCGGGCACGGTCTTCTCGACCCGCCTGGTCAACGCGCTGATCACGGACGACGGCAAGGTGTACGCCGGTGCCGTCACCAAGGCCGCGCTGGTGAAGGCGGCCGACGCGGCCCAGTAGAGGCAACGAGGCGAACCGAACCGAGGGAGCCCATGGAGGAGCTGTCCGCCGACGAGCACGATCCGGCACGCACCGCGGGCGCCGCCGTCGCCGCGGGGCGGACGGCGAGCGCCCGCGGCGAGCCGGCCGCGGTGATCGCCACCCGGGCGCTGAGCAAGCGGTACCGCGGCGGACAGCTCGCCGTCGACGGCCTGGACCTCACCGTCCCGGCGGGCAGCGTCTTCGGCTTCCTCGGCCCGAACGGCTCGGGCAAGACCACCACCATCCGCATGCTGATGGGCCTGATCGAGCCGACCTCGGGGACGGCGAGCGTGCTGGGGAGGCCCATGCCCCGGTCCGCTCGCTCCGTGCTCCCGCACGTCGGGGCGCTGATCGAGGGCCCCGCGCTGTACGGCTTCCTCTCCGGGCGGGACAACCTCCTCCGGTACGACGCCGCGGACCCGACCGCCGATCCCCGCACCCGGCGGACACGTGTCGGGACCGCGCTGGACCGGGTCGGACTGACCGCGGCGGCGGGAAAGAAGGCCAAGGCGTACTCCCTGGGGATGAAACAGCGGCTCGGGCTCGCGGCCGCGCTGCTCCAGCCCCGCCGGCTGCTCGTCCTGGACGAGCCGACCAACGGCCTCGACCCCCAGGGCATGCGCGAGATCCGCGCGCTGGTCCGGGAGCTGGCCTCCGACGGCACGACCGTCTTCCTCTCCTCGCACCTCCTCGACGAGATCGAGCAGGTCTGCACCCACGCGGCCGTGATGGCCCAGGGGCGGCTCGTCGTGCAGGGCCCGGTGGCCGATCTCGCGGCCGGTGCCCGGGGCCGGCTGGTGGTGACCACCCCGGACGCCGGGGACGCGGCACGGATTCTCAAGGAGCAGGGCGTCACGGATCTCGTCGTGACCGAGACGGGAGTGACAGCGGAGCCTCCGGCCCGTGAACTGGCCGAACTGAACGCCGCGTTGGTCATGGCGGGCGTCCGGGTCCGCGGCTTCGGAGTGGAACGGGCCTCGCTGGAGGACGCGTTCGTGGCGCTGACCGGGGAGGGTTTCGATGTCGCGGGCTGAGAGCGCACAGAGCGGGGACGCCGGGGGGCCACCGGAGGCACGCACGGAGAGAATCGCACCCCCGCCAGCGAAGCCGGGAGACGCCGGGCCGGCGACAGCCGCTACGCGCACGCCCTCGCCAGTGGCCGCGAAAACGGGGGCCACCCGCCAGCGCAGCCCGCTCTGGACCCTCGGACTCTTCCGCGACGAACTCGTCACGACCTTCCGCCGCTGGCGCACCATCGCGCTGCTCGGCGTGCTCGCGGCCGTGCCGATCCTCATCGGCGTCGCCGTCAGGATCGAGACGGACGGCGGCTCGGAGGCGGGCGGTGGCGGCGGCGAGGGCCCGGCGTTCATCGCGCAGATCACCAACAACGGGCTGTTCCTGGTGTTCACCGGGCTGGCCGCGACGCTCCCGTTCTTCCTGCCGATGGCGATCGGCGTCATCGCGGGCGACGCGATCGCGGGGGAGGCCAACGCAGGAACCCTGCGCTATCTCCTCGTCGCGCCCGCGGGCCGCATGCGGCTGCTGCTCACGAAGTACGCGACGACGATGGCGTTCTGCCTGGTGGCGACCCTCGTGGTGGCGGTGTCGGCCTTCGCTGTGGGCGCCCTGCTGTTCCCGCTGGGTGACCTGACCACGATCTCCGGGACCCGGATCGGCTTCGCCGAGGGGCTCGGCAGAGCGCTGCTCATCGCCCTGGTCGTCGCCGCGTCACTGACCGGTGTCGCCGCGCTCGGCCTGTTCGTCTCCACCCTCACCAACAGCGGCGTCGCGGCCATGGCGACGACCGTCGGCCTCCTGATCACCGTCCAGATCCTCGACCAGATCCCGCAGCTCCACGCGCTCCAGCCGTACTTCTTCTCCCACTACTGGCTGTCCTTCGCCGACCTCATGCGTGACCCCGTCTACTGGGACGACCTCGTCCGCGACCTCGGCCTGCAGGGCCTGTACGTCGCCGTGTTCGGGTCGGCCGCGTGGGCGCGGTTCACGACGAAGGACATCACCGCCTGAGCGGGCGCCTCACTGCTCGTAGGAGAAGCGCGCGAGCGGTGCCTCCTGGGCGAAGAAGGTCTTCGCGCGGGTCAGCGCCGCCGTGTCGTTCAGGACGTCGCCGGGGCGGCTGCCGTTGCCGAGCAGGACGCCGCCGAAGCGCATCTTCATGTACGCCGCCGTGTGGTTCAGCGTGCCGATCAGCGGGTCGGCGACCTCCGGCTCCTCGTGGGCGAGTGCGGTGACGCCCCACAGGGTGCGGCCGGCCAGGGTGGCCTTGAAGTCGACGCCGGGTGTGCGCAGCCAGCCGGACCAGTAGTCCAGGTAGCGCTTGGTCAGGCCGGACACCGAGTACCAGTACAGGGGGGAGGCGATGACGATGTCGGTGGCGGCGAGGGTGGCGTCCAGGAGGGTGCCCTCCGTGCCCGAGGCGGGCGGGCGTACGTGGTCGCCGTCCCGGCGGAGGTCTGTGAAGTCGGGGAGGGGGTGGGCTGCCAGGGAGAGCCAGTGGTGCTCTGTGTCTGCGGGGAGTTGTTCGGCTGCCCTGCGGGCCAGGGTCTCGGTGTTGCCGTTCGGGCGGCTGCTGCCGAGCACGAACAGGAATCGGCGGGTCATGGTTCCCCCTGAGATGCGTCGGCCTCTATCACTTGCGTGAACAATATATGCATACGCATCTACCGTCCACCCCGACCGGCCCCGCAGATCACCTCACCCCAGGTTGCCTCGCCCCCTCCGCCCCTACCCGTCCCACCCTGGGGCTCCGCCCCAGACCCCGCTCCTCAATCGCCGGAGGGGCTGAACTTTTGCTGGCCGGGGCTGAAATCCTGCGCGGCACCCGAGAAGTGACCCCCTGGGGCTCCGCCCCAGGCCCCGCTCCTCAATCGCCGGAGGGGCTGGATCCTGCACCCGCAGCCGGGATCCGGCGGAAGGGGACGTGCCGGTACATCGATGGCCGTCGCCACTAACGGTCACTTCTCTGCCCGACAGCGGCGGCCTGATGCACCGGCGCGGCCCCGATCCACCCACCGGACCGGTCGTCACCGCCCGGGCCGCGGTGGCCGTTGCACCCGAGGGACCGGCCCCGGTGCCGCCGCGCCGGGAACGGCTCCGCCCGGCGCGCCGGCACGCCGGCCGGACTGGAGGCGGGCCGCGTTCGACACGGGGTTCGCGGGCCCGCCGGAGGCCGTCGCGCCCGCCACCGCCGGCCTGCGCCAGCTCTCCGGCACCGAGGCATGCCGCTCGACCCCGCCCCCCGCCCGCGCCTCCGCCAGCCGAGCCGCCTGCTCGGCCACGGGAGCGAACCCCGGAGCCGCGTTGCCGCTCTGGGACGGCACCTGGCGGACCGCCATGGCCGTCAAGGCGGCCTGGGTCTCCCGGGGGAACACATCACGGGGCAGCAACTGCGACGCCGCCCCGGTCACCTCGACCCGATGCCGCCTCCCCCCGGATTCGAACGTGACGCCGTACCCGAGGTACTGCCGGTCCCGGTCGAACATCAGATCCCCCCTCACCTGCCCACCCCCGGCCCGCGTCAGCTCACTCAGCTCCCGAAGGGCCTCCGGCATCGGCGCGGTCCGCCCGAGGCTCGCCACATACGCGTCCGCCTCCACACGCCCCTCGCGGAACCGCGGCCTCCCGTCGGCCCCGAGGTGCATCTGCACGGCACCGACCCGATTGTCGGGATGGATGTCGATGGTGAGGCGCCCGTCCCCGCCGTACTCGCGGACGAACCGCTCCCGCAGCGCGGTGAACTGCACCTGGTTCTCCAGCGCCGGAGGAAGGTTCGGTCCGTAGATGGTGACTCGCGCCTCGGGGTCGGCCTCCAGGATGATCTCGGCGTTGGCCACCCCCGTGCCGCCGGCGCCCGCGACGAGCCACGTCTTCGGGGCCCCCTCCGCACCCGCGGCCCGCGCGTCGAAACGGCCCTCGGCGATCTCGTCCCCGATGAAGACGCGTCCGGGCGCGGCGGCCCGCGCCCGCTCCCACCGGGCGGTCGCGTCGAGCGTCTGGAGAGCGGCCCGCGCCCCGCCCCCGGAGCGCAGCCCGTCCAGCACGCCTTCGTCCCGCAGCACCTGGAGCGCCCGCTCCGCAGAGACCTCCCCGGTCAGCGCGGCCTGCGCGGGTGAGCCGGCGGGCAGCTGCCCGCGTACGGCGTCGAGGGCTTCCGGCAGGTTCACCGCGTCCCGGCGGTCGACGCCCGGCACCATCTCCGGCGGCAGCCCGGTGGCCACGGTGGGCGTGCCCTCGACCTTCACGTAGACGTCCGGCGAGCCGTCGCCGGGCCGGATGTGCGCGTAGAGGTGACCGTCCTGGCCCGGGACCAGGGCCGCGGTGCCGTCGACGACCGGTCCGCGCACGGCGAGCTGGTCCTCCCACAGGCGCACGGCGTCGCGCGGCACCCGCGAGGTCGGGTCGGCGAACTGGTGGGCGTCCCCCATCCCGCTGGCCCGCATGTCCCTGGTCTGGTCGGGGGACTGGACGATGCCCTGGCCGGGGTCCAGGTGCCAGCGGCCGCGGGCGTCGACGAGCAGGGCCTGCGGGTCGCGTCCGACGAGGCTGGCACCACCGCCGATGACGACCTGGCGGGTGGGCCATTCACCGGTCGCGGCGGTCTCCGCGCGGAGCTGGTCCAGGGTGGCGGCACCGTCCCGGGTGCGCCGGTCGGCCGCCTGGGCCGCCGCTCCGGCGAGCTCCTCGCGCGGGACGGGGGAGCCGTCGGGCCGGAGCCCCGGCAGGGGAGGCGCGTCGAAGGTGGCCCCCAGGGGCCGCGCGTGCTCGGCCCGCGACCGGAACTCCCGCAGTTCGGCGGCGTCGGCGGCGCCCAACCGCTCGACGGGGACGGCGAGTTCGCGCAGGGCGTCGGCCGTCATCGGGGTGAGGTGCGGGTCGATGACATCACGGCGGATGTCGGCGGCCAGGAGCTCCGGGACATGGCGGTCGGAGTCGGCGGGGGCCTGCGGCCGCAGCCCGACATGGTCGATGAGCGCCGATAACTCACCCCGGGATTCGGCGCGTTGGGTGGCGTCGGGGGTGACGTCGTACATGCGGGCGGCCAGGTGGTTGAGTTCGCCGACCCGGCCGAGGTCCTCCTCGGTCAGGCTCAGGCGCCGGTCCGCGCCGCCGAGCCCGCCGCGGGCCAGCAGGTCCTGGCGGTTCGGAGCGACGCCCGCGACCTCGGGGTCACCGGCGGCGGCACGGGTCGCCCGGTCGCGCACCGCGAGCAGTTCGCCGACCTCGTGGCTCAGCGCCCGGCCCACCTGACGCGGGTCCATCCGGTCGGAGAGCTGGACGACGTGCTGGTCCGAGGTGGTGTTCACGTGGGTCCGCGCGACGGTGCCGGAGGGGAGCGGTATCGCGTCCAGCCGCAGGGTGAGGCCCCGGCCCCGGTCGTCGGTGAGCGCGAAGAAGCGGTCGCCGGCGGCGCCGGACCGCAGCTCGACGGAGGTCAGCCGCTGCGCGTACAGGCTCTGCACCACCATCGGCAGGGTGCTCTCCGCCTGCGCGACGACGGCGGCCTGGCGTCCGGGATCAGGCGCGGCGCCGGTGCCCGAGACGAAACGGCTGCCCGCGACGTCGGTCGCGGTGATGACGACGGGCTCCGCGCGCGGCCCCGCACCGGCGGCGGGACGAGTCTCCCCCTGGGCCTCCGGCCGGACGTCCGGCCGCACGTCCGGCCGGCCGTCCCCCTGGACGCTCTCCCGGGCGTCGCTCCGGGCCTCCGCCCGGTCGGAACGGCCGTCGTTCCCGTGGTCGAGCGGTTCCTGCTCCACTGGCACTTTCCCCCTTGAACGGCCTCGTGGCACGTAAGATCTCGGCATGCTGATCGCCCGTTCGACGCAGGAAGCACACCTCTACATGGACCTGCACGCCTGCGCGTGCGGGGCGGAGAGCTTCGAGCGCGAGCACCGTCTCGACGAGCGGGACGGTGCCCTGGTCGCGGTGTACGAGGGCGTCTGCCCCCAGTGCGGCCGCGCCCGTTCCTTCGCGTTCCGGCTCGCCGACGAACTCCCGCCCGCACCACCGGCGTTCGGCGGGCGGGAGCCCTCGCGGATCATCGACCCGGGGGAGTTCCTGTGGGTGAGCGACCAGGTGGCCACGGACACGGGACTGCGGCTGCTGCACACTCCGCCCGCCGAGCGGCACGGACAGCGTGAGGGCTCCGCGTTCGCGCTCGCGGCGGTCGAGGAGGTCCTCAAGTTCCTTCCGCAGGGGCTCGACAGCGTCCCCGAGGAACTGTTCACCTCGGAGCGCGGCCGCGAGGTGTACGACAGTGCCCCGCACCGCTTCGGACGGGCCGCACTCCTCGAGAACATCGCCCGCAAGCGCCGCATCCTGGAGAGCATCGACCCCGTAAGCCGGCCGTAGGCCCTGCCCGGCATTCACGGCGCTCCCAGCGCTCCCGGCGCTCCCGGCGCCCCCGGTGCTCACGGCGCCCGGGGCGGCCGAGGAGCCGGACGCGGGACGGCCGCGACGGCCGGCGAGGCGCCGCCCGCCGCACCCGGCATCCGCCCGGCCGCCGGTGAGGCATTTCCGCCACCGGACCGCAGACGGGCCGCGGTGGCGACCCGAATCGTGGCATCGCCGATGGAGGCCCCCGCCCCGGACACCGCCCCGGCCGGGCCACTCACCCCCGACACTCCACCGTCCGACGCACCTGCCCCGGACACCGCACCGGCCGGGACACCCGCCCCCGATACCCGGGATGCCCCACCGGCCGAGGTGCCCAGCCCCGGTGCCCCACCGGTCGAGGTGCCCAGCCCCGACGCCAGGCCCGGCTCCGTTCCCCGTCCGGCGGGGAACACCCCCCGCTCCGAGGTGATCAGCCCGGTGGCCAGCCCGCTCTCGACCAGCTTCTCCGCGTTCTCGCGGCCGACGGAGAACCCGCGCCCCGACGTGCTCCGCGCGTACAGGTCCTCGATCATGACCTCGGGGGCCATCCGACCGCCGTACGGGTCGCGGCCCGCGTCGAACTCGGTGCGGCCGCGCTGCCAGCGGCCGGCGTTCTGGGCGAGGCACTGTTCGAGGGGGACCTCGACCGACAGCAGGACGCGCCGGTCGTAGCCGTCGGCGCGCAGATCGCCGAGAAGCTTCTCGTTCCAGCGCTGGTCGCGCAGCGTCGCGTCGTAGAGGAGGTTGTAGCCCTCGGAGCGTGCCCACTGCTCGAAGACCTCCTGGAGGAAGGCCGATTCGCGGTGGGTGAGCGAGGCCGTCTCGGACGGCGCGACCGGCCGCCCGTCGGACAGCACGCGTGCGGAGGGCGCCAGACGGGGCGATCCGCCGTGCTCGAAGATCGCCACCTTGAACTGGTCCGGGTCCAGGACCACGTAGTCGCGTATGTCGATGCCGTGGACCCGCCGCAGCGCGTGCCCCAGTGCGTCGTCGCGCCCCTGCCACTCGCCGAGTCCGCGCAGTGCGCCGCCTTTCCCGGCGCCGGGCGCCCCGGCGGTGAGCAGGGCGGCATGGCCGTCGCGGGGCAGGCCGGCGCAGCGCCCGGCGAACTCCTCCAGGATCGCGGAGTGCATCCGCTCGCGTTCCGGCGTCCACAGCGCGCCGCGCCGGAACCGGGCGAACGTGTCCGCGCCGCCCGGCGCGAGATCGCCGCCCGGTGACATCCGGGTCTGCAACTCCCGGTACAGCGCGCGGTATTCGGGTCTGAGTCCCGCCTCCGGCCGCTCGCCCGTGGTCATGGCCGACGCTCGGTCCCGTCGGCCGGACCGTCCGGCCGGCCGTCGATCCTGCGCTGGATCTCCTCCACGTCCTCGCGGGTCACCTGCCCGAGCAGCCGTGCCGCGGCGAGCACGGACAGCGTGTTGTCCTGGTGGGTCGGCTCGGGATGTCCCTCGTCCAGGCCCTCCTCGGGCTGGAAGGGCCAGCCGGCCACGGTCGCGATCATCTGCTCGCGTTCCACGAATCCGGCGGCGTAGAGGCCCAGATAGGCGCGCAGGGAAGGAGCCGCGTCGGCCGCGGACGCGTCGGGTGCGGGGGTGTCGTTCATGGGCGGAGTATTCCTCGCTTACCAGAGACTGGTCTCGTACGGATCCGGGTCGGGCCGGTGTGCCGACGCGGCGACCGCGTCCTCGTACGACTCGACCGCGGGTGGCGTCTTCGGGCGGTGGCTGCCGCCCTTGCAGCCCGCGAACGGGCCGCTGGGAGAACGCAGTTCGGACAGTACGGCGCCGAGGTGGTCCCGGTGCCAGACGGCCGGGCCCGAGGCGCCCGCCGCCGGGTCGGTGTGCTCCTGCCAGGCCAGCCACAGTCCGTGGAGCCGGGCGACCGCCTCCGGGTGTTCCCACCAGCGGGGGCACCAGGGCTGCTGCGAGGTGACCTCGCGGCCGTAGACGGGAAGGAGCAGGTCGCCGACCCAGACGGCCAGTCGGCTCATCTCCTCGGCGTACTCGGAACCGTCGAGGAAGAGGATGAACGGGGGTGCCTCGGCCGCCTGTTGTCCGGCTGCTTCGGTCGTGGTCGGGAAGGCCTCGGATGTCATCGGTAGGTGATCCTTTCGGCCGCGCGGGCGGTGATGGCCTTCACCTCGGCCTGGGCCGCCGTCGCGATGCGGTCGGCGCCCGGCTCGGCGTACCAGGGGCGGAGCCGGACCAGGGCGGGCCGGATGCCGGTGGCCAGGAGCAGGGCGGTGCCCTTGGGCAGGGCGCGGATGCGGTCGGCGGGCAGGATGCGTTCCAGGCGGTACGACGTCGACCGGGAGCGTCCGTCCCTGCCCTTGGACCAGCTGACCGTCGAGACGTCGTGGTCGCCGACGAGCCGGGAGATCTTCTCCACGAAGTCGGCGTCGTCCAGTCCCGCGCCGAGCAGTTTGATGGTCGCGGCCGACCAGAGCGCGTCCATGCCCGTCTCGCCCCAGACCCGTGCGCCCTGCCGGTAACTCTGCAGCAGGGTCACGATGTTGATGCCGCGTGAGCCGAAGTGCGAGTACAGGTCGGGGAGATCGGAGATCCGGCAGACGTTCGCCGCCTCGTCGAGGACCGCCGTCATCGGCGGTTCGAGGCGTCCGCCCATCCGCTCCGCGGCGACGACTCCCGCGCGCAGCACGGAGTCGGCGGCCGCGGCGACGACCCCGGCCGCCGAGCCGCCGCCGTCCTTGGAGAGCAGGTAGAGCGTGTCGGGGGACAGCACATGGCGGTCGGGGAGGAACTGCGGCAGCGCGGGGTCCGGGGTCACCCACGCGGCGATCGCGGGGTCGAGCAGGCAGGCCACGCACTGGCGGCTGGTCTCGTAGATGCCGTCCCGGGTCTCCACCGCGCCCTGCACCGTGCCCTGCAACTGGTCGGCGAGGGCCGTCATCCCGGCGTCGCGCAGCAGGTCGACCGGAGTGCGGTCGGCCGGGTCGGCCAGCCAGGCGAGGACCTCGCCGATCGGCCGTCCGCCGCGGTGGGCCGCGTGGAAGAGGGCGGTGAGGGTGTTCTGGGCGGCCGAGATCCAGAAGTCGCGGCGGGAGGCGTCGTCGTTGACCGCGCCGACGAAGTGTCCGGCCAGCCGGCGGGCGCCCTCGATCGTGGCCGCTTCGGCGAGCATGTCCCACCACAGGCCGCGGGGGGTGTGGGCGATGCCCTGGGGGTCGAACGTCCAGACCCGGCCCAGCCGTTCGCGTTCCGCCCGCGTCACGCTGTACACGTCCGCCTTGTTCGACGTCAGCAGCACGCTGCCGCGGGCCCGCAGGACGCGCGGGACCGCGATGCCGGTGGACTTGCCCGCGCGGGGTGCCATCAGGTCGAGCTCGACGTCCTCGTGGCTGGAGCGGAGTTCCGGACCGCGGGGTTCGAGGTTGCCGATCAGGTTCCCGGTGTCGTCCGGGGTGATCTTGCCGAGCTTGGCCAGGGCCGGCCGGAGTTCGCGGGCGCGCCGGGCGGCGCCCTTGGGCAGGAGGGCGGCCAGTTCCTTGCGGCCGGCCAGGCCGGTGGGTGCGGTGACCCGGCGTCGTACGAGCGTGATCAGGGCCGTGATCGCCGCCACGACGGTCCCGAGGACGGTGGCGATGCCGGCGGTGAGCGCGGTCGGGGAGGTGGTCGGCCACAGGGGGCCGGGGCCCTGCCTCACCAGGGTGGAGAGGGTGGACAGGGTGAACGGTGGTGGGTGCCAGCCGGCGCCGGTCGCCGCCGCGCCCAGGGTTCCGCCCAGCCAGGCGGCCAGGAACGTCGTGCCGATGAGGAACGCGGCGCCCGGCACGATCCAGGGGAGGAGGTCCTCCCCGGCTCCGGGTCCCGTCCTGCGTGTGCTGCTCATCTCTGCTCCCCCGTCGATGGTTCTCGCCCCCGCCGCCCCTACCCGTCCCGTCCCGGGGGCCTGGCCCCCGGACCCCCCTCCGCGCTCCGCGCGGGTCCTCAAGCGCCGGACGGGCTGGAATTTCCGTCCCGTCCTGGGGGCGTGGCCCCTGCACCCCTCTCCGCGCTCCGCGCGGGTCCTCAAGCGCCGGACGGGCTGGAATTTCCGTCCCGTCCTGGGGGCGTGGCCCCTGCGCCCGCCCCCCTCCGCGCTCCGCGCGGGTCCTCAAGCGCCGGACGGGCTGGAATCTCCCCTCCGTCCAACCCCGGACGGGCTGGAATGTGGGCCGGGACCCTTGTGCAGGGACGGTCTGCCCGCCTCTGTCCAGCGGGTGTTCGTGTTGTGCAGGGCCCGTTCCGTGTCGGTGATGGAGACCTTGATCGGGATGCCGGGGCGGCCGCCCACCTTGATGAGGAAGCGTCCGCGGCCGGGCGGCTCCTCGTTGCCGCCGGTGCTCGCCCAGCCCGGCGGGGACGACCACGAGGACACGAGCTCGATCTCGCGCTCGGACATGCCGACGATCTCGCCCAGTTCCCGCATCTCCGAGCGCGGCAGCCCGGCGCAGACGACCATGCCCGCCCGTTCCACGAACCCCCGCGCCTTCGCGCGGTCGGCCTCGCTGCCGAGGGCCTCGGCGTCCTTGAGCGTGTGGGTGATCTTCGCGTCGCCGAGGCCGAGCGAGCGGTTCAGCCGGGTCAGCGCGTCGATCCGTTCCACGATGCCGGAGGCGGCCCGCAGCGGGCGCCACAGCTCGTCGAGAACGGTGAAGAACCAGCGCTGCGGGGCGAGTCCGGCGTCCGCGAGGGCGTGCGCGGCGGCCACCGTGCCGAGCCCGTCGGACCAGGCGGCCAGCATCGCCGCGGCCGTGAGCTGGGTGTCCGCCTCGCCGATGCGGGAGATGTCCACGCACACGGCGGGCGACGCCGGGTCGATCCGGGTCGAGGTCTCGTTGGCGAAGGTGTCGCCGAGCGGGCCGTCGAGCACACCGAGCAGCGAGCGGTGCAGGGGGTCCACGGCCTCCTGGTAGCGGGCCACGTTGCCGCGGTCCAGCGTCACCGCGCGGACCCGGTCGGGACCCTCGTCCAGCACCTTCAGCAGATCCGGCAGGAGCGGCGCCCGCCCCGGCTTCGTACGCTCCGCGAGATGGTGCAGACAGGCGGACAGCACCGACTGCTCGTGGTCGTCCATCGGACGCCCGCGCACGATGGTGATCAGCGCCGCGACCATGTTCAGGACCCGGCCGTGCGCCTCCGCGGCCAGGATCCGGCCGCGCTCGCCGCCGATCCGGGCCGCCGCCTCGCCCATCGCGCCCGGGTCGAGGACGTTGATGCCGCCGACCCCGCGCCCGATGGAGATCACCTGGCCGCCGAGCGCCCGCACGGTGTCGGCGTAGTCGGGCTTCAGGTCGCCGAGGACCAGGGGCGTGATGCCCGTCGCGGACATGCCGATCAGCATGCGGTTGACCAGGGTCGACTTGCCGAGGCCCGGCATGCCCAGCATGAAGAGCGAGGGGTTGGAGATGTAACGGGCCCGGGTGAACCAGGAGATGGGGTCGCCGCACACGGTCGCCCCGGTGTGCAGATGCTGCCCGAGCGGGACCCCGGTCATCGGCGCGCCGGAGCCGGCCGCGAACGGCCACAGTCCGCACGCCTGCACGGTCGTCGCGCGCCACAGCGCGGGCGGGTCGACGTGCCCGACCTGGCCGCCCGCGGGGCCGTACCAGCCGCGCGGCGGCGCGGTGACGGGACCCGGCGGGACCGCTCGGGTCCCCGGTGCCGGCTGCCTGCTCACAGTGCCTCCCTGATCTGGTACGGAACGAGGGTGTGCTCCCACGGGAGCAGGCCGACCGGCAGCGTGCAGGTGAAGGCGGCGGCCTGCATACGGTCGGCGGGGCGCATCAGGATGCGGGACGAGGCCTGGAGGTTGCGCACGGTGATCCCCGCGTCCTGCAACTGCTCCTCGTCGTCCACCGTGACCGTCACCATCAGCGAGAACTCGACGAGCCCCGCGCCCGCCGCCTCCTCGGCCGCGGTCTGCTCGGCGGCCTGCATCTCCGAACTGGCCCGCGCCTGGACGAGACCGCGCTTGGAGCCCGCCATGAAGTGCGCGGTGCGCCGGTCGGACTCGACGATGCGGGCCGAGGTGGCGGGGTCGATGGGCCGGTAGATCAGGGAGACCCGCTTGCGCCGGGTGCCCGGGGCCGGTTCGAGGAGCCCGCGCAGCACGCTGGAACGGACGGTGCCGCGGGGCGCGAGCGTCAGCATCCAGGTGCGCGAGACACCCGAGTCGTGCTTGTACGAGGTGACGGTCTCCACGGCCGCGGCCGGGCCCGCGTCGCCCCACTCCACACCCGTCGTGGCGTGCTCGGCGCGGGCGCTGAGGACATCGGGGGCGATGGCGGGGTCGTACGCCACCCGGACGATCTCGGCGAGCCGGTCGGCCGGCAGCGGGTAGGCGCTGCCGCCGCCCGCCGCGACGAGTCCGGACAGCAGTCCGGGCAGCCGCATCGACAGGTCGGTGACGATGTCGTCCGTGCCGCGCTTGGGGCCGCCCGTCGGGCCGTAGGTCAGGGCGATGTACGTGTGCATCTCGGAGGACGCCGACGGATAGCGCTCGACGACCTCCTCCATCACGGCGCGCGCGGCGGCCGGCGCGTCCGGGGAGATCCGGGGGAGCACCTCGGCCGCGAGCCGGGTCCCGGTGTCCGGGGCGGTCTCCACGACCACCTGGGCGCCGCGCAGGCCCGGTTCGTGGGACAGCCGGGCGAGCCAGTCGCCCCAGGAGGCCACCCAGATGTCGACCTGGGACGGGTCGACGAGCGAGCCGCCGTCCGGTTCACAGGCCAGCACCACCGTGTACAGGCCGCGGCCCGGGTGGTGCAGCACGCCGAAGGAACGGTTGTAGGCGTCGCGGCCCTCGTACATCCGGGTGCGCGCGAGCAGTCCGGGCGGCTGGTAGCGGCCGCCGGGACGCTTGGACAGCGGCCCGGACAGGTAGGTGTGCGAGCCGGCCGACCTGCGCCGCGCCCAGCCGACGCGGATGGCGAGGACCTGGTAGACGTTGCGGCCGTCGACCGTGCGCAGCGCCAGCGGGGCGAGGAACAGCCCGACCGGTACGAGGACGACGATCGCGGCGGCCAGCGAGACCAGCGAAGCCAGCAGCGCCACCAGCAGTCCGCCGAAGGCGACGACGGTGCCGAGCAGACCCAGCGGACCGAGTCCGGGACGGCGGGGCCTGCGCCAGTTCCCGTACGTGGGACGCGTCATGGCGTCGGTGGACATGGGGTTCCTTCTTCCGGCTCGAAGCGCTGGATACGTGTCTGGGGCGGAGTTCGGGGACGGAGTTCGGGGGCGGAGTTCCGGGGCCGAGTTCCGGGGCGGTGGCCGGCCCGGTGGCGGCGGCTCGCGCACCGCCCCGGAACTCGCTGAGCGCCGTGGCTCCTCGGTCTCGTGGCCGCTAGTGGTTGTGGCCCTTCATCCCGTCGTTGTCGTTCAGGGAGTTGGCCACCTCACTGGCCGCCGCGACACCGGTCTGCACGGCGACCGCCGCGGCCTGTACGGCGAGGGTCGCGCCGCCCGTGGCCGCGCCCGCCGCGGCCGCGCCGCCCGCCGCAGCGGCGCCCCCGGCTCCGCCCGCCGCACCCGCGCCGCCGCTCGCCGGGGCTCCGGCGCCCGCCGAGGGCGAGCCCTGCGGACCGGCGGCGCCCCCGCCACCGCCGCCTCCGCCGGCACCGCCTGCGGCGATGCTGACGGCGCCGGTGGCGACGTTGTTGACCGCGTTCAGCGTGACCGTGCCGCCCGAGGTGCCGCCCAGGGCCGCCGTCGCCGGAACGATCAGCTTGAGCAGGGCGGGCAGGGCGAACACCGCCATGATCAGCATGCCCAGACCGGCGATGGTCTGGTCGAGGTTCTTGGTGTCCTTGGTCATCGACGTGGCCGAGTAGATGATGAGCGCGGCCGCCGGTTTGTAGAGCAGCCAGGCCGCGAGCCAGCCGACGTGCTTCTTCCACCAGCCCTCGCCCCACCCGGTCATCGAGGAGACCGCGGCCAGCGGCAGGGTGCCGACCAGCATGATCATGACGCCGATGCGGATGTACATCAGACAGATCTGCACGAAGCTCGACAGCATCACCAGCAGGCCGAAGATGAGGATGAGACCCGGCTGGTCGAGGGTCAGCACCCCGAGCATCGTCGACGCCTGGTCGCCGAGGTCGGACTTCGCGTACACCTCCTGCGCGTACAGGTCGGAGGCCCTGGTGAGCGCCTGGACCACCGGGACGGCGACCGCGCCGACGAGGATGACCTTCCACATCCCCATGAACGCCTGTTTCATGGGCTGGCCCTTGCGCTCCAGCGCCATGTGGATCGCCGCGATCAGCAGCGAGGCCACCGCCACGTAGCCGACGAGCCAGTCGACCTCCGCGTCGATCTTGGCGACGGGCCCGGAGGCGTCTCCCACGTCGACGTTCATCCACACACCGTTGAGCGCCTTGAGCACGGCCGCGGTCGCGTCGCCGATCGCCTTGGCGAAGGCCACCACGGCACTGTCGGTGAGCTGCGTCCCGACTTCGTCGATCACGCAGTCGTACACCCGCCAGGAACACGACATCTCACACCTCCCAGGTGACGAAGCCCTTGGTGCCGCTGATCTGCGACATGCCGGAATAGACGGTCCCGTCGGCGTCGGGCGCGAGTTTCCAGTCGCCGTCCAGCCAGCGCAGCGTCACCGAAGCGGTGCCGTAGGCGTTCTTGCCGGGGACCCGGACGACGAACATCACGGTCGACTTCTCCTTGTCGTACGACAGGACGGTGAAGCCCGCGTAGCCACCCCCGTCGGTCTCGCCCGAGGTCGGCTTGTCGCCCGCCGCGGTGCGGCTCGCGACGAGTGCGTCGCGTCCGCCGCCGGGGACGACCTGCCGGTCGACGACCTTCCGCCAGCCCGGGTAGCTCAGGTGGTCGGTGATGGCGTGGGCGGCCATGACGGAGCCCATCGGCGTGTGGGCGAAGCAGGACCAGACCGGTCCGTCGAACGTGAGCGGGCCCGCCGTCCTCGAGACCGGCACCAGTCCCGTCCCGTCGGCCTTCCACGTGAAGTCCTTCGGGGCCCGGGTGGGCTTGGCCTGGTCGCCGTCGTCGGTGCGGCAGCCGGCGGGACGGGCGCCCGGACGGTCGCCGCCGCCGTCCCGGTCCGGGTCGGCGGACGGTGCGGGCTTGCCGCCGCCCGACGCGTCCGCCGGTGTCCCGTTGTCTGCGCCGAGCATCGTGAAGACGGCGAGCACGAGCAGCACCAGCAGGAACCCGGCCGACAGGACCCAGCTCCGCTGCTGCCAGAACGGCTGTTCCCACTCGCCGCTGCCCCCTTGGGGCCGGACGGAGTTCAGCATGGTTGCGCTCCCTTCGCTCGGGCTCTGACGGAGCGTCGGTCAGGCGAAGACGAACGTGACGACGGGGCCCGCGGTGGCCACCAGGACACAGCCGCCGAGCACCATGCCGAGCCGGCCCATGTGCTCCGAGCCCTCGCCGCGGCGCATGGAGATCGCCATCATGGCGCCGGTGATGAGCACACCCGCGACGCCGGCCGCGGTGCCGGCCCAGGCGAGGATGCCGAGGACGGTGTCGACCTTGCCAGTCAGCGCGCCGGGCGCGTCGCGGTTCGGGTTGGGGATCTTGCCGTCCGCCAGGTAGACGTACTGGTGGGCCTGGGCTGCTATCGCCTTGAACATGGTTTCTCCCCGATGTGGCCGGCTGCCCGCGCGTCCGTCCGGGACGGATGCGGAACTCGCCGGGTCTGAGCGGCACTTGCTCGGTGCGAGCGGTACGTGCTTGCTGCGAGCGGTACTTGGGGGCGATGAAGATCCGTGGGACGCCCCGTGCTTCCCGGTGCACAGTGAGCTTGGCGACTCCTGTGGGCCGGGGCCAGCGATGTAGGAGACCAGCACCTGTCGGTGACGTGTCCGTGACAGACGGGAAGAGACCGTCATGAAAGACGAGGTGGGGGCCGCGGAAAAGAACTGAGGCACCATCAGATGCGATGGTGCCTCGGGGGATTCCTGACGGCGGGCGGACGGAAGGCGGCGTCCGGTGGACGGCCGGCCGTGTCCCGCTGGGCGGTCCGGCGGCGTCCGTGGGACGGTCGGCCGTGTCCCGGTGGGGTTCCGCGGTCGGCCGGCCGTGTCCCGGTGGGTGGTCCTCGGCGTCCCGCGGGCGGCCGGCTGTGTCGCGTGGGCGGACGGTCGGCCGGCTGTGTCCGTGGGCGGTGGCGGGTCAGAGTACGAAGCCGACGATCGGGCCCGCCGTGGCGCCGATGACGCAGGCGCCCAGCACCATCAGGAACTGGCTCAAGTGCTCCTCGAACTCCCCGGACTTGACGGCCAGGGCCATCCGGGAGCCCACCATCATCAGGCCCGCCACGCCGGCGGCGGTGACGAGCCAGGCGATGATGCCGAGGACGTAGTCGAGCTGGCCGGTGACCCTCCCGTCCACGGCCAGCGGGGCGGCGGCGAGGGTGTGCAGGGCGGTCACGGCGCGGTCCTTCCCGTCAGGCGGGCCAGGGAGGCGGCCTCGCGCGGCAGCGGCCCGGTGAGGTCGCCGGTGCGCCAGGCGGGCATCCAGGGCACCCGGTAGACGTCGATGACCGAGTTGATCACCTTGATGCGCTGGGTGAGCGGGCGCGGCAGCCGGCCGGGCGCGTCCGCGACCAGGACGATGGCGTCGAGATCGAGTCCCGGCGGCGCGTCTCCCCGGCGGAAGATGTCGAGCGTGTGCGACACGGCGTCGAGTCCCGCCGCGTGCGTACGGCCGACGAGCAGGACCGAGGCCGGCTCGCCCCGGTCCGGCCGGGGCCAGTCGCGCCCGGCGTCGTGGCCGCCGAAGACGGTGGCGAGCGTGGAGGACCCGGCGCCGCCGTGGGTGGCGATCCAGGAGAACTGCCTCGCCCGTGCAGCGAGTTGCTGTTCCTCCTCGTACCGCTGCGGCGACTGCTCCGGTTCCCCGGCCGCCCCGCGTATCCATATCTCGGGCCCGCCCAGGCCGTGTGGCTCGTTCCCGTACGGCACCGTGCCCTCGTTCCCGCGCGGCGGCGCTCCTTCGCTCCCGCGCGCGGCCTGCCCCTCGTCGACCCGCATCGCCACCCCCTCGATCCCCTGCATGGGTGCTCTCTCTCCTCGTCGGTGCACCGATCCTCCCGGCGCCCGGGCGAGTTGGGTAACGGGGCGTGAGTTCCTGGGACGAGTCTGTGACGCCGCGGTGACGCGGGAATCGGGTGGGAACCGAGAGACTCGACAGCATGTACACGACCGGAACATGAGGCTGAGGGGGGCCGATGTCCAACGGGGGCGGATCCACCATGACCTGGGTGGTCGGCGGCTGCCTGGCCGCCGTGATCATGCCGATGGTCATGATGGTCGCGGTGAGCGGGGCATCGAGCGAGGAGGACCCGGGGTCGGGCGGGGGCGGAGGACTGAAGGACGGTGCCGTGCCCGCGAGTTACGTTCCGTGGGTGCTCAAGGCGGGCGCCATGTGCGACGTCATCAAGCCCGCGGTCATCGCCGCGCAGATCGAGGCCGAGTCGGGCTGGAACCCCAACGCCCGTTCCCCCGTGGGCGCCGAGGGGCTGTCGCAGTTCATGCCGGGGACCTGGCCGAGCTGGGGCAAGGACGACGACGGCAACGGCCGGGCCTCGCCGTTCGATCCCGGTGACGCGATCATGGCGCAGGGCCGTTACGACTGCGCCCTCGCCAGGACGGTCGAGGGGTACAAGAACCGCGGCGAGGCGAGCGGCGAGACCCTCGACCTCGCACTGGCGGCGTACAACGCGGGACCCGGCGCGGTGCACCAGTACCACGGCATGCCGCCGTACACCGAGACCCGTGACTACGTCGCCCGCATCAAGTCCCTGATACCCAAGTACGAGTCGGTGGACGATCCGCCGGGCAGGATCCCCGACGGTCAGCAGATGGCGATGCCGCTCTCCGGCAATCCGCGGATCACCTCTCCGTACGGCATGCGCATGCACCCGATCAAGCACGTCTACAAGCTGCACACCGGCATCGACTTCGCGGCGCCGCTGGGTACGCCGTTCAAGGCGGCCCGGGACGGCACGGTGACCTTCGCGGGCTGGGGCAACGGGTACGGCAACCGCGTGGTCATCTCGCACGGAACCATCGACGGCGACCGCATCTCGACGACCTACAACCACATGCGCAGCATCGCCGTGCACGTCGGCCAGCACGTCCAGGTCGGCCAGAAGGTCGGCGAGGTGGGTTCCACCGGTCTCTCGACGGGGCCGCACGCGCACTTCGAGGTCCAGCAGAACGGTACGTACGTGGATCCGGCACCCTGGCTGGGCCTGAAGTGAGGAGGGAGGCGAGGATGAGGACGACACGGACGGGAACAGCGGTCCGCACCGGGGCGCGCGGGACCTTCGCCGCGCTGACGGTCGTGTCCATGGCCGGGATCCTGGCGTTGACGGGCTGTGGCCTGCGGGACCATCGTGATGAGGTGGGCGCGCCGGGTTCGTCGCCCTCCGCGGTGCCGTCCGTGGCACCGAAGGCGTCCCTCCCGCCGGGCAGGCCGCTGGGCACGGACGCACACGTGCCGAGCCCGTCGGCTGTCGACGGGACGGACGCGACGGAAGTATCGGAGGCGTGGGCGGAGGTGGCGTACGGCTATGACACGAAGTACGACTACGGTCCCCACGACGCCGTGCTGCGTTCCGCCCGCTGGTTCACCCCGGCCAAGGCCGCTGCCGAGCGGTCGTACCACCCCGCTAGCGGGGCGGGCGCCGAGTGGAACACCTGGGCCGGTCACCGGGCTTGGACCAGCGTGGACGTGACCCCGGACGACGACGCCGACGGTCCCGCCGACACGACCGTCCTGGCCTACCGCGCCCTCTTCGTGGACGGCACGGCGCACGGCCGCGACGGCTGGACCGGTACGGGGCCGCGCGCGAACGTCTACCTCAAGCTCACCCGGGCGAGTGGCGGCCGTCCGTGGCGCGTCGCCGACGTGACGAGCGTGGAGGCGGCGGACCCGCCTCCGCCGCCGTCAACCTCCGAGCCCGGGGCCTCACCCGCGACGCCGACGTCGTCCTCGGCCCCGATGATGTCCTCGAACCCGTCCTCGACCACCCCTTCGTGAGGGAACCGATGTCTCGACTCAGCCGCGAACAGAAGCGGGAACTCAAGCGGCAGCGCTCGGCGGCCGGTGCCGGGGGGCAGCCTGCCGCGGGGATGACGCCGATCGAGGTGCACGTCCCGGCGTCCGCCGACGCAGGCGTGGCGCCGGGTGTCCCCGGTACGCCGGGTCTCCCAGGCGTGCCCGGTACGCCGGGTGTGCCGGGTGCCGCGGGGACGCAGGGCTGTGCCACGGTCGGCGGGATGCCGGTCGTGGCCGCGCCCGGCGAGACGGTCCAGGGCGCGATCCTGAACTACCTCCACCGCCTCGCCCTCGCCACGGGCCACCCGGTCCTGGCCAGCATCCACGACGAACGCATCGGCTTCGTCGTACCGCTCCAGGTCAATGTCGACGGTTCCAGCCGCTACACGTCGGAACCGGTCCGCGTGGCACCCCCGGCCGCACCGCTCCCGACCCAGCCCCAACGCCGACGGCCTCCGGCCCAGGAGCTGGGCCCGCAGTCGCCGGCTTCGGGGCAGCGTCCTCAGCAGCCGGTTGCGGAGCAGGGCCGGCAGTCCCCGGCCCGGGGGCAGCACGCGCAGCCGCCGGTTTCGGAGTACCGCCCGCAGCCGCAGGCCCCGGAGCAGCGTCAGCAGGCGCCGGCTTCGGGGCAGGGGCAGCAGTCTTCGGCTCAGGGGCAGTACCCGCAGCCGCCGGTTTCGGAGTACCGCCCGCAGCCGCAGGCCCCGGAGCAGCGGCCGCAGTCGTCGGCGTCGGGGCAGGGTCAGCAGTCTTCGGACCAGGGGCAGTACCCGCAGCCGCCGGTCTCGGAGTACCGGCCGCAGCCGCAGGCTCCGGAGCAGCGGCCGCAGGCGCCCGTGCAGGAGCGTCCGCACTTCGCGGACGAGGAGCACTGGCAGGCCCCCGCCCACGAGCACCCGCGGCATCCGGGCGGCGACGTCCCGCAGCCGCCGGTCCAGGCAATGCCCCCCGCTCCGGACCGGGCAATGCCCCCGGCTCCGGTTCGGGGGATGGCGCAGGCGCCGGCCCCCCGCCCCGAGGCGCCGGTGCCTCCGCTGCCGCCCGTCCCCGCCGAGGCTCCGGCCGCTCCGCGCCGGGACAAGGCGACGTACATGCTGCGCGCGGTGCCGGAACCGGATGCGCGACCGGTCCCGGGATCGGAGAGCGGGACACCGCAGACCCCGGCGACGACGCCCGAACCGGCGCCCGCGCCCACGTCCGAGTACCCGCCCACGGCACCGCCCGCGCCCGAGTCACAGGCCCACCCGGACTTCGTGCCGCAGCCGCAGCCGCAGCCGCAGCCGCAGCCCGCACCTGCGCCGGTGCGCGGGCCGGAGCCGGCGGTGACGGCGGAGTTCGTGCCGCAGTCCGTGCCTGAGCCGTCGGTGCGTCAGGAGTTCGCGCCGGAGGCGCAGCCCGCGCCGGTGCGCAGGCCGGAGCCGGCGGTCACCGCCGAGTTCGTGCTGCCGCCGCAGGCCCGGTCCGTGCCGCAGGCACCGGCGGCATCCGTGCCCGCCACCGCTCCCGCGGCGACGGCCGAGCCGGCCGTCCCGGCGGAATCCGACCGGGACGCCGGTGCGGAGGCGGGCCCGGCACACGGCGGTGCTGTCGCCCACCGCGGTGCCGTCGCCCCGGCCGAGGGCCCCGCTTCCGCCGAGGGCTCCGCTCCGGTGCCCGCGGCCGAGCCCGCCGAGCCCGGCACTCCCACGCCGTCCACCTTCGTCCTGCGGGCGGTGCCGGAACCGAGGCCGCTGCCCGGGGCCGCGTCGACGCGTGTCCTGAGGGCGGTGCCGGAGTCGGCCGCGGTGGTCGCCCCGACGGGCGAGTTCGGCCCGGCCCCGGTGACGGAGCCGGCCCCCCGGCCGGAGCGCGCCCCCGAGCCCGGCAAGACGGCCGCCCCGGCGCGGAAGCCCGCCTCGGCGGCGGAGGCCCTGTCGCTGCTGGGCCCGGAGCCGGAACCGGACCCGAAGCCCACTCCCGCCCGCGGCTTCGACGCCGTGGCGGAGGCGGTGCTGGCGCCGAGTCCTCAGGGCCAGGCCCCGGAACGGGACGCCGCGTCGGCGTTCCTCGCTGAGCCCGTCGCGCGGATCAACGAGGCCGTGAAGATGGGCCGTATCGAGGCCGCCGCGGGCATGGCGGAGCGTGCCGTCGCGGAGGCGGCGCAGTCGCTGGGCCAGGAGCACCCCGAGGTGCTGAAGCTGCGCGAGCTGACCGCGTACATCGCCTACTTGGCCGGTGACGCGCTCAGGTCGTTCCATCTGTCGCTGGATCTCGCGAGGGTCCGCCGGGGTCACCGGGACGCGGGGGCGGCCTACGGCAACGTCCAGAGCGCGGCCGCCGCGTGGCGCGCCGTCCGCGATCCGCTCCAGGGTCTGCACCTCGGACGGGACCTGATCGGACTGTGGACCGAGCTGGCGGCCGACGAGGGTCCTGCCGCCGACGACCTGGAACAGCTGGAATCGGCCCGCACCCGCATGATCCGCCTGGCGGAACGCGCCCGCCTCGCCGCGGACAACCCGTACGCCCAGAGGCCCCGGGCCCACGGCGAGTAGGATCCGGGAGGCCTGAGCCCGCCCAGCCGGGTCGTCCGGCCGATCAGGCCACCGGCTCAGTGGACGCAGAACTCGTTCCCCTCGGGGTCCGTCATCACGACCCACTCGCCCGCGGGTTCCTTCACCTCGCGCAGGACGCCGGCCCCCAGCGACCTCAGACGCTCGACCTCGTCGGCGCGGCGTCCCTCGCCGGGGTGCAGGTCCAGGTGGAGACGGTTCTTCTGCGTCTTGGGCTCGGGAACCCGCTGGAAGAGCAGTCGCCGCCCGAGGCCGGTGCCGCGTTCCTTGTCGTACGGGTCCTCGGGGTGCCGTACGGCGATCAGGTCCCGGAAGGCCGGGCGGCCGTGGAAGTCGACGGTGGCGTCGGCGGGCAGGGCGCCGATGGTCAGCAACTGTTCGATGAAGGCGCTGTTGTCCTCGACCGGGTAACCGAGCGCGGCGGACCAGAAGTCGGCCTGGGCGTGCGGATCGGCGGAGTCGATGACGAGTTTCCAGTGGACGGGTGCGGCTGCGGGCGCTGGCACGGGATTCGACGTCATGAAGCCACTCATAGTGGCTGTCCGGCCACCCGGGCAAGGTCACTCGCCGGACCGGCTTCAGGTCGTGCGGGCCGAGCCGACCCCGTCGTACGAGCCGGGACGTTCCCCGACCTCGGCGGACGGTCCCACGGCGTCTCCGACCCGCGCGACAGGCGCGCCCGCCTCCGCCTCGGCCGCCTCCACCACACCCGCCTCCGCAGTGCGGGCCGATTCCCGCAGGGCCCGTGCCCCCCGCCGCGCCGAACGCAGCGCGTCGAACGTCAGGAGCGACAGCGCGAGCCACACCAGCGCGAACCCGGCCCACCGCTCGGCCGGCATGGCCTCGTGGAAGTAGAAGACGCCGAGGAGGAACTGGAACACGGGCGCCATGTACTGGAGCAGGCCCAGAGTGGACAGCGGCACGCGGATCGCGGCGGCGCCGAAGCAGATCAGGGGGATCGCGGTGACCACACCGGTGGCCGCCAGCAGCGCGGCGTGCCCCGGCCCCTGCGCGGTGAAGGACGCGTCGCCCCGCGAGCCCAGCCACAGCAGGAACGCCAGCGCCGGCAGGAACTGGATCGCGCTCTCGGCGGCCAGCGATTCGAGGCCGCCGAGGTTGACCTTCTTCTTCACCAGGCCGTACGTGGCGAAGGAGAAGGCGAGACACAGGGAGATCCACGGCGGCCGGCCGTAGCCGATCGTCAGCACGAGGACGGCCGCCGCGCCGACGGACACGGCGGCCCACTGCACCGGCCGCAGCCGTTCCTTGAGGAGCAGCACGCCCATCGCGATGGTGACCAGGGGATTGATGAAGTAGCCGAGTGAGGCCTCGACCACGTGCCCGGAGTTGACCGACCAGATGTAGACGCCCCAGTTGACGGTGATGACCGCCGCCGCGACCGTGATCAGCGCGAGCTTGCGCGGCTGCCGCAGCAGCTCGCCCGCCCAGGCCCAGCGCCGCATCACCAGCAGCAGGACCCCGACCACCCCGAGGGACCACACCATCCGGTGGGCGAGGATCTCGACGGCTCCGGCGGGCTTCAGCAGCGGCCAGAAGAGAGGGACGAGCCCCCACATTCCGTACGCCGCGAAGCCGTTCAGCAGACCTATGTGCTGTTCGCCTCTCGACTTCCCGGCCACCGGCGTCTCCTTCTCCACGTTCTCGGACGTCGTTCGCGTCCGGCGCCCCGGCGCTCCCCCGTGGTCGGGGAACTTCCGTGCACCATGCAAGAAGGTAGCGCCGCGCACCTCGCCTGTCATGCTCGTATCGCCATACGGTCATGACAGGCGAGGTGCGCGGAACGGGCGCCCGGCGCCTCCGGGGCGTCAGCCCTTCAGCGCCGCCGCGACGGCCTCGGCGATCGGCGTGGTCGGGCGGCCCGTGAGCCGGGACAGGTCGCCGGTGGTGACGGCGAGCTCGCCCTTCTCGATGGAGACGTCGACGCCCGCGAGGATCCCGGCGAGGGCCTCGGGCAGTCCGGCGCCGGTCAGGATGGAGGCGAAGGTCTCGGGGGAGACGGAGTTGTAGACGATCTCCTTGCCGGTCTGCCGGCTCAGCTCGGCGGCGTACTCGGCGAAGCCCCACGCCTCGTCGCCGCTCAGCTCGTACGTCTTGTTCTCGTGGCCTTCTCCGGTCAGCACCGCGACCGCGGCGGCCGCGTAGTCGGCGCGCGCGGCGGGGGCGATCCGGCCCTCGCCCGCGGCCTGGACGACGGCCTCGTGCGCGAGCACCGGGGCGAGGTTCTCGGTGTAGTTCTCGTGGTACCAGCCGTTGCGCAGCAGGGTGTAGGGCACTCCGGAGGCGAGCAGGACGTCCTCGGTGGCGCGGTGGTCGTCGGCCAGCGCGGCCGTCAGGCTGCCGGGGGCGCTGGTGTAGGCGAGCAGCGAGACGCCGGCCGCCCCGGCCGCGTCGATGACGACCCGGTGCTGTGCGACGCGGCCCTTGTCGAACTCGTTGCCCGAGATCAGCAGCACCTTGTCGCCCGCGGCGAACAGGCCGTCGAAGGTCTCCGGGGTGTTGTAGTCGGCGACCGCGAGCCGTACGCCGCGGGCCGCGAGGTCGGCGGCCTTGGACTCGTTCCGCACGACGGCGGTGATCTGCTCGGCGGGGACCTTCTCCAGCAGCTGCTCGATCACGTGACGGCCGAGGTGTCCGGTGGCTCCGGTGACGACGATGCTCATGACGTACATCTCCTTGTGGGGTGCGGATGTCACTCACCCTAGGAGCTGCACTAACTGTTGGAAAGTACCCACCTTGAAGTAAGGTGCCTACCTCTGGGTAAGGTACCCACTTGTGAGTAAGGTGTTGGCATGGCCGTAAGCAGCGTGAAGGCAGCGGACGGGTACGACGCCGACGAGGCGATGTGCCCCTACCGCCTGGTCCTGGAACATGTCACCAGCCGTTGGGGTGTCCTCGTCCTGATCGAGCTGCTGGAGCGTTCGTACCGCTTCAGCGAGCTGCGCCGGGCGATCGGCAGGGTCGGGAAGGGCGTCAGCGAGAAGATGCTCACCCAGACCCTCCAGACCCTGGAGCGCGACGGGCTCGTGCACCGCGACGCCAAGCCGGTCATCCCGCCGCGCGTCGACTACTCGCTGACCGAGCTGGGCCGCGAGGCCGCCGAGCAGGTGCGGTCGCTGGCGCTGTGGACCAGTGAGCGCATGGCCGACGTCGAGCGGGCCCGCGGCGCGTACGACGAAGCCCGGGGACGCGGGCCCCGGGCTTCGTAGAACCGCCTGCTGACTGCCTGCTGACTGTTCAGCCGACGACGGTCCAGGTGTCGCCGCCGGCGAGGAGGGCGGCGAGGTCGCCCTTGCCGTTCTGTTCGATGGCGGCGTCGAGCTGGTCGGCCATCTGGGTGTCGTAGACCGGCCGGTCGACGGACCGGAACACTCCGATGGGGGTGTGGTGCAGGGTGTCGGGGTCGGCGAGGCGGGACAGCGCGAACGCGGTGGTGGGGGAGGCGGTGTGCGCGTCGTGGACCAGGACGTCGGCCTCGTTGTCCGGGGTGACGGTGACGACCTGGAGGTCGCCGGTGCGCGGGTCGCGGACCACGCCGCGGGAGGCGTCGGCGCCGAAGCGGATGGGCCGGCCGTGCTCCAGCCGGATGACCGCCTCCTCGGCGGACTGCCGGTCCTTGAGGACCTCGAAGGCGCCGTCGTTGAAGATGTTGCAGTTCTGGTAGATCTCCACCAGGGCGGTGCCGGGGTGGGCGGCGGCCTGGCGCAGCACGTCGGTCAGGTGCCCCCGGTCGGAGTCGACGGTGCGGGCGACGAAGGAGGCTTCCGCGCCGATCGCCAGGGAGACCGGGTTGAAGGGGGCGTCCAGGGAGCCCATCGGCGTCGATTTGGTGATCTTGCCGACCTCGGAGGTCGGGGAGTACTGGCCCTTGGTGAGGCCGTAGATGCGGTTGTTGAAGAGCAGGATCTTCAGGTTGACGTTGCGGCGCAGGGCGTGGATGAGGTGGTTGCCGCCGATGGACAGGGCGTCGCCGTCGCCGGTGACGACCCACACCGACAGGTCGCGGCGTGAGGAGGCCAGTCCGGTGGCGATGGCGGGGGCGCGGCCGTGGATGGAGTGCATCCCGTAGGTGTTCATGTAGTACGGGAAGCGGGAGGAGCAGCCGATGCCGGAGACGAAGACGATGTTCTCCTTCGCCAGGCCGAGTTCGGGCATGAAGCCCTGCACGGCGGCGAGGATCGCGTAGTCACCGCAGCCGGGGCACCAGCGCACTTCCTGATCGGACTTGAAGTCCTTCATGGACTGCCTGGCGTCGGCCTTGGGGACCAGGGAAAGCGCCTCGATCGTGCCCGGGCCTTCCGTTGACGTGTCAGCCATCGATGGCCTCCTTGAGAGCTGTGGCGAGCTGCTCGGCCTTGAAGGGCATGCCGTTGACCTGGTTGTACGAGTGCGCGTCCACCAGATACCTGGCCCGCACCAGGGTGGCGAGCTGGCCGAGGTTCATCTCGGGGATCACCACCTTGTCGTAACGCCTGAGTACCGCGCCCAGGTTGCGCGGGAAGGGGTTGAGGTGGCGCAGGTGCGCCTGGGCGATGTGTTCTCCCGCGGTGCGCAGCCGGCGGACCGCGGCGGTGATCGGCCCGTAGGTCGAACCCCAGCCCAGGACAAGGGTGGTGGCCGCGGTGTCGGTGCCGGCGGTGGGGTCGTCGACCTCCAGGTCCGGGACGTCGATGCCGTCGATCTTGGCCTGGCGGGTGCGGACCATGAAGTCGTGGTTGGCCGGGTCGTAGGAGATGTTCCCGCTGCCGTCCTGCTTCTCGATCCCGCCGATCCGGTGCTCCAGCCCCGGAGTTCCGGGAACCGCCCACGGACGGGCCAGGGTCTGCGGATCACGCTTGTAGGGCCAGAAGACCTCGGTGCCGTCCTCCAGCGTGTGGTTCGGACCCTGCGCGAACTGCACGCGCAGGTCCGGGAGTTCGTCCGTCTCCGGAATGCGCCACGGCTCGGAGCCGTTGGCCAGGTAGCCGTCCGACAGCAGCAGGACGGGTGTCCGGTAGGTCAACGCGATCCGCGCCGCCTCCAGCGCCGCGTCGAAACAGTCGGCCGGCGTGCGCGGCGCCACGATCGGCACCGGCGCCTCGCCGTTGCGCCCGTACATCGCCTGGAGCAGATCCGCCTGCTCGGTCTTGGTGGGCAGACCCGTCGAGGGGCCGCCGCGCTGGATGTCGATGACGAGCAGGGGCAGTTCGAGGGAGACGGCCAGTCCGATCGTCTCCGACTTCAGCGCCACACCGGGACCGGACGTCGTCGTCACCGCCAGCGAGCCGCCGAACGCCGCGCCCAGCGCCGCGCCGATGCCCGCGATCTCGTCCTCCGCCTGGAAGGTGCGCACCCCGAAGTTCTTGTGCTTACTCAGCTCATGCAGGATGTCGGAGGCCGGGGTGATGGGATAGGAGCCCAGGTACAGCGGCAGATCCGCCTGCCGGGACGCCGCGACAAGGCCGTACGACAGAGCCAGATTCCCCGAGATGTTCCGGTACGTACCCGTCGGGAACGCCTTCGACGCCGGCGCCACCTCGTAGGAGACCGCGAAGTCCTCCGTCGTCTCACCGAAGTTCCACCCCGCCCGGAACGCGGCGAGGTTGGCGGCCGCGATGTCGGGCTTCTTGGCGAACTTCGTCCGCAGGAACTTCTCGGTTCCCTCGGTCGGCCGGTGGTACATCCACGACAACAGGCCTAGCGCGAACATGTTCTTGGAGCGCTCGGCCTCCTTGCGGGAGAGCTCGAAGTCCTTCAGCGCCTCGACGGTCATCGTCGTGAGCGGGACGGGGTGGACGTTGTAGCCGTCCAGCGAGCCGTCCTCCAGCGGGCTGGTCGCGTAGCCGACCTTCTGCATCGCCCGTTTGGTGAACTCGTCCGTGTTGACGATGATCTCGGCGCCGCGCGGCACGTCGGCGATGTTCGCCTTCAGGGCCGCCGGGTTCATGGCCACGAGGACGTTGGGCGCGTCGCCCGGCGTGAGGATGTCGTGGTCGGCGAAATGCAGTTGGAAGGACGAAACGCCCGGCAGGGTGCCTGCGGGCGCGCGGATCTCGGCAGGGAAGTTCGGCAGGGTCGAGAGGTCGTTGCCGAAGGAGGCAGTCTCCGAGGTGAAGCGGTCGCCGGTGAGCTGCATACCGTCACCGGAGTCCCCCGCGAACCGGATGATGACCCGGTCGAGCCGGCGGACGTCCTTCGCCCCCGGCGGTTTGCGCTGTTCTCCTACGACGGCTTCGTCGGCCTGTTCCGTTGGGCTGCTGACCTTGCTCGTCACTGAACTGGACCTCCTTTGAGGCGGCTGTCCCGGAGTGGCCTTCCCAAGACCCTTCCTTTTTCAACCCTACGTCGGTAAGGGTCGCCTTCCTTAGGCCATTCGCATGATGGACGCTGTTTTGAGACGCCCTGACATACTGATGTGTCACGATATTTCCCGCCCCTGGCCCCTTCCTCTCATGACGTTCCCCGCTCGCCCTTTGGTTCCACTCGACAACTGACAGACTGTCAGTTCGTCAGGAGTTCAGGTATGTGAGGACGGCCAGAACACGCCGGTGATCCCCGTCACTTTGTGACAGGCCCAGCTTCTGGAAGATGTTGCTGACGTGCTTCTCGACGGCGCCGTCGCTCACCACGAGCTGGCGGGCGATGGCGGAGTTCGTCCGGCCCTCGGCCATGAGCCCGAGGACCTCGCGCTCCCTCGGTGTCAGCCCGGTCAGCACGTCCTGCTTGCGGCTGCGGCCCAGCAGCTGCGCCACGACCTCCGGGTCGAGCGCGGTACCCCCCTGGGCCACCCGCACCACGGCGTCCACGAACTCGCGCACCTCGGCGACCCGGTCCTTGAGCAGATAGCCCACGCCGCGGGTCGAACCGGCCAGCAGTTCGGTGGCGTAACGCTCCTCCACGTACTGTGACAGCACGAGCACACCGAGTCCCGGATGTGCCTTGCGCAGCTGCACGGCCGCCCGTACGCCTTCGTCGGTGTGCGTCGGCGGCATCCGTACGTCCGCGACGACGACGTCCGGCAGCGCGTCCTGCGCCGCGAACTCGGTGATGGTCTTGATCAGCGCGTCGCCGTCACCGACTCCTGCCACGACATCATGTCCGCGGTCGGTCAGCAACCGGGTCAGGCCCTCCCTGAGCAGCACTGAATCCTCGGCGATGACCACCCGCACCCTGTCCTCCACGATTCCTCGGCCCCCCAGAGCCCGCCCCCGGCCGCCCCCGGCTCCACCGGGTTCGTGCCCGCTCGTACGACAGACCCCAGCATTCCAGCATTCGGACCGGGATGCGCCCGGGCGACGAGAAGAGGGGGTCTGGCGGCGGTGCGGAGGGGCTGGGGCCGCCCCGGTGGGGTGTTTCCGGTGACGATTGATTGATTGCCGGGATCACCTCGGCGGGGTGCGCGGATGCGAGGCGGCGGTGACACCGCGCGGCGCGGTGACCCCGGTGGGGTACCGCCTGCGCCTCACGCGAGACCCCGGTGGGGTACCCGCGCTTCAAGCGGAGGCCCCGGTGGGATGCACCGGGGCCTCCGCTTGCGTTTCGCGGGGGGTCTCAGCCCCGCCAGGGCAGCTCCGCCGTGATCCGGGTGGGGCCGGCCGGCGGCGAGTCCACCACCAGGATGCCGTCCACCGCGTCGAGCCGTTCCGCGAGCCCCGCGAGGCCCGACCCCTCGGTGGCGTCGGCCCCGCCGACCCCGTTGTCGGCGACCTGGATCATCAGCCGGTTCTCCACCCGCCACACGTCCACGGTCGCCCGCGTAGCCCGTGAGTGCTTGCTGATGTTCTGCAGCAGCTCGGAGACGGTGAAGTAGGCGATCCCCTCGATCGCGGGTGCCGGCCGCGCCGCCAGATCCACCTCCACCTGCACCGGCACCGTGCACCGCGAGGCCACCGAGGACAGCGCGGCATCGAGCCCGCGGTCGGTCAGCACCGCCGGATGGATCCCGCGCGCGAGATCCCGCAGCTCCTGCAACGCCGTCTTGACCTCCCCGTGCGCCTCGTCCACCATCCGCGCCGCGGCACCGGGGTCCTCGGCCAGCTTCTCCTTGGCGAGCCCCAGGTCCATCGCCAGGGCGACGAGCCGGGCCTGCGCCCCGTCGTGCAGATCGCGCTCGATGCGCCGGAGATCGGCGGCGGCCGTGTCGACCACGACCCCGCGGTCCGACTCCAGCTCCACCACGCGCGTGGCCAGCCGCGAGGGACCGAGCAGCCCGCGCACCATCACCCGGTCCACGCTCGTCAGCGCCCGCACGATCCACGGGGTCGCCATCGTGAAGAGCAGCCCCACCAGCGCGGTCACCGTGATCTCGAACGGGTTGTCCAGATAGATCGAGTGCGTGCTGTCCCCGTACAGCTGGAGCCCGTCCTGACCTCCGTACATCGGGAAGACCCAGAACCACAGCGGATACGTCAGCAGCGCCCAGCCGTACACCCAGAAGCTCACCGCGACGACGAAGGAGAACACCGACCACGGGAACTGCACGACCGCGTACAGCAGGTGGCGCCACGACGTGCCGCTCTTGAGCACGGCGCCCATCCACGCCATCGCCCCGTGCTTCTCCGCCCGCAGCGGCTCGGGCTCGGCCACCTCGACACCGAGCAGTCCGCGCGCCCGCGCCCGCTCCAGCGAGCCGAGGCCGCGGCAGCCGGCCAGCGCGGCGGCGAGCACCGGAACGCCCAGGAAGGTGATCAGCAGGCCCGCGCCGAGCGAGACCATCGTGACGGCGAACGTGAACAGGAGGATCCCGAGCGGCAGGCCCAGCAGCACGTAGCCGAACTCGCGCCAGGTGCGGGCCTCGAACGGCGCCCGCAACGGGGCCGGCAGGCGGTGCCGCGGCCCGGCGGCGTCCGCCTCGTCGAATCGGGACCCGCCGCGGTGCCCGTATCCGTGTCCGTACTCCGTGGCCATCGGTCCGTCCGTTTCTCTCGTCGCGTCCTGCGCCCCGGCCCGCTCCACGAGCCGGCCGCTCCCTCTTCCTCCAGCGTGCCGCCCGTGAGCCCCACGGGACATGCGGCGGATCGGCGTCTTGTACGGGGGGTTTTCCCTACCTCGGCGACCCGGCGGCCCGGTGGCCTGGCGGCCCGGTGGCCTGGCGGCCCGGTGGCCTGGCGGCCCGGTGGCCTGGCGGCCCGGTGGCCTGGCGGCCCGGTGGCCTGGCGGCCTGGCGGCCTGGCGGCCTGGCGGCCCGGCGGCCTCAGAGAGCTCGGAGAGCCCGGAGACCCCCGGCGAACTCGTCGGCCGAGGGTCTCCATCGAGTGAACCCGGGCGGGCCCGTCCGGACCGCTATCGCACGGGTTCGTTCCGGCGGTCCCGCCACGGCAGTTCGGCCGTGATGACCGTCGGGCCGCCCACCGGCGAATCGACGACGAACAGCCCGTCCACCGCACCGAGCCGGTCCGCGAGCCCCGCGATGCCCGTGCCGCCGTCGACGCCGGCGCCCCCGCGTCCGTCGTCCCGGACCTGGATCAGCAGACGGTCGTCCGTCCGCCAGACGTCCACCGACGCGGTCCTCGCCCCGCTGTGCTTGCTGATGTTCTGGAGCAGTTCGGAGACCGTGAAGTACGCGATGCCCTCGATGGCCGCGGCCGGCCGCGTCTCCAGTTCGGTCGTCACCTTCACCGGCACGGTGCACCGCGAGGCGATCGAGGACAGGGCCGCGTCCAGACCCCGGTCCGTGAGGACCGCCGGATGGATGCCGCGGGCCAGATCACGCAGTTCCTGAAGGGCGAGCTTCACCTCGCCGTGCGCCTCGTCCACCATCGACGCCGCGGCGTCGGGGTCCTCCAGCAGCTTCTCCTTCGCCAGGCCGAGCCCCATCGCCAGGTTGACGAGCCGGGCCTGCGCCCCGTCGTGCAGATCGCGCTCGATACGGCGCAGATCGGCGGCGGCCGTGTCGACCACCACCCCGCGGTCCGACTCCAGTTCGGCGATGCGCCGCTCCAACTCGTCGGAGGGCGACAGCAGTCCGCGCACCATCGCCCGGTCGACGTTCGTCAGCCCGCGCGCGATGAAGGGCAGCACCGGCCACAGCACGAAAAGCGACACCAGCGTGATCGTGAAGGTCGCGATGCCCCAGGGCAGCCGTATGAGGTCGTACAGCACCGCCCGCCAGCCCACCGGGTCCTTCAGGCTCGACCACAGCCAGCCGAAGAAGCCGGTCCGGCGCACCGGCAGCGGGCTCGGCTCGTCGATCCGCAGCCCCAGCAGGGCCCGCGCCCGCGCCCGCTCCGCCTTGCCGAGCTGCCGAGAACCCCGCAGTCCGGCCGCGAGCAGCGGCAGTCCGACGACGGTCACGGCGAGCCCCGCACCCGTGGCGAGCATCGTCACCACGTACACGAACCCGACGATCGAGGCCGGCAGGTTCGCCAGGAGATGGGCGATCTCCCTCCACGTCTGCGGGTCCAGGGCGAGACGTACGGCGGGCGGCCGGTCACCGTCGGACGATGCGTCCGACGGCCCGGCGGGCGTGATGCGTTCGGTCATATCCGCTAGCCTGCCCGGCGGCGCGCCGCCGCGCCATGAGGTGGGCCGCCGCGATGCACTGGGGTTATCCCCACCCCCAGGAGGAACGTGTTCACACCGTGAGACGTGAACACGTCACTGTTGGCCGAGAGATGGCCGAGGGTGTGACGGGCTGCTTACGCTCTCTTTAGCAGGCCCTAGACTCCCGTCCGTACAGATCGTCGAACATGGCGCATCACAGAGTGCGCGACGGCGCACGACGGGGCGCAACGAGGTCAGGGAGTGAGGGGCTGACGTGCCGGAACCGACCGTTGTCACGGCGACCGGGGCCGTCGTCGCGGCGGACTACTTCCAGTCCTACTCGGTCGTCGGGCTGCTCGCCGTCGTCGGCGTGCTGTTCGTCGCCGTCGCCTTCGGAGCGGGCCGCCTGCTGCGGCCCGTCGTACCGACCCCCGAGAAACTCCTGACGTACGAGTGCGGCGTCGACCCCGTCGGCGAGGGCTGGGCCCACACCCAGGTCCGCTACTACGTGTACGCGTTCCTCTACGTCATCTTCGCCGTCGACTCGATCTTCCTCTTCCCCTGGGCCACGGTCTTCGCCGCTCCCGGCTACGGTGCCGCGACGCTCGTCGAGATGTTCATCTTCCTCGGCTTCCTGGCCGTGGGCCTGCTGTACGCATACAAGAAGGGCGTCCTGACATGGGCGTGACCCCCGCCGCCCCGGGGCAGCCGGTGCCGCTGCCCGAGCCGAAGCGGCTCGGCGCGCTCGCCCGGCTCGCCCCCGAGCCCATGAAGGTGGTCCTGAACTGGGGCCGCCGCTACTCGCTCTGGGTCTTCAACTTCGGCCTCGCCTGCTGCGCGATCGAGTTCATCGCCGCGTCGATGGCCCGCCACGACTTCATCCGCCTCGGCGTGATCCCGTTCGCTCCGGGACCCCGGCAGGCCGACCTGATGGTGGTGTCGGGGACGGTCACGGACAAGATGGCACCCGCCGTCAAGCGCCTGTACGAGCAGATGCCCGAGCCGAAGTACGTCATCTCCTTCGGCGCCTGCTCCAACTGCGGCGGCCCTTACTGGGACTCCTACTCCGTCACCAAGGGCGTCGACCAGATCATCCCCGTCGACGTGTACGTCCCCGGGTGCCCGCCCCGCCCCGAGGCCCTGCTCCAGGGCATCCTCAAGCTCCAGGAGAAGATCGCCCGCGAATCGCTGGGGGAGCGCTACGGCTCCGGCTCTCCGCGCCCCTCCGCCGCGGCTCTCCAAAGTGGCCTGGTCAAGCCGCCGGCCCCCGCGGCGACGAGCGTCCCGGGAGCGGACACGACCGTCCTGGGCACGGACACGACCGCCCCCGGTGAGGAGGACCGATGACCGTCGGCTGGCTTCCCGGCCCCGCCGAGGACCTCTTCGGCCCCGACGCCACGGCCGAGGAGTCGTACGAGGTCCTGACGGTCGACGTGCCCCCGGCCTCCTGGATCGCGGCCCTGGAGACGGCCCGCGACACCCTGGGCTGCACCTACTTCGACTGGCTGAGCGCCGTCGACGAACCCGGCACGGGCTTCCGTGTCTCGGCCCACGTCGTGGCCCTGTCCCCGCTGCACCGCCTCCTCGTCCGTACGACCGTCCCGCACACCGCCCCGGCGCTCCCGTCGGCGGTCTCCGTCTACGCCGGTGCCGCCTGGCACGAGCGCGAGACGCACGAGATGTTCGGCGTGACCTTCGAGGGCCACCCCGGCCTCGACCCCCTGCTGCTCCCGGAGGGCTTCGAGGGCCACCCCCTCCGCAAGGACTTCGTCCTGGCCGCCCGCGTCGCCAAGGCCTGGCCCGGCGCGAAGGAGCCCGGCGAGTCCGAGCACGGCGGCCCCAAGCGCCGCCAGATGCTGCCGCCCGGCGTCCCCGACCCCAACGAGTGGGGCCCTCTCAAGGGCCAGCTCCCCCCGGCTCCGTCCCGCCCGGCCCGCGGCGCGGCCCGCCCCGCAGGCGACCGCCCGGTCCGCAGGTCCCGTACGGCGGGGGAGGGCTCGGCAAGCCAGGCGCCCGACGCCCCTGCCACCGCGGCGACCCCGGCCACGGCTCCGGAGACGACGGTCCCGGCCGCGGCTTCGGACACGACGGTGCCGGCCGCGGGCGCCACGGGTGCCGCGGGTGCGGACGCCGTGTCCGGCGCCGCGAGTGGTGCCGCGGGTGGCACCTCCGGTGCCGAGGCCGCGCGTCCCGCACGCCGGTCGCGCACCGCGAGCCAGGGCTCCGCCAGCCAACGAGCCCAGGAACAGCCCACTCCGGCCGCGCCGCCCGCCTCCGGGCCGTCGACCGGGCGCAGCTCCGACGCTCCCTGGCATCAGCCGAAGCCCGCGTTCGACGACGCGGAGCCCCGACCGGAACGTCCGGAGCACCAGCCGAAGGCGAAGCCGGAGCCCGGACCTGAGCCTGAGCGGGCGTCCGAGCCCGAGCCCGAGACGCAGGGCAAGACGGAACCCCCTTCGGTGGCCGAGCCCGACGCGGATTCCGGGTCGGGTTCCGCCGACTCGGAGGCGACGCCCGCACCGGGCCCGAAGCCCGCAACCAGCCCCGACGACCCCTCCGGAGGTACGCAGTGAACGACGCTCTCGACGTCGCCCTCCGCCTCCTCGTCGTCTTCGTCGTGTTCCTGACGTTCCCCCTGATCGTCGGTCAGACCGAGCACAAGGTGATGGCCCACATGCAGGGCCGCCTCGGCCCGATGTACGCGGGCGGCTTCCACGGCTGGGCCCAGCTCGTCGCGGACGGCGTGAAGTTCGCGCAGAAGGAGGACGTCGTCCCCGCGGGCGCGGACCGGCGCATCTTCCAGCTCGCCCCCGCGGTGGCCCTGCTCCCGTACCTCCTGGTCCTCCTCGCCATCCCGATCGGCCCCGGTGAGGGCGCGGTCGGCGAGGTCGTCGACGCGGGCATCTTCTTCGTCCTCGCCGTCATGGGCGTGGGCGTCCTCGGCTCGCTCATGGCGGGCTGGGCCTCGGCCAACAAGTTCTCCCTGCTCGGCGGTCTGCGCACCGCCGCCCAGCTCCTCGCGTACGAGCTGCCGATGCTCCTGACCGCGGCCTCGGTCGCGATGGCGGCGGGCACGGTCTCGCTCCCCGGCATCGTGGACGCCTTCCAGTGGTGGTGGCTGCCCTGGCAGATCGTCGGCGCGATCGTGTTCTTCGTCGCCGGTCTCGCCGAACTCCAACGGCCCCCCTTCGACATGCCCGTGGCCGATTCCGAGATCATCTTCGGCGCGTACACCGAGTACACGGGCCTGCGCTTCGCCCTGTTCCTGCTCGCCGAGTACGCCGGGATCGTCGTCCTGTGCGGCCTGACCACCGTCCTCTTCCTGGGCGGCTGGCACGGTCCCTGGGGCGCCGACGGCCTCGGCTGGGTCTGGACCCTCCTGAAGGCCGCGATCCTCGCCTTCGTCGTCATCTGGCTCCGCGTCACCTATCCCCGCCTGCGCGAGGACCAGCTCCAGAAGCTCTCCTGGACCCTCCTCGTCCCTCTGTCCCTCGCCCAGATCGCCCTCACCGGCATCGTCAAGGTGGTGATCGCGTAACCATGGCCGAGCCCCTCCCGCCCACCCGGCCCCGCATTCCCGGCTCCGGCCTCGCCAAGGGTCTGGCCGTCACCCTCCGCACGATGACGAAGAAGACCGTCACCGCGCAGTACCCGGACGTCCAGCCCGCACTCCCGCCCCGCACCCGTGGAGTCATCGCCCTCTTCGAGGAGAACTGCACGGTCTGCATGCTGTGTGCCCGCGAGTGCCCGGACTGGTGCATCTACATCGACTCCCACAAGGAGACGGTCCCGCCCGCCGCCCCGGGCGGCCGCGAGCGCAGCCGCAACGTCCTCGACCGCTTCGCCATCGACTTCTCCCTGTGCATGTACTGCGGTATCTGCATCGAGGTCTGTCCTTTCGACGCGCTGTTCTGGACCCCGGAGTTCGAGTACGCGGAGACCGACATCCACGAACTCACCCACGAACGCGACAAGCTCCGCGAGTGGATGTGGACCGTCCCGGCCCCGCCCGCCCTCGACCCCGGTGCCGAGGAGCCCAAGGAGATCGCGGCCGCCCGCAAGACCGCCGACAAGCTCGCGGCCGAACAGGCAGCCCAGGCCCAGGCCGAGGCCGAGGAGCCTCCGGCCACGCCTCCCTCCGGCCCGCAGGAGGGGCAGTCGTGACCTTCGCAGCAGCCACGGCAACGGCGGCCCGCACGGCCACCACCGTCGCCGCCGGACACCACGGCTTCCTCTCCCCGACCGGTGTCGAGATCGCCTTCGTCCTCGTCGGCCTGCTCACCTTCGGCGCCGCACTCGTCACCGTCACCACCAAGCAGCTGGTGCACGCCGCCCTGTGGCTGGTGGTCGCCCTCGGCGGCCTCGCCGTCGAATACCTCCTGCTGACGGCGGAGTTCATCGCCTGGGTGCAGGTCCTCATCTACGTCGGTTCCGTCGTCGTCCTCCTTCTGTTCGGCCTGATGCTCACCAGGGCCCCGATCGGCCGCTCCCCGGACGCCGACTCCGGCAACCGCTGGGCGGCGCTGGCCGTCGCCGTCGCCTCGGCCGGCACCCTGGTCTGGGTCGTCGTCGACGCGTTCCGCACCACCTGGGTCGACCTGAACGGCGCCGCCGCCGGCTCCACCGAAGTGACGGGAGCCAGCCTCTTCCAGAACTGGGTCCTTCCCTTCGAAGCGCTGTCCGTCCTCCTCCTCGCCGCTCTGGTCGGCGCGATCGTCCTCTCCCGCAAGGCGAAGGCGGACACCGCCGCCGCGACCACGACAGCCGCCGCCCCGCGCGTCCCCGGAAGCCGCGACGGCAAGCAGGACAAGGAAGGTGTCCGCTGATGCACCTCGCCTATCCCGCCGTGCTCGCCGCCCTCCTGTTCTGCACGGGCCTGTACGGAGTCCTGGCGCGCCGCAACGCGATCCTGGTCCTGATGTCGGTCGAGCTGATGCTCAACGCCGTCAACCTGAACCTCGTCGCCTTCGACGTCTGGCTCTCGAAGGCCGCCCGCGACACCCTGCACTCCGGACAGGCCCTGACCCTGTTCACCATCGCCATCGCCGCCGCCGAGATCGGCATCGGCCTGGCGATCGTCCTCGCCGTGTACCGCAACCGCGGCACGTCGGACATCGACAAGCTCCGCGACACCGCCGAGGGCCACGGCCCCGACGACCCCGACGCCCCCGCGGCCGAGAAGGCTGAGGCCACCGCGTGACCACGACCACCCTCGCCGTCCTCGTCCCCCTCCTTCCGTTCCTCGGCGCCGTCGCCGGACTCCTCCTCGGCCGCACCGCCCCGGGCTTCGTCCGCCCGCTCGCCGTGCTGCCCGTCCTCGCCTCGCTCGCGCTCGCCGTGAGCGTCGCGGTGGACCAGGGCGGCGGCCTGGCCATCGACTCGCACACCGAACTCACCCCGACCGGCTCGGTCCCCATCGAGCTGGGCCTGCACATCGACGGCTTCGCCGCCCTCGTCGCCGTACTCGTCGGCGTCGTCGCCACCTGCGTGCAGATCTACTCGACTGGGTACCTGCGCGACGACCCGCGTTACCCCTCGTACGCCGCTCTCGTCTCCCTGTTCACCTCCGCGATGCTGCTCGTCGTCTACTCCGGCGACCTGATGGTGCTGCTGGTCGGCTGGGAGATCATGGGCATCTGCTCGTACTTCCTGGTCGGCCACTACTGGGAGACCCCGGAGGCCCGCGCCGCCTCGCTCAAGGCCTTCCTGGTCACCAAGCTCGGCGACGTCCCCTTCCTCATCGGTCTGTTCGCGCTGGCCACCGACGCCGGATCGTTCCGGATCACCACCGTCCTCGGCGCCGTCGCGAGCGGCGGACTGCACCACCCGACCCTCGTGGCCCTGCTGCTCCTCGCGGGCGTGGCGGGCAAGTCGGCGCTGTTCCCGCTGCACACCTGGCTGCCCGACGCGATGGCGGGCCCCACACCCGTCTCCGCGCTGATCCACGCCGCGACGATGGTCGCCGCCGGTATCTACTTCGTCGCCCGTCTCCTCCCCGTCTTCCAGGCCTCCGCGGCCGCGATGGTCGTCCTCGCCGTCATGGCCGGTGTCACGATGGTCGGCTCGGGACTCGCGGCACTCGCCCAGGACGACATCAAGCGGGTCCTCGCCTACTCGACGATCGGTCAGCTCGGCTACATGGCCGGCGCCCTCGCCGTCGGCGACCGCGGTGCCGCCGTGTTCCACCTCCTCGCGCACGGCGCCTTCAAGGCGCTGCTGTTCCTCGCCGCCGGCGTGATCATCCACGCCTCCGGCACCAACTCGCTGGCCGTCATGTCCCGGATGAAGGACCTGCGCCTCCGCGTCCCCGACGCCTTCTGGACGATGACCGTGGCACTGCTCGCCCTCGCCGCGATCCCTCCCTTCAGCGGCTTCTTCTCCAAGGAGGCCGTCCTCGGCGCCGCCGAGCACGTCGCCACCGGTCACACCGAGCACGCCCCCGGCGCGGCGGGCTGGATCGTCCTGGTCACCGGTCTGGTCACCGCCGTCCTCACCGCCGCGTACGCGACCCGGCTGTGGCTGCTGGCCTTCCGCGGCCATGGAGCCGAGGCCCCCGACCACGGCAGGCAGCCGGTCACCATGACGGCCGTGCTGTGGGTGCTCGCCATCCCCTCGCTCGCGTTCGGTCTGGCCTTCGGCCCGCTGCCCGACTGGTTCGACGGCCGCGACCTGACGCCGGTCCTCACCACCTCGGTGCTCGGCACAGGACTCGCCCTGGTCGGCGGGATCGTCACCTACGGAGCCTGGCGGCACACCACCGCGTCGGCGTCGCGCGTGCCGCTGGGAGCGGTCGCCGCCCACCCGGACGCCGATGCCGGACACGTCGAGGCCGAGGTGATCGCCGCCCACGAACCCGCCTTCGGAGACGTCGCCCGCGCCTCCGACCCGGCGGACCCGGGCCGGCTGCTGCTCGGCCCGCTGCACCGTCACGCGGCCGCCGGCTTCCACCTCGACACCGTGTACTCGGTGCTGTTCGCCCGCCCGGTCCAGGCCGGAGCCACACTCGTCCGGTTCCTCGACCGCGAGGTCGTCGACACCTACGTACGCGGCGCGGGCGCCCTACCCCGCTGGCTGGGCACCGCCGTACGGCGGGCGCAGACCGGCAATGTGCAGACCTATGTGAGCGCGCTGCTCGCCGGCACCGTCGTCCTGGTGGTCGCCGCCCTCCTCGTCGCCACGGGAGCGTGAGCAGGCGTGATCGATATCAGTGAATCCGTGATGCAGATTCTTCTCGCGTTGATCGTCGTCGGCCCGCTCATCGGGGCCGCCGCCGCCCTTCTCCCGGCCCCGCCCGGACTGAAGGGGAAGTCGCCCGAACAGGCGGTGCTGCGGCACGGCGTGACCGTCACGGGCGTGGTCCTCATCGCCGCGATCGTCCTCGCGCTCGGCTTCGACCACGACCATCCGTCGAAGATGCAGGCCACGACGGACATCAGCTGGATCCCCGCACTCGACGTGCGGATCCACCTCGGCATCGACGGCATCTCCCTCCCCCTTCTGGTCCTGACCGCGCTGCTGACCTTCCTCTGCGCGCTGTACTCCTACTTCAAGATGCCCGCGGGCCCGACCCCGAAGGCGTTCGTCGCCCTGCTGCTCGTGCTCGAGTCCGGCACCCTCGCGACCTTCGCCGTCCTCGATCTGCTGCTGTTCTTCCTCGCGTTCGAGACGGTGCTCATCCCGATGTACTTCCTCATCGCACGGTGGGGAGGCGCCCAGCGCCAGGCCGCGGCCTGGAAGTTCATCCTCTTCACCCTGCTCGGTTCGGTCGTCATGCTGCTGGGCCTGCTCCTGATCGGAATCAAGTCGGGCACATTCGACATGGTGGCACTCGCCACTGACAACGGCCGCGGCTTGAGCACATCCGTGCAGGTCACCGCCGTTCTGGCGATCGGGATCGGGCTCGCGGTCAAGACGCCGATGTGGCCGCTGCACAGCTGGCTGCCCGACGCCCACACCGCCGCCCCGACCGTCGGCTCGGTCCTGCTGGCCGGCGTCATGCTGAAGATGGGGACGTACGGGTTCGTCCGGATCCTGCTGCCCATCACGCCGGACGGCTTCCGGACCTTCGCCCCCTACCTCGCGGCCTTCGCCGTGGTCGGGATCATCTACGGTTCCCTGGCCTGCCTGGCCCTCGCCAAGCAGGGCGCGAAGGGCGACCTCAAGCGGCTCATCGCCTACTCCTCCGTCGGCCACATGGGCTTCGTCCTGCTCGGCATCTCGACCATGACCCCGACCGGCGTGAACGGCGCGCTGTTCGCCAACATCGCCCACGGCCTCATCACCGGCCTTCTCTTCTTCCTCGTCGGAGCGCTGAAGGACCGCACGGGCACCACCGACCTCGACTCCCTAGCCGAGGAGTCCGGCGCCGCGCTGTACGGCAAGGCACCGCGCCTCGGCGGCCTGCTGGCCTTCGCCGCCGTCGCCTCGCTCGGACTGCCGGGCCTCGCCGGGTTCTGGGGCGAGATGCTGGCGATGTTCGGCGCGTTCGAGCCCGCCTCCGGCCTCAGCCGCCCCGCCTACCTGACCTTCATGACGATCGCCGCGTTCGGCACGCTGCTCACCGCCGCGTACATGCTGATCGTCGTACGCCGTGTCTGCATGGGCGCGACGCCCCGGGAGTCGCCGAAGCTCACCGACGTCCAGACCTACGAGTTCGCCGCCTGGGCACCGCTCGTCGCCCTCACCGTCGTCGCCGGTCTGTGGCCCCGGGCCCTGCTCGGCCTGACCGACCCGGCCGTCCAGCAGCTCCTCGCAGGAGGCACCCGATGAGTTCCCTGGTCCAGTCCGTCGACTGGCTCGCCATCGCGCCGCCCACCCTGGCGGCGGTCGTCGGACTCGTCGTGCTCGTCACCGATCTGTTCATCGGCGACGCGCGCAAGGCCGTACTCGGCTGGACGTCCGTCGCGGGCCTCGCCGCCTCCGCGCTGTTGCTGCTGCCCCTGCGGAACGGCGACCGGGCCACGTTCTGCCTGACGGGCGCCAGTGACACCTGCTCCTACGTGGCCGACCGCTTCACCCTGGTCATCCAGCTCCTGGTGCTCGGCGGCGCGCTCCTCGTCGCCCTGCTGTCGGTCACCGCGCTGAAGGACGCCGACAGGGAACTCCCCGAGGGGGAGTACTGGTTCCTGCTGCTCTCCTCGGCGGCCGGCGCCGCCCTCCTGCCCGCCTCCCGCGACCTCGCGACCCTCATCGTCGCCCTGGAGGTCGCCTCGCTGCCCGCCTTCGCGCTCGTCGGCATCAGGCGCGGCGACAAGAAGTCCTCCGAGGCGGCCCTGAAGTTCTTCCTGTCCTCCGTCACCGCGACCGCCGTGAGCCTGATGGGCGTCAGCTTCGTCTACGCGACGACCGGCACCCTCTATCTCACCCGGATCGCGGACGAGATCCAGCACGTCGACGGACAGTTCCACACCCTCGCCCAGACCGGCGTCGTCCTCACCCTCGTCGGCTTCGCCTTCAAGACCGCCGCCGTGCCCTTCCACTTCTGGGTGCCCGACACCTACGTGGGGGCGCCCCTGCCGATCGCCGCCTACCTCTCCGTCGTCGGCAAGGCGGTCGGCTTCTCCGGGCTCATCCTCGTCACCGTCGTCGCCTTCCCCTCGTACGCGGACGTCTGGGGCCCGGCCATGGCGGCCCTGGCCGCCCTGACCATGACCGTGGGGAACGTCGGCGCGCTGCGGCAGCGGCCCACGCGCGCGTACAGCGCGGTGCGGCTGCTCGCCTGGTCCTCCGTCGGCCAGGCCGGCTACCTCCTGGTCCCGATCGCGGCCGCCGCCTACTCCAAGGACGCCCAGCAGGCCATCGGCTCCACCCTCGCCTACGCCCTCATGTACGCCGCCGTGAACCTCGGCGCCTTCGCCGTGGCCGCCCTGGTGGCCCGCCGAAGCCCCCTGAACCGCATCAGCGACTACCGCGGCCTGTACGCCCAGAGCCCCCTCTCCGCACTGGTCCTCGGCTTCTTCCTGCTCTGCCTCGCCGGCCTGCCGCCGGGCATCATCGGCCTCTTCGCCAAGGTGACCGTGTTCTCGGCCGCCGTCGACGCGGGGCTCGGCTGGCTGGCCGTCGTCATGGCCGTCAACGTGGTGATCGCGCTCTTCTACTACCTCCAGTGGACGGCGCTGCTCTTCCGCGCCCCCGAGGGCGAGCCGGGAACGCACCGCGTACCGGTCCCGCTCACCGCGGCCATCGCCCTGACGGCCGTCCTCGGCGTCGTCCTGTCCGGGGCGCCCCAGCTGATCCTGCGGTTCTCGCAGACCGCCCTCTTCTGAAGCACCACTCCCGAAAGGGCTCTTCGAGGGGCACGCGCGCGTGAACAGCCGTCCGAATCACTCGGACGGCCCACGCGCCGGGCAGTGCGCACAAGGGAACTAGTGCTTCTCGTCTGGCGTTGACCAGTACGGGAGGGTCCACTGAAGAGTGGAAGCAGCGCATCAGCAAGCAAAGGGTTCCCCCGCCGCACGACTTGGAGGGCTACCGTGCACCGCCGGCACAACGGGCTCAGGACAGCCGTACTTCTCGGGGGACTGTCCGCACTCATCATCGTCATCGGCAGCTTCTTCGGGCGCACCGGCCTGATCGTCGCGCTGTTCATCGCGATCGGCACGAACGCGTACGCGTACTGGAACAGCGACAAGCTGGCTCTACGCGCGATGCGCGCCCGCCCGGTGAGTGAGTTCGAGGCTCCGGCCCTGTACCGCATGGTCCGCGATCTCTCGACGCAGGCCCGCCAGCCCATGCCGCGCCTGTACATCTCACCGACGGAGGCACCGAACGCCTTCGCGACGGGCCGCAACCCCCGCAACGCGGCCGTGTGCTGCACCGAGGGGATCCTGCGGATCCTGGACGAGCGCGAGCTGCGCGGTGTCATCGGCCACGAGCTCAGCCACGTCTACAACCGCGACATCCTGATCTCGTCCGTGGCCGGCGCACTCGCCTCCGTGATCATGTTCCTGGTCAACTTCGCCTGGCTGATCCCCGTCGGCCGGTCCAACGACGACGACGGCCCCGGCATCCTCGGACTGCTTCTGGTCATGATCCTCGGCCCGATCGCCGCTTCCCTCATCCAGCTCGCCATCAGCCGCTCCAGGGAGTACGAGGCGGACGCGTCCGGTGCCCAGCTCACCGGCGACCCCCTCGCCCTCGCGAGCGCGCTGCGCAAGCTCGACGCGGGCACGAAGCAGCTCCCGCTGCCTCCCGAGCCGCGCATCGAGACGGCGAGCCACATGATGATCGCTAACCCCTTCCGCCCGGGACAGGGAATGTCGAAGATGTTCTCTACGCATCCGCCGATGGCGGAGCGCATCGCCCGGCTCGAGCAGATGGCAGGTCGTCAGCAGTGAAGACAATTCTGAACGTCATTTGGCTCATCCTGAGCGGCTTCTGGCTGTTCCTCGGGTATCTCGCCGCAGGCATCATCCTGTGCATCACGATCATCGGAATTCCGTTCGGCATCGCGGCGTTCCGCATCGGCATCTACGCGCTGTGGCCGTTCGGCTATACGACCGTGGAGCGCCACGACGCCGGCGCGCCGTCCTGCGTCGGCAACGTGCTGTGGCTGGTCCTCGCGGGTTGGTGGCTCGCGCTGGCCCACATCGTCACGGGCATCGCGATGTGCATCACGATCATCGGCATCCCCTTCGGCATCGCCAACTTCAAGCTCATCCCGATCTCGCTGTTCCCGCTGGGACGCGAAATCGTGCGCACGGACGAGCCGTTCGCCGGGCGTTAGCCGCAGCGGATCCGTCACCGCGCATCTCACTGTCAGGCGCTCGGCGTCCGTCTCGCGCGAGGGTTTTCCACAGGCCGCCCGATTGTCGGTGGCGCGCTGCATCATGAATCCATGACCGAAATCGAGCAGTTGCTGGCACGGGTCGCTACGGAGGCCCGCAACACCCGCCCGTGGGGCTGGCCTTCGCTCCCCGCGCCCGTGGACACGGCCGAGGTCGCCCGCGCCGAGGCCGTCCTCGGCTTCCCGCTGCCCGCACTGCTCGCCTCGCTCTACCTCCGGATAGGGGACGGCGGATTCGGTCCGGAATACGGCTTGCTGTCCCTGCTCGCCGGTCCGCCCTCGGGCGAACCGGCGGCTGTTCCGCAGTACCTCGCCAGCCGCGAGAGCGGCCGCAAGGACCCCGAATGGCCCTGGCCCGAGGGCGTCCTGCCCATATCCCACTGGGGCTGCGGAATGTACGCGTGCGTGGACTGCCAGAGCCCCGACGGCACGGTGCTGCTCTTCGAGCCGAACGCCGACCGGGCCGACCAGGCCTGGTACGTGGACGCGCCTGACCTCGCGACCTGGCTGCTCGCCTGGCTGGAGGGGACGGGCTGGTACGAGGAGTCCAACGACGGAGCGGACCTCCCGCCGTGGCCCGACTTCCTCATACGCACGACGGGCACCCGGGCTCCCTGACCCCCCTGACCCCTGCCCCCGAGGCCCGCTCAGGCGGTTCAGCGCGAGGCCGCCCACCGCCGTACGCCGTACGCCGCCGCACCCACCGCCAGGACGGCCGCGCCGGCGACCACCGAAGCCCCCGGCAGGGCGAAGGCCAGCGTCACGCAGCCGAGGAGGCCCAGCACCGGTACGACCCGCGATGCCGGGGCCGGACTCAGCGTCCAGGCGGAGGCGTTGGCGATCGCGTAGTAGGCCAGCACACCGAAGGAGGAGAAGCCGATCGCGCCGCGCACGTCCACGGTCGCGGCCAGCACGGCGACCACCGCGCCGACGGCGAGTTCCGCCCGGTGCGGGACCTGGAAGCGCGGATGGACGGCGGCCAGGGCGTGCGGCAGATGACGGTCGCGGGCCATCGCCAGCGTGGTCCGCGAGACGCCCAGGATCAGAGCGAGAAGAGAGCCGAGCGCGGCCACGGCCGCACCCGTCCGCACGATCGGCACGAGCCCCGGCAGCCCGGCCGCTCGTACGGCGTCCGCCAGCGGCGCCGGGGCGAGCCCCAGCCCGTCCGTTCCGAGCACCGAAAGGACAGCGACAGCGACCGCCGCGTACACCGCGAGCGCGATGCCCAGAGCCAGCGGGATCGCGCGCGGAATGGTGCGCGCCGGATCGCGTACCTCCTCGCCGAGCGTGGCGATCCGCGCGTACCCGGCGAACGCGAAGAAGAGCAGACCGGCCGCCTCAAGCACCCCGCCCGCGCCGGACGACAGACCGATGCCAAGCCGCCCGGCATCGGAGGCGTCGGACCCGAGGCACCCCACCACCACGGAAGCGAGGACCGCCAGGACCACCGCCACGATCACCCGCGTCAGCCAGGCCGACTTCTGCATGCCGCCGTAGTTCACGGCGGTCAGCGCGACCACCGCGGCGACCGCCACCGCGTGCGCCTGCGAGGGCCAGACGTAGGCGCCCACGGTGAGGGCCATCGCCGCGCAGGAGGCCGTCTTCCCGACGATGAAGGACCAGCCCGCCAGATATCCCCAGAAGGCCCCGAGCCGCTCGCGCCCGTAGACGTACGTGCCGCCGGAAGCGGGGTACAGGGCGGCCAGCCGGGCCGAGGACATCGCGTTGCAGTAGGCGACGACCGCGGCGAGCCCGAGCCCGAGCAGGAGCCCGGACCCGGCCGCCCGCGCGGCGGGGCCGAGCGAGGCGAAGATGCCGGCACCGATCATCGAGCCGAGCCCGACGACCACGGCGTCACCGACTCCCAGAGCGCGGCGCAGTTCGGGTGCTGACGACGTCATACGCCGCACCCTACTGATCACCGCAACCGCCGGGAGTCACGGCGGCGTCCTGTTCATCGGCACGGCACCGACACGTCACGCGGTACACGTGATCGGCACCGCCCGGGGACAGCACGGACACGGCCCGCACGGATCGGATTCACAGGGCCGGGACAGCTTGAGTACAGAACGGAAGGGCAGGCTCGGACCATGGGCATCATCAGCTGGATCATTCTGGGGCTGCTGGCAGGCGCCATCGCCAAGTTCCTGCTGCCGGGGCGCGACCCGGGAGGCTTCGTCGGAACGACCGTCATCGGCGTCGTCGGCGCGTTCGTCGGCGGCTGGATATCCGCCCGCTGGCTGGACCACCCCGTCAGCAAGCACTTCTACGACGGCGCCACTTGGGTCGCGGCCATCGGCGGCTCGCTCGTGCTGCTGATCCTGTACCGCATCCTGTTCGGCGACTCGCGGCGCTGAGGCGGCGTCGCCGGGAGCGCGGCCGACGGACGAGAAGGGTGGACACCCCGGGTGCCCACCCTTCCTCGTACCGCCGACCACGCCCGTGGCCGCTTCACGCCGCCTGCGGGGCGTTCTACCGGTAGTTCACGAACTGCAGGGCGAAGTCGAAGTCCTTGCCCTTGAGGAGGGCCTGAACGGCCTGCAGGTCGTCGCGGCTCTTGGAGCTGACACGCAGCTCGTCGCCCTGGACCTGGGCCTTCACGCCCTTGGGGCCCTCGTCACGGATGATCTTCGCCACCTTCTTGGCGTTCTCCTGGGAGATGCCCTCCTCGATCGTGGCGAAGATCTTGTACTCCTTGCCGGAGAGCTGGGGCTCACCGGCGTCCAGCGACTTCAGCGAGATGCCGCGCTTGATCAGCTTGGTCTCGAACACATCGAGGATGGCCTTCACCCGCTCCTCGGAGTTCGCCTCCATGAGGATCTTCTCGCCGGACCAGGAGATGGAGGCGCCGACGTTCTTGAAGTCGTAGCGCTGCGAGATCTCCTTGGCGGCCTGGTTGAGGGCGTTGTCGACCTCCTGCCGCTCGACCTTCGAGACGATGTCGAAACTGGAGTCGGCCATGTCCTGTGGCTCCTTGTATCGGGGTGCGTAGGGGCGGCAGTGGAGCCCGGCGTGGGCCTCCGGCCGCATCCGCATAAGCCTAGCCACCCCCCTCCCCCCGAGCGTCGATCAATTGGGTGGCGAAGCATCCCCGAGCATCAGGTATCGTTTACGTCGTTGCCAGGGAGCACCGCGAAAGCGAAGCTCAGGGGCAGCAAACCCGGCGGTGTGCCCGAGCGGCCAAAGGGAGCAGACTGTAAATCTGCCGGCTTCGCCTTCCCAGGTTCGAATCCTGGCGCCGCCACATGAAGGTAAACCCCCTTCGACCAGCCTTCACGGCAGGTCGGAGGGGGTTTCTTCGTTTCCGTTCCCGGGTCCGGTCGCGTGCCGCGCGGAGATGCGTGGACGCTTGACGGGTGGACTGTCATGCCCACGCGGGCGCGGGCGCAGGAGAGGTGTGGCGCCTCCCCGCGGGTCAGGCTCCGGAGTTGTCGACGAGGCCCACGATGTCCAGGAACTCGATCTTGGGCGGGACGCCGTAGATCCCCGTCACCTTCTGGACGATCTCGTCCGTGAAGAAGGCGCGGGCCTTCTCCTCGTCGTCCCACACGTAGAAGTTCCTTGCGTGAACGCCCTCTTCGTCGAGCATGAAGCTCTTGAGGCGAAGGCCGGGCATGCCTTCGAACGGGGTTCGGAGCTCGTCGGCGATCGTGGTGAGAGCTGACCGATCGAACTTGTCGGGCTGCGTGAAAGTCACGAGCACGCCGATCATCGGGCCTCCTGGCGACGGGGTGAGCAACGGTCGGTCGGGTGACGCTAGCGGCGGATCCTAATACGCGAGATCGGAAGTTCGGGTTGTTACGTCGCGTGTATCACCAAAGGGGGATAAAGCTCCGCGAATGGCTGCAGGTGGCGCAGCGGTGGCTCGGCGGTGGCTCAGTGGCTGGGTGGTGTCGTGGTCGGTGAGTCGTGGGGGTGGCCTGTGGCCGACTGCCTGTGCCGGGCTCCCGCATTGCTTCGTCCGGGGGCGGGTAAGTTGGCGGGCGTAAGCAGTGACATGCACGGTAAGTGCCGTGTGCACCAGTGGAGAAGGAGCACCATGCTCGGGGGAATAGCGGGTTTCATCGCAGTCGGTATTGCGATTGCTGTCGGGGTCGCCGGTGAGAGGGCCGCGAAGAAGCGCAAGAAGGCATTCTGGGACAGGTACGGATCGTTCGAAGGGTTCCGTGGCCAGGTCGACGCGGAGCGGATCCAGGGGGTTCGTCGGGCCGAAGGTGATGTCGCGGCCGTCAAGGCCGTCCGCGAGGGCCACCCTGATGTCTCACTCGTGATGGCCAAGCGCTACGTGGATGAACTGCCCGCTTGAGGTAGGTGAGTTGGGGCAGAGGCGTTGGTGCCGGGTGGCCGTCGGCGCCCAAGGGGCGCCTGGACCGGTCTGACCAACCGGTTCGGTGCCGCCCCCGCCCGCGGGTGGACTGCCAAAGGCGGTCCGAGTGGTTCGAGTGGGTCCGAGAGGTCCGCCGTCGCGTCGACATCTTGATTCCGCGAAACGGGATGAGATGGGATGGGATGGGGCGGGTCAGGTCGGATCGGATCGGATCGGTGTTTCTTTTCGGCCGCCGCTTCCCGTCGGGTGGAGAAGTTGCCCGCCCAGTTTTTCCGTGCGGTCGTCCCGGCTTTCGGGGCGGCCGCTTTCTGGGTTTTTCAGGTCTTTTTCGCGGCTCGAATTGGCGCAGGGGTCCGCCCGCTTCCGGCGCGGTTCATCGGTCGCGCGGCGCAGGGCGGTGAGGAGCGGGAGACGGAAGGCGGGGTCCCCGGGGCACACTGATCACATGTCGTCGCGTCGCAGGAACTGCCCCGAGTGCCGTCGGGAGATCGCCGTCGTCGCGGGGCGGTTCGCCCGGCACGACCCGCCCGGCGCGCGGGGGAGTGGGGAACTGGTGTCGTGCCCCGGTTCGCGCCGGGAAGCGTTCATCGGGGCGGCGCAGCCCACGCTGGACGGCTACACCGTCCCCGATTTCCCCGGCCAGCTCCCCCTGTTCTGAGCAGGCCCCGAACAGTCACACCTCCTGAGCAGGCTCCGAACAGCCACACCTGCTGAGCGGGCGTCGATGAAGCCCGCACTTGCTGCACCGGCCCGCGGGGAGCCGCCCCGTGGACGCCGCGCTAGTTCCCCGCCACCGCCTTCACCGCGACGGAGATCGGGGTCGAACCGCTGACGGCTTCCAGGGTCAGGCCGGCCGTGGCCGGGGTGTCGACCAGTTCGGCGAGGACCGCGGCGACGTCGTCGCGGGGGATCATGCCGCGTCCGGTCGAGGCCTCCAGGCGTACGAGACCGGTTCCGGCGTCGTCGATCAGACCGCCGGGACGCAGGATCGTCCAGTCCAGGCCCGTACGACCGCGTACGTACTCGTCGGCCTCGCCCTTGGCGCGCAGGTAGGCGTCGAAGATGTCGTCCCCCGCGTGGGCCGGGTCCGCGCCCATGGAGGAGACGACCACGTGCCGGCGTACGCCCGCGCGCTCGGCGGCGTCGGCGAACAGGATCGCGGCGCCCTTGTCCACCGTCTGCTTGCGGTCCGCGCCGCTGCCCGGTCCCGCGCCCGCCGCGAAGACGGCCGCGTCCGCCCCCTGCAGATGCGCGGCGACCTCTTCCACCGATGCCGATTCCAGATCGCACAGGACGGGTTCGGCGCCGGCCGCCCGTAGATCGTCCCCCTGTTCGGCACGGCGGATGATCCCCGCGACCTCGTCCCCGCGCGCGGAGAGCAGCCGCTCCAGCCGCAGCGCGATCTGACCATGACCACCAGCGATGACAATGCGCATGTTTCCGACCGTACGCCCGGATGACCGCGTTCGCCGCACAACCCTGTGGGCGACTCATGAGTCACATGGGTGATCACTGTGAACGCGTGGGTGATCGCCGCGAGAACGCGCCGGAACGAGTGAACACGCGAACGGAGGAACGCCGTGCGGGCCCGTACGGCGTTGCAAGAGGAGACCATCATCACCGTCATACGCAAGACCGTCACCGCGGTCGGCTGCACCGCTGTCCTGTTCACCGCGGCGGCCGCCTGCGGCACGGTCCAGAACCTCACCGCCGGGCAGAAGGTGGACCACGCCGTCTCCGCTCTCGGCGAAAAGAAGGCGCTCGCGTTCCAGTTGGACCTGGACGCGTCCGCGTCCGCGATCAACTCCGTCGCGGGCGAGTCCGGTTCCGAGGACTCGCTTCCGCCGGAGTTCGCGAAGTTCGTCAGCGGCCTGCGCGTCGATGTCACCATCAGGTCGCGCAAGGCGCTGGCGGATTCGGGCGAGAAGGACCTCGTCGGCACGAGCATGAAGGTCACGGGCGCCGATGGCGTCCTGGTCGAGTACCGGATCATCGGCGACCTCATGTACTACCGCACCGACATGAAGGCCATCGGCGAGGCCATGGGCGTTCCCATGCCGACGGCCGACGATCTCCCCCCGAGCCAGAAGGAGTTGAAGAAGGTCCTCGAAGGCGACTGGGTCAAGGTCGACACCAAGGAGCTGGAGCGCGCGGGGAAGGCCGCCGGGGGTGGCTCGAAGGGGGCCGCCGACGGCGGGGAGCTCGACGCGAAGACCCAGAAGAAGGTTCTCGACGCCGTACGCGGTGTCATCGGGCACAAGGTCACGTTCCGGACCGAGGGCGGCGCCGACGGGGTCGAGCACGTCATCGCCACCGGCAACGTCCGCGACCTGCTCACCGGCGTCTTCGACAAGCTCCGTCCGCTGCAGGGCGACCTTCCGGCGGGCGCGGAACTCCCCACTGCCAAGGACCTCAAGGAAGCGCCGAACAAGAAGGCCGCCGTCGACTTCACCCTGAAGAACGGCGACCTCCGGCAGATCAGGGTCGACCTGGCCGTCCTCTCCGACACCCCGTCGAAGGCCAAGCTGCCCCTCGTCCTGAAGTTCTCCGAGGCGGGTGACGTCAGCGCGCCGTCCGGAGCCACCGAGATTCCCGTGGACAAGATTCCCCCGGGCAGCCCGCTGGGGGGCGCCTTCATGGGTGGCGGCGGCGGCTTCTAGCCGGGCGCCGGGCAGCGGGTCCCCGGAACCGGAGGTCTCAGAACCCCGGCCAGGACGGCTCTTCCCGTCCTTGCCGGGGCAGTTCGAGACCGGAGTCGGCCGTCGAGTCGCAGTACTCCCGTACCGCGCTGGTACGCGCCACCACGCGCCCCCGGTGGATCACGATCCGGCTGTACGAGAGGGACAGCACCCCCGCGAGACCGTCCCCGCGCACGGCGAGCAACTCGGCGGGGAATCCCGCCTCCACGCGCACCTCGGGCAGCCCGAGGACGGCTCTGGCGGCACAACTCACCGTGTCGTACGCCTCCTCGGGGTGCAGTCCGTAACGGGAGGCCAGCAAGTACGCGGCTTCCAGCGGGTCTCCGCGACCCACCGGGTTGGACACGTCACGCAGGGCGCCACCGCCCGCCGCGACCCGGACCCCGGCCGCCCGCAGCAGTCGTACGGGAGCCGTGCCGCGGTCGTCCGCCGAGCCGCAGCCGCCCTGCGGCAGGCACACCACCGTCACGCCGGCCGCGGCGAGTTGGTCCGCGGCGCGGGCGGCCACCTCGGACGGCAGCCGGCCGAGCCCGCCGCACGGCCCCAGGGTCACGCCGGGCCGCAGCCCGCCCGCCATCGCCGCGAGGCGGGCGAGCCGGGCGGGATCGGCGGCGTCCGTGTGCAGATCGACCGGACAGCCGTGTTCTGAGGCGAGTTCCAGGACGGCCTCGACGTACCCCGTCGGATCGGGGTCGGCGTCCGGGCAGCCGCCCACCACGGAAGCGCCCATCTTCAGGGCGTCCCGCAGCATCGCCAGCCCGTCGGCGCCGGCCGCCCCGGTCAGCACCCGGGGCATCGCGACCGTCGCCAGTTCGGCGAGCCCCCGCAACGACCGCCGCACCTCGAGCACGGCCGCCAGCGCGTCCAGCCCCTGCACGTCGCCGACGCGCACGTGGGACCGCAAAGCCGTGGCCCCGTGCCCGAGTTGCAGCAGGGCCGCCTCGGTGGCCCGGCGCCGGATCGCCCGGTCGTCGTACGCGAGAGGTCCGTGGCCCTCGGCCGTCAGAGCCGTGTCGCTGTGCGCGTGGGCCTCCACGGGGGCCGGCAGGAGGAGGTAGCCGTCGAGGTCCACCCGTGCGGCGCGAGCCCCCGAGGCACCCGCCGCCAGGCTTCCCGCGGTACCGACCGCCTCGATGCGGCCGCCGCCGAGCCGTACGTCCACGGTCCGGCCGTCGGTGAGCCGCGCCCCGCACAGCAGGAGAGCGGCCGGATCGGTCTGCCCCGAGGGGGAGCGGGGAGGCTGCTGCTGACTGTCGGGCATCGCGCTCCTGTGGCTCGGGGGCGGCTGCGGGAGGGACGACTGCGGGCGTGGGGACACAAGATCACGCAGCGTGAGTCGAGCCTAGGGCGGTGACCCGTCGACGTCAGGGAGGAGCGCAATAGTCGTACCGGCGTGGCCCCGCCGACCGCCCTGGACCGGCCACCGTCGGGACGGGGCCGGAACCGACCGGGACGGGGCGAGTACGGGTCGGGAACGGGTCGGGTACGGGTCCAGAAGCGGTTGCCGCGTGACCGGCTCTCGGCGGCCGCCTTCGGGACTGGTCGAGGACCGGCCGCCACGTGCCCGGCTCTCGGCGGCCGTCTTCGGGACCGGTCGAGGACCGGCCGACCCGGTACGGGCCAGGAGCCGGCCGACCGGGACGGGTCGAGAACCGGCCGCCACGTGCCCGGCTCTCGGCGGCCGCCTTCGGGACCGGTCGAGGAGCGGCCGACCGGTACGGGTCCGGAGCCGGCTGCCGCGTGACCGGCGCGCAACGGGGCACCTTCGGGGCCGGTCCGGGGCCGGCCGGTACGGGCCAGGAATCGGCCGCCACGTGCCCGGCGCACGACCAGCCGTGGCGGGCCCGGCCGGCCGGGCGACCCCCGTCGCCCCGACTTCCCGACGCCCCCTGGCGTCCGCCCCGGCCTCCCGGCCCGGCAGCCGCCTCAAGCGGATCCCCGCGTGCCGCCCTCGCCCCGGACACCCGGGCCACCTCGGCCGCCTTGCTCCGCCCTCGGCGAGAGCCGTCACCCGCTGTGATCCATGGGTCCCGAGGGGCGCCGGAAGGCTTGGGGAACGCCCGGGGAAACGCCCGCGATCAGGCCCGGGCGGGTGCCGCGAAACGGATTTGGGCGATCGGCGGCGGACCGTGTAATGTCTTCATCGCTCGCCCCAATAGCTCAGTCGGCAGAGCGTCTCCATGGTAAGGAGAAGGTCTACGGTTCGATTCCGTATTGGGGCTCTGGTGTGAAAGGTTCCCGTCGCAAGACGGGGTCCGATCGCATCTCAGCGGTGTAGCTCAGTCGGTAGAGCAAGCGGCTCATAATCGCTGTGTCACCGGTTCAAGTCCGGTCACCGCTACAGACAGTAGCCGATTGTGGGGTCGGTCCTTCGATCGGCTACTCTTCTATGCGTTAATGTCCCATCCGTTCGTCAAGGAGCACTCCTGTGGCTGCCACCGACGTCCGCCCGAAGATCACGCTGGCCTGCGTGGAGTGCAAGGAGCGGAACTACATCACCAAGAAGAACCGGCGTAACAACCCGGACCGACTGGAGATGAAGAAGCACTGCCCGCGTTGCAACGCGCACACCGCGCACCGCGAAACGCGATAATTCAGGCTCGTACACGAGGCCGTCCCCCTCACGGGGGGCGGCCTCGCGTCGTTGTGGAACCGATGCCCGGCGCGGACCGGGGCGTCATAGGCGTACCGGCGTTTTCGAGCGAAGATGGGCCGTCCGGCCAAAACGGCCGGTCCCGCTGTGGCAACCGCGGCACCCGGAGCGCCGAGGACACCCGGCGCACCGAAGCCCGTCGACGCAGCCGAGCCGTCCGGTGTGCCGAAGGCATCCGGTGTGCCGGAGACCCCAGTGCGCCGGAGACCCCGGTGCGCGAGGGCGTCCGGCGCGGCGCAAGCGGCCTACGGCGGCCCGAAGGCGGCCGCCGCAGCGAAGACACCAGGCGCGGCGATGACGATCAGCGCAGCGCAGACAACCAGGCGCGGCGATGACCGTCAGCGCGGCGAAGACAACCAGGCGCGGCGATGACCATCAGCGCGGCGAAGACAACCAGGAGGTGCCGAGCCCATGGCGCTCGACCAGTCCTTCGTGGGGCGGTCCTACCCGCCCACCGACCCCTATGAGGTCGGTCGGGAGAAGATCCGCGAGTTCGCGGAGGCCGTCGGGGACGGCAACCCTGCGTACACGGACCCCGAGGCCGCACGTGCTCTCGGTCACCCCGATGTGATCGCCCCGCCCACTTTCGTGTTCGCGATCACGTTCAAGGCCGCGGGCCAGGTCGTCCAGGACCCGCAACTGGGCCTCGACTACAGCCGGGTGGTGCACGGCGACCAGAAGTTCGCCTACACGCGCCCGGTGCGCGCTGGCGACCGGCTCACGGTCACCTCGACCATCGAGTCGATCAAGTCCCTCGCGGGCAACGACATCCTGGACGTACGTGGCGAGGTCCACGACGAGGCGGGCGAGCACGTCGTGACGGCTGTCACGAAGCTCGTGGCCCGCGCGGCGGAGGTGGGCTGACATGGCGGCGAAGATCTCTTACGCGGACGTCGAGGTCGGCACCGAGCTGCCGCCCCAGACGTTCTCCGTGACGCGCGCCACGCTCGTGCAGTACGCGGGGGCCTCCGGGGACTTCAACCCGATCCACTGGAACGAGAAGTTCGCGGTCGAGGTGGGCCTTCCCGACGTCATCGCCCACGGCATGTTCACCATGGCCGAGGCGATCCGCGTGGTGACCGACTGGGTCGGCGACCCGGGCGCCGTCGTCGAGTACGGGGTCCGCTTCACCAAGCCCGTCGTCGTCCCGAACGACGACAAGGGCGCCACCGTCGAGGTCGGCGGCAAGGTCGCCGCCAAGCTCGACGACAACACGGTCCGCGTGGACCTCACCGCGACCTGCGACGGCCAGAAGGTCCTCGGAATGTCGCGGGCGGTCGTACGACTGGCCTGACGGCCCGGCTCCCGGTCCGGCGGCCGAGTTCCCGGCTCCCAGGCCGGCGGCCGAGTTCGAGACAAAGAGGCGCTCTCCTTCGAGGGCGCCTCTTCCTCGTGGCCGAACGACGCCGACCGTTGCCCGTGGCCGAACGACGCCGACCGCCCGATGCGCCCCCTTGCTAAGTTAGTGATTGAGTACTAACTTATCTGCATGGTCAGGATGAGTGCAGAGGAGCGGCGCGAGAGCGTCATCCGCGCGGCGACCACAGAGTTCGCCCGTGGCGGGTATCACGGCACGAGCACCGAGGCGATCGCCAAGCGCGTCGGGGTGTCGCAGCCGTATCTCTTCCGGCTCTTCCCCGGCAAGAAGGCGATCTTCCTCGCCGCCGCCGAGCGGTGTGTCGAGGACACCATCCAGACCTTCCAGGAGGCCGCGAAGGGCCTGGAGGGCGAGGAGGCGAAGCATGCCATGGGGGACGCGTACGTCGAGGTCATCGCGCAGCGGCCCGAGCGGCTGATGATGCAGATGCAGATGTACGTCGCCGTGGCCGCCGCCGAGCAGGAGGGCGACCACGAGTTCGGCGAGACCGTACGAGCCGGCTGGATGCGGCTGTGGGACGCCGTGCACCTGCCGCTCGGTGCGGACCCGGGAGCGACCACGTCGTTCCTGGCGACCGGAATGCTCATCAACACCTTCGTGGCGATGGGCTTCCCGCCCGAGCACCGGGTGTGGGAGGGGCTGTTCCCGGGTCCCGGGGCCGTCTGCGGGCCCGGGGAGTAGGCGGGAAGCGGCGGCCGGGCGCCGGGGCTCCCGGTCCGCGGATTTTCCTGACCTCTGAACTTAGTCATCAATAACTAACCATCGATCTCTCTGGGGGAGAGATGTCACAGCAGACCGAGGCCACAGCACGCCGCGGGGGCGCCGGGTGGGCCCTTCTCATCACGAGCGTCGCCGGGTTCATGGCGGCCCTCGACAACCTCGTCGTCACCACCGCCCTGCCCTCCATCCGCAAGGATCTCGGGGGCGCGCTCGACGACCTGGAATGGACCGTGAGCGCCTACACGCTCACCTTCGCCGTCCTGCTGATGTTCGGCGCGGCGCTCGGTGACCGGTTCGGCCGCCGCAGGCTCTTCATGGTCGGCCTGACCGTCTTCACCGGCGCCTCCGCCGCCGCGGCCATGGCTCCCGGCATCGACTCGCTGATCGCCGCCCGCGCGGTCCAGGGCGTCGGCGCGGCGATCATGATGCCGCTGACCCTGACCCTGCTGACGGCCGCGGTCCCCGCCGCCAAGCGCGGGATGGTGTACGGGATCTGGGGTGCCGTCAACGGGCTCGCGGTCGCCTCGGGGCCCCTCATCGGCGGCAGCCTCACCGAACACGTCTCCTGGCACTGGATCTTCTGGCTGAACGTTCCGCTGGGTCTCGCGGTGCTCCCGCTCGCCCGGCTGCGGCTGTCCGAGTCGTTCGGCGCCGGTGCCCGGCTCGACCTGCCCGGCACCCTGCTCGCGAGCGGTGGCCTCTTCGGGATCGTCTACGGCCTGGTCCGCGGGCCCGCCGACGGCTGGACCAGCGGGTTCGTCCTGACCGGCCTGATCGTGGGCGGCGCCCTGATCGTCGGCTTCGTCGTCCACGGCAGCCGGGCCGAGAACCCGATGCTCCCGATGCGGCTCTTCCGCTCCCGCGCCTTCGCCGGGATCAACGCGGCCAGTCTGCTGATGTTCCTCGGGATGTTCGGCTCGATCTTCCTGCTCAGCCAGTACATGCAGGGCGTGCTCGGCTACTCGCCGACCGAGGCGGGGCTGCGGATGCTCCCCTGGACCGGTATGCCCATGCTCGTCGCACCGATCGCGGGCATCCTGTCCGACCGTATCGGCGGCCGCCCGGTCGTCGCCGCGGGCCTCTTCCTCCAGGCCCTCGGCCTCGGCTACATGGCCGTCGTGGCCACCACCGACGCCTCCTACGGCGCTCAGCTGCCCGCTCTGATCATCAGCGGTGTCGGCATGGCGCTCTACTTCGCCCCGGCCGCCAACCTGGTCATGTCCAGCGTCCAGCCGCAGGAGCAGGGCATCGCCTCGGGCGCCAACAACGCACTGCGCGAGGTGGGCGGCGCGCTCGGTGTCGCGATCATGTCGTCGATCTTCGCCGCCCAGGGCGGATACGAGTCCGGCCAGGCCTTCGTGGACGGACTGCGGCCCGCGCTGGTCACCGGCTCGGCGGTCGTGGCCGTCGCCGGGATCGCCGCCCTGGTGATCCCGGCCGGACGCCGCATCGCGGGGAACGCGGCGGACGCGGACAAGTCCGGCTCCGCCGGGCCGGCCCCGGTGCTGGAGAGCGCCGGACGCTGAGCGGCAGGCACACGCACGCGTACGGCCCCGTCCGCCCGGACGGGGCCGTACGCGTGCGTGTCGGGCGACCGGCACTCCGCCCCCTCCCGGCACCCTGCCCTCGCCGGCAACCCCGACCCCGTCCCCCGGCATCCCGCGTGACCCCGTGCGCCCGGAGCAGTCGGTGCCGTCTCGTAGTCTTGGGCCCGTGCAGGAACTCCACGATGCCCCGCTCGCCCCGCTGACCACCTTCCGCCTCGGCGGCCCGGCCGCCCGGCTGATCACCGCCACGACCGACGCCGAGGTGATCGCCGCCGTGCGCGAGGCCGACGACGCCGGTACGCCGCTGCTGCTCATCGGCGGCGGATCGAACCTGGTCATCGGCGACAAGGGCTTCGCGGGGACCGCCCTGCGCATCGCCACGAAGGGCTTCGCCCTGGACGGTACGAGCCTGGAGCTGGCCGCGGGCGAGGTGTGGACCGACGCGGTCGCCCGCTCCGTGGAGGCGGGACTCGCCGGGATCGAGTGCCTCGCGGGCATCCCCGGGTCCGCCGGCGCGACGCCGATCCAGAACGTGGGCGCGTACGGCCAGGAGGTGTCGTCGACGATCACCGAGGTGGTCGCCTACGACCGCGAGACGCGCGAGACGGTCACGCTGACCAACGCCGAGTGCGACTTCTCGTACCGCCACAGCCGCTTCAAGGCGGACCCCGAGCGCCATGTCGTGCTGCGGGTGCGTTTCGGGCTGGAGGACGCGCAGGGAATGTCCGCGCCGGTCAAGTACGCCGAGACGGCCCGCGCGCTCGGCGTGGAGCCCGGCGACCGTGTCGCCCTCGACGCCGCCCGCGAGACGGTCCTGAAGCTGCGTGCGGGCAAGGGCATGGTGCTCGACCCCGAGGACCACGACACCTGGTCCGCCGGATCGTTCTTCACCAACCCGATCCTCACGGACGAGGCGTTCGCCGCGTTCCACGCGCGCGTGGAGGAGCGGCTCGGTGCCGGTGCCGTGGCGCCGGCGTACCCGGCGGGGGAGGGCCACACCAAGACCTCCGCGGCCTGGCTGATCGACAAGTCGGGCTTCACCAAGGGCTACGGAACCGGGCCCGCCCGTATCTCCACCAAGCACACCCTCGCCCTGACCAACCGTGGCGCGGCCACGACCGAGGACCTTCTCGCGCTGGCCCGGGAGGTCGTCGCCGGTGTCCACGAGGCCTTCGGGATCACGCTCGTCAACGAGCCGGTGACGGTGAACGCGAGCCTCTGAGGGGCGCGGAGAAGCACCGATGAGCACCGAGAAGCACTGAGAGGCGCCGAGCGGCACCGAGAGGCACCGGGGGCCCTTCCGGCCCGGCCCGGGCGCGGCGGCCCGGACGGGCCTCTCGGCCGCGCGGGCACGCCCTAGTAGGCGATGCCCACCCCCTGCTTGACGGTTCCCGGGTCGTCGATCATCGCCAGCATCGCGTGGGCCACGTCGGCGCGCGCGATGAAGCGGCCCCTGGGCGGGAAGCCGCCCACGACCGTCCGGTAGGAGCCGGTCAGCGGCTTGTCCTGGAGACGGGGCGGCCGGACGACGGTCCAGTCCGTGGCGCTGCCCGCCAGTTCGTCCTCCATCTCCCGCAGGTCGGTGTAGACGTCCTTCAGGAGCCCGGAGATCATGCTCCGCATCGCGCGGTCCACGAGCGTGTCCTTCTCGGCGGCGGGGCCGACCGGAGCCGCGCTGACGACCAGCAGCCGCCGCGTCTGCTCCGCCTCCATGGCGCCGAGCACCGTACGAGTGAGCCGGGCCGCGACCCCGGCGTCCTTCCGGCTGCGCGCGCCGAGACCCGACAGGACCGCGTGCCGGCCCGCGACGGCCGGGCGCAGCGACTCCGGGTCGGTGAGGTCCGCGCGGAGGACCTCCAGACGTGCGCCCGTGACGGTGAGCCGCGCGGGATCCCGCACGACCGCCGTGACCCGGTGGCCCGCGCCCAGGGCCTGTCGGACGATCTCCTGGCCGATGCCTCCGGTGGCACCGAGAACGGTGAGTTCCATGACCTGCTCCCGCATGAGACGGAGATGAGGTGGGTGAGTGTTCACTCACCCTTGCTTCCTCTAGAGTGAGTAAGTACTCACCCACCCGTCAAGCCCGCCAGGGCGCGTCATGGAATCCTTGGGCCCCATGCAGCAGAAATCCGCCACGCAAGCCGCGCCGCCGAAGCCGGCCAGGATCCGCATCCTCGACGCGGCGCACGAGCTGATGCTCACGCGCGGTCTCTCCCGGGCCACCACCAAGGAGATCGCGAGGGCGGCCGGCTGCTCCGAGGCGGCGCTCTACAAGTACTTCGCGAGCAAGGAGGAGCTGTTCATCCGGGTCCTCCACGAGCGGCTGCCCCAGCTCGGCCCCCTCCTGGAGCGGCTGACGGCCGAGCCGCGTGAGCACTCCCTGGAGGAGAACCTGACGGAGATCGCCCGTCAGGCTGCCCTCTTCTACGAGCAGAGCTTCCCGATCGCCGCCTCCCTGTACGCGGAGACGCAGCTCAAGCGCCGTCACGACGACGCCATGCGGGCCATGGGCGCGGGCCCGCACATGCCCATCCAAGGCGTCGCCGCCTATCTGCTGGCGGAGCAGCGGGCCGGGCGCGTCCAGCAGGACACCGACACCTTCGCGGCCGCGTCCCTCCTTCTGGGGGCCTGCGCTCAGCGGGCGTTCGCCTACGACGCCACCGAGGAGGGCACGCCGCCGCCCCTGGACACCTTCGCCCCGGCGCTCGCCCGCACCCTGCTCGCCGGGATCGCACCGGGGAACGGGATCTAAGTCGTCAGCCAGTCGTCGACGCCGGACAGCATCTTGGCCCGGACGTCCTCGGGCGCGGCCGAGGCGCGGATCGACTGCCGGGCCAGCTCGGCCAGTTCCTGGTCCGTGAAGGCGTGGTGGCGGCGGGCGATCTCGTACTGGGCGGCGAGCCGGGATCCGAAGAGCAGCGGGTCGTCGGCGCCGAGGGCCATCGGCACCCCGGCTTCGAACAGAGTGCGCAGGGGGACATCGGCGTGCTTCTCGTAGACGCCCAGGGCGACGTTCGAGGCGGGGCAGACCTCACAGGTCACCCCGCGGTCCGCGAGGCGCTTCAGGAGGCGCGGGTCCTCGGCGGCCCGCACCCCGTGGCCGATCCGGGAGGCGTGCAGGTCGTCCAGGCAGTCGCGGACCGAGGCGGGACCGGTCAGCTCGCCGCCGTGCGGCGCGGACAGCAGCCCGCCCTCGCGGGCGATGGAGAAGGCCCGGTCGAAGTCCCGCGCCATGCCCCGCCGCTCGTCGTTGGAGAGCCCGAAACCGACGATTCCGCGGTCCGCGTAGCGCACGGCGAGCCGGGCCAGCGTGCGGGCGTCCAGGGGGTGCTTCATGCGGTTCGCGGCCACCAGGACGCGCATCCCGAGCCCGGTGTCCCGCGCGGCGGATTCGACCGCGTCCAGGATGATCTCCAGGGCCGGGATCAGACCGCCCAGGCGCGGGGCGTACGACGTCGGGTCGACCTGGATCTCCAGCCAGCCGGAGCCGTCCTTCAGGTCCTCCTCGGCGGCCTCGCGCACCAGGCGCCGGATGTCCTCGGGCTCTCTCAGGCAGGACCGCGCGGCGTCGTACAGGCGCTGGAAGCGGAACCAGCCGCGTTCGTCGGTCGCCCGCAGTTTCGGCGGTTCCCCGCTGGTCAGCGCCTCGGTCAGCGTTTCGGGCAGCCGCACGCCGTACTTGTCGGCGAGTTCCAGCACGGTGCCGGGCCGCATCGACCCGGTGAAGTGCAGGTGCAGATGGGCCTTCGGAAGTTGACTGACATCACGTACGCGCTCCATCCAAAGATCCTGCCGCACCCGGAGGCCGTGCCGGTAGGGCTTTCCCTGATCGGGCGCTTGCTCGAACGGACGAACGGGGGCCGGTCACTCCGCGAAGAGTGACCGGCCCCCGCACGCGCGCCTGGAGCGCTGTGACGTCACCGGCGCCCCGGAGGGCGCGCGAGGACGCCGGACGTCAGTCCGTCGCCTCGGCCAGCAGCTTCTGGATCCGGCTGACGCCCTCGACGAGGTCCTCGTCACCGAGGGCGTACGACAGGCGCAGGTAGCCAGGGGTGCCGAAGGCCTCGCCCGGGACGACCGCGACCTCGGCCTCCTCCAGGATGAGCGCGGCCAGCTCGACGGTGTCCGCGGGGCGCTTGCCGCGGATCTCCTTGCCGATCAGTCCCTTCACCGAGGGGTACGCGTAGAAGGCGCCCTCGGGCTCGGGGCAGAGCACGCCGTCGATCTCGTTCAGCATGCGCACGATGGTCTTGCGGCGGCGGTCGAAGGCCTCGCGCATCTTCGCGACGGCCGCGAGGTCGCCGGAGACGGCGGCGAGCGCGGCGACCTGGGCCACGTTCGAGACGTTCGAGGTGGCGTGCGACTGGAGGTTGGTCGCGGCCTTGATCACGTCCTTCGGGCCGATGACCCAGCCCACGCGCCAGCCGGTCATGGCGTACGTCTTGGCGACGCCGTTGACGACGATGCACTTGTCGCGCAGCTCGGGGACGACCACGGGCAGCGAGTGGAACTCCGCGTCGCCGTAGACCAGGTGCTCGTAGATCTCGTCCGTCAGGACCCACAGGCCCTTCTCGGCGGCCCAGCGGCCGATCTCCTCGATCTGCTCGCGGGTGTAGACCGCGCCCGTCGGGTTGGACGGGGAGACGAAGAGCAGCACCTTGGTGTTCTCGGTGCGGGCGGCCTCCAGCTGCTCGACCGAGACGCGGTAGCCGGTGGTCTCGTCGGCGACGACCTCGACCGGGACACCGCCGGCGAGACGGATGGACTCCGGGTACGTCGTCCAGTACGGCGCGGGGACGATGACCTCGTCGCCCGGGTCGAGGATCGCGGCGAAGGCCTCGTAGATGGCCTGCTTGCCACCGTTGGTGACCAGGACCTGGGCGGCCTCCACCTCGTAGCCGGAGTCGCGCAGCGTCTTCGCGGCGATCGCGGCCTTCAGCTCGGGAAGCCCGCCTGCCGGCGTGTAGCGGTGGTACTTGGGGTTCGAGCAGGCCTCGATGGCGGCCTGGACGATGTAGTCCGGGGTCGGGAAGTCGGGCTCACCGGCACCGAAGCCGATCACCGGACGTCCGGCGGCCTTGAGTGCCTTGGCCTTGGCGTCCACGGCGAGGGTGGCGGATTCGGAGATCGCGCCGACTCGGGCGGAGACCCGGCGCTCGGTGGGAGGGGTTGCAGGGCTCATGACCCCATCGTTTCAGACCGGAAACGCCCCCGGCACACGGGTTTCACGGACTGAACAAGGGCAGAACATCCGTCCGGATCCGCGCGCCCCACCAGTGGATCTTCAACGCGGCGGGCCCGTGCCGACACTTTCTGTTCGACGCCCGGCTCCGGACCACGTACACTCTCACCTCGTTGGCCTTCACCGGCCGCACTCAACCGGTGCACACCGAGCACCCGGTCGGATGCGGTACGTTGGGGGAAATCAAAGGGTCGTAGCTCAATTGGTAGAGCACTGGTCTCCAAAACCAGCGGTTGGGGGTTCAAGTCCCTCCGGCCCTGCTACACACGCCTTTCGCCAGGATGTGTGCGCATGTACGTACTGCAATGCACCGCCGTGCGGCTCAACCGGGCGCGGCACGGTCACGACCCGGGAATCAGGTGAGGACGAGTGACGGACGCCGTGGGCTCCATCGACATGCCTGATGCCGAGGCGCCGGAGTCCAAGAAGAAGCCCCGCAAGGGCGGTAAGCGCGCCAAGAAGGGCCCGCTGAAGCGCCTTGCCACCTTCTACCGCCAGATTGTCGCGGAACTCCGGAAGGTTGTCTGGCCGACCCGCAATCAGCTGACGACTTACACCACCGTGGTGATTGTGTTCGTCGTCATCATGATCGGCCTGGTCACCGTGATTGACTATGGGCTCAACCACGCCGCCAAGTACGTCTTCGGCTGAGCCGAGAGCGAAGGGCGCCGACACCGGCGCCCCTTTCGCGCGTTCCACCCCCATGTAACCAGGAAGAAGCAGCCACCGTGTCTGACCCGAACCTGAACGACGCCTCCGAGTCGGTCGAGTCCGTAGACGACGAGCTCGAGATCGTCGAGGGAGCGGACGTCGAGGACGAGTTCGAGGCTGCCGACGCCGCCGCCGGCGAGAACGCCGAGGACGCGGCCGTGCACGTCGAGGACGAGTCCGGTGAGGACGCCGAGGGCGAGGACGCGGCCGACGAGGCCGAGCCCGAGGTCGAGGCCGAGCCCGTCGACCCCGTGACCGCCCTGCGCGACGAACTGCGTCTCCTCCCCGGCGAGTGGTACGTCATCCACACCTACGCCGGTTACGAGAACCGCGTGAAGACCAACCTCGAGCAGCGTGCCGTCTCGCTGAACGTCGAGGACTTCATCTTCCAGGCCGAGGTGCCGCAGGAAGAGGTCGCGCAGATCAAGAACGGCGAGCGCAAGACGATCAAGCAGAACAAGCTCCCGGGCTACGTCCTGGTCCGCATGGACCTGACGAACGAGTCCTGGGGTGTCGTCCGCAACACTCCCGGCGTCACCGGCTTCGTGGGCAACGCCTACGACCCGTACCCGCTGACCCTGGACGAGATCGTCAAGATGCTCGCCCCGGAGGCCGAGGAGAAGGCCGCCCGCGAGGCCGCCGAGGCCGAGGGCAAGCCCGCTCCGCAGCGCAAGGTCGAGGTCCAGGTGCTGGACTTCGAGGTCGGCGACTCGGTCACCGTCACCGACGGTCCGTTCGCCACGCTGCAGGCCACGATCAACGAGATCAACGCCGACTCGAAGAAGGTCAAGGGTCTCGTCGAGATCTTCGGCCGCGAGACCCCGGTCGAGCTCTCCTTCGACCAGATCCAGAAGAACTAGCTCCTTCTGGACGTACGTCTTCCGAACAGGTCAGACGGGCTGTCGCAGCCGGTCTGACCTGCTCGGTTTTTAGCCGCGCACAGATACCCGTTATCGTTGTGCGGTATGCCTCCATCCGGATCTTTCCTGGTTGAAGGCAGCCGTCCGGGGCGACTCGGACGTAGGAAGGCGAAAACGAAAGAGGACCCGGAATGCCTCCCAAGAAGAAGAAGGTCACGGGGCTTATCAAGCTCCAGATCAACGCCGGTGCGGCGAACCCGGCCCCGCCGGTCGGCCCCGCGCTCGGTCAGCACGGCGTCAACATCATGGAGTTCTGCAAGGCCTACAACGCCGCGACCGAGTCGCAGCGTGGCTGGGTCATCCCGGTGGAGATCACGGTCTACGAAGACCGTTCCTTCACCTTCGTGACCAAGACTCCGCCGGCCGCGAAGATGATCCTCAAGGCCGCGGGTGTCGAGAAGGGCTCCGGCGAGCCGCACAAGACCAAGGTCGCCAAGATCACCGAGGCGCAGGTCCGCGAGATCGCCACGACCAAGATGCCCGACCTCAACGCCAACGACCTGGACGCCGCCGCGAAGATCATCGCCGGCACCGCCCGTTCCATGGGCATCACGGTCGAGGGCTGACACCCACCTTCGTAGGAACCATGCGGCCGCGGCCGCACGTGGCGGGGCCTGCTCGGCCCGTACCACGACTCCTCAGAACACATCAGGAGCAGTAGTGAGCAAGCGCAGCAAGTCTCTCCGGGCTGCGGACGCCAAGGTCGACCGGGACAAGCTCTACGCCCCGCTCGAGGCCGTCCGTCTCGCCAAGGAGACCTCCACCTCGAAGTTCGACGGCACCGTCGAGGTCGCCTTCCGCCTGGGTGTCGACCCGCGCAAGGCCGACCAGATGGTCCGTGGCACCGTGAACCTGCCGCACGGCACCGGCAAGACCGCCCGGGTCCTGGTCTTCGCGACCGGTGACCGTGCTGCGGCCGCGGAGGCCGCGGGCGCCGACATCGTCGGCTCCGACGAACTGATCGACGAGGTCGCGAAGGGCCGTCTGGACTTCGACGCCGTCGTCGCCACCCCGGACCTCATGGGCAAGGTCGGCCGCCTCGGCCGCGTGCTCGGTCCCCGTGGTCTCATGCCGAACCCCAAGACCGGCACCGTGACCCCCGACGTCGCCAAGGCTGTCACCGAGATCAAGGGTGGCAAGATCGAGTTCCGCGTCGACAAGCACTCGAACCTGCACTTCATCATCGGCAAGGTGTCCTTCGACGACTCCAAGCTGGTGGAGAACTACGGCGCCGCGCTCGACGAGATCCTTCGTCTGAAGCCGTCGGCCGCCAAGGGCCGGTACGTCAAGAAGGCCGCGATCAGCACCACGATCGGCCCCGGCATTCCTGTCGACCCCAACCGCACCCGCAACCTCCTCGTCGAGGAGGACCCGGCCGCCGTCTGAGCCCTTCGCTCACCCCGGTGACCGCGTCGCGCACGCGTATCTGAACGGGCCCCGCAACCTTTCGAGGTGCGGGGCCCGTCTTCATGTCCGGAGCTTCTCCGGGCGATGTCCGGAGGACTTTCGGGGCGATCGCCCCGGCCGGAAATCCGGGTACGGGTGTCAGTGGGCCGCGCTAGCGTGCGTTTCACGGACTTCTCATAGGGGTGGGACGAATGAACAGCACCATGGTGCGCCGACTCACGGTCTCGATCGCGGCGGCGACCGCGCTGGCGGGCGTGGCCGCCTGCAACTCCTCGGACTCCTCCGGGAGTTCGGGCAAGGGTGACAAGGCCGGCCACAAGAGCGTCACCCGCGTCAGTCCCATCGCGGCCCTGCGCTCCGCGGAGAAGTCCACCGACGGCGCCGACTCCGCGAGGGTCGAGTCCACCACGACCATGGGCACGCTGATGTCCATGAAGTCGGGCGGCGTCATGGCCTGGGGCGACGGCTTCACCGGTGACATGACGATCACGTACACCGGCGGCACGATGGCGGACACGATGCGCCAGCTGGGCAGCGACTCCATGGAGGCCCGCTATCTGCCCGACGCCTACTACGCGAAGATGGGCGACGCCTACGCCCGGCAGGTCGGCGGCAAGCACTGGATCCGGTACGCGTACGACGACCTGGCGAAGATCGGCGGCGGCTCCGGCGCGTTCCTGAAGGAACAGGCGCAGAACAGCTCGCCGAACCAGACGGTGAAGCTGCTGCTGGCCTCCGGCGACGTCAAGAAGGTCGGCGAGGAGACGGTCCGCGGCAAGCGGACCACGCACTACGCGGGCACGGTGGACGTGAGCGACCTCGCTGCCCGCAGCTCGCACCTCACCGAGGGCCAGCTCTCCGACATGAAGAAGCAGTTCGACCAGGCCGGCATCACCACCGAGGACGTCGACATCTGGGTCGACGCCGAGGACCTGCTCGCCAAGGCCGTCTCCAAGGCCGCGATGGCGACCGGCACGCTGTCCTCCACGACGTACTACAGCGACTACGGGGTGAAGGTCTCCGCCGCCGCGCCCCCGGCCTCCGACACCATGGACTTCAAGGACATCCTGAAGACCCAGGGCCTGACGCCGGGCAGCGGCGACACCGCGAGCGGCTCGGGCACCGGCTCCCCCTCCTGAGCCGGACGGCGGGCGCCCGGCCCTAGCCGCACCTCCTGAACATCCCATCCACGCGGCGGAGTTGCCCGAAAACCCAGGTGATCGTCCGAACGGCCTGAGCTACGCTCACGCGGAATCTGTGAATCCTGTACCTGTTCCTTGGGGGGAACCTTGAAGCTTTCTGTGAGCGACGCGGCACGGCGCCGGGCGACCGGAGCGGCCCTCGCGGCCCTGGTCCTGGGCGGGGGCGCGGTGGGCTGTTCGAAGGGCACCGCGGAGGAGTCGCCCGCGCTGACGCCCGCGGCGGCCGTGGCGAAGGCGGCGAAGAAGACCGAGGACATCACCTCGCTCCGCTACCGGATGAAGGGCAAGGTCCCCGAGGAGGGGCGTGTCAGCGGTGAGGCGGCGATGAGCATGAAGCCGCTGGCCATGAGCATGAAGATGACGGCCGAGGACCAGGCCACCGACGGCCCGGTCGAGATCCGGCTCGTGAACAACGCGATGTACATAGGCGGGGGCGCCCAGGCCGCCAAGGAGATGGACGGCAAGAGCTGGATCAAGTTCGACATGTCCGCCCTGGGTGCGGACAAGGAGCTGAACGCGAGCCAGCTCGGCGGCGGGCAGGCCGACAAGAACCCCGCCACCGAGTCCACCTTCCTCACCGGCTCGAAGGACCTGAAGAAGGTCGGGAGCGAGACCGTCGACGGCGTGAAGACCACGCACTACAAGGGCACGGTCTCCCTCGACACGTTCCGCAAGTCGCTCAAAAGCCAGGACAAGGCCACGCGCGAGAAGCGGGAGAAGGCCCTCGACCAGTACACGAAGATGGGCATCGACGCGATCACGATGGACATGTGGATCGACGGCGAGGACCGCACCAAGCAGTTCCGTATGCGCGGGACCGCCGACAAGGGTCCGCTCGACATGACCATCACCTTCCTGGACTACAACAAGCCCGTGACCGTGACCGCTCCGCCGGCCAAGGACACCGTCGACCTCGCCGAGATGATGAAGGGCGCCCAGGAGGGCTGATCCGCGCCGCCGGGTCCGCCGGACGCGGCCGGTGACGGCCGCGGTACCCGGCCGCCGGAGGTCGCGAAACGCGGCTCCCGGCCGGGCCCTTCGGCCGGATTTGCTTGACGCCGTCCCCTTCACGTACTCTCCTCGAGAAGCCAAAGACCGCTGGTCGTTGCCACGTGCTCGCAAGAGGACGGGGTGGCCGAAGGATCCGCACTGCGGACGACCCGCGCAGGTGATCGTGGATGTGTTCCCGGAGTTCGCACGCCCAGCGTGCGGAGGAATCCGGTCGAGCTACGCCCCGTGCGCCTGCGCCGGGGCGTTTTTGTTGTGTCGGCCCCTTCTGAGCGGTCCTCATCACCCGGAAGGAGGCCACGCTTATGGCAAGGCCCGACAAGGCTGCCGCGGTAGCCGAGCTCGCGGACCAGTTCCGCAGCTCGAACGCCGCCGTGCTGACCGAGTACCGGGGTCTCACCGTGGCGCAGCTCAAGACGCTGCGTCGTTCGCTCGGTGAAGACGCCCAGTACGCCGTGGTGAAGAACACGCTGACCAAGATCGCGGCCAACGAGGCCGGGATCTCCACGCTCGACGACCTGTTCAACGGTCCGACGGCGGTCGCCTTCATCTCCGGTGACCCGGTGACGTCGGCGAAGGGTCTTCGTGACTTCGCCAAGGACAACCCGAACCTCGTCATCAAGGGCGGTGTCCTTGACGGCAAGGCGCTGTCCGCCGACGAGATCAAGAAGCTTGCGGACCTCGAGTCCCGCGAGGTTCTGCTCGCCAAGCTGGCGGGTGCCTTCAAGGGCAAGCAGACGCAGACTGCTCGCCTCTTCCAGGCCCTGCCCTCGAAGTTCGTCCGCACCGCGGAGGCGCTTCGTGCCAAGCAGGCCGAGCAGGGCGGTGCCGAGTAATTCGGCTCGCGCATTGACCGCCGCCTGAGGCGACGGTCGTAGCGGGCCGAACGTACGCCCGCCTCACCAGTACATCCGGCACCTGCCGAATTAGTGGAAGGACGCCATCATGGCGAAGCTGTCCCAGGAAGAGCTGCTCGAGCAGTTCGAGAACCTCACCCTCATCGAGCTCGCCGAGTTCGTGAAGGCCTTCGAGGAGAAGTTCGACGTCACCGCCGCCGCGGCCGTCGCCGTTGCCGGCCCCGCCGTCGCCGGTGCGCCCGCCGAGGCCGCTGAGGAGCAGGACGAGTTCGACGTCATCCTCACGGGTGCCGGCGAGAAGAAGATCCAGGTCATCAAGGTCGTGCGTGAGCTCACCTCCCTGGGTCTGAAGGAGGCCAAGGACCTCGTCGACGGCGCTCCGAAGCCCGTCCTCGAGAAGGTCGCCAAGGAGGCCGCCGAGAAGGCTGCCGAGTCCCTCAAGGGCGCCGGCGCCTCCGTCGAGGTCAAGTAACTCGACGAGTCCCCCGAGGACTCCTGTGAAGCTGTCACAGTCGCTCTCGTAGCGCTGTAACGCTGACGCACCGAAGAGCGATCACCCAACTGGGTGGTCGCTCTTCGGCGTTCCAGGGGGTCCCTGAAGCGGCAGCCTTGCGCTGCGGGCCGCGACGAGTATGGTGATCTTCGTTGTGCCTCCGGCCGCCCTGTGACAGGCAGAGGGACGGGTTGCAAGACGGGCCGCACGTGACGATCGCGGCACTTGCTTTGGGCATGGGGGGCCTTGACGAACCGCACGCAGCGCGCAATTCTCAGGACGCGTCGTCACAACGATCCGTATCCGAGGCATGGATCGCTGACGAAGAGGGCAGTATCGATGTGCATTGAGGGCGTGGCTTGCTCCAGGTGTTGAGAACAGTGGGAGTCTCAAGAAACCGGGACTGGACATCAGTGGGCCTAGTGGCTACACTGACCCTTTGCGCTGCCTGTTAGCTGCCTCCTGCCCGTCACCAGGGGCATGCCCGTGTTTGAACATCGACTGTTGGACCATCTCTGACCTGGCCTCTATCCGGCCGGATCGGGAACGGTCCGAGACTTTGTCCGACATGGGACCGGTACGCGCGTAGTGAGTCCGAGCCCTCGGAAGGACCCCCTCTTGGCCGCCTCGCGCACTGCCTCGACCGCGAATACGAACAACGGCGCCAGCACCGCCCCGCTGCGCATCTCCTTTGCAAAGATCAAGGAGCCCCTCGAGGTTCCGAACCTTCTTGCGCTGCAAACCGAGAGCTTCGACTGGCTGCTCGGCAACGACGCGTGGAAGGCTCGTGTCGAGGCGGCTCTGGACAGCGGACAGGACGTCCCCACCAAGTCCGGTCTGGAGGAGATCTTCGAGGAGATCTCCCCGATCGAGGACTTCAGCGGGTCGATGTCCCTGACGTTCCGCGACCACCGCTTCGAGCCCCCGAAGAACTCCATCGACGAGTGCAAGGACCGCGACTTCACGTACGCGGCCCCGCTCTTCGTCACCGCCGAGTTCACCAACAACGAGACCGGCGAGATCAAGTCCCAGACGGTCTTCATGGGCGACTTCCCGCTCATGACCAACAAGGGCACCTTCGTCATCAACGGCACCGAGCGTGTCGTGGTGTCGCAGCTGGTCCGCTCGCCGGGTGTCTACTTCGACTCCTCCATCGACAAGACGTCCGACAAGGACATCTTCTCGGCCAAGGTCATCCCCTCCCGGGGTGCCTGGCTGGAGATGGAGATCGACAAGCGCGACATGGTCGGTGTCCGCATCGACCGCAAGCGCAAGCAGTCCGTCACTGTTCTCCTGAAGGCTCTCGGCTGGACCACCGAGCAGATCCTCGAGGAGTTCGGCGAGTACGAGTCCATGCGCGCCACCCTGGAGAAGGACCACACCCAGGGCCAGGACGACGCGCTGCTGGACATCTACCGCAAGCTGCGTCCGGGCGAGCCGCCGACCCGTGAGGCCGCGCAGACGCTTCTGGAGAACCTCTACTTCAACCCGAAGCGCTACGACCTCGCCAAGGTCGGCCGTTACAAGGTCAACAAGAAGCTGGGCGGCGACGCCCCGCTCGACGCCGGCATCCTGACCGTCGAGGACATCATCTCGTCGATCAAGTACCTGGTGAAGCTGCACGCCGGTGAGACCGAGACCGTTGGAGACAACGGCACCTCGATCGTCGTCGAGACCGACGACATCGACCACTTCGGCAACCGTCGTCTGCGCAACGTCGGCGAGCTCATCCAGAACCAGGTCCGCACGGGTCTGGCTCGTATGGAGCGCGTCGTGCGCGAGCGCATGACGACGCAGGACGTCGAGGCGATCACGCCGCAGACCCTGATCAACATCCGGCCGGTCGTCGCCTCCATCAAGGAGTTCTTCGGCACCAGCCAGCTGTCGCAGTTCATGGACCAGAACAACCCGCTGTCGGGTCTCACCCACAAGCGCCGTCTGTCGGCTCTTGGCCCGGGTGGTCTCTCCCGTGAGCGGGCCGGCTTCGAGGTCCGTGACGTGCACCCGTCGCACTACGGCCGCATGTGCCCGATCGAGACCCCCGAAGGCCCGAACATCGGCCTGATCGGCTCGCTCGCCTCCTACGGCCGCGTGAACGCGTTCGGTTTCGTCGAGACGCCCTACCGCCGGGTCACCGACGGTGTCGTCACCGACGAGGTCGACTACCTCACGGCCGACGAAGAGGACCGATTCGTCATCGCGCAGGCCAACGCGCCGCTGACGGACGAGCTCCGCTTCGAGGAGTCCCGCGTCCTGGTCCGCCGTCGTGGCGGAGAGGTCGACTACGTCCCCGGCGACGACGTCGACTACATGGACGTCTCCCCGCGCCAGATGGTGTCGGTCGCGACCGCGATGATCCCGTTCCTGGAGCACGACGACGCCAACCGTGCCCTCATGGGCGCGAACATGATGCGCCAGGCCGTTCCGCTCATCAAGTCCGAGGCGCCGCTGGTCGGCACCGGCATGGAGTACCGCTGCGCGGTCGACGCCGGTGACGTCCTGAAGTCGGAGAAGGACGGTGTGGTCCAGGAGGTCTCCGCGGACTACATCACCACCGCCAACGACGACGGCACGTACACCACGTACCGCCTGCACAAGTTCTCCCGGTCGAACCAGGGCACCTCCGTCAACCAGAAGGTTGTCGTGGACGAGGGCGCCCGCGTGATCGAGGGCCAGGTCCTGGCCGACGGTCCCGCGACCGAGGACGGCGAGATGGCCCTCGGCAAGAACCTGCTCGTGGCGTTCATGCCGTGGGAGGGTCACAACTACGAGGACGCGATCATCCTGTCGCAGCGCCTCGTGCAGGACGACGTCCTCTCCTCGATCCACATCGAGGAGCACGAGGTCGACGCCCGTGACACCAAGCTCGGCCCGGAGGAGATCACCCGGGACATCCCGAACGTCTCCGAGGAGGTCCTCGCCGACCTCGACGAGCGCGGCATCATCCGTATCGGTGCCGAGGTCGTCGCCGGCGACATCCTCGTCGGCAAGGTCACGCCCAAGGGTGAGACCGAGCTGACCCCGGAGGAGCGCCTGCTGCGCGCGATCTTCGGTGAGAAGGCCCGCGAGGTCCGCGACACCTCCCTGAAGGTCCCGCACGGCGAGATCGGCAAGGTCATCGGTGTCCGCGTCTTCGACCGTGAAGAGGGCGACGAGCTGCCGCCGGGCGTGAACCAGCTGGTTCGTGTCTACGTGGCGCAGAAGCGCAAGATCACGGACGGTGACAAGCTCGCCGGCCGTCACGGCAACAAGGGTGTCATCTCGAAGATCCTGCCGATCGAGGACATGCCGTTCCTGGAGGACGGCACCCCGGTCGACATCATCCTCAACCCGCTCGGTGTCCCGTCCCGAATGAACCCGGGACAGGTGCTGGAGATCCACCTCGGCTGGCTCGCCAGCCGCGGCTGGGACGTCTCCGGTCTGGCGGACGACTGGGCGCAGCGCCTGCAGGCCATCGGTGCCGACCAGGTTCCGCCGCGCACGAACGTCGCCACCCCGGTCTTCGACGGTGCGCGTGAGGACGAGCTCGCGGGTCTGTTCGAGCACACCCTGCCCAACCGCGACGGTGACCGTCTGGTCCTCCCGTCCGGCAAGGCGAGGCTGTTCGACGGCCGCTCCGGCGAGCCGTTCCCGGACCCGATCTCGGTCGGGTACATGTACATCCTCAAGCTGCACCACCTGGTCGACGACAAGCTGCACGCCCGCTCGACCGGTCCGTACTCGATGATCACCCAGCAGCCGCTGGGTGGTAAGGCTCAGTTCGGTGGTCAGCGCTTCGGTGAGATGGAGGTGTGGGCGCTGGAGGCGTACGGCGCCGCTTACGCCCTCCAGGAGCTGCTGACGATCAAGTCCGACGACGTGACCGGCCGCGTGAAGGTCTACGAGGCCATCGTCAAGGGCGAGAACATCCCCGAGCCCGGCATCCCCGAGTCCTTCAAGGTGCTCATCAAGGAGATGCAGTCTCTCTGCCTCAACGTGGAGGTGCTGTCCAGCGACGGTATGTCCATCGAAATGCGTGACACCGACGAGGACGTCTTCCGCGCGGCGGAGGAGCTCGGCATCGACCTGTCCCGGCGCGAGCCGAGCAGCGTCGAAGAGGTCTGACGGGAGTCCGGCCGGGCCTTGGCCACCTGTGGAAAGGGTGATCAAGGCCCGCCGGCCCCAGGACCCCCGTATCAGACCCCTAAGACTTACAACCCTGAGAGGGATTGACGCATAGTGCTCGACGTCAACTTCTTCGATGAGCTCCGGATCGGTCTGGCCACCGCTGACGACATCCGTCAGTGGAGCCACGGCGAGGTCAAGAAGCCCGAGACCATCAACTACCGCACCCTCAAGCCCGAAAAGGACGGACTCTTCTGCGAGAAGATCTTCGGTCCGACCCGGGACTGGGAGTGCTACTGCGGCAAGTACAAGCGTGTCCGCTTCAAGGGCATCATCTGTGAGCGCTGTGGCGTCGAGGTCACTCGCGCCAAGGTGCGCCGTGAGCGGATGGGCCACATCGAGCTGGCCGCTCCCGTCACCCACATCTGGTACTTCAAGGGCGTTCCGTCGCGGCTGGGCTACCTGCTCGACCTCGCCCCGAAGGACCTCGAGAAGGTCATCTACTTCGCCGCGTACATGATCACGTACGTCGACGAGGAGCGCCGCACCCGCGACCTGCCCTCGCTGGAGGCCCACGTCTCCGTCGAGCGCCAGCAGGTCGAGAACCGCCGCGACGCCGACCTCGAGGCCCGCGCCAAGAAGCTCGAGACCGACCTGGCCGAGCTGGAGGCCGAGGGCGCCAAGGCCGACGTGCGCCGCAAGGTCCGCGAGGGTGCCGAGCGTGAGATGAAGCAGCTGCGCGACCGCGCGCAGCGCGAGATCGACCGTCTCGACGAGGTGTGGACCCGCTTCAAGAACCTCAAGGTCCAGGACCTGGAGGGCGACGAGCTCCTCTACCGCGAGCTGCGTGACCGCTTCGGCACGTACTTCGACGGTTCGATGGGTGCCGCGGCGCTGCAGAAGCGCCTGGAGTCCTTCGACCTGGACGAGGAGGCCGAGCGCCTCCGCGAGATCATCCGCACCGGCAAGGGCCAGAAGAAGACCCGCGCGCTCAAGCGCCTCAAGGTCGTCTCCGCGTTCCTGCAGACCAGCAACAGCCCCAAGGGCATGGTGCTCGACTGCGTGCCGGTCATCCCGCCGGACCTGCGTCCGATGGTGCAGCTGGACGGTGGCCGCTTCGCGACCTCCGACCTGAACGACCTGTACCGCCGTGTGATCAACCGCAACAACCGCCTGAAGCGCCTTCTCGACCTCGGTGCCCCCGAGATCATCGTGAACAACGAGAAGCGCATGCTCCAGGAGGCCGTCGACGCGCTCTTCGACAACGGCCGTCGTGGTCGCCCCGTCACGGGCCCCGGCAACCGTCCGCTGAAGTCGCTGTCCGACATGCTCAAGGGCAAGCAGGGCCGCTTCCGTCAGAACCTGCTCGGCAAGCGAGTCGACTACTCGGCGCGTTCCGTCATCGTCGTCGGTCCGCAGCTGAAGCTGCACCAGTGCGGTCTGCCGAAGGCCATGGCGTTGGAGCTCTTCAAGCCGTTCGTGATGAAGCGCCTGGTCGACCTGAACCACGCGCAGAACATCAAGAGCGCCAAGCGGATGGTCGAGCGCGGCCGCACGGTCGTGTACGACGTCCTCGAAGAGGTCATCGCCGAGCACCCGGTTCTGCTGAACCGTGCGCCCACGCTGCACCGCCTCGGCATCCAGGCCTTCGAGCCGCAGCTGGTCGAGGGCAAGGCCATCCAGATCCACCCGCTCGTCTGCACCGCGTTCAACGCGGACTTCGACGGTGACCAGATGGCCGTGCACCTGCCGCTGTCCGCGGAGGCGCAGGCCGAGGCCCGCATCCTGATGCTGTCCTCGAACAACATCCTCAAGCCCGCCGACGGCCGCCCGGTCACGATGCCGACCCAGGACATGGTCCTCGGTCTGTTCTTCCTGACCACCGACGGCGAGCTGCGCAACGTCAAGGGCGAGGAGCGCTCCTTCGCGTCCGTGGCCGAGGCGATCATGGCGTTCGACGCCGGCGAGCTCTCGCTGCAGTCGCGCGTGGACATCCGCTTCCCGGTGGGCACCATCCCGCCGCGCGGCTGGACCCCGCCGGCGCAGGAGGAGGGCGAGCCGGAGTGGCAGCAGGGTGACACCTTCCGCCTGCGGACGACCCTGGGCCGCGCGCTCTTCAACGAGCTGCTGCCCGAGGACTACCCGTTCGTCGACTACGAGGTGGGCAAGAAGCAGCTCTCCGAGATCGTCAACGACCTCGCCGAGCGCTACCCCAAGGTCATCGTGGCGGCGACGCTCGACAACCTGAAGTCCGCGGGCTTCTACTGGGCGACCCGTTCCGGTGTCACCGTGGCCATCTCCGACATCGTCGTTCCCGACGCCAAGCGCGGGATCGTCAAGGGCTACGAGGACCTGGACGAGAAGGTCCAGAAGCAGTACGAGCGTGGTCTGATCACCAAGGAAGAGCGCACTCAGGAGCTCATCGCGATCTGGACCAAGGCGACCAACGAGGTCGCCGAGGCGATGAACGAGAACTTCCCGAAGACCAACCCGGTCTCGATGATGGTGAACTCGGGCGCCCGAGGCAACATGATGCAGATGCGTCAGATCGCCGGTATGCGTGGTCTGGTGTCGAACGCAAAGAACGAGACCATCCCGCGTCCGATCAAGGCCTCGTTCCGTGAGGGCCTGTCCGTGCTGGAGTACTTCATCTCCACGCACGGTGCCCGTAAGGGTCTGGCGGACACCGCCCTGCGTACCGCCGACTCGGGTTACCTCACCCGTCGTCTGGTGGACGTCTCGCAGGACGTCATCATCCGCGAGGAGGACTGCGGCACCGACCGTGGTCTGCGTCTGGCCATCGCCGAGCGTGGCGAGGACGGCGTGCTGCGCAAGACGGAGAACGTCGAGACCAGCGTGTACGCACGTGCGCTGGCCGAGGACATCACCGTCGACGGCAAGGTGCTGGCCCCGGCCAACACCGACCTCGGCGACGTCCTCATCGACGAGCTGGTCAAGCACGGCATCGAGGAGGTCAAGACCCGTTCGGTCCTGACCTGTGAGTCCGCCGTCGGCACCTGCGCCATGTGCTACGGCCGCTCGCTGGCCACCGGCAAGCTGGTCGACATCGGTGAGGCGGTCGGCATCATCGCCGCCCAGTCCATCGGTGAGCCCGGTACCCAGCTGACGATGCGTACCTTCCACACCGGTGGTGTGGCCGGTGACGACATCACCCAGGGTCTGCCCCGTGTCGTCGAGCTCTTCGAGGCCCGTACGCCGAAGGGTGTCGCCCCGATCTCCGAGGCCTCCGGCCGCGTGCGGATCGAGGAGACCGAGAAGACCAAGAAGCTCGTCGTCACCCCGGACGACGGCAGCGACGAGACGGCGTTCCCGATCTCGAAGCGCGCCCGTCTCCTGGTGTCGGAGGGCGAGCACGTCGAGGTGGGCCAGAAGCTCACCGTGGGTGCCACCAACCCGCACGACGTGCTGCGCATCCTGGGTCAGCGTGCCGTCCAGGTCCACCTGGTCGGCGAGGTCCAGAAGGTCTACAACTCGCAGGGTGTGTCGATCCACGACAAGCACATCGAGATCATCATCCGGCAGATGCTGCGCCGTGTGACGATCATCGAGTCGGGCGACGCGGAGCTGCTGCCCGGCGAGCTGGTCGAGCGCTCGAAGTTCGAGACCGAGAACCGTCGTGTGGTCCAGGAGGGTGGTCACCCGGCTTCGGGTCGTCCGCAGCTCATGGGTATCACCAAGGCCTCGCTGGCGACGGAATCCTGGCTGTCGGCCGCCTCCTTCCAGGAGACGACCCGAGTCCTGACGGACGCGGCGATCAACGCCAAGTCCGACAGCCTCATCGGCCTCAAGGAGAACGTCATCATCGGTAAGCTCATCCCGGCCGGTACGGGTCTGTCCCGCTACCGCAACATCCGGGTGGAGCCGACCGAGGAGGCCAAGGCCGCGATGTACTCGGCCGTCGGCTACGACGACATCGACTACTCGCCGTTCGGCACGGGCTCCGGCCAGGCCGTCCCGCTGGAGGACTACGACTACGGTCCGTACAACCAGTGAGCGGCTGCCGGTAGGCGCTAGCTAGCAGGAAGGGCGGTCACCCCCGGTGGGGGTGACCGCCCTTCGGCGTTCCCTGAGCGCTCCGGGACCCGGCCCGGCCTCAGCGCAGGAGCTGGAGGTACGGCTCCAGGGCGCGCAGCCGGGTGTAGTTGTCGGGGTGGGTGGACAGCAGTTTGGCGAGGCCGGTGGGTTCCTGGAGCTTCTTGCCCTGGCCGGCGGCGACCGCCTTCGCCGCGTCCTCCTCGGCCTGGAAGTGGTGCAGGACCTCGGCCATCTCGGGCGCGAATCCGAGGGCCGCGGCCTGCTGGTCGGCGCGCAGTTCGCCGAGGCGGCCGGCCCAGGCGAGGAGGTAGGGCGCGATGACCAGGGGGATGGTGATGTACCAGGCGACCAGGAATCCGGCGACCACGAACATCCCCATGAAGAGGATCAGCAGGCCGGTCGCGGCGGCGGAGAAGACCCCGGCGACGGCGAGCGCGATCCGGGCCATCCCGCGGGTGAAGGCCCAGGCGAGCCGGCCGGGCAGCGAGTACCAGTAGCCGAGGAGCCCGGCCCAGGCGTGACCGCCGGTGTGGTGGCCGAGTTCATGGGCGAGTACGGCGGCGAGGTTGCTGCTGGGGATCTTGTTGAGGGAGTAGGTGGTGACGCCGACGACGTGGCCGGCGACCGCGACCGCGTTCAGGTCGTCGCTGTTCTCCACCATCAGCTCGTAGGTGTCCGCCTGGATGCCGGCCCGGGCGGTGACCTCGCGCCAGATCGGCTCCAGCCGGGCGCGTTCCTCGGCCAGCGGCGTCCGCAGTTTGAGCGCGTGCCGGGCGAAGCGGAGTTCGGTGGGCCGGTGGAAGACGAGCGCTCCGGAGGCCACCCAGGCCACGACGACGAGCCAGCCCACGACGGTGCCGCAGATGCCGAGCGCGAGGGCCGACACCACGGCGAGGCTGACCAGGGCCCCCGGGATCTGGGTGGCGAGCTGTCCGACGGCGGTGGCGTCGGCGCCGCGCTGGTGGCTCGCCAGATGGACGCGGGAGCCCTGGTGACGGTAGTCGAGGTCGTCGGGCGCGACGGCCTGCCGGGGGACGAACGGCTTCGGCTGCGGCTGCTGCCCCGCGAACCGCGTGTCGGCCCCCGGGTCCCCGCCGGCGGGACCTCCGGCCGCCGTCCCCGGCCCCGGGTACTGCGGCCCCGGCCCCCCGGGCCCTGGGCTTCCGGGGTACTGGGGGTCCGGCCCCCCGAGTCCGGGGCCTCCGGGGTAGTGAGGTGCCGGTCCGCCGGTTCCCGCGCCCGGGTACCGGGGTGGTGCGGGGCTGCCGGCCGCCGCCCCCGGGTACTGCGGTCCCGGTCCGCCGGGGCCGGGAACCCCCGGGTACTGCGGGGGATACCCCGTCGTCGTACCCGTGCCCGGGTACTGGGGTGCCGGTCCGCCGGGGTACTGCGGTGGGGGAGCGGCGGCCACCGGGTAATCAGGTGGCGGGGTCGCGGCTCCCGGATACGGGGTTCCCGGGTACGCGGGCTCGTGGGCCGGGTCTGGAGGCTGGGACATGACGGCTCCTTCGGTGTGGCTGGTGGCTGTGCGGGGACGTCGGCCGGGGTGGGCGGCGCGGCCGACGGGCCTCCGGCGGGCGCGGTCAGGCCGGTCCGTCGCCCGGGACGGCGTCCGGCGGCACGGCGGCTCGCGGGTCGTCGGGGCGGCCGGGCCGGGGAGGTACGGCCGGAGCGGGTCCCGCGGTGGGGTGGGGCGTGGTGCCGGGCGGCCGGTACGCGGCCGGGCCCTCGGGCTGCCCGGCGTACGGCGGTTGACTCCCGGCGTACGGAGGCTGGGCCGCGTAGGACGGCAGCCCGCCGGTGTCGCCCGCGTAGGGCGGCTGCGCCGTGTACGGCGACGGCTGTCCGCCCGGGTCGCCCGTGTACGGGGGCTGGGGCTGCCCGGTGTACGGGGGCGGGCCGCCCGCGTAGGGAGGCTGTCCCGTGTACGGGGGCCCGGGGTGCTGGGACTGGCCCGGATAGGGCGGCTGGGGCGGTGTCTGCGGCGGTCCGGGCGTCGCCCCGGCGGGCAGTGCCCCCTGGGCGTCCCGCGGCGCCGGAGGCGTCTGCTGCTGGATCAGCTCGTCGACGGCCCGCAGGGTCGAGCGCGCCGACTCCGCCTTCTGGAAGTCCTCCAGGCTGTTCCCGGCGAGGACCTGCAGCTGGCCCCTGATGATGGACAGCTGGTCCTTCTGGATGGCCCCGACGACCATCTTGGTGTCCTCGGGGTGCTGGGACAGATGCAGCGCCCAGGCCGCGACCCCTCCGTGCTGGAGGTGGTACTGGTAGAAGTTGATCTTCTCGGCGATCAGATGGTGGTCCTGCTGCTGGCGCAGCAGCTCCAGTTCGTGCTGCTGCCGGGCCGCCCGGAGCCGGTACTCGTGCTCGGGGTCGAGCATGTCGGACTCGTAGCGCAGACTCCGCTGCCGCCGCCGGTGCGCGATGGCCTCGTCGTCCAGCCGCAGCCGTACGGCACAGGTCACGGCGAGCCCGATGCCCGCGGCGAAGCCGCCCTCCTCCACGGCCCGCTGGACCGCTCGCTCGGCGGCCGGGCTGTCCTCGATGGAGAAGGCGCGGCTCACCGGCCGCGCGAGCTGGTGCAGTTCGCGGGTGAGCCGCGTCGGCACGTCCCGTTCGCCGCTCGCCACGTACGCGATCGGGTCCGCGACGCGCCAGGTCAGGTCGGCCGTGGCGCCGAAGGAGAACGCGTCGTCGTCGCTCGGCATCTCCAGGGAGAGCTGGACGGGGTGGCTGCCCATGTCCACCTCGTACACGGAGGTGTAGCGGCGGGTGGCCGCGTCCGAGCGGGTCGGCCGGTGCGGCGGTGTGTAGACGTCGTACGTGCCCTTCGCGGTGACGAACACCAGCGCGTGGTCGATCGCGGTGACCGCGCGGCGGACGGTGTAGTCGAAGCGCGCGATGGGCCGCACGGTGAGCACCGGGTCGATGAGGGCGGTGTGCCGGTTGGCGTCCTGCTGCCACTCCGGCTGACGGCGGAACTCCGCCATGGGTCAACTCCTCGATGGATCTCTCGACGGATCTGGGGTGGAGGGGATCAGGAGGCCGAGCAGCCGGTCGGCCACGGGTGAGCGCCCGCCGCCGTCCTGGGCCGGCATGCCGGCCAGTTCGTGGCCGAGCCGTTTGCCGTCGTCCGCCGTGACGACCAGCGCGGGCAGCAGCAGTTCCAGGGCCTGCGCGACGTCCGCGCGGCGCTCGGCCAGCCGTACCCAGGTGCGCAGGGCGGTCAGGGCGCCGCGGGTGTGCCCGCGGTCGCCGAGCGCGGTCCGCCAGAGGGCGGCGAGGTCGCGGGCCGAGTCCGTCTCGTACATGCCGGTGTCGGCGTACCACTCGACGAGCGCGCCCTCCTCCGCGTTGTCGCAGGAGCGTACGAACGCGGCCAGCGCGAGCGCCCGGACCGAGGCCGTGTCGTGGTGGAGCAGGCGCACCAGCTCGGAGAGCATCTCGCCGCGCCGCCCGCCCACGGAGAGCAGCAGGGCCGTCGAGTCGACCAGGTTGTTCGACTCGGTCCTGTTGCTGCCTCCGGCGCGGGCGCGGGCGGCGAGGGCGCTGAGTGCCGGGCCCGCGAGGTCGGGGCGCAGCGGGGTGAGCAGGCCGAAGGCGCGGATGGCGGTCCAGCGGCGGGCCCAGTGGGAGTCGGTGCACCACTGGGTGAGCAGGCGCAGCACGACGGGCGCGTCGAGGAGCTGGGCGAGGGTGAGGGTGTTCGCGGCGGTGACCCGGGGGCCGAAGGCCTTGGACACCGCCCAGCCGTCGATGAGCAGTGCCATCGCCGAGGGCAGGTCGGCGCGGGCCAGCAGCGCGGCCGCGGCGGCGGCCCGGGTCCGGACGACCGGACGGCTGTCGCGGGCCAGCTCCTTCAGCCAGGCGACGAGCGCGGGCCGGGCCGACGGGTGGCCCGTCCAGACCTCGCCGAGCAGCACCCTGGGGGTGTTCTCCTTCTTGAACCGGGCCGTGAACTGCGGCACGGGACCCCAGTCGGTCTCCTCGTCGCGTAACTCGCCCTCGGCCCGTGCCCGCTCCAGCCGGGTCTTGGCGTCGAGGCCGAACACCGGGATCTCCGGCGGCTGCTCGGGATGCTGGAGCCGCTGGAAGTGCACGAACAGCTTGTCGGCGAGTTCGGCGGCGAGCACGTAGGGCGCCTGGTCGAAGACGGCGAGCGAGATGAGGAAGGCCTTGTCGCGCAGGCCGGTCTCGGGGTCGCCGAGCCATTCCCGGCACTGCTGCTCGACGGCCGCGTGCCCGAAGTCGGCGAGGCGGGCCGCCGCCTCCTCACCGCCGTCGTAGCGGGCGACCTCGACGGCGAACCGGGCCACCTCGGCGGGCCGGTGGGCGCCGCGGGAGAGGAAGTCGCGGACGGGGCCGAGACCGAGCAGGCCGGCGTCGTCCCCGGGGTCCTTCCGCAGGTGGGCGAGGTGGGCGCGCAGCACCGCGGCGGCTTCCGGGGGCTCCCAGACGGAGGGGGTGACGCCCGGCAGGAACGGGGAGTTCTCCAGGGTGACGACCAGATACCCGCCGGTCCTGGCGAGCTGGTCGCGGGCCGCGTACAGGTGGGTGTCCCGCAGCGGGCGGTTGCGGCTCAGCGGCAGGTCGCGCAGGACGTGGCCGCCGGGCGCGGTGAGCCGGCCGGCCAGGTTTGCCGGGCCGGTCTCGGCGGACAGCGCGTGCACGGCGGGCACGCCGAGGTGGTGCAGGAGCATGAGGGCCGCGGCGTAGCGGCCGGTGGAGTGGGCGCCGGCGAGGACGAGGACGCGCTCGTCGCGCAGCCGGGTCAGGGCGGCGGCGAAGGCGGGGCTCTCGACGAAGACGGTGCGGAGCGCGTCGAGCCGTTGCCGGGGGATCTCGCCGGAGACGTACGCGGCCGACGCGGAGGCCGTCCCGTGGTGGTGGATCTCCGTCTTGCCGCCGAGGAACACGTCGCGGGCCGAGCCGCCCGCCGACACTCCGTGCTGGGCCCCGGCGACCAGGCTGCCGCCGAAGGAGGCGGCCTCGCTGAAGATGAATCCCGGGGTGTGCGCGACGAGTTCGCGCTGGGCGGCCCGGGCCTCCTGGGTCTCCTCCTCGGGCTCACCCGAGTCGGTTCCCGTCTCGGGGTCCGGGTGCGGTTCCGGGGGCCACGGCGCGTCCGGCGGTCGCAGGTCGTCGGGGCCGCCCCGTGCCGTCGGCGAGGGTGCCGTCACGCGGGCTCACCGCCGCTCCGGCCCAGGTGGACGTCTCCGGTGACGTGTCCGCCGGACACTCCGTGCTGATCCCCCGAGACGAGGCTTCCGCCGAAGCTGGGGGAGCCGCCGCCGAAGTCGAAGACGACGTTCCCGGGCAGCGCGGCGGGCCGGGCGGGCCGCTGCCCGGGCTCTACGGGCTGCGCGGGGTCTACGGGCTGCGCGGGCCGGGAGGGCTCGTGCGGGTCCGGGACCGCCGTGGTCGCCTCCGCCGGTTCCGCCCGGGGTGCGGAGACGTCCGCCCCCGGCGCCGGGCTCTCCCCCGAGCAGTCCGGCGCCGGGGCTCCCCCTCTTTCACCGTGGTCGTCCTCACCGCGGCCGTCCGCCCCGTGCGGGACCGGGCCGTGCAGCCAGGCCCGCAGGGGTCCGTTCTTGCTGTCCACCGTCACCGCGTGGAAGTCCTGCGCCGGGATGCCCGGGTGGTCGTGCCGCACGATCCCGGCGTGCACGCCCGCGGAGACGCACAGGGCGAAGTCGTCCGGCCGCTCCCGCAGGGCGGCGCGCAGCAGGCGGGCGTCGAGGAGCCGGCAGGCGTGGTTGAGGTCGGAGCCGACCCAGCCGTCGTGCTCGTCGACGGCGACGTATCCGGTGGCCACGACGCCGCGCAGGCGGATCTGGGCCGAGCTGGACGCCGTCCGGTTGACCGCGCGGAGCAGTTCGGGCACCTCCGCGAGGAGGGTGCGCAGCAGCGCGGTGACGGAGGCGTTGGCGTCGATCAGCTCCATCACCGAGTCGCCGCGGTCCGCCCGCAGGCGCAGCCGCTCGTCGATGCCGGCGCTCTCCAGGGCGCGGTCCGTGATGTCGTACAGCATCCGGCGCAGGTAGGCCTGCTCCACGTCGTCCCGGTCGCTGTACTTCTCGATGTCCAGCAGGAGGATCGTCCGGCTCACGGGGTCGGTCATGGTCGCCTTTCGGTGGGGGCCTCGCCTGGCATGCAGCGTGGCGTCACCGGTGGGACGGGTGTGAGGACGGATGTCCCACTCGAAGTGTGACCGTGTGCACAGACGCGGTCCGTGGTCACGGGGGCCACGGCTGCCGTGACCACGGCGTCGGGCGCTCCGCCGGGGAAGGGGCCGCCGGCGCGTCCCCGTACGTGCTGACGGTTCATCGCCGGGCGATCCTCCGCAGGACGTCCATGCGCAGGATCACCAGCGTCCGCCGGCCCGTCAGCACGGCTTCGCGCTCCCGCAGTTCCTTGAGCAGGCGCTGGACCATCTCCCGGGAGGCTCCCACCGAGCCCGCGAGCTCCTGTTTGCTCAGCGGGACGGAGAGTTCGACGCCCTCCTCGGTGCGGTGGCCGTTCGTGCGGGCGAGGTCGAGCAGGAGCGCCGCGAAGCGCTCGCGGACGCTCATGGAGGCGAACTCCAGGCGGCGGCGGTCGGCGGCGCGGGTGCGGTCCGAGGTGAGGCCGAGGAGGGCGAAGGAGACCGCGGGGGAGCGGGCGAGGAAGTCCCGGAACTGTTCGCGTACGAGCGCGACCGTGCGGACCGGTTCCAGGGCCGTCACCGTCGCGGAGCGCGGCCGGCCGGTGAGCGCGGCGGACTCCCCGACGATGTCGCCGGGGCCGCGCAGCGCGAGCAGGGCCTCGTAGCCGTTGGCGGCGGCGGCCGTCACCTTCGTCCAGCCGTGCGTCACGATCAGCACGTGCGACGAGGGCTCGCTCTGGCGCAGGAGCACCGTGCGGGGCATGAAGGACAGTTCGTTCCCGAGGGACAGCAGCGCGGAGCGGTCCTCGCTCTCCAGGCGTGCCAGGAACGGCACCCGGTCGTCCAGGCTCTCGTCCCCGGTCAAGGGCGCAGCCGCCATGAGTCCATCCCCCGTCCCCCGGCCGGCCCCCGTGGCCGACACACGGTGACCGTTGCGCGACAACGGGTCAACGTACTCACCCAGTGTGTGCGGTGCGGAACGGATCGGGGACCTTCATCGCGGAACCGGTGACAAGCTGCGCCAAGTGTGAAGTGCCCCGAGAATGGATCGGGAGAAGTCCGGCGTGTCGGGCAGCACGGCATTTGTTTTGACCGAAGTCCGTGAGGTAGGTACGCTCATACCTTGTGCCTGGGGTGTGCCCTGGCTCTCGTGCGTGCCTTCAGACCGCAAGGGGAGCCGTAAGCGGCCACCGCAATCTGCGCCCTTTTCGCCTCGCGGCGAGGGTCTGCAGCATTCGACACACCCGACCGCGTGGGTCGGTGGCGTTCCAGGTTAGCTTCACCATTCGGCACACAGAAACCGGAGAAGTAGTGCCTACGATCCAGCAGCTGGTCCGGAAGGGCCGGCAGGACAAGGTCGAGAAGAACAAGACGCCCGCACTCGAGGGTTCGCCCCAGCGTCGTGGCGTCTGCACGCGTGTGTTCACGACCACCCCGAAGAAGCCGAACTCGGCCCTGCGTAAGGTCGCGCGTGTGCGTCTGACCAGCGGCATCGAGGTCACGGCCTACATTCCGGGTGAGGGACACAACCTGCAGGAGCACTCCATCGTGCTCGTGCGCGGCGGCCGTGTGAAGGACCTGCCGGGTGTTCGCTACAAGATCATCCGCGGTTCCCTCGACACCCAGGGTGTCAAGAACCGCAAGCAGGCCCGCAGCCGCTACGGCGCCAAGAAGGAGAAGTAGAAATGCCTCGTAAGGGCCCCGCCCCGAAGCGCCCGGTCATCATCGACCCGGTCTACGGTTCCCCTCTGGTGACCTCCCTCATCAACAAGGTGCTGCTGAACGGCAAGCGCTCCACCGCCGAGCGCATCGTCTACGGCGCCATGGAGGGCCTGCGTGAGAAGACGGGCAACGACCCGATCATCACGCTGAAGCGCGCGCTTGAGAACATCAAGCCGACCCTCGAGGTCAAGTCCCGCCGTGTCGGTGGTGCGACGTACCAGGTCCCGATCGAGGTCAAGCCCGGTCGTGCCAACACGCTCGCGCTGCGCTGGCTCGTCGGTTACTCCCGCGCCCGTCGCGAGAAGACCATGACCGAGCGTCTGCTCAACGAACTTCTCGACGCCTCCAACGGCCTTGGTGCCGCTGTGAAGAAGCGCGAGGACACCCACAAGATGGCCGAGTCCAACAAGGCCTTCGCGCACTACCGCTGGTAGTCGCTACCCACATCGAGACCGAGAGAAGACTGAAGCCTTATGGCTACCACTTCACTTGACCTGGCCAGGGTCCGCAACATCGGGATCATGGCCCACATCGACGCGGGCAAGACGACCACCACCGAGCGGATCCTCTTCTACACCGGCGTCAGCTACAAGATCGGTGAGGTCCACGACGGCGCCGCCACCATGGACTGGATGGAGCAGGAGCAGGAGCGTGGCATCACGATCACCTCTGCTGCCACCACCTGTCACTGGCCGCTCGAGGACAATGACTACACGATCAACATCATCGACACCCCCGGGCACGTCGACTTCACGGTCGAGGTGGAGCGTTCGCTCCGCGTGCTCGACGGTGCCGTCACGGTGTTCGACGGTGTCGCGGGTGTCGAGCCGCAGTCGGAGACGGTGTGGCGTCAGGCCGACCGTTACGGCGTGCCGCGCATCTGCTTCGTGAACAAGCTGGACCGCACCGGCGCCGAGTTCCACCGCTGCGTGGACATGATCAAGGACCGCCTCGGCGCCGTCCCGATCATCATGCAGCTCCCGATCGGTGCCGAGATGGACTTCAAGGGCGTTGTGGACCTGGTCCGCATGAAGGCGCTCGTGTGGTCCGCCGAGGCGGCCAAGGGCGAGATGTACGACATCGTCGACATCCCGGCCACGCACGCCGAGGCTGCCGAGGAGTACCGCGGCAAGCTGGTCGAGACCGTCGCCGAGCACGACGACGAGATCATGGAGCTGTTCCTGGAGGGCCAGGAGCCCACCGAGGAGCAGCTGTACGCCGCGATCCGTCGCATCACCATCGCGTCCGGCAAGTCCAAGGACGTCACGGTCACCCCGGTGTTCTGTGGCACCGCGTTCAAGAACAAGGGCGTTCAGCCCCTGCTCGACGCGGTCGTGCGCTACCTGCCGACTCCGATCGACGTCGAGGCCATCGAGGGCCACGACGTGAAGGACCCGGAGCTGGTCGTCAAGCGCAAGCCGTCCGACGACGAGCCGCTCTCCGCCCTCGCGTTCAAGATCATGAGCGACCCGCACCTGGGCAAGCTCACCTTCGTCCGGGTGTACTCGGGCCGTCTCGAGGCGGGCAGCGCTGTGCTGAACTCCGTCAAGGGCAAGAAGGAGCGCATCGGCAAGATCTACCGCATGCACGCGAACAAGCGTGAGGAGATCGAGTCGGTGGGCGCCGGCGACATCGTCGCCGTCATGGGCCTGAAGCAGACCACCACCGGTGAGACGCTGTCCGACGACAAGAACCCGGTGATCCTGGAGTCCATGGACTTCCCGGCGCCGGTCATTCAGGTCGCCATCGAGCCCAAGTCCAAGGGTGACCAGGAGAAGCTGGGTGTCGCCATCCAGCGTCTCGCGGAGGAGGACCCCTCCTTCCAGGTTCACTCGGACGAGGAGACCGGCCAGACCATCATCGGTGGCATGGGCGAGCTGCACCTCGAGGTGCTGGTCGACCGTATGCGCCGTGAGTTCAAGGTCGAGGCCAACGTCGGCAAGCCGCAGGTCGCGTACCGCGAGACGATCCGCAAGGCCGTCGAGCGTCACGACTACACGCACAAGAAGCAGACCGGTGGTACCGGTCAGTTCGCCAAGGTGCAGATCGCGATCGAGCCGATCGAGGGCGGCGACGCCTCGTACGAGTTCGTGAACAAGGTCACCGGTGGCCGCATCCCGAAGGAGTACATCCCTTCGGTCGACGCGGGTGCGCAGGAGGCCATGCAGTTCGGCATCCTGGCCGGCTACGAGATGACGGGCGTCCGCGTCATTCTTCTCGACGGTGGCTACCACGAGGTCGACTCCTCCGAGCTCGCCTTCAAGATCGCCGGTTCGCAGGCCTTCAAGGAGGCCGCGCGCAAGGCTTCTCCCGTGCTCCTTGAGCCGATGATGGCCGTCGAGGTCACCACGCCCGAGGACTACATGGGTGAGGTCATCGGCGACATCAACTCTCGCCGTGGCCAGATCCAGGCCATGGAGGAGCGCATGGGCGCCCGGATCGTCAAGGGTCTGGTCCCGCTCTCGGAGATGTTCGGCTACGTCGGAGACCTCCGCAGCAAGACGTCGGGTCGCGCAAGCTACTCGATGCAGTTCGACTCCTACGCCGAGGTTCCGCGGAACGTCGCCGAGGAGATCATCGCGAAGGCCAAGGGCGAGTAACACAGCTCGTTTACACGCTTTAGGCTTGACACCGACCGCCGGGGTTCGACCGGCACGGGAGAACCCCGGCGGACGGCACCCCAGCAAAGATCACCTGGCGCCGATGAGTAAGGCGTACAGAACCACTCCGTAGGAGGACCCCAGTGGCGAAGGCGAAGTTCGAGCGGACTAAGCCGCACGTCAACATCGGCACCATCGGTCACATCGACCACGGTAAGACGACCCTCACGGCCGCCATTACCAAGGTGCTGCACGACGCGTACCCGGACCTGAACGAGGCCTCGGCCTTCGACCAGATCGACAAGGCTCCTGAGGAGCGCCAGCGCGGTATCACGATCTCGATCGCGCACGTCGAGTACCAGACGGAGGGCCGTCACTACGCCCACGTCGACTGCCCCGGTCACGCGGACTACATCAAGAACATGATCACGGGTGCGGCGCAGATGGACGGCGCCATCCTCGTCGTCGCCGCGACCGACGGCCCGATGCCGCAGACCAAGGAGCACGTGCTCCTGGCCCGCCAGGTCGGCGTTCCGTACATCGTCGTCGCCCTGAACAAGGCCGACATGGTGGACGACGAGGAGATCCTGGAGCTCGTCGAGCTCGAGGTCCGTGAGCTCCTCTCCGAGTACGAGTTCCCGGGCGACGACCTGCCGGTCGTCAAGGTCTCGGCGCTCAAGGCGCTCGAGGGCGACAAGGAGTGGGGCCAGACCGTTCTGGACCTCATGGCCGCCGTCGACGAGGCGATCCCGACCCCGGCTCGTGACGTCGACAAGCCGTTCCTCATGCCCGTCGAGGACGTCTTCACGATCACCGGTCGCGGTACGGTCGTCACCGGCCGTATCGAGCGTGGTGTCCTGAAGGTCAACGAGACCGTTGACATCATCGGCATCAAGCAGGACAAGACCACGACCACGGTCACCGGCATCGAGATGTTCCGCAAGCTGCTCGACGAGGGCCAGGCCGGTGAGAACGTCGGTCTGCTCCTCCGTGGCATCAAGCGCGAGGACGTCGAGCGCGGCCAGGTCATCATCAAGCCGGGTTCGGTCACCCCGCACACCGAGTTCGAGGCCCAGGCCTACATCCTGTCCAAGGACGAGGGTGGCCGCCACACGCCGTTCTTCAACAACTACCGTCCGCAGTTCTACTTCCGTACGACTGACGTGACCGGTGTTGTGACCCTCCCCGAGGGCACGGAGATGGTCATGCCGGGCGACAACACTGAGATGAAGGTCGAGCTCATCCAGCCCGTCGCCATGGAAGAGGGCCTGAAGTTCGCCATCCGTGAGGGTGGCCGGACCGTGGGCGCCGGCCAGGTCACCAAGATCACCAAGTAATTGCTGATCGCATGACCTGGTAGCTCCTTCACGAGCTCCTTGAGAGGGCCCGTACGACTTCGGTCGTACGGGCCCTTTCGCGTGCCCGTACGAGGGCGTGACCGAGTTCGTATACGAATCCCGAACGTCTTTGCGGTATCGGGGTGGTCCCCGCAGGTGAAGCGAATCTTGGAGCGTGTCGAAAGAATCGCGTAACCAGTCCGTAATTCAGGAGGAAGACTGTAGGACGGTCTCCCGCTCCCCGGCGGGGGCCTGCTCTGCGCACCGATGCCGCCGGAACCGACCGGTCGGACCGACCCCGGTCGACCCGTTCCGGCGGCCCTGTCTGAAGGGACCCCAGGTGACCCGTCCTGACACGAAGAGCCTTATCGCCTCCTTGCTCGACGACATCGAGCGGCGCAATCCGGCGCAGCCCGAGTTCCTCCAGGCCGCGCACGAGGTTCTCGAAACGCTGGCTCCGGTCCTGGCGCAGCGCCCGGAGTACGCGGAAGCGGCTCTCGTCGAACGCCTGGTGGAGCCCGAGCGGCAGATCGTCTTCCGCGTCCCGTGGCAGGACGACCACGGCAAGGTCCACGTCGAACGGGGCTACCGCGTGGAGTTCAACAGCGCGCTCGGCCCGTACAAGGGCGGTCTGCGCTTCCACCCGTCGGTGAACCTCGGCATCGTGAAGTTCCTCGGCTTCGAGCAGATCTTCAAGAACGCCCTGACCGGTCTCGGCATCGGCGGCGGCAAGGGCGGCAGCGACTTCGACCCGCGCGGCAGGTCGGACGCCGAGGTCATGCGGTTCTGCCAGTCGTTCATGACGGAGCTGTACCGGCACATCGGCGAGCACACGGACGTGCCGGCGGGCGACATCGGCGTGGGCGGCCGCGAGATCGGCTACCTGTTCGGCCAGTACCGCCGCATCACCAACCGCTGGGAGGCCGGTGTCCTGACCGGCAAGGGCACCCACTGGGGCGGTTCGCTGATCCGGCCCGAGGCGACCGGCTACGGCAACGTCCTGTTCGCCGCCGCCATGCTGCGCGAGCGCGGCGAGGACCTGGAGGGCCAGACCGCGGTGGTCTCCGGCTCCGGCAACGTCGCCACGTACACCGTCGAGAAGCTCATCGCGCTCGGCGCCAACCCGGTGACCTGCTCCGACTCGACGGGGTACGTCGTCGACGACAAGGGCATCGACGTCGAGCTGCTCAAGCAGGTCAAGGGGGTCGAGCGCGGCCGGGTCTCCGACTACGCGGCACGGCGCGGCGCGTCGGCGCGGTTCGTCGCGAACGGCAGCGTCTGGGACGTGCCGGGCGACGTGGCGCTGCCCTCGGCCACCCAGAACGAGCTGGACGCGGCCGCGGCGGCCACGCTGATCGGCAACGGCGTCAAGGCGGTCTCCGAGGGCGCCAACATGCCCACCACCCCGGAGGCGGTCCGCCTGTTCCAGGAGGCGGGTGTCGCCTTCGGCCCCGGCAAGGCGGCCAACGCGGGCGGTGTCGCGGTCAGCGCGCTGGAGATGAGCCAGAACCACGCCCGCACCTCGTGGTCGCGCGAACGGGTCGAGGACGAGCTGACCGGCATCATGAACAACATCCACGCCATCTGCCACGAGACCGCCGGGCGCTACGGCGTCCCGGGCGACTACGTCAGCGGCGCGAACATCGCGGGCTTCGAGCGGGTCGCCTCCGCGATGCTGGAGCAGGGCGTGATCTGACCGGGAACCGGACTCACGGAGAGGGCTCGTACGGCCGAAGGGGGTCGTGCGAGCCCTCTCGCGCTGTCCGGGGCCCTGGCGGTCCGGCAGCTTCCGCAGATGCCCGGCTCCGGTCCCCGGAAGGCGCGGTCGCAGTCGTCGCAGTTCTGCAAGGGGTGCCGGACGGAGGCGGCTCCGGGGGACGCGGGTGTGCGGAAGGGCGGCGGGGGCGGCAGGTGGGCGGTGAGGCGGTGGGCCAGGAGGGCGGCAGGGCGGTGCAGGTTCTCGGGGGGCAGGTCCCTGGTCAGGGCGTGGCGTACGGCGGTGGGGGTGAGGTCGCGCTCCAGCCAGGCGACGACACCCGGGGCGAGGTGTTCGGCGTCGGTGGCGGAGAGCAGGAGCCGGGGGTCCGTACGGCGCAGGCCGCCGAGGAGATCGACGGCCGCCCGCACCAGGGCAGGGGAGGTGTGCGAGGGCTTCGGGACGGCCGGGAGTGCCTTGCGAGGTGGGCGCTCGGCCGGGGCGCGGCGGCGGGCCGGCGGGGCCGGGTCCCGGTCGGGCGGGGCCGGGCGTCGGGTGGGCGACGACGGGCGTCGGGTGGGCGGGCCGGAGGTGGCGCCGGTGTCCGCCGTGCCGTGGCGGTCCGGCTGGTTGCAGGACACCGTGCGGGTGACGATCCGGCCGTCGGGCGTGCGTTCGCGGGTGCGGCGCAGATAGCCGTGGGTCTCCAGCTCGCGCAGGGCGGCGGCGATCCGGGTGGCGCCCTCCGGGAAGCGGGCGGCGAGGGTCTTGATGTCGACGGGGGCGCCGGCGGGCAGGGACTGGATGTGGGCGCCGAGCCCGATGGCGAGTCCGGACAGCTCCGGGTGCTGGGTGAGGTGGTTGCCGATCACCGTGAAGCGTTCGGTGTGGCGGGTGTTGTCGTGCACGACCCCGGAACGGGGGCGCCTGTGAGGGTGGTTTTTGCCCGGGATGCGGGACTGGCGCCGCGTGGGCGCGCTAGGGTTTTCAGTGTCCATCGGGAAGCCCTTTACTTCCTCGGTGGTCAGGCCCTCGCACTGGGATTGCAGTCCCGGCGGGGGCCGTCGCATTTTCTGCCGCGGGTCCGTCGATGTTCGAGGATGCCCGTGGTCGTGATCTGTCGCGCTGAGCGTAGGGCACGCAAACCCTCCCAAATCCAGTCGTGTTGGGCATGTTCACCCGAGGGGGTGAGACCGCTCCGCGGGCGGGAGGGGTGGGGCTTGGCTGGGGGTTCTTTCTCCCCGATGGTGCTTGGAAAAGACCGCAGGCAGCACCGGAGCACGGCCCCTCGTGCTCCGGTTTCCGGAGCCTCAGTTCGGCCCAGACGGTCTTGCGCGGGACGGGCCCCGGCGTCACGCCCCAGCGGTCCGCGAACGCGTCCACGAGGAGCAGGCCGCGGCCCGACCCGGCGCCGGGTTCCGCCGGGCCGAGCCGGGGGAGCCGGTCACCGACGGTGTCCGTCACCTCGATGCGAAGGGTGTCGCCGACGACGTACAGCGTGAGGCGGAAGTCCCTTCCCCGCACGCGGCCGTGCGTCGCCGCGTTGTTCGCGAGCTCCGCGACGATCTGGTCCGCCGGGCTCAAGGGCAAGCCCCAGGAGCGGAGTTGTTCGGTGGCCAGCAGCCTCCCCAGGCGGGCACCGCGTGGCGTGGGGGACAGCAGCACGCTGAAGTTGCGGACGGGTTCGACGCGTTGGGCCTCCGGCCCGGCGGTTTCCTGATTCACGTCACTCAGCGTGTCCGACTCCGCCTACCGTGAGCTGCGATGACGTCGGTGTGTACGGGCTTTGTCCGGTCGCTGTCCCGATCTGTCCCGGCTGTCCCGGGTGTCGTACGGGAACGGTGGGCGTTGGAGGTGGGTGGGTGTGAGCAGCGAGAGCGCGGACGAGCCGGGGTGGGACGTCAGCCCCGAGGACGAGGTCGCCCCGGTCGTCGAGGCGACCGGCCGCCAGGTCAGGCTCTGGCGGGAGGCGGCCGGGATGCGGGTGGTCGAGTTCGGGCGGGCGATCGGCTACGGGGAGGACCTGGTCCGGAAGGTCGAACGCGGGGCGCGGATTCCCCGGGTGGACTTCCTGGACCGTGCGGACGACGTGTTGAACGCCGGCGGGCGTCTCCGGGCCTTCAAGGAGGACATGGAGAAGGCCCGGTACCCGAAGAAGGTGCGCGAGCTGAAGATGCTGGAGGAACGGGCCGTCGAGCTTCTGCTGTACAGCAACCACAACATCCATGGGTTGTTGCAGACGCCGGAGTACGCCCGCGCGTTGCTCGGTACCTGGAGGCCGGCCTATTCGCTGGACGAGTTGGAGCGCATGGTTGCCGCGAGGGTGGCCCGCAAGTCCGTCTTCGAGCGGTCGCCGGCTCCCGAACTCAGCTTTGTCCAGGAAGAGGTGACCCTGCGCCGCCCGGTCGGAGGCACAATGGTGCTGCGCCGACAGCTCGAACACATGCTGGAGGTGGCCAGGTTGCCGTTCGTGGAGCTCCAGGTGATGCCGACCAGTCGCGCCGATCATCCGGGTACGGGTGGGCGCATCCGGGTCCTGAAGTTCGGAGACGGTACGGCCGTCGGCCGCACGGATGATGAGTTCGCCGGGCGACCGGTCTCAGACCCACGGCACATCCGGGTTCTGGAACTGCGGTACGGCATCATCCGGGCCCAGGCGCTTACGCCGGGGGAGTCCATGGCCTTCATTGAGCAAGCGCTGGGAGAAACGTGATCCACATGACCTCCGCCGAGATCTCCTTGGATCTTCTCTGGTTCAAGAGCAGCTACAGCGACAGCAGCAACGGAAACGACTGCGTCGAGATGGCCCCCACCCCCACCGCGATCCACGTCCGCGACTCCAAGAACCCGGCCGGCCCCCGTCTGGTGATGGCCCCCGCCGCCTGGACCGCGTTCGTCGGGTTCGCCGCTCGCGGTTGACCGGGGGAGCGGCCATCCACCCGCAGAGCTACGCCCGTACCGTGTTCGCTGCCTTGGGCGGAGTCGTCGAGATCGGCGCGGTGAACGGCACCGGTACCTGGGACCTGGCGGAGGCGTCGGTGGGGGCCTTCCTGGCGCCCAGGGGCGAGGACATCGCCCGGATCATGGCGGCGGTCCGGACGCTCGGCCGGTTCGACGACACGGTCATGGCCATCTCGGACGAGCTGGGGTACCTGCGCGAGCACCCGGTCGAGACGCCGTTCATGCTGCTCTGGTCGGCGGGCATCGCCTGGGACCCGGAGTCGGCGGACGACCTCGCGTATCTGGCGGATCCGTCGGTGGTGCGCCGGATGTGCCGGATGGGCGCGGACCTCCAACTGGTCAACCTGGTGGATGCCTTGGTGACCGCCGGGATCGCGGCCGGAGTGGACGCCGAGGAGGGTGGGGACCTGGCCGCAGGGGTCATCCGTATCGCCTGTGAGCTCGTGGGCCACGCCGGGCGCAGCGCCCCGGACGGCGTGTTCCGGATGTGGCGCGTGGCCCGTCTGCCGGACACCCTGCGCCCGGACTCCGGTGCTCCGGGGTCCGGCAAGGCGGGATACAGGGCGTACGACGCGGAACTGGAGCGGTTGCTCGCGCCGGTCTGAGGTTCGCCCGGAGGCTGGCTACTGCATGTTCTGCACGTGCGGATGGTCGTACGACGCCTCGCACACGTAGATCTGCATGTTGTAGCTCCGGCCGATGGTGAGCTGGGTGGCGCAGGCGGGGCCGAGGAAGTGCAGGCCGTCGTAGTCGGCGTCCTCCAGGGGACGCCAGCTCGTGTTGCCGTCCCATTCGGCGCCGTCGACGGTGACCAGCGGGCGGACGTCCGAGCCGCACTCGGGGCACGACATCGGGAACGGGTCGCTGAAGCTCCAGGGCGCGTGGCCGCCGAGCTTGCAGCCGGGGGCGACACTGAGGTCGTACTGGTAGTCGACGACTTCGACGTCCTCCTCCTCGTCGCCCTCGTCGCCCGGGTCCTGCTCCTCCTCCCACGCGTGGATCCGGTCCGCCAGCTCCTCGGGCAGCTCGTGCGGGGCCGGGTACTCGGTGACGGTCTCGGGGTGGAGCAGACAGGGTTCCGGCAGGTAGTCGCTGTTGCCGATCACCGAGGGCCCGGGCGCCACGACGAGCGGGTCGGTGACGTCGGCGGAGGCCCGCCAGTACAGCTCCGACGCGGGCATGTAGTCCTCGTCGTGGTCGAACGGGCACCACAGCACCTGGAGCAGATCGGTGCCGGCCGGGCGGGGCAGCGCGGGGACGTCGGCCGCGTAGACCTGGAGTACGGGTATGAGGGGGACCGGTCCGTCCTGAGGGAGGGGCCGCTCGTCGACCGCGCGGTCGACGATCTCCCGCTCGTCGGGGGTGAGCAGGTCCGCGCCCTCCGCGCGGGGCCGGGTCCAGGCGTCGGCGAGGATGCGCCGCCGCTGCCGTACGTCGTCGGGCGCCACACCGCGGTGCGTGGGCGCGTCGTGGTCCGGGCACGTGGGCCACGGCTCGCCGGCGGGCCACAGAAGGGGGCCGCCGACCGAACTGTCCCCGGCCGTCGGAGAGTCCGGCCGCGGATGCAGCCGGACGGCGCTGCGGGCCAGCGCCGCGAGTTCGGGAAACGGGGCGGTGATGTCGAGGGGCCGTGGGGGAGTGGTCCGAGCCATGGGGAGAGGCTACGGGCCCAACGGCGGCCGCGCCGCGGGTGGATGAACCGATTCCGGGCTCGGCGCGCCGGCGGCGCAAGAGACTGGAGACCGGTGGCGCACACGTGCCCCGCGCCGCGGTGATCGCCGTACCGCATGAGTGTTCCCTGTAAGTTCGCTTGTGCGTACGGGTGTTGACGGGACCGACGTGACGGGGGTTGCGGCGTGGCGGGGAATCGGCCGGGTGACTGGCATGTGCTGGATCTGGAGCGGGATCCGACGCCGGGTGATCCGGACCGGGTGCGGAAGCTGTCGAAGGATCTGCTGGATTTCGCGGATGACGTGTCGGACGCGTTGCGGTTGATCAAGGGGATGGCGGGCGAGGACGCGGTCCTGGCGTGGGCGGGGAAGTCGGCGGAGGCGTTCCAGGCCGAGTTCTCGGGTGTGCCGAAGCAGTTGAAGAAGCTGAAGAAGTCGTACGAGATGGCGGGGGGTGCGCTCGGGGACTACTGGCCGAAGTTGGAGCGGGCGCAGGCGCTGGCGGACAAGGCGCTGGTGAAGGGGCGGGAGGCTCAGGCCGACCTCAGTTCGGCCAAGTCCCGGCTCGCGTCGGCTGATTCGTGGGTGACGCGGGCCGGCAAGGAGGCGGACAAGTACAAGGACGATCCGACGGGCAGCAAGGACGCGGAGAAGCCGGACGAGGCGAAGGTCCGTGCCGCGACGCGGGATGCGCAGCATGCCAAGTCGGCGCAGACCAGCGCCCGGTCGGACGTGACGGATGCGAACAGTGCGCTGGACGCGGCGAAGAAGATGGCCGCGGATGCCCGCAAGATGCGGGAGGAGGCGGCGCGGGACGCGAAGTCGAAGATCGACGAGGCGTCGGACGCGGGGATCCGTAACCGGAAGTGGTGGGAGGAGGTCGGGGACTGGTTCTCCGACAACTGGGACACCATCGTCACGGTGTGCAAGGTCGTGGTGGCCGTGCTCGGGATCGTGGCGATGATCATCGGGGGGCCGATCCTCGGCGCGATCGTGCTGATCGCGGCACTCGTCGTCCTCGCCGACACGCTCAACAAATACGCGAAGGGCCAGGCGTCTCTCTGGGATGTGGGCTTCGCCGCGCTGGACTGCATCCCCGGGATGAAGGGGCTCACCACCCTCGGCGGACTCGCCAAGGGACTCAAGGGCGGCCTCGCGGCGATGAAGGGGCTCAAGGGCGGGCTGAAGGGGATGAGCCTGGCGGCGCGGGGGCTGGGCAAGAACGCCCGCGGCATGCTCGCGGACGGTGCGAAGGGCGCGTACAACCGGCTCAAGAACGCGGTCCGCTCCAAGGGCAGCGACCCCGTGGACATGGCCACCGGAGCCATGTACTTCCCGGAGACCGACGTCAGTCTGCCCGGCAGCCTGCCCCTCGTCTTCACGCGCAGGGCCGCGTCCGACTACCGGACGGGCTGGTGGTTCGGTAGTACCTGGGCCTCCACGGTCGACCAGCGCCTGGAGGTCGACGGAGCCGGCGTCGTACTGGTCACCGAGGACGGATTGCTCCTCAGCTATGCCCATCCCGCAGAGCCGCAGCGATCGGTCCTTCCCGAGGCAGGCCCGCGTTTCCCCCTGACCCGTCTCGGTGATGGCCGCTACCACGTCGATGACCCGATCACCGGCATCACGCGTGAGTTCGACGTTCCGGTCGACGGCATCGCTCTCCTGAAGCGCATGTCCAACCGCAACGGTGAAACGATCGATTTCGATCACGCCCCCGACGGGACCCCGCTCGCGATCCGGCACTCCGGTGGCTACCGAATCGAGGTCACCGTCACTGACGGTCGGGTCGCGGCTCTTCACCTCGCGGGCGCGGGCGAGGACGGTTCGAGCCTCCTCCTGCGCTCTTACGGCTACACCGACGGCTGCCTCACCACCGTCGTCAACGCCACGGGCCATCCGATGCGGTTCACCTATGACGAGCGGCACCGCATCACGTCGTGGACCGATCGCAATGGCCGCGGCTACTCGTACGCGTACGACACGGCGGACCGATGCGTGGCGGAAGGAGGGGAGGCGGGGCACCTCAGCCTCAGCCTGGACTACGACGGCACCGACGCCGCGTGGCCCGATGCCCGGATCACCACCGTCACCACGGCGGAGGGCGCTGTCAGCCGGTTCGTCGTCAACGACAGGTGCCAGGTCGTCGCCGAGATCGATCCGCTCGGCGGCACGACCCGCACGTCATGGGACGAGCACCATCGGCCGACCTCCTGGACGGACGAGCTGGGCCACACCACGACCAGGAGCTACGACGACCTCGGCCGACTCCTCGAGGTCAGGCGCCCGGACGGTGCACCCGTGCGTCTCGCGTACGACACCCGGGGCTGCCTGGTCACCACCGTCCGCCCGGACGGCCAGGTGCTGCGTCGGGAGTACGACGCCCGCGGCAACTGCGTCACGGTCGTCAAGCCCGGTGGAGCGACCACGCGTTACACCTACGACGACGCCGGACACCTGTCCTCGGTGACCGATCCGGCAGGGGGCCTCACCCGGGTGCGGTGCAACCCGGCGGGCCTGGCCGAACACGTCACCGATCCCCTGGGCGGTGTCACCCGCTACGCACACGACGCCTTCGGCCGCGTGGCGACGGTCACGGACCCTCTGAGCCACATGACCTCCATGGAGTGGGGCGCGGACGGCGAACTGAGGCGGCGCACCGACGCGGACGGGCAGACGGAGGTGTGGACGTACGACGCCGAGGGGAACCGGGTCAGCCACACCGACGCCATCGGAGCTGTCACACGCTTCGAGTACGGCCACTTCAATCAGCTCGCGGCACGGACCGGGCCCGACGGCGTCCGCCACACCTTCGCGTACGACCCCTCCCTGCGGCTGACCAAGGTGGGCCGCCCTGACGGCCGTCACTGGACGTACGAGTACGACGTTGCGGGGCGACTCGCCTCGGAGACGGATTTCGACGGGCGGTCCAAGCGCTACGGCCGGGATGCCAAGGGCCAGGTCGTCCTGCGCACGAACGCGCTCGGGCAGACGGTCCGCATCACCAGGGACACCTTCGGTCGCATGACCGTCAAGGATGCGGACGGTGCCGTGAGTACGTACACCTACGACCTGAACGGCCGGCTCCGTGAGGCCGTGGGACCGGACGCCACGGTGGTCCTCCGGCGAGACCCCGAGGGACGCCTCCTTTCGGAGACCGTCAACGGCCGGACCACCGCCTTCACGCACGATGCGGCGGGGCGGACGCTGAGCCGCACCACCCCCACAGGTGTGACCAGCGCGAAGACGTACGACGGCCGTGGCGAGGTCGCCCGGGTCAGTACCGCGGGACGCACGCTCGACTTCCGCTACGACGACGCACGGCGACTGCTTTCCGTCGGCGTGGACGACGCTCTGTCGCTGAGCCGCGGGTACGACCGACTCGGCAGGGTCACGACGCAGGCCGTTGCCACCGGCGACGGGCGCACCGTGAGCGACCGCTCCTACCACTACCGCGCCGACGGGCATCTGATCGGCATCGACGGCCTCGACGGGGAGAGCCGGGGCTTCGAGCTGGATGCCGCCGGTCGTACCACCGCCGTACGCGCGGAGGACTGGCTGGAGACCTACGCGTACGACGAGAACGGAGCCCAGACGGATGCCGCCTGGCCGAGTCGGCACCCCGGCCGGGCGGCGGTGGGCCCTCGCGCCCACGGGGGCGGCCGGATCGTCGGGGCGGGAGCCACCCGTTATCGGTACGACGACCAAGGGCGGTTGATCCGTCGGCACCGCACGCGCCTCTCACGCAAGCCGGAGACCTGGGCCTACACGTGGGACGCGGAAGACCGGCTCACCTCCGTGCGCACCCCCGACGGGACGTGCTGGCGATACCGCTACGACCCGATGGGACGCCGCATCGCCAAGCAGCGTCTGGCCGTCGGGGGAACCGGCGTGGTGGAGGAGACCCGTTTCACCTGGGACGGAGCCACTCTCTGCGAGCAGGTCACGACCGACGCTGAAGGCACCCGGCCCGTGGCCCTGTCCTGGGAGTACGACGGGCTGCGCCCCATCGCCCAGACCGAACGCATCCTCACGGCCTCGCACGAAGAGATCGACTCACGGTTCTTCGCCATCGTCGCCGATCTGGTGGGTGCTCCCACCGAACTCGTCGGTGAGGACGGCAGCGTCGCCTGGCAGGCGCGGAGCACGCTGTGGGGTGTCACCGCCTGGAAGAGCGGAGGCCGCGCCTATACGCCGCTTCGGTCTCCTGGGCAGTACTACGACTCCGAGACCGGTCTGCACTACAACGTGCACCGCTACTACGACCCGGAGACGGCGGGTTACGTCAGCCCCGATCCGCTCGGTCTGGGGCCCGCTCCGAATCCCTTCCTCTACGTCCTCGATCCCCTTCTCATGGCCGACCCGCTCGGGCTCTACGAGATCGGCAAGCCGGACCCCGCGAGTCAGGCAGGGAATCTGCCGATGCTCGCCGACAAGATCGCGGCGCACGGAGACATCAAGAACCGAGGGATTCCGGGCGTCGACGACCTGGACGTGCCGGAGCACTTGGAGGATCTGATGACCAACTCCCCAGGTATCCGTATGCGAAGCACCACGTCGGGCAATCCTCGTTTCGCCTGGTGGGACGATGCGACGGGAACGATGCTGATCCGGGAAGGCGACAACGGGACCTTCATGCAGCCCGATGACGGCTATGAGTACTTCCTGAAGCAACTGAAGGAGTGATGGCGTTGACGCGGGCAGAGGGGCCCACCCCGGCGCGACGGGGCAGGAAGCGGGAACCGCGCGACGTGTTCCGATCCGCGCCGGACACGAGGACCGTGTGGGCGGGATTGCCGGCAGAGGTCCTGGAAGCCGTCGCCCGGTGCGACGCGGAGCGTCTTGAGGTGGAGCGGTCCCGGGTCGCACCGGCGCTGCGGGAGAGGATCACGACTCCCGTCTACTCGGTCGCCGATCGGTTCGCTTCCTGGGAGCGTGTGGTGCGCCGGATGGAGCCCGGCTGGTCGAGCGAGGACTTCTATCCCATCAGCGCCTACGAGAACGACCTCGACTCCCGTGACTCGCTTGAGCAGTTGATGCTCGGGATGCCCGCGGAGGCCCGGGAGGGAGCGCTGGGGCAACTGCTGGCGCGGTTGGACGAACGCTTCGCGGCCGCGAGCGTTCCGGATCCGGAACGATCCCTGCGCGCCTGGGTGCGTCCGACGAAGGAGCGTCCCGAGGCGGAACTCCCGCAGTGGTGGATGCGCAGGCCACTGCGTGATCCGTGGGATTGACCCGTCGGCGGGCAAAGGACCCCGTGGGTGCGCGTCCTTTTCCGGGACTTTCAGGTTCCGGCCGAGCCGGGTTTGATCTGCGTCACCTTAGGGGTACGATCCTCGGCTCGATTGGCCAGGGGGGCGTCCGGTATGGCAGACTAACGGGGTTGCTCGGTCGAGTGCCGATGCTGCGCGCCTCCCGCCGGGAGGACTGGAAGCGAGTCCCACAGTACTCGTCGCCCAATCTGTCGAGAGGCAGCGCTGGGGCGGACGTACGGGAATCTTCCGGGAAGTGTCAGCGGGGTGCCGACCAGGTGCCCGGTGGGTGTTCAGCCCCCGGTCTCGCGGTTGCTTTCGGGCGGAGCCGCGTCCCTGGCAGGGAAATCCTTGACGGATATCTCTGTCGCCAGGAGCGCGACACACCCGACCGCGTGGGTCGGAGACACAGGACGCGAACCCCCGAGTGCCAGAGCGTTTTCCGAGACAAAGGACTACTGAGTAGCCATGGCGGGACAGAAGATCCGCATCCGGCTCAAGGCCTACGACCACGAGGTCATCGACTCCTCGGCGAAGAAGATCGTCGAGACGGTGACCCGCACTGGTGCGTCGGTCGCGGGCCCGGTGCCGCTGCCCACTGAGAAGAACGTGTACTGCGTCATCAAGTCGCCGCACAAGTACAAGGACTCTCGCGAGCACTTCGAGATGCGCACGCACAAGCGCCTCATCGACATCCTCGACCCCACGCCCAAGACCGTTGACTCTCTGATGCGACTCGACCTTCCGGCCGGTGTCGACATCGAGATCAAGCTCTAGGGATCGGTGATCTGAGAATGGCTAAGCAGATCAAGGGCATCCTCGGCGAGAAGCTCGGCATGACGCAGGTGTGGGACGAGAACAACCGTGTTGTTCCGGTCACCGTCGTCAAGGCCGGCCCGAACGTCGTGACCCAGGTTCGTACGAACGACGTCGACGGCTACGAGTCCGTCCAGATCGCGTTCGGCGAGATCGACCCGCGCAAGGTGAACAAGCCCCTCAAGGGCCACTTCGCGAAGGCCGACGTCACTCCCCGCCGCCACCTCGTCGAGATCCGTACCGCTGACGCCAGCGAGTACACCCTCGGCCAGGAGATCACCGCTGAGGTGTTCGAGGCCGGCATCAAGGTGGACGTGACCGGCAAGAGCAAGGGCAAGGGCTTCGCCGGTGTCATGAAGCGTCACAACTTCAAGGGCCTCGGCGCCGGACACGGCACCCAGCGCAAGCACCGCTCCCCCGGCTCCATCGGTGGCTGTGCCACCCCGGGCCGTGTGTTCAAGGGCCTCCGCATGGCGGGTCGCATGGGCAACGAGCGGGTCACCACCCAGAACCTGACCGTTCACGCCGTTGACGCGGAGAAGGGCCTGCTCCTCATCAAGGGCGCGGTTCCTGGTCCGAACGGCGGCCTCGTCCTGGTCCGCACCGCGGCCAAGGGGGCCTGAGGACTATGACCACCATTGACATTCTGTCGCCCTCCGGCGACAACGCCGGGACCGTCGAGCTCCCGGCCGAGATCTTCGACGTCGAGAAGATCAGCATTCCGCTGCTTCACCAGGTCGTCGTCGCGCAGCTGGCCGCCGCCCGTCAGGGCACGCACAAGGTCAAGCGTCGTGGCGAGGTCCGCGGTGGCGGTAAGAAGCCTTACCGCCAGAAGGGCACCGGCCGCGCGCGCCAGGGTTCGACCCGTGCGCCGCAGTTCGCCGGCGGTGGCGTCGTCCACGGCCCCACCCCGCGTGACTACTCGCAGCGGACCCCGAAGAAGATGAAGGCCGCGGCCCTGCGCCACGCCCTCACCGACCGGGCCCGCAACGCTCGCATCCACGTCATCACCGGCGTGATCGAGGGCGAGACCCCCTCCACCAAGGCCGCCAAGAGCTTCCTCGGCAAGGTCAGCGAGCGCAAGAACGTGCTCCTGGTCATCGAGCGCTCCGACGAGGCCGCGCTGCTCTCCGCGCGCAACCTGCCCCAGGTCCACATCCTGGAGCCGGGCCAGCTGAACACGTACGACGTTCTCGTCTCGGACGACGTGGTCTTCACCCAGGCCGCTTTCGAGTCCTTCGTGTCTGGCCCCCAGGCCGCTGACACCGAAGGGAGCGAAGCCTGATGGCTACGCGTCACCCGAGCATTGCCTCCAAGGCGGCCAAGGCCGCCAAGGCCGCGCGCGTCGCCAAGGCGAAGCGCCACGAGGCCGAGGGCAAGAACACCGTCGAGACCCCGCTGAGCAAGAGCTTCACGGACCCCCGTGACGTCCTCCTCAAGCCGGTCGTCTCGGAGAAGAGCTACGCGCTGCTCGACGAGGGCAAGTACACCTTCGTCGTGGACCCGCGGGCCAACAAGACCCAGATCAAGCAGGCCGTCCAGGCGGTCTTCTCGGTCAAGGTCACCGGGGTCAACACGATCAACCGTCAGGGCAAGCGCAAGCGGACCAAGACGGGCTTCGGCAAGCGTGCTGACAGCAAGCGCGCGATCGTGACCCTCGCTGAGGGCGACCGTATCGACATCTTCGGCCAGGCCTCCTAACGGAGCGCCCTGGTCCGAATATCGGACGAGGACTGAGAAATGGGAATCCGCAAGTACAAGCCGACTACGCCGGGCCGTCGTGGCTCCAGCGTCGCCGACTTCGTCGAGGTCACGCGGTCCACGCCGGAGAAGTCGCTGGTCCGCCCGCTGCACAGCAAGGGCGGCCGTAACAACGCCGGTCGTGTGACCGTTCGCCACCAGGGTGGCGGACACAAGCGCGCCTACCGCGTGATCGACTTCCGTCGTCACGACAAGGACGGCGTGCCGGCGAAGGTCGCGCACATCGAGTACGACCCCAACCGCACCGCGCGCATCGCGCTGCTTCACTACGCGGACGGCGAGAAGCGCTACATCCTCGCCCCCCGCAACCTGTCGCAGGGTGACCGCGTCGAGAACGGTCCCGGGGCCGACATCAAGCCGGGCAACAACCTGGCGCTCCGCAACATCCCGGTCGGTACCACGATCCACGCGATCGAGATCCGTCCCGGTGGCGGTGCCAAGTTCGCTCGCTCCGCGGGTGCCTCGGTGCAGCTGCTCGCGAAGGAGGGCACCATGGCCCACCTCCGCATGCCTTCGGGTGAGATCCGCCTGGTCGACCAGCGCTGCCGCGCCACGGTCGGCGAGGTCGGCAACGCCGAGCAGAGCAACATCAACTGGGGTAAGGCCGGCCGTAAGCGCTGGCTGGGCGTTCGCCCGACCGTCCGCGGTGTGGCGATGAACCCGGTTGACCACCCGCACGGTGGTGGTGAGGGCAAGACCTCCGGTGGTCGCCACCCGGTCTCGCCGTGGGGTCAGAAGGAGGGTCGTACTCGTTCGCCGAAGAAGGCTTCGAACAAGTACATCGTCCGCCGCCGCAAGACGAACAAGAAGCGCTAGGAGCGGGTTTAGATGCCGCGCAGTCTCAAGAAGGGACCCTTCGTCGACGGACACCTCGTAAAGAAGGTGGACGCTCAGAACGAAGCCGGTACCAAGAACGTCATCAAGACCTGGTCCCGTCGCTCGATGATCATCCCGGCCATGCTCGGCCACACGATCGCGGTGCACAACGGCAAGACCCACATTCCGGTGTTTGTCACCGAGTCGATGGTCGGCCACAAGCTCGGCGAGTTCTCGCCGACGCGCACCTTCCGGGGTCACGTCAAGGACGACCGGAAGTCGAAGCGCCGCTAGTAGCGGGGTGGAATGACCATGACAGACACTGGAAGGACAACCATGGAAGCCAGGGCCCAGGCGCGGTACATCCGCGTTACGCCCATGAAGGCCCGCCGAGTGGTGGACCTTATCCGTGGCATGGATGCCACGGAGGCTCAGGCGGTCCTGCGTTTCGCCCCGCAGGCCGCGAGCGTGCCGGTCGGCAAGGTGCTTGACAGCGCCATTGCCAACGCCGCGCACAACTACGACCACACCGACGCCGACAGCCTCTTCATCTCCGAGGCGTACGTCGACGAGGGTCCGACCCTGAAGCGGTTCCGTCCGCGCGCCCAGGGCCGTGCCTACCGGATCCGCAAGCGGACCAGCCACATCACCGTGGTCGTCAGCAGCAAGGAAGGAACCCGGTAATGGGCCAGAAGGTTAACCCGCATGGGTTCCGGCTCGGCATCACCACGGACTTCAAGTCCCGCTGGTACGCCGACAAGCTGTACAAGGACTACGTCAAGGAAGACGTCGCCATCCGTCGGATGATGACGTCCGGCATGGAGCGCGCCGGCATCTCGAAGGTTGAGATCGAGCGCACCCGTGACCGCGTGCGGGTGGACATCCACACCGCGCGTCCCGGCATCGTCATCGGCCGCCGTGGCGCCGAGGCCGACCGCATCCGCGGCGACCTCGAGAAGCTCACGGGCAAGCAGGTCCAGCTGAACATCCTCGAGGTCAAGAACCCCGAGACGGATGCTCAGCTCGTGGCCCAGGCCGTTGCCGAGCAGCTGTCCTCCCGCGTCTCCTTCCGTCGCGCCATGCGTAAGAGCATGCAGTCGGCGATGAAGGCGGGCGCCAAGGGCATCAAGATCCAGTGCGGTGGCCGCCTCGGCGGCGCCGAGATGTCCCGCTCGGAGTTCTACCGCGAGGGCCGTGTGCCCCTGCACACGCTCCGCGCGAACGTCGACTACGGCTTCTTCGAGGCCAAGACGACCTTCGGCCGCATCGGTGTGAAGGTCTGGATCTACAAGGGCGACGTCAAGAACATCGCCGAGGTCCGCGCCGAGAACGCCGCTGCCCGTGCCGGCAACCGCCCGGCCCGTGGCGGCGCTGACCGCCCGGCCGGCCGTGGTGGCCGCGGTGGCGAGCGTGGCGGTCGCGGTCGTAAGCCGCAGCAGGCTCCGGCTGCCGAGGCCCCCAAGGCCGAGGCTCCCGCCGCCGCTCCGGCTGAGAGCACCGGAACGGAGGCCTGACCGACATGCTGATCCCCCGTAGGGTCAAGCACCGCAAGCAGCACCACCCGAAGCGCCGCGGTATGGCCAAGGGCGGTACGACGGTTGCGTTCGGCGAGTACGGCATTCAGGCCCTCACGCCGGCGTACGTGACCAACCGCCAGATCGAGGCGGCTCGTATCGCGATGACCCGCCACATCAAGCGTGGCGGCAAGGTCTGGATCAACATCTACCCGGACCGCCCGCTCACGAAGAAGCCTGCCGAGACCCGCATGGGTTCCGGTAAGGGTTCCCCGGAGTGGTGGATCGCGAACGTGCACCCGGGCCGGGTCATGTTCGAACTGTCCTACCCCAACGAGAAGATCGCCCGTGAGGCCCTCACTCGCGCAGCCCACAAGCTGCCGATGAAGTGCCGGATCGTCAAGCGCGAGGCAGGTGAAGCGTGATGTCGGCCGGTACCAAGGCGTCCGAGCTGCGCGAACTGGGTGACGAGGAGCTTCTCGCGAAGCTCCGCGAAGCCAAGGAAGAGCTGTTCAACCTCCGCTTCCAGGCGGCGACCGGTCAGCTCGAGAACCACGGTCGGCTGAAGGCCGTCCGCAAGGACATCGCGCGGATCTACACCCTGATGCGTGAGCGCGAGCTGGGCATCGAGACGGTGGAGAGCGCCTGATGAGCGAGAGCAACGTGACTGAGCAGAAGACCGAGCGCGGCTTCCGCAAGACCCGTGAGGGTCTGGTCGTCAGCGACAAGATGGACAAGACCGTCGTCGTCGCCGTCGAGGACCGCGTGAAGCACGCCCTGTACGGCAAGGTCATCCGCCGTACGAGCAAGCTCAAGGCCCACGACGAGCAGAACGCCGCCGGCGTCGGCGACCGCGTCCTCCTCATGGAGACCCGGCCGCTGTCCTCGACGAAGCGCTGGCGCATCGTCGAGATCCTCGAGAAGGCCAAGTAATTACCTGAGGGGTTTCCCTCAGGTTCGTTCCGCCAGGCTCGGGGCGGGGCCGTCCTAGACGGCCCCGCCCCGGGAACCGGCAGACAATCAGGAGATAGACGTGATCCAGCAGGAGTCGCGACTGCGTGTCGCCGACAACACTGGTGCGAAGGAAATCCTTTGCATCCGTGTGCTCGGTGGCTCCGGTCGCCGCTACGCGGGCATCGGTGACGTCATCGTCGCCACCGTCAAGGACGCGATCCCCGGCGGCAACGTGAAGAAGGGTGACGTCGTCAAGGCCGTCATCGTTCGCACCGTCAAGGAGCGCCGCCGTCCGGACGGCTCGTACATCCGCTTCGACGAGAACGCCGCCGTCATTCTGAAGAACGACGGCGACCCTCGTGGCACCCGTATCTTCGGCCCCGTCGGCCGTGAGCTGCGCGAGAAGAAGTTCATGAAGATCATCTCGCTCGCGCCGGAGGTGCTGTAAGCATGAAGATCAAGAAGGGCGACCTGGTCCAGGTCATCACCGGTAAGGACAAGGGCAAGCAGGGCAAGGTCATTGCCGCTTACCCGCGCGAGGAGCGCGTCCTGGTCGAGGGTGTCAACCGGGTCAAGAAGCACACGAAGGCCGGTCCGACCGCCAAGGGCTCGCAGGCCGGTGGCATCGTCACGACCGAGGCGCCCGTCCACGTCTCCAACGTCCAGCTGGTCGTTGAGAAGGACGGCAACAAGGTCGTCACGCGCGTCGGTTACCGCTTCGACGAAGAGGGCAACAAGATCCGCGTTGCCAAGCGGACGGGTGAGGACATCTGATGGCTACCACCACCACTCCGCGTCTCAAGACGAAGTACCGCGAGGAGATCGCGGCGAAGCTGCAGGAAGAGTTCTCCTACGAGAACGTCATGCAGACGCCGGGCCTCGTCAAGATCGTGGTCAACATGGGTGTCGGCGACGCCGCCCGTGACTCGAAGCTCATGGACGGTGCCGTCCGTGACCTGACCACGATCACCGGTCAGAAGCCGGCCATCACCAAGGCCCGCAAGTCCATCGCGCAGTTCAAGCTGCGTGAGGGTCAGCCGATCGGTGCCCACGTCACGCTCCGTGGCGACCGCATGTGGGAGTTCCTGGACCGCACCCTGTCGCTCGCGCTCCCGCGCATCCGCGACTTCCGTGGTCTGTCCCCCAAGCAGTTCGACGGCCGTGGCAACTACACCTTCGGTCTCACGGAGCAGGTCATGTTCCACGAGATCGACCAGGACAAGATCGACCGTACCCGGGGCATGGACATCACCGTGGTGACCACGGCGACCAACGACGCTGAGGGCCGCGCCCTTCTCCGTCACCTCGGCTTCCCCTTCAAGGAGGCGTAAGCGAGATGGCGAAGAAGGCTCTGATTGCCAAGGCTGCTCGTAAGCCCAAGTTCGGTGTGCGTGGCTACACGCGCTGCCAGCGCTGCGGTCGTCCGCACTCCGTGTACCGCAAGTTCGGCCTCTGCCGCGTGTGCCTTCGTGAGATGGCTCACCGTGGCGAGCTGCCGGGCGTGACCAAGAGCTCCTGGTAGTCCCCGTAATTCTGGGATTCCAGGGCTCTCGGTAAGCAATGGGCTCTGTCGGGTGCCCAGCTCTCCATGGCTTAGGCTAGGAGGGTTGGGCGCCTGACGCCCACACGACTTACTACGCCGTAGGTCCCCGCACCGCACCCGTCCCGCCCATGAGTGGGGAGAGGGATGGCGCATACAGGAAACCCCGGCGAGAGAGGCCGAAGGCCAATTCATGACCATGACTGATCCGATCGCAGACATGCTTACGCGTCTGCGTAACGCGAACTCGGCGTACCACGACACCGTGGGTATGCCGCACAGCAAGATCAAGTCGCACATCGCGGAGATCCTCCAGCAGGAGGGCTTCATCACGGGCTGGAAGGTCGAGGACGCCGAGGTCGGCAAGAACCTCGTTCTCGAGCTGAAGTTCGGCCCGAACCGTGAGCGCTCCATCGCGGGCATCAAGCGGATCTCCAAGCCCGGTCTCCGGGTTTACGCGAAGTCCACCAACCTGCCCAAGGTTCTGGGCGGCCTCGGCGTGGCGATCATCTCCACGTCGCACGGGCTCCTGACCGACAAGCAGGCCGGCAAGAAGGGCGTAGGCGGAGAAGTCCTCGCCTACGTCTGGTAGCGGAAGGGAACGGAGGAAACAGCTATGTCGCGTATTGGCAAGCTCCCCATCACGGTTCCCGCCGGCGTGGACGTCACCATCGACGGCCAGACGGTCTCGGTCAAGGGCCCCAAGGGCTCGCTGACCCACACCGTCGTGGCGCCGATCGAGATCGCCAAGGGTGAGGACGGCGTTCTGAACGTCACCCGCCCCAACGACGAGCGTCAGAACAAGGCCCTCCACGGCCTGTCCCGCACGCTGGTGGCGAACATGATCACCGGCGTGACCGAGGGTTACGTGAAGAAGCTCGAGATCAGCGGTGTCGGTTACCGCGTCCTGGCGAAGGGCTCCAACCTGGAGTTCTCGCTCGGTTACAGCCACTCGATCACTGTCGAGGCCCCCGAGGGCATCACCTTCAAGGTGGAAGCCCCGACCCGTTTCTCGGTCGAGGGCATCGACAAGCAGAAGGTCGGCGAGGTTGCGGCCAACATCCGCAAGCTGCGCAAGCCCGACCCGTACAAGGCCAAGGGCGTCAAGTACGAAGGCGAAGTCATCCGCCGCAAGGTCGGAAAGGCGGGTAAGTAAGCCATGGCATACGGTGTCAAGATTGCTAAGGGCGACGCTTACAAGCGTGCTGCCATCAAGCGTCGTCACATCCGCATCCGTAAGCACATCTCGGGTACGGCTGAGCGTCCGCGCCTGGTCGTGACGCGCTCCAACCGCCACATCGTGGCCCAGGTCATCGACGACGTTCAGGGTCACACCCTCGCGTCGGCGTCGACCCTGGACACCACGATCCGTGGTGGCGAGGGCGACAAGTCCGCGCAGGCCAAGTCGGTCGGCGCCCTGGTCGCCGAGCGCGCCAAGGCCGCCGGTGTCGAGGCTGTCGTGTTCGACCGTGGTGGAAACCAGTACGCCGGGCGCATCGCCGCCCTGGCGGACGCCGCCCGCGAAGCCGGGCTCAAGTTCTGAGCCGCTTCCGTAGCTAGCGGAAAGAGAGAGGTAATCCAATGGCTGGACCCCAGCGCCGTGGAAGCGGTGCCGGTGGCGGCGAGCGGCGGGACCGGAAGGGCCGTGACGGCGGCGCTGCTGCCGCCGAGAAGACCGCGTACGTTGAGCGCGTTGTCGCGATCAACCGCGTCGCCAAGGTTGTGAAGGGTGGTCGTCGCTTCAGCTTCACCGCGCTTGTCGTGGTAGGCGATGGTGACGGCACCGTCGGTGTCGGTTACGGCAAGGCCAAGGAGGTGCCGGCCGCGATCGCCAAGGGTGTTGAAGAGGCCAAGAAGCACTTCTTCAAGGTCCCCCGTATCCAGGGCACCATCCCGCACCCGATCACGGGCGAGAAGGCCGCGGGCGTCGTCCTGCTCAAGCCTGCTTCCCCCGGTACCGGCGTTATCGCCGGTGGTCCCGTGCGTGCAGTGCTCGAGTGCGCCGGCGTTCACGACATCCTGTCGAAGTCGCTCGGTTCTTCGAACGCGATCAACATCGTGCACGCGACCGTGGCGGCCCTCAAGGGCCTGCAGCGTCCCGAGGAGATCGCGGCTCGCCGTGGTCTGCCCCTCGAGGACGTCGCCCCCGCGGCTCTGCTTCGTGCGCGTGCCGGGGCGGGTGCGTAATGGCTCGCCTCAAGGTCACGCAGACGAAGTCGTACATCGGCAGCAAGCAGAACCACCGTGACACCCTGCGCTCCCTTGGTCTCAAGGGCATCAACACGCAGGTCGTCAAGGAGGACCGCCCCGAGTTCCGCGGAATGGTGCACACCGTCCGCCACCTCGTGACGGTCGAGGAGGTCGACTAGATCATGGCGGAGAACAACCCGCTCAAGATCCACAACCTCCGTCCCGCCCCGGGCGCCAAGACCGCCAAGACCCGTGTTGGTCGTGGTGAGGCGTCGAAGGGTAAGACGGCTGGTCGTGGTACCAAGGGCACGAAGGCCCGTTACCAGGTTCCGGAGCGCTTCGAGGGTGGCCAGATGCCCCTCCACATGCGCCTCCCGAAGCTGAAGGGCTTCAAGAACCCGTTCAAGACCGAGTTCCAGGTCGTGAACCTCGACAAGCTGGCCGCGCTGTACCCGGAGGGTGGCGAGGTCACCGTCGAGGGTCTCGTCGCCAAGGGTGCCGTTCGCAAGAACAGCCTCGTCAAGGTCCTCGGCCAGGGCGAGATCTCCGTGGCGCTGCAGGTGACGGTCGACGCCGTCTCCGGCTCCGCCAAGGAGAAGATCACCGCCGCCGGCGGTACCGTCACCGAGCTCGTCTGATTTCAGACGTCCCGATGACCTGAACGATCCCGACCGGGGATGCCCCACAAAAGGGGCATCCCCGGTTGGTCGTTCCAAGGGGGGCAGTGTCGCCGGTAAGGTGGCCTGCACTGTTAATTTTCGTCCGGCGTGCCTCACGGGAACTCCGGACGGGCTTTGACTGTTGGTTAGCTGTCAGTCATCCGTCGAACCTCAAGACTCACCCTCGGACGCGGTAGCGCGGGGGTCGCAGGAGGCACCGTGCTCACCGCGTTCGCCCGGGCGTTCAGGACGCCCGACCTGCGCAAAAAGCTGCTCTTCACGCTCGGCATCATCGTGGTCTACCGGGTCGGTACCCACATCCCGATCCCCGGCGTGGACTACAAGAACGTCCAGTCGTGCATCGACACGGCCGACTCGAACCGCGGCCTGTTCAGCCTGATCAACATGTTCAGCGGCGGCGCGCTGCTCCAGATCACCGTCTTCGCGCTCGGCATCATGCCGTACATCACGGCGAGCATCATTCTCCAGCTGCTCACCGTGGTGATCCCGCGACTGGAAGCCCTCAAGAAGGAGGGCTCGGCCGGCACGGCGAAGATCACGCAGTACACCCGTTACCTGACGGTCGCGCTCGCGATCCTCCAGGGCACGGGCCTGGTGGCCACCGCCCGCAGCGGCGCGCTGTTCTCGGGCTGCCCCGTCGCCTCGCAGATCGTCCCGGACCAGTCGATCTTCACCACCATCACGATGGTCATCACGATGACCGCCGGTACCTGCGTCGTCATGTGGCTCGGTGAGCTGATCACCGACCGCGGCATCGGCAACGGCATGTCGATCCTGATGTTCATCTCGATCGCCGCGACCTTCCCGAGCGCCCTGTGGACCGTCAAGGTCCAGGGCAAGCTGGCCGGTGGCTGGATCGAGTTCGGCACGGTCATCGCGGTGGGCCTGGCCATGGTCGCCCTGGTGGTCTTCGTCGAGCAGGCGCAGCGCCGGATCCCGGTGCAGTACGCGAAGCGCATGATCGGCCGCCGTTCCTACGGTGGCACCTCGACCTACATCCCGCTGAAGGTCAACCAGGCAGGTGTGATTCCTGTCATCTTCGCGTCCTCGCTGCTCTACATTCCGAGCCTGATCGCCCAGTTCTCGAGCGGTAACTCGGGGTGGAAGACATGGGTCACGAACAACCTGACCAAGGGTGACCACCCGATTTACATCACGATGTACTTCCTTCTGATCGTGTTCTTCGCGTTCTTCTACGTGGCGATCTCGTTCAACCCCGAGGAAGTCGCCGACAACATGAAGAAGTATGGTGGCTTCATCCCGGGTATCCGGGCTGGCCGGCCGACCGCTGAGTACCTCAGCTACGTACTCAACCGGATCACCTGGCCGGGTTCGCTGTATCTGGGGCTGATCGCTCTCGTGCCGACGGTCGCGTTGGTTGGTTTCGGGGCAAACCAGAACTTCCCGTTCGGTGGCACCAGCATCCTCATCATCGTGGGTGTGGGCCTCGAGACGGTGAAGCAGATCGAGAGTCAGCTTCAGCAGCGCAATTACGAAGGGTTCCTCCGCTGATGCGAATCGTCCTCGTCGGGCCGCCCGGTGCCGGGAAGGGAACGCAGGCCGCGTTCCTCGCCAAGAATCTGGCGATCCCGCACATCTCCACGGGCGACCTGTTCCGCGCCAACATCTCTCAGCAGACGGAGCTCGGCAAGCTGGCCAAGTCCTACATGGACAAGGGTGAACTGGTACCGGACGAGGTCACCATCGCCATGGCCAAGGACCGCATGGAGCAGCCGGACGCCGAGAACGGCTTCCTGCTCGACGGCTTCCCGCGCAACGTCTCGCAGGCCGAGGCGCTGGACGAGATGCTGGACAGCGAGGGCATGAAGCTGGACGCGGTGCTGGACCTGGAGGTCCCCGAGGACGAGGTGGTCCGCCGTATCGCGGGCCGTCGCATCTGCCGCAACGACTCCTCGCACGTCTTCCACGTGTCGTACAAGGCGCCGAAGCAGGAAGGCGTCTGCGACGTCTGCGGCGGCGAGCTGTACCAGCGCGACGACGACTCCGAGGACACCGTCCGTACGCGGCTGGAGGTCTACCACACGCAGACCGAGCCGATCATCGACTACTACAAGGCCCAGGGCCTGGTCGTCACGATCCCGGCGCTCGGCAAGGTGGAGGACGTCACGGCGCGCTCGATGGAGGCGCTGGCCCGCGAGGACGCCTAGTCCCCGCGGTCCGCTCCGTGGTGCGCACGCACCGCGGGGAGCATGAAGAAGTACGTCGCATCGGCCGCGGCACCCCTCACCGGGTGCCGCGGCCGACGTGCGAGCCGGACAGGGCGAAGGTCCTGTGCGGGACGGGGTCCCTCGACCCCGGGCGGGGTGGGTCGAGTCCCCCGTATCGTTGGAGTAGTCCGTTCTCCGGTCCAGAAAGGCCGCAGCCACCATGGTGCAGATCAAGACCCCCGAGCAGATCGCCAAGATGCGTGAGGCGGGGCTGGTCGTCGCGGCCATCCATGCGGCCACGCGTGAGGCGGCGGTGCCCGGCGCGACGACCCGGGACCTGGACGAGGTCGCGCGCAAGGTGCTGGACGAGCACGGCGCCAAGTCGAACTTCCTCGGGTACGGCGGTTTCCCCGCGACGATCTGCACCTCGGCCAACGAGGTCGTCGTCCACGGCATCCCGGACGACAAGACCGTCCTGAAGGACGGCGACATCATCTCCATCGACGCCGGCGCGATCGTCGACGGCTGGCACGGCGACGCCGCGTTCACCGCGTTCGTCGGGACGGGCCACGCCCCGGAGCTCATCGAGCTGTCCCGGGTGACCGAGGAGTCGATGTGGGCCGGCATCGCGGCCATGAAGGTGGGCAACCGCCTGGTCGACATCTCCCGGGCGATCGAGACCTACATCCGCCGCCAGCCCAAGCCGGGCGGCGGCAAGTACGGCATCGTCGAGGACTACGGCGGCCACGGCATCGGCACCGAGATGCACATGGACCCGCACCTGCTGAACTACGTCGAGCGCAAGCGCGGCAAGGGGCCGAAGCTGGTGCCCGGCCTGTGCCTGGCGATCGAGCCGATGGTGTCGCTCGGCACACCGCGGACCGAGGTGCTCGAGGACGACTGGACCGTGATCACCACGGACGGGACCTGGTCCTCGCACTGGGAGCACTCCGTGGCGCTGACCGAGGACGGGCCGCTCGTCCTCACGGCTCCCGACTGCGGCCGGGCGAAGCTCGCCGAGTACGGGATCACGGCGGCGCCCGATCCCCTCGCGGGCTGAGGCCCCGCCCGCACGGGAGCGGGCCGCGGACCGGCCTCGCCGGTGCGGGGATCTCGCGGAGGTACGTCGCGTACGGCACCCTCGCAAGATCACTTGCCATCGATCCCGCGTTCGATGAATGACACCGTAATGCGCCCGCCTCCTTTCTCCGCCGGCCCTGTACCGGTCAGCCCCGCCCTCCGCGCATACCGCGCCGACGGGTGGGGCATCGTCATGATGAGCGGGGAGGACACAGGCCAATTCGTCTTTCGGGGAGCCCTGACGTAGACTGACTCGTCGGCTCTCGTGCACCCGCATGTCTGCATGCGCTCGCACGAAGTCGATCAAGGTAGTCGATTCGAAGGGCAAAGCGTGGCCAAGAAGCAAGGTGCCATCGAGATCGAGGGCACTGTCGTTGAGTCTCTTCCGAACGCGATGTTCAAGGTGGAGCTCCAGAACGGCCACCAGGTCCTGGCGCACATCAGCGGCAAGATGCGCATGCACTACATCCGCATCCTCCCTGACGACCGGGTCGTGGTGGAGCTGTCTCCGTACGACCTGACGCGCGGCCGGATCGTCTACCGCTACAAGTAGATCTTGCCTTGCTCCGTGTTCCCGGTTCCGGGAGCGCGGGGGGTGGCACTGACCCGGAGAACCTCACCTAATGAAGGTCAAGCCGAGCGTCAAGAAGATCTGCGACAAGTGCAGGGTGATCCGCCGTCACGGTCGGGTCATGGTCATCTGCGAAAACCCGCGCCACAAGCAGCGCCAGGGCTGACGCACGACCGCACCTTCTGCACCCGCAGATACTTCGCGCGACGCAAGCAGTACATGTTCATACGCAGGATCCAGGGCTGAGTCTCATCAGGCCTGACACCCCCGGTCGGAGGCCGGGGACCCGGTTCGTACCGACTCTTCGATCCCCTGGATCAGAGGACGACGGCGGGCGGGATCCGGTTCTGCGGAAGACCTCCGAACGACAACTGGAGCCATTGAATGGCACGCGTTTCCGGTGTTGACATCCCGCGCGAAAAGCGTGTGGAGGTCGCCCTCACCTACGTGTTCGGCATCGGCCGGACCCTTTCCCAGCAGACGCTGGCCGAGACTGGCGTGAACCCCAACACGCGCGTTCGTGACCTCTCCGAGGAGGAGCTGGTCAAGATCCGCGAGTACGTGGACGCCAACATCAAGACCGAGGGTGACCTCCGTCGCGAGATTCAGGCCGACATCCGCCGCAAGGTGGAGATCGGTTGCTACCAGGGTCTGCGCCACCGTCGTGGCCTGCCCGTCCACGGTCAGCGCACCAGCACGAACGCTCGTACCCGCAAGGGCCCGCGTCGCGCCATCGCCGGTAAGAAGAAGCCGGGCAAGAAGTAGTCCTCAGCGGACAACGCTTCATCAGCGGTCTTCGCTGTAGGACCGACCACCTCCCCGTAGGAGAAACAGATGCCCCCCAAGGGTCGTCAGGGCGCCGCCAAGAAGGTGCGCCGCAAGGAAAAGAAGAACGTCGCTCACGGGCACGCCCACATCAAGAGCACGTTCAACAACACGATCGTCTCGATCACGGACCCCTCGGGCAACGTGATCTCCTGGGCCTCCGCCGGCCACGTCGGCTTCAAGGGCTCGCGCAAGTCCACCCCCTTCGCCGCGCAGATGGCCGCCGAGTCGGCCGCCCGCCGCGCGCAGGAGCACGGCATGCGCAAGGTTGACGTCTTCGTGAAGGGCCCGGGCTCCGGTCGCGAGACCGCGATCCGCTCCCTCCAGGCCACTGGCCTCGAGGTCGGCTCCATCCAGGACGTCACCCCCACCCCGCACAACGGCTGCCGTCCGCCGAAGCGCCGCCGCGTCTGACGCACGGCCGCTCGGCCGTCGATCCCGACGGCCCTGTGCAGGTTCGAGGTTTTCGGGCGGTACGGCTCCGTAAAAGGGCCGTATCGCCCGTACCCTTGCTGTACCCGGCCTCTTCGGAGGCCCGGTTTTGTCGGGCGTCAAATAGCGGGCGTCCACGAATGAAGGATCTGATCACCACATGCTGATCGCTCAGCGCCCCTCGTTGACCGAAGAGGTCGTCGACGAATTCCGCTCCCGGTTCGTGATCGAGCCGCTGGAGCCGGGCTTCGGCTACACCCTCGGCAACTCCCTGCGCCGCACCCTCCTCTCGTCGATCCCCGGCGCTGCTGTCACCAGCATCCGCATCGACGGTGTCCTGCACGAGTTCACCACCGTGCCGGGCGTCAAGGAGGACGTCACCGACCTGATCCTCAACATCAAGCAGCTCGTCGTCTCCTCGGAGCACGACGAGCCCGTCGTGATGTACCTGCGCAAGCAGGGCCCGGGTCTGGTCACCGCCGCGGACATCGCGCCCCCGGCCGGTGTCGAGGTGCACAACCCCGACCTCGTCCTCGCCACGCTCAACGGCAAGGGCAAGCTGGAGATGGAGCTGACCGTCGAGCGCGGTCGCGGCTACGTCTCCGCCGTTCAGAACAAGCAGGTCGGTCAGGAGATCGGGCGCATCCCGGTCGACTCGATCTACTCGCCGGTGCTGAAGGTCACGTACAAGGTCGAGGCGACCCGTGTCGAGCAGCGCACCGACTTCGACAAGCTGATCGTCGACGTCGAGACCAAGCAGGCCATGCGTCCCCGTGACGCCATGGCGTCGGCCGGCAAGACCCTGGTCGAGCTGTTCGGTCTGGCCCGCGAGCTCAACATCGACGCCGAGGGCATCGACATGGGCCCGTCCCCCACGGACGCCGCCCTCGCCGCCGACCTCGCGCTGCCGATCGAGGAGCTGGAGCTCACGGTCCGCTCGTACAACTGCCTCAAGCGTGAGGGCATCCACTCCGTGGGTGAGCTCGTCGCCCGCTCCGAGGCCGACCTCCTGGACATCCGCAACTTCGGTGCGAAGTCCATCGACGAGGTCAAGGCGAAGCTGGCCGGCATGGGCCTGGCCCTCAAGGACAGCCCGCCCGGATTCGACCCGACCGCCGCCGCCGACGCCTTCGGCGCCGACGACGACGCGGACGCCGGCTTCGTCGAGACCGAGCAGTACTAAGAGCTCGGGACCGACTGCCGGTTCCTGGGTGCGGGTGCGCTGTGGCTTGTCGCGCAGTTCCCCGCGCCCCTTCCGGCTCGCCCCTTCGGGGCTCGTCGGATCTTCGACGGGTAATCGCCCGCTCGGACACTGACCTCGGTACCTGATACGGCCGGGGCAGACACCTAGGAGAAACACCATGCCGAAGCCCACCAAGGGTGCCCGTCTGGGCGGCAGCGCCGCGCACGAGAAGCTGCTCCTCGCGAACCTCGCGAAGTCGCTCTTCGAGCACGGCCGCATCACCACCACCGAGGCCAAGGCCCGCCGCCTGCGTCCCTACGCGGAGCGTCTGGTCACCAAGGCGAAGAAGGGTGACCTTCACAACCGCCGTCAGGTGCTCTCGGTGATCACGGACAAGAGCATCGTGCACACGCTCTTCACCGAGATCGGCCCGCGCTACGAGAACCGCCCGGGTGGTTACACCCGTATCACCAAGATCGGTAACCGCCGTGGCGACAACGCGCCCATGGCCGTCATCGAGCTGGTGGAGGCCCTGACCGTGGCCCAGCAGGCCACCGGTGAGGCCGAGGCCGCCACCAAGCGTGCCGCCAAGGAGACCGAGGCCCCGGCCAAGGTCGAGGACACCAAGGCCGAGGACGCCGTCGAGGCTCCCGCCGAGGAGTCGAAGGACGCCTGAGGCACTGCCTTGCTGTGAGCGGGTCCGTCCCTTTCGGGGCGGGCCCGCTTTCGCGTTCCCGGGGAGGAGCCCGGGCTTGAGAGGATCTAGGTGTGAGTGACGAAGCGGAGCCCGGGTTCGTCCGGGTGCGGTTGGATCTGTCGTACGACGGGACGGAGTTCTCCGGCTGGGCGCGGCAGGCCGCCGGACGCAGGACCGTGCAGGGCGAGATCGAGGACGCGCTGCGGACGGTGACGCGGACGAAGGACACCACGTACGAGCTGACCGTGGCCGGGCGGACCGACGCAGGGGTGCACGCGCGCGGTCAGGTGGCGCACGTCGACCTGCCGGAGGAACTGTGGGCCGAGCACCGGGAGAAGCTGCTGAAGCGGCTCGCCGGACGGCTGCCCAAGGACGTGCGGGTGTGGTCGCTCACCGAGGCGCCCGCGGGATTCAACGCACGGTTCTCGGCGATCTGGCGGCGCTACGCCTATCGCGTGACCGACGAACCCGGCGGTGTCGACCCGCTGCTGCGCAGTCATGTCCTTTGGCACGACTGGCCGTTGGACGTGGACGCCATGAACCGGGCCGCCGAACGGCTGCTGGGTGAACACGACTTCGCCGCGTACTGCAAGAAGCGCGAGGGTGCCACGACCATCCGCACGCTCCAGCAACTGAGCCTGGTACGGGGCGAGGACGGCGTCATCACCGCCACCGTGCGGGCCGACGCCTTCTGCCACAACATGGTGCGGTCGCTGATCGGGGCCCTGCTGTTCGTCGGGGACGGGCACCGCGGGCCCGACTGGCCGGGCAAGGTGCTCGCCGCCGGCGTGCGGGACTCGGCCGTTCACGTCGTACGGCCGCACGGGCTGACGCTGGAGGAAGTCGGCTACCCCGCCGACGAGTTGCTGGCCGCGCGGAACAAGGAGGCCCGCAACAAGCGGACGTTGCCGGGTGCGGCCGGGTGCGCGTCCTGCTGACGCACGCTCACCGGATCGGAGCCGGGGGCCGGTTGGCCCGGGGAAGGCGGGGCGGCGGCCGGTTTCCGCGGGCCGCCGCGCCCGGAACCGCTACTGGTTGGCCGCGGCCGACGCCTGGGCCTGGCCGCGCCGGCTGATCTGACGGAACGCGAACTCGGCGAGGTCGTCGCCGGTCGTGAACACCGCGGTGTCCTTCGTCGTCACGTCCTTGCCGTTGGTGAAACCGGAGAGGGTGAAGTAGGCGTACCGGCCGTAGGCGTTGGTCGTCGACCGGCACACGGCCGCGTCGCAGAACGCCTTGATGCCGTTGCCGGGGAGCGAGGCGATGATGCTCTTCTTGTCCGCGTCGGCCTTGGCCTTGCTCGCCTTGGCCTCGGTGTCGAAGACGGCCACGCCGACCGTCACCGCGATGCCGTCCTTGACGTAGCTGACCCGCATGAAGCGGGTGCAGCCGTCCTTGGTCAGGACCTTCGGCAGCGTGCCCTTCACGGCCGAGGCGCAGTTCTTCGTGTCGGCCGTCGGACCCTTGCGGTACACGCGGTTGCCCATGGTGAGCTGCGTACCGGGGAAGAGGATGTCCGGGCTCAGCGGCGCGGTGTCCTTCTGCGCGCTGGATATGAACTGCTTCGGATCCAGCGGCGGCGGAGCCGAGGTCGGCTCGAAGGACGGCTGCGGCGTCGTGGCGCCGGGAATGTCCGCGCTCGCGGGCAGTTGGGACGGCTGGCCGGCGGCCTCGTTGTTCCCGTTCGCACCCGCGACGGCCATGGCCACGGCGGCGCCGACCGCGACGGTGGCCAGCGCCCCGCCCACGATGAACAGCACTTTGCGGCGCTTGTTGCGCGTTTCGGAAGCCTCCGCCATGGCGGCCCAGTCGGGATTCCCGCCGGAACGCTGGTTGTTCCACTGGGGCGCCTGCTGAGAACCCGGCTTCCAGGGGTCCCACGGGGGCTGCCCCTGCCCACCTTGCCCATAACTCATGCGCCGCATCTTAGACGGGGGTTGGGGGGTGCCGGTCAGCTCCACCGGGCACTTGAGCCCCTAGCGTGATCTGAATGCGCAAGGGCAAAAGTGACATCTCCGGGTGGTTGGTGCGTAGGGCCTCCTGGCACGCGTGGGCGGCCACGGGCGCGGTGCTGTCCGCGCACGTCGTGGCCGTCGCGCTGCACACCTCCGACGGCGGGATGGACAACGCGATCGTCGTCCGCGCGGCGCGGACCTGGCTGGACGGCGGTTCGCCGTACGCCGACCGGCACTTCCTCTATCTCCCGAGCGCGGTGCTCGCGGCGGTGCCGCAGACCCTGCTCCCGGCGGACGCGCTGCGGGTGCTGGTCCCGCTGACCGTGACCGTTCTGCTGGTCGCGGGCTGGGCGTGCGCCCTGCGCGTCCACGGCGTCCCCTGGCGCAGCCGCCTCGGGGTGCTCGGGCCGGCCGCGCTCGCGCTGGGCTTCGCGCCCTTCGGGCACCTCGTCGCGCTCGGGAACTGGACCGTGACCGCCGCGGCGGCGCTGCCGCTCGCCGTGCTGCTGGCGGCGCGGGAGCGGTGGGGGCGGGCCGGAGTGGTCATCGGCGCGGCCCTCGCCCTCAAGCCGCTGCTCGCGCCCGTGGCGCTCCTGTTCCTCTTCGCGCGCCGCTGGAGGGGGCTGGCCGCGGTGGTCCTGGTGCCCGCCGTGGCGTCCGGCGGGGCGGCGCTGCTGATGCCCGATCCTGCGGCGTTCGTCACACGGACGCTGCCGTTCCTGCTGCGCGGCCACGACGGCTTCGTCCGCCTCTACGAGGCTTCTCCGGTGGCCGTGCTGCCGCGGCTCGGAGTGCCCTCACCGGTGGCGGTCGCGCTGTCCTGCGCGGCGGCGGGCGCCGGAGTCCTGGCCGCGTACCGGCGCTGGTCACGCGGATTTCCCGGGCCGCTGCGGCTCACCGAGACCGCGGTGCTGCTGATGCTCTCCGCGTTCCTGGTGTCCCGGCCGTCCTACGACCACTATCTGCTCGTCGTGGTGCCGCTGCTGCTCGCGGGGCTGCCCGACCCCGGCGCGGCGGCCCGTGGGCCGTGGTTCTGGCTGGCGCTGGTGCCGCAGGCGCCCGGCGCGGACTGGCCCTGGCTGGAAGCGGTGACCCGGCGTTCCTTCCGGGACTGCTTTACCCTGTGTGTGATGACTGCATCGGTGGCGCTTCGGCGCCGCCGTCACCTGCCGCTCGCCGGCCCGGAGCATTTCGTCGCACAGCGACGGGGACGACGGGCCACGAGGGTGTGAGCACTCGCGTTTTGACCCTTGCGGTCCACCGCGGGTAAGCTTGCGGTTCGTTATGTGTATTGGCTTGCTCATTCTCACGTGAGGGGCCCTTACACCGGTCCACCGGGGCCGATGACCAGCGACCAGCACGCGGTATGCGTCACCGCAGTGCGGTCAGGGCTGTCGTGATCGTCCGTGGTGGCCATGTCAGGACCCACTCACTGAAGAAGCGAAGGCTACGACCGTGCGTACGTACAGCCCCAAGCCCGGCGACATCACTCGCCAGTGGTACGTCATCGACGCCCAGGATGTCGTCCTGGGCCGTCTGGCGACCACTGCCGCGAACATCCTGCGGGGCAAGCACAAGCCGATCTACGCCCCCCACGTCGACGCTGGTGACTTCGTCATCATCATCAACGCGGACAAGGTGCACCTCTCCGGCAACAAGAAGACCCAGAAGCTGGCGTACCGCCACTCCGGTTACCCGGGTGGTCTGCGCTCCGTCCGTTACGACGAGCTGCTGGCGAAGAACCCCGAGAAGGCCGTCGAGAAGGCCATCAAGGGCATGGTTCCCAAGAACTCCCTGGGCCGTCAGGTGCTCTCGAAGCTGAAGGTCTACGCGGGCGAGAACCACCCGCACGCTGCGCAGCAGCCGGTCCCGTTCGAGATCACCCAGGTCGCGCAGTAGTTCCGGCCACCCCCTAAGACGAAAAAGAATCTGAGGAGAATCGTGGCCGAGACCACCGTTGAGCAGCCGGTCGAAGAGACTGAGCTCGTCGACATCGAGAACTACACCACCGAGTCCGAGGTCCCCGTCGAGGGCGAGTACACCTCGGAGTCGCTCGCGGGCCGCTTCGGCGACCCGCAGCCCGCGGCCGGCCTGGGCCGTCGCAAGAACGCCATCGCCCGCGTCCGGATCGTCCCGGGCACCGGCAAGTGGAAGATCAACGGCCGCACCCTTGAGGACTACTTCCCCAACAAGGTGCACCAGCAGGAAGTCAACGAGCCCTTCAAGGTGCTCGAGCTCGACAACCGCTACGACGTCATCGCCCGCATCGCGGGTGGCGGTGTCTCCGGTCAGGCCGGTGCCCTGCGCCTCGGCGTGGCCCGCGCGCTGAACGAGGCCGACGTGGACAACAACCGCGGCGCCCTCAAGAAGGCCGGCTTCCTCAAGCGCGACGACCGTGCGGTCGAGCGCAAGAAGGCCGGTCTCAAGAAGGCCCGCAAGGCCCCGCAGTACAGCAAGCGTTAATCTTCGCTGCTTGCTTCTGCGCGTAGGTACGCGTAGCTCCGAACGCCCCGGCGGCACCTCACCGTGCTGCCGGGGCGTTCGTTTATCACAGTGGTTGGGCGTATAACGGCACAAGGTGCTCAAAGGCTCATGTGATCGGATGACTCCGTATCCTCGGGGGACTTCCGTACTCTGCAGCTTTCTCAGGAGGACAAGTGGGACGACTCTTCGGCACGGACGGCGTGCGTGGTGTCGCCAACGCGGATCTGACGGCCGAGCTCGCGCTCGGGCTGTCCGTTGCGGCGGCGCACGTACTCGCCGAGGCGGGCACGTTCGAAGGCCACCGGCCCGTGGCGGTGGTCGGGCGGGATCCGCGCGCGTCCGGGGAGTTCCTGGAGGCGGCCGTGGTCGCCGGCCTCGCCAGCGCCGGTGTGGACGTCCTGCGGGTCGGTGTGCTGCCCACCCCGGCGGTCGCGTATCTCACCGGGGCGCTCGGCGCCGACCTCGGCGTGATGCTCTCCGCCAGCCACAACGCCATGCCCGACAACGGCATCAAGTTCTTCGCCCGCGGCGGCCACAAGCTCGCCGACGAGCTGGAGGGCCGGATCGAGGGCGTCTACGAGGAGCACCGCACCGGCGCTCCCTGGGACCGCCCGACCGGCTCCGGCGTCGGCCGGGTGAACTCCTACGACCAGGGCTTCGACCAGTACGTCGCCCACCTCATCGGTGTTCTGCCGAACCGTCTCGACGGTCTGAAGGTCGTCCTCGACGAGGCGCACGGCGCCGCCGCCCGCGTCTCCCCGGAGGCCTTCGCGCGGGCCGGTGCCGAGATCGTCACGATCGGCGCGGAGCCCGACGGGCTCAACATCAACGACGGCTGCGGCTCCACCCACCTGGACCTCCTCAAGGCGGCCGTCGTCGAGCACGGCGCCGACCTAGGCATCGCGCACGACGGCGACGCCGACCGCTGCCTCGCCGTGGACCACACGGGCGAGGAGATCGACGGCGACCAGATCCTGGCCGTTCTCGCGCTGGCGATGCGGGAGCGTTCCGCACTGCGCTCCGACACCGTTGTCGCGACGGTCATGTCCAATCTGGGCTTCAAGCTCGCCATGGAGCGCGAAGGCGTCGCCCTCGTCCAGACGGCGGTCGGCGACCGCTACGTCCTGGAGGAGATGAAGCAGCACGGCTACGCGCTCGGCGGCGAGCAGTCCGGGCACGTCATCGTCCTCGACCACGCCACCACCGGCGACGGCACCCTCACCGGTCTGTTCCTCGCCGCCCGGGTCGCCCAGACCGGCCGTACGCTCCAGGACCTCGCCTCGGTCATGGAGCGGCTGCCGCAGGTCCTGGTCAACGTGCCGGACGTCGACCGGACGCGGGTGAACACCTCCGCCGAGCTGGCCGCCGCCGTGGCCGACGCCGAGCAGGAACTGGGCACCACCGGACGGGTGCTGCTGCGCCCCTCCGGCACCGAGCCGCTCGTCCGCGTCATGGTCGAGGCCGCCGACATCGAGCACGCCCGCTCGGTGGCCGCGCGCCTCGCCGACGTCGTGAAGTCGGCGCTCGGTTAGTCGCCGCGACCACATCGGTGAGGCCCGGCACCCCGAGGGGTGCCGGGCCTCACCGATGCACGGGCACGCACGGCCCGCATAGCCGTCCGCCCGCGCCTCCGTCCGCCTGCCCGTGCCTCGTCCGTCACGCGGTCCGCTGCCGCGCGGGCCGCTGGTCGCGCTGCCGGGCCCAGAACCACTTCTGGGCGATCAGCGTGAGCGTTCCGGCGACCACGATGCCGAGCAGGTTGAACAGCAACTGCTTGGTGGAGCCCCACGTCTGGCCCATGTCGCCGTAGCTCAGGGCCACCGCCGCGTTCGCGGCCGCCGGGACCGTCGTCACGGAGATCGCGACACCGACCAGGGCACCGGACTTCGCCGAGGTCAGCGACAGCATGCCGGCCGCGCCGGCGAGCACCGCGACGACGAAGGAGAACCAGTCCGGGGCGTAGACGAACCCCGTGTTGGGCCGCGGCCCCTCCAGCTGAGCCTCGCTGAACAGGCCCACCGAGTCCATGAACAGGCTGAAGAGCACCGTCACCGCCATGGCGATCGCGAAGCCGGCCAGCAGCGCCGTCAGGGAGCGCAGGGCGAGGCGTCCGCCGCGCTGCACGATCGCCGTGCACAGCCCGGCCAGCGGACCGAACTCCGGCCCCACGGCCATGGCACCCACGATCAGCACCGCGTTGTCGAGCACCACACCGCAGGCCGCGATCATCGTCGCGATCGTGATGAACGCGACGTAGGTCACCGACAGCGTCGACTCCTCGTGCGTGGCCTCCTCCAGGTGCTCCCACAGCACCGCGTCGGCGCCCTCGCCCGGGGCCTCCTCCTCCGCCCTGTCCGCACGCTTCGACAAGGACAGGTCGATGTCCTCGACCGCGATCGAGCCCGTGCGGTCGATGCCCGTCTCCCGCAGGCCGCGGATGAGTTCGTCACCCGCCTCACGGGCGACGTCGCACATGATGACGTCGCCCGCCGGGTCACGGGCGGCGCCGGGAAGGACGACGAGGTGCGTGGTGCCGACCGTCTTCTCGATCAGGCGTACGACGTCGTCGGTCCGGTCGGCGGGAGTGATCAGGCGCAGGTGCAGCATGGCCGCAGACTAGTGGGCGCCGCCCCGGCGCCGTAGGGCTACAGCTTGCGCAGGCTCAGGCGCTGCACCTTGTGGTCCGGGCCCTTGCGGACGACGAGGGTCGCCCGGCCGCGGGTGGGAGCCACGTTCTCCAGCAGGTTCGGCTTGTTGATGGTGCGCCAGGTCGTCCGGGCGTAGTCGAGAGCCTCCTCCTCGGAGACCTGGGTGTACTTGCGGAAGTACGAGTCGGGCTTCTGGAAGGCCGTCGCGCGCAGCTTGCGGAAGCGGTTCAGGTACCAGCGCTCGATGTCCTCGGGGCGGGCGTCGACGTACACGCTGAAGTCGAAGTAGTCCGCGAGGCCGACCCGGGTGCGGCCGTCCTTGCCGGGCAGCGCCGGCTGCAGCACGTTCAGGCCCTCGACGATGAGGATGTCGGGGCGGCGGACGGTGAGCCGCTCGCCGGGCACGATGTCGTAGATCAGGTGCGAGTAGACGGGCGCCGTCACCTCGTCCTTGCCCGCCTTGATGTCCGCGACGAACCGGGTCAGGGCCCGGCGGTCGTAGGACTCGGGGAAGCCCTTGCGCGACATCAGCCCGCGCGCCTCGAGGTCCTTGGTGGGGAGCAGGAAGCCGTCCGTGGTGACCAGTTCGACCCGGGGGTGCTCGGGCCAGCGGGAGAGCAGCGCCTGGAGCAGTCGCGCCACGGTGGACTTGCCGACGGCCACGGAACCGGCGACGCCTATGACGAACGGGGTGCCGGACTGCGAGCCCTTCTCGCCGAGGAAGGTGTTCAGCGCGCCTCTGAGCCCGTCCGTGGCGCCGACGTACAGGTTCAGCAGCCGGGACAGCGGCAGATAGATGTCCCGCACCTCGTCGAGGTCGATGACATCGCCCAGACCGCGCAGCTTCTCGACCTCCGCGGCGTTCAGCGGGAGCGGCGTCTTTTCGCGCAGCGCGCTCCACTCGGCACGGGTGAGGTCGACGTAGGGAGTCGCCTCCGGCTTGGACCGGTGGGCGCTCCGCGGCAACGAGGAGACCGGAGAGATCACAGTCCATTGTTACGGGAGTATGGACGGGATGGAGGGTGGGGTCCGTCACGCCTGGTGACAGCCGGGGGGACGAAGAGCCCGTCGGCGGGTCCTGAAAGGCGGCCTGAATTTCCGATATCGGGCACGGTGAGCCGGATTTCGGCGGGCGGGGGACCGTACGCTGCCGCCATGTGCGGAATCGTGGGTTATGTGGGGTCGCAGCCGGCGCTCGACGTGGTGATGGCCGGACTGAAGAGGCTCGAGTACCGGGGTTACGACTCGGCGGGTGTCGCCGTCCTCGCGGACGGGGGACTCGCCGTCGCGAAGAAGGCCGGGAAGCTGGTCAACCTGGAGAAGGAACTGGCCGGCAGACCGCTGCCGGCCGGGACGACGGGAATCGGGCACACCCGCTGGGCCACCCACGGAGGCCCCACGGACGCCAACGCCCATCCGCATCTCGACAACGCGGGCCGGGTCGCCGTCGTCCACAACGGCATCATCGAGAACTTCGCCCTGCTCCGCGAGGAACTCGCCGGGCGGGGGCACGACCTGGCCTCCGAGACGGACACCGAGGTGGTCGCCCACCTGCTCGCCGAGGAGTACTCCTCGTGCGCGGACCTGGCGGAGGCGATGCGGCTGGTGTGCCGGCGTCTGGAGGGCGCGTTCACGCTCGTCGCCGTGGACGCCGACGAGCCGGACGTGGTCGTCGGGGCGCGCCGGAACTCGCCGCTGGTGGTCGGGGTCGGCGACGGCGAGGCCTTCCTCGCCTCGGACGTCGCCGCGTTCATCGCCCACACCCGCTCCGCGATCGAGCTGGGCCAGGACCAGGTGGTCGAACTGCGCCGCGACGGTGTGACCGTCACCGGGTTCGACGGCAGCCCCGCGGACGTCCGCTCGTACCACGTCGACTGGGACGCGTCGGCGGCGGAGAAGGGCGGCTACGACTACTTCATGCTCAAGGAGATCGCCGAGCAGCCCAAGGCGGTCGCCGACACGCTGCTGGGGCGGATCGACGCGGCCGGTTCGCTGAGGCTCGACGAGGTGCGCATCCCGGTGCGGGCGCTGCGCGAGGCCGACAAGGTCGTCATCGTCGCCTGCGGGACCGCCTTCCACGCCGGGCTGATCGCCAAGTACGCCATCGAGCACTGGACGCGCATCCCGTGCGAGGTGGAGCTGGCCAGCGAGTTCCGCTACCGGGACCCGATCCTTGACCGGCAGACGCTCGTCATCGCCATCTCGCAGTCCGGCGAGACGATGGACACGCTGATGGCGCTGCGGCACGCCCGCGAGCAGGGCGCCAGGGTGCTGGCGATCTGCAACACCAACGGCTCGACGATCCCGCGCGAGTCCGACGCGGTGCTGTACACGCACGCGGGCCCCGAGGTCGCCGTCGCCTCCACCAAGGCGTTCCTCACCCAGCTGGTGGCCTGCTACCTGGTGGCGCTGTACCTGGGTCAGGTGCGCGGCACGAAGTGGGGCGACGAGATCCAGGCCGTCATCCGGGAGCTGTCGCGCATCTCCCGCGAGGTCGAGCGGGTCCTGGAGACCATGGAGCCCGTACGGGAGCTCGCGCGCTCCCTCGCCGACAAGGACACCGTGCTGTTCCTCGGCCGGCACGTGGGCTATCCGGTCGCGCTGGAAGGCGCCCTCAAGCTCAAGGAACTGGCGTACATGCACGCCGAGGGCTTCGCGGCGGGCGAGCTCAAGCACGGGCCGATCGCGCTGATCGAGGAGGACATGCCGGTGGTCGTCGTGGCGCCCTCGCCGCGCGGCCGCTCGGTCCTGCACGACAAGATCGTCTCCAACATCCAGGAGATCCGCGCGAGGGGCGCCCGCACGATCGTCATCGCGGAGGAGGGCGACGAGGCGGTCGTCCCGTACGCCGACCACCTCATCCGCATCCCGGCCACCCCCACCCTGCTCCAGCCGCTGGTGTCGACGGTCCCGCTCCAGGTGTTCGCCTGCGAACTGGCGACGGCCCGGGGCAACGAGGTGGACCAGCCGCGCAACCTGGCGAAGTCCGTGACGGTGGAGTGAGCGGCGCCGCCGCGCGAGGCCGCGCCGTGGCCCCGTCCCGAGGGGTGCGGACCCTCTAGGGTGCCGCCATGAGCATCATCGGGGTCGGTATCGACGTGGCCGAGATCGACCGGTTCCGGGCGTCGCTGGAGCGGACGCCTGGGCTGGCCGAACGTCTCTTCGTGGAGAGCGAGTTGCTGCTGCCCAGCGGTGAACGGCGGGGCATCGCCTCGCTCGCCGCCCGCTTCGCGGCGAAGGAGGCGCTCGCCAAGGCGCTGGGCGCCCCGGCCGGGCTGCACTGGACGGACGCCGAGGTCTACGTGGAGGACAGCGGGCAGCCCAGGCTGCGGGTGAAGGGCACGGTGGCGGCCCGCGCGGCCGAACTGGGCGTGTGTTCCTGGCACGTGTCGCTCAGTCACGACGCCGGGGTGGCCTCGGCGGTGGTGGTGGCGGAGGGCTAGCCGGACACCTCCCGCGGACGGCTCGCGGACCCGCACGGTGTCCCGGGAGTGCACAGGGCGTCCGGTGGGCCCGCCCGGTGCGGGGACGCGCACGGGGCGGGCCGGTGCGGGAGACTCGACGGCATGCGTACTGCGTACAGCGTGGAGACCGTGAGGACCGCCGAGCGGGAGCTGATGGCACGGCTCCCCGAAGGGGCGTTGATGCAGCGGGCCGCCGCCGGGCTCGCCGCCGCCTGCGCCGACCTGCTGGGCCGGGTCTACGGCCGCCGGGTGGTGCTGCTGGTGGGCAGCGGGGACAACGGCGGCGACGCCCTGTACGCCGGGGCGAGGCTCGCCCGCCGGGGTGCCGGTGTCACCGCGGTGCGGCTCGCCCCCGAAAGGACCCATCCGGGTGGACTGGCGGCGCTGCTGCGCGCCGGGGGCACCACGGCCGATCCGGCCGCCGCCGAACCGCTCCTCAGGCGGGCCGACCTCGTGGTCGACGGCATCGTCGGGATCGGCGGGAAGGGCGGCCTGCGGCCGGACGCGGCGCGCCTCGCGGAACTCGCGCACGTCTCACGGGCCGCCGTCGTGGCCGTCGACCTCCCGAGCGGGGTCGAGGCGGACACCGGGGAGGTGCTGGGCGCGGCCGTACGCGCCGACCTCACCGTCACCTTCGGCACCCACAAGCCGGGGCTGCTCATCGAACCGGCGCGCGGGTACGCCGGTTCCGTGCGCCTCGTCGACATCGGGCTCGACCTGCCGGAGCCGGCCGACGTGGAGGCGCTCCAGCACGCCGACGTCGCGGCCCGGCTGCCGTTTCCGGGAGCCGAGAGCGACAAGTACCGGCGCGGTGTCGTCGGGATCGCGGCCGGGTCCGCCCGCTATCCCGGGGCCGCGGTGCTCGCCGTGGCCGGGGCGCTGCGCGGTGGCGCCGGGGCGGTGCGGTACGTCGGGCCCGCCGCGGACGCCGTCATCGCCCGCTTCCCCGAGACGCTGGTGTCCGGCGCCGGGCCGTCGAAGGCGGGACGGGTGCAGGCCTGGGTGGCGGGCCCGGGGGCCGGTGACGACGCCTCGGCGGTCGCGGAGGTGCTGGACGTGGACGTGCCGGTGCTGGTGGACGCGGACGGGCTGCGGCTCGCCGACCGGGGGGCCGTGCGGGCCCGCACCGCGCCGACGCTGATGACCCCGCACGCCGGGGAGGCCGCCGCGCTGCTCGGGGTCGCCCGGGAGGCGGTGGAGGAGGCCCGGCTGGCCTCCGTACGGGAACTGGCGGGGCTGTACGGGGCGACGGTCCTCCTCAAGGGGGCCACGACACTGGTCGCCGATCCCACGGGGGGCGCGGTACGGGTGAACGCCACCGGGACGGCGTGGCTGGCCACCGCGGGGAGCGGGGACGTGCTGTCGGGGCTCGCGGGGTCGCTGCTGGCCTCGGGGCTCTCCGCGCTCGACGCGGGCAGTGTCGCCGCGTACCTGCACGGCCTCGCCGGCCGCTTCGCGGCGGACGGCGCCCCGGCAGGCGCCCACGACGTGGCCACAGCCATCCCGGAAGCCTGGCGCGACACGCTGGCCTGACACCCTCGCCGGCTGTCCCTGGCTGCGGGCACCGGAGGCCCGCCGCGACACCCTCGCGTGAAGGCGGTCGGCCGCCTTCGGGCCGTGGGCACCGGAAGCATGGAGCGGCGCGCTCGCCCGACACCACCATCAGCCGCCCACGAGCTGACGGCTGCGGGCAGCCGAAGCCCGGTGCGGCACGTGTGTCCGACAGGGCCGTCGGCCGTGTCGGGCCGCGGTCAGCGGCCCCGGCCGAGGCACCCCGGCTCCCGTCCCGGACCGGCTGACTTCCCCGCCGGGGGCCTGCCCGCCTCCCTGACCTGCATCGCGCTCGCCCCGACCGCCGATGCCGGCGGGCCGGGGGGTGGCTGTCCGGGCGTTGCCCAGATCGGGGGACCCTTTGCGTGTGGCGTCTGCCGGGGGCGGTGGGTGTTGCGTATGTCTGTTCGCGTGATGAGCGGACGAAGTGCTTGCCGGGGGATCGGGCTGCTGCTGGCGGTGGTGACGGCCGTGCCGTTGGGGGCGGTGGCGGCCGAGTCGGCCCCGCTGCCGCCCGCCCCCGGACGGGTCGTCGAGCCGTGGCCAGGAGCGGCGGGAGGTCCGCGACCGTCCTGGCCGGTCGGGGGCCCTGGCGTGCGGATGCCGCAGGCCCTCTCGGTTCCCGTGGACACGCGCGCCGGCGGACGGAGCATGCGGGACATCCCCGCCATCGGACGGAGGCCGCGGGACACGCCCCCGGATCGGCAGGGGCCGGGCGCGGCCACGGCGGCCGGGTTCGCGCCCGTCGCGTCCGGCTCGCCCGGGGCCGGGCCCGGCAGGTGCGGCGGGCGGCGGGGCGTCCGTCAGCGGGAAGCCGAGCGGTGGCTGAAGCTGCGGGTGGACGGGAAGCAGTCAGCGGGGGACTGCAGGGCCATCCGTGCCTTCCAGAGGAAGCACGGCGTCGAGCCCGCCGACGGGACCGCCGGACCGGCGACCTGGGCCCGCATGCGGGCGCTGTCGGCCGGCGAAGCCCCGCACGAGCGGCGCGAGCGGCACGAGCGCCATGAGCCGGAGAAGGGTCACAAGAGCCATAAGGGCAACAAGAGCCACAGGGGGAACGAGGGGTACGAGGGGCATAAGGGGCACAAGCGGGTCCTCCGTGGCTGCCCTGTCCGGTCCTACCGGGTCGCCTGCGTCGACCTCACCCGCAAGCGCACCTGGGTGCAGCAGCGGGGCCGGATCCTGTACGGCCCCGTGCCGATGCGCAGCGGCAGCGTCCGGCACCCCACCCGCACCGGCTGGTTCCGGATCTACCTGCGGAACCGCAACCACTGGTCGACCCTCTACAACAGCCCCATGCCGTACGCCCAGTTCTTCAGCGGAGGGCAGGCCTTCCACGCCGTCCGCGGCAGCATCCGTACCGTCGGCGGCTCCATGGGCTGCGTGAATCTGCGGCTCGCCGACGCCCGCGGGCTCTGGAAGGTCCTGCGGAAGGGCGACCGCGTCTACGTGTGGGGCCGACGGCCCCGCCGGTAGGGGCGGCGGACAGGGGACCCGCCCGGGTCCGGGCCGCTCACCGGACCCCTCCCGGGGACCGGTGCCGGGAGGCCGCCGTACGCCTCTGAGAGACTGGGGCGCGATGACAGAGACAGCACACCCGCCCACGGCGCCCCTGCGCGCCCGCGCGGAGATCGATCTGGCCGCCCTGCGAGCCAACGTGCGGGCCCTGCGTGCCCACGCGCCGACCGCGGCCCTGATGGCCGTGGTCAAGTCCGACGCGTACGGCCACGGCGCGGTCCAGTGCGCCCGCGCCGCACGCGAGGCGGGCGCCACGTGGCTCGGCACGGCCACCCCGGAGGAGGCGCTGGCCCTGCGGGCGGCCGGCCTGCCCGGACGCGTCATGTGCTGGCTCTGGACCCCGGGCGGCCCCTGGGCCGAGGCGATCGAGGCCGACATCGACGTGTCGGTCAGCGGGATGTGGGCGCTCCGCGAGGCCGTGGCGGCCGCGGAGACCGTCGGTGTGCGGGCCCGGGTGCAGCTCAAGGCGGACACCGGCCTCGGACGCGCCGGCTGCCAGCCCGCCGACTGGGCCGAGCTCGTCGCCGGGGCCCTGGCCGCCGAGGCGCGCGGGCTGATCACCGTGACCGGACTGTGGTCCCACTTCGCCTGCGCCGACGAACCGGGCCACCCCTCGATCCAGGCCCAGCTCGCACTGTTCCGCGAGATGGTGGCGTACGCCGAGGAGCAGGGCGTGCGCCCCGAGGTGCGGCACATCGCCAACTCGCCCGCGACCCTCACCCTCCCCGAGAGCCACTTCGACCTCGTACGGACCGGGATCGCGGTCTACGGGATCTCGCCGAGCCCCGAGCTCGGCACCCCCGCCGACTTCGGACTGCGCCCGGTGATGACGCTGAGCGCGTCGCTCGCGCTGGTCAAGCACGTACCGGCCGGCCACGGCGTGAGCTACGGCCATCACTACGTCACCCCGGGCGAGACCACCCTCGGCCTCGTCCCCGTCGGCTACGCGGACGGGATCCCGCGGCACGCCTCGGGCACCGGCCCCGTCCTGGTGGGCGGCAAGTGGCGCACCGTCGCGGGCCGGGTCGCGATGGACCAGTTCGTCGTCGACCTCGGCGGCGACGAGCCGGAGCCCGGCGCCCGGGCCGTCCTCTTCGGTCCCGGCGACGACGGCGAGCCCACCGCCGAGGACTGGGCGCGCGCGGCGGGCACGATCGCGTACGAGATCGTCACCCGCATCGGAACCCGCGTTCCGCGCGTCTACGTGAAGGTGAACGAGGAACAGGACGGGTAGCACCCTGTAGTCGAACAGGCGCGCGGGCCCGGCGGGCGAGGAACGCCGGGCGGTCCACGGCGGGCGGGAGCCCGGCCGGCGCGCAGCCCAGGGCGACAGCGGACAGCCGACAGCGGACAGCGGACAGCCGAGATCCGGAGCGAAGAGGAGCGGTACGTGAGCGAGACCAGCGCGGAGGCCGTCGTGAGCGCGGCCTCGACGGCCGCCGCCTCCGCCGGGAACTGGCGCAGGGCCGGTGTCGCGGGGGCCGCGATAGGCGTGGTCGCGGCGGGCGCCGCGGCCGGAGTCGCGATCGAGCGGCTCACGGTCGGGCGCGGCATGCGCAAGAAGGCCCGTCTCGCCCTCGACTCCACCGGTCCGTACGGCACCCTGCGCGGCACACCGGGCAAGGCGTTCTCGGACGACGGCACCGAGCTGTACTACGAGGTCGACGAGGCCGAGCCGGAGGCCTCGCTGGCCCCGCGCCGGCGCCGGCTCTTCGGACGCAAGGCGCCCGCACCCGTCACCGTCGTCTTCAGTCACGGCTACTGCCTCAATCAGGACAGCTGGCACTTCCAGCGTGCGGCGCTGCGCGGTGTCGTGCGCACGGTGCACTGGGACCAGCGCAGTCACGGCCGGTCCGGGCGGGGTGTGGCCCAGCTGGAGGACCGCAAGCCGGTCACCATCGACCAGCTCGGCCGCGACCTGCTGGCCGTCATCGAGGCGGCGGTGCCCGAGGGCCCGATCGTGCTCGTCGGGCACTCCATGGGCGGCATGACCGTCATGGCGCTCGCGGAGCAGTTCCCCGAGCTGATCCGCGACCGGGTCGTCGCCGTCGCCCTGGTCGGCACGTCGTCGGGACGGCTCGGCGAGGTCAACTTCGGGCTGCCCGTCGCGGGCGTCGCCGCCGTGCGGCGCGTGCTCCCCGGGGTGCTGAAGGCACTCGGACAGCAGGCGGCCCTGGTGGAGCGGGGGCGGCGGGCCACGGCCGACCTGTTCGCCGGGGTCATCAAGCGGTACTCGTTCGCGGGCCGGGACGTCGATCCGGCGGTCGAGCGGTTCGCCGAACGGATGATCGAGGGAACGCCGATCGACGTGGTCGCCGAGTTCTACCCGGCGTTCACCGAGCACGACAAGACCGCCGCGCTGGCCCGGTTCGCCGAGATGCCCGTCCTCGTCCTCGCCGGAGTGAAGGACCTGGTGACACCGAGCGAGCACAGCGAGGCGATCGCCGACCTGCTGCCGGACGCCGAGCTGGTGCTCGTCCCGGACGCCGGACACCTGGTCATGCTGGAGCACCCCGAGGTCGTCATAGACCGCCTCGCGGACCTCCTCGTGCGCGCCGGAGCCGTCCCGGCAGGGGCTACCGTGGGCGGTTATGGAAGCACCAGCAGCAGCGCACAACCCGGCTGAGCCCGCCCAGGACGGCGTCGGCGTGCAGATCACCGTCAACTCGCCCGGACAGATGCAGGAGTTGGGCCGCAGACTGGCCAAGCTGCTGCGCGCGGGGGACCTCGTGATGCTGAACGGCGAGCTCGGCGCGGGCAAGACCACGCTGACCCGCGGGCTCGGCGAGGGGCTCGGCGTCCGCGGCGCGGTCACCTCGCCGACCTTCGTCATCGCCCGCGTGCACCCCTCCCTCGGCGACGGGCCGCCGCTCGTGCACGTGGACGCGTACCGCCTCGGCGGCGGGCTCGACGAGATGGAGGACCTGGACCTCGACGTCTCGCTCTCCGACTCCGTGATCGTGGTGGAGTGGGGCGAGGGCAAGGTCGAGGAGCTGACCGACGACCGGTTGAACGTCGTCATCCACCGGGCCGTCGGGGACACCACCGACGAGGTGCGGCACGTGACGGTCACGGGACTCGGAGGGCGCTGGGCCGCCGCCGACCTGACGGTCCTCGCCGCCTGACCCGTCTCCGCCCGGAGCCCGCCCCGTCTCCGGCCGGCGCCGCACGCGTCCGCCCGCCGCCCGACCCGCCCTCGCCCGCGGCCCGGGCGGCCCTCGGGCGTACATTCGGCCAACGATTCCGACAGGACGTCGGCAAAATATTGCGTTCGGCGTCCCGGCCGTGGTCACATGGACATCAGTACGTAGTTAGGTCTACCTAACCACGCTTGCCCCCGAAGCCCGAGGAGGCGTCCATGTCGGCATCAGAGTCGGCTGCAGTGCCGGCTTCAGAACGTGACGTGCAGGCCGCGCCGCGCGCGGTGGCCGGGGTGTCGATGCGGGATCTGCTGGCGGCGTGCGCCGCGGCGGAGGCGGTGTCCAGACCCCCTCGCGCCCCTCTGGCCGACCCGGGCGAGCAGAGCCCCCGCAGAGCCGCCTGACGCACCCCAGGGGCGCCGGACACCGGCGCGCGGCCTCCTGACCGGACACCTGCGCGCGTCGCACGGGCCGGGTACGGCACTCCGGACGCCTGCGCGGGCCGTACGAGCCGGGCGCGACGGTCTCGGCGCCCGCGCGGCGCCGGGTGCCGGGTGTTACTTGATGACGACGACCTTCGCTCCGACGGTCGCGAACGCCCACATCGCGTCGCCGTCGGCGCGCGTGGAGCGGATGCCGCCGAGCTTCTTCTCGGGGTCGGGAGCCTCGGTGGAGCCGTTCACCGCGGCGCTGAAGCCGAAGGCGACGCCGTCGGCCAGCGAGAACCGCACGACGTGCTCGATCTGCGTGCCGTCGGACCCGGGGGTCGAACCGGTCCGCGAGGTGACGGCGTACGTGCCGGCGGCCGGGTCGACCGTGCCCGGGGTGACCTCGAAGGTGCGCTTCACCCTGTTCCCGGCGCCGACGAGCCACACCCGGTCGCTGCCGAGCGAGTAGACGACCCGCACTCCGGTCCCGGACGGGGCCGGCAGCGCGTTCGGGTTCTTCTTGGCGGCCTTGGGCGTCTTGGGGGCGGAGGCCTTGGGGGAAACGCTTCCGCTCGGCGCGCCCAAGGTGTCCGGAACGTTCGCCTGTGCCTGGAAGGCGAGGAAGCCGACTGCCGCGAGCGCCGCCACGGTGAGCCCGGCCACGATTCCCGAGCTGCTCCTAGCCACCTTGTGTGCCCACCTCTCGACCTTCGTACGTCCTTGCGCTGACGGTAGCAGCCGAGGGACGGGAGTCCCGGGCGGCCTTGCGCCGGGCTCCGGCGCCGTAGGCTGTTTGCGTGCTCTTGCTCGCTCTGGATACCGCCACCCCCGCCGTGACCGTCGCCCTGCACGACGGCACGTCCGTCATCGCCTCGTCGAGCCAGGTGGACGCGCGCCGGCACGGAGAGCTGCTGCTGCCGGCCGTCGACCGGGTGCTCACCGAGGCAGGCCTCGGGCTGGACGCCGTCACCGGCATCGTCGTCGGCGTCGGCCCCGGCCCCTACACGGGGCTGCGCGTCGGCCTCATGACCGCCGACACCTTCGGCGTCGCGCTCGGCGTGCCCGTGCACGGCGTGTGCACCCTCGACGGGCTCGCCTACGCCGCCGACGTGGAGGGGCCGTTCGTCGTCGCCACGGACGCCCGGCGCAAGGAGGTCTACTGGGCGCGGTACGCCGACCGCCGTACGCGGCTGTCGGAGCCCGCCGTGGACCGCCCCGCTGAGATCGACGAGGCGGTCACCGCGCTGCCCGCCGTCGGCGCGGGCGCCCTCCTGTACCCCGACACCTTCCCGGACGCCCGCGCGCCCGAGAACGTCTCGGCCGCGGCCCTCGCCTCCCTGGCCGCCGAGAAGCTGGCCGCCGGGGAGGAGCTGGAGCCGCCCAGGCCGCTGTACCTGCGCCGCCCGGACGCCCAGGTGCCCAAGAACTACAAGGTGGTCACCCCCAAGTGACCGCCGTGCTGCGCGAGATGCGCTGGTGGGACATCGATCCCGTACTGGAGCTGGAGAAGGAACTCTTCCCCGTCGACGCCTGGTCCCGGGGCATGTTCTGGTCCGAACTCGCCCACGCCCGCGGGCCGGAGGCGACCCGGCGCTATCTGGTCGCCTGCGACGGCGACGCGCTCGTCGGCTACGCCGGGCTCGCCGCCTCGGGAGACCTGGGCGACGTGCAGACGATCGCGGTGCGCCAGGACCAGTGGGGCACCGGCCTCGGCGGCCGGCTGCTCACCGAACTGCTGCGGGCCGCCAGCGACTTCGACTGCGCCGAGGTGATGCTCGAGTGCCGCGTCGACAACGTACGCGCGCAGAAGCTGTACGAGCGCTTCGGCTTCGAGCCCATCGGCTTCCGGCGCGGCTACTACCAGCCGGGGAACATCGACGCCCTGGTGATGCGGCTGCACGACCCATCGACCTCCGTACAAGGAACAGAGACCCATGGCTGACGAACCCCTCGTCCTCGGCATCGAGACCTCCTGCGACGAGACCGGCGTCGGCATCGTCCGCGGCCACACCCTGCTCGCGGACGCCATCGCGTCCAGCGTCGACGAGCACGCGCGGTTCGGCGGGGTCGTGCCCGAGGTCGCGTCCCGGGCGCACCTGGAGGCGATGGTCCCGACCGTCGAGCGGGCGCTGAAGGAGGCGGGGGTGTCGGCCAGGGACCTGGACGGCATCGCGGTCACCGCCGGACCCGGGCTCGCCGGGGCGCTGCTCGTCGGCGTCTCGGCCGCGAAGGCGTACGCCTACGCGCTCGGCAAGCCGCTGTACGGCGTGAACCACCTGGCCTCCCACATCTGTGTGGACCAGCTGGAGCACGGCGCGCTGCCGGAGCCGACGATGGCCCTGCTGGTGTCCGGCGGCCACTCCTCGCTGCTGCTGTCCACCGACATCACCTCCGACGTACGGCCGATGGGCGCGACCATCGACGACGCGGCCGGCGAGGCCTTCGACAAGATCGCGCGCGTGCTGAACCTCGGCTTCCCCGGCGGCCCGGTCATCGACCGGTACGCCAAGGAGGGCGACCCGAACGCCATCACGTTCCCGCGCGGCCTCACCGGCCCGCGCGACCCGGCCTACGACTTCTCCTTCTCCGGTCTGAAGACCGCCGTGGCCCGCTGGATCGAGGCCAAGCGGGCGGCGGGGGAGGAGGTGCCGGTGCGCGACGTGGCCGCGTCCTTCCAGGAGGCCGTCGTGGACGTGCTCACCCGCAAGGCCGTCCGCGCGTGCAAGGACGAGGGCGTCGACCACCTCATGATCGGCGGCGGCGTGGCCGCGAACTCGCGGCTGCGGGTGCTCGCCCAGGAGCGCTGCGAGGCCGCCGGCATCCGGCTGCGGGTGCCGCGCCCCAAGCTGTGCACGGACAACGGCGCGATGGTCGCGGCGCTGGGCGCCGAGATGGTCGCCCGGAACCGGGCCGCCTCCGACTGGGACCTGTCGGCGGACTCCTCGCTGCCGGTGACGGACCCGCACGTGCCGGGGCGCGGGCACACGCACACGCACGATCACGTGCACGAGGTCGCGAAGGAGAACCTCTACCCGTGACCGTCGCGCTGATGTGGGAGGCCCGGGCCGCCGCCGGCCGGGGCGAGGACCTGCTCGCCTGGGTGCGCGGGCAGGCGATCCCCGGGGAGCCGGTGCGCCGGGAGATCCTGCGGGCGCCCCAGGACCGGGTCCTCGTCATCACCTGGTGGGACGCGCCGTACGACGCCGAACTTCCCGAACTCCCGGAGCCGGAAGGGGACTTGGTGTCCCGAGCGGTGCACCGGTGGCGCTTCGAGCAGGTGGACCGATGACGACGGCGGTGCCTGCGTACCGGTGACCCGGGACCGCGCGTCAGGCGCGGGCCCGGCCCACCGGGGCCCGGCCCACGGGGACCGGGCCCTCCCCCCCCCGGATCAGGACGCCGGCTCGACCTCGGTCTCGCAGTGCAGACGCCGGTCCGTGCCCGGGTGCCGCACCGGACCCGTCAGGTTCAGCCGGGCCGTGTGGCGTACGTCCGCGCTGGAGGCGCCGAGCCGCAGCTCCAGGGCACCGGGTTCGACGATCCGGGTGCCGGTGCGGTCGGTGAACGCCGAGAGGTCCGCGTGGAAGCGGAAGGTCACCCGGCGGGCCTCGCCCGCGGCCAGCTCCAGACGCCGGTAGCCGATCAGCCGCACGTCCGGGCGGGTCACCGAGGCCACCGGGTCGTGCAGGTAGAGCTGGACGACCTCGGCGCCCGCCCGCTCACCGGTGTTGCGGACGGTCACCGACACGTCGTACGAACCGTCCGTGGCGATCTCGGCCTCGGGCACCTCGGCCGCCTCCCAGTCGAACGACGTGTACGAGCGGCCGTGGCCGAACGGGTACAGCGGCGTCGGGTCCAGGTTGCTCACCTCGCCCGCCAGGCCCAGCGGCGGCTGGAGGTACGTCCACGGCTGGCCGCCCGGATCGCGCGGCACGCTCACCGGCAGCCTGCCCGAGGGGCCGACCCGGCCGGACAGCACGCCCGCCAGCGCGGGGCCGCCCTCCTCTCCGGGGAAGAACGCCTGGACCACGCCACCGAGCCGGTCCTGCCAGCGGCCCAGCGCGTAGGGGCGGCCGGTGAGCAGCACCAGGACCACCGGGACCCCCGTGGCGACCAGGGCGTCGAGCAGTTCGCCCTGCACGCCCGGCAGACCGAGGTCGGCCACGTCGCAGCCCTCCCCGGAGGTGCCCCGGCCGAAGAGTCCGGCCCGGTCGCCGAGCACCGCCACGCACACGTCGGCCTCGGCGGCCCGTGCCACGGCCTCCTCGAAACCGGACCGGTCCGGCTCCGAGACCTCGCAGCCCCGCGCGAACGTCACCTTGGCGTCCGGCAGTTCGGCGCGCAGCGCGTCGAGCACGGTCGGGATGTCCACGCCGGTGGGCACCCCGGGGTGGTGCGCGAGCACGTGCGAGGGGAACGAGTAGCAGCCGAGCATCGCCAGGGGGTCGTGCGCGCGCGGGCCGACCACCGCGATCCGGGTGTCCGGGGCCAGCGGCAGCACGCCGTCCGCGTTGTCCAGCAGGACCACCGACTCCTCGGCGAGCCTGCGGGCGAGCGCCCGGTTGCCCGCGGAGTCCAGGTCGACCGGGCGGCCGGTCTCGGGCCGCCAGTCCTCGTCCAGCAGGCCCAGCTCGCACTTCTGGAGCAGCACCCGGCGGGCCGCCCGGTCGATCAGCGACTCGGGGACGGTGCCCGCGCGGACCGCGGCCACCAGCGGCTCGCCGTAGCACTTCAGCGTGGGCAGCTCGACATCGATGCCGGCCTCCAGCGCCTTGTGCGCCGCCTCCGCCTCGCTGCCGGCCACCCGGTGCAGCGACTGGAGGAAGCCGACACCGAAGTAGTCCGAGACCACCGTGCCCGTGAAGCCCCACTCCTCGCGCAGCAGCTCGGTCAGCAGATACGGGTCGGCCGACGCCGGGACGCCGTCCGTGTCGTTGTAGGCGGCCATCACCGAACGGGCGCCGCCCTCGCGCAGCGCCATCTCGAACGGCGGCAGCGTGACGTCGGCGAGCTCGCGCACCCCGGCCCGCACCGGCGCCAGGTTCCGGGCCCCGGCCGAGGCCGCGTACCCGGCGAAGTGCTTGAGCGTGGCCACGATCCCGGCCGACTCCAGGCCCCGCACATAGGCGGTGGCGACGGTGCCGACCAGGTACGGGTCCTCGCCGATCGTCTCCTCCACCCGGCCCCAGCGCAGGTCGCGGACCACGTCCAGGACCGGGGCGAGGCCCTGGTGGACGCCGACCGAACGCAGGTCCTCGCCGATGCGCCGGCCCAGTTCCTCCACCAGCGCCGGGTCGAAGGCGGCGCCCCAGGCCAGCGGGACCGGGTACGCCGTCGCCCGCCAGGCCGTGAAGCCCGCCAGGCACTCCTCGTGGGCGACCGCCGGGATGCCGAAGCGGCCCGCCTCGGCGATCCGGCGCTGGGCGCGGGCCAGGGCCTGCGCGCCCAGCGCCGGGTCCACGGGGGCGGTGCCGAAGGAGCGGGTGAGCTGGCCGAGGCCGCGGGTGATCAGCTCGTCCCAGTCGTAGGCGGAGGCCATCTCGCTCTGGAGCGGGGCGACTCCGGCGCCGTCCGTGGCGGCGCCCACCCACACGCCGTAGAGCTGGGCGGTCTTCTCCTCCAGGGTCATCCTGGAGAGCAGGTCGTCGACGCGGGTCGCGGCGGGCAGGGCGGGGTCGCGCCAGGGAGCGGTGGTCATGGAACTCCTGTCGGGAAAAGGGGGGTTCGACCGCCCCAGGTCGTACATGTTCACTTGCCGCCCACACCCATGAGGCCGCCGACCAGCGCGCGGCGGGCCACCAGGTACACGATGAAGATCGGCACACCGGAGAGGACGACGGAGGCGAGGATCGCGGGAATGTTCACGCCGAACTCGCTCACGTAGTTGAACAGGCCGAGGGTCAGCACCCGGGGCCCGTCGGACTGGGTGAAGATCAGCGGGAAGAGGAAGCCGTTCCAGGCCTGCAGCGCCGAGAAGATGACGACGGTACTGATGCCGCCCTTGGCCATCGGGATGACGAGCTGGAACAGCATCCGGGTCGTGGAGGCGCCGTCCAGCGCCATCGCCTCGTACATCTCCTCCGAGATGTCCCGCAGCGTGCCGGTGAGGATCAGCACCGACACCGGCATGGCGAACGCGGCGGTCGGCAGGACGATCGCGAGCAGGCTGTCGTACAGGTTCAGCTTGGCGATCATCAGATAGAGCGGCACCACGACGGCCTGCGCGGGGATCGCCACGCCCAGCAGGAACAGCCGGAACGCGGCCCCCGACCAGACGCTGCGGGTCCGTACGGCCACGTAGGACAGCGGGACGCACAGCACGAGGACGATCAGGACGACCCCGGCCGCCGCGAGCACCGTGTTCCACAGCAGGTGGCCGAAGCCGTTGTGCAGGACGGTGTTGTAGTTGTCCAGGGTCGGACGGGACGGCGGCTTCAGGGCGTTGTGGCCCAGCGCCTCGTCCTGGTGGGTGAGCGAGGCCGAGATCATCGCGTAGATCGGGACGATCACGACGGCCAGCCAGATCAGCGCCCCGGCTCCGGCGAGCGGGTTGGCGCGCCGGGTCCAGTGCCTGCGGCGACGCCCTGGCCGCTCGGTGGTCGGTACGGAGTCCGTCCTCACGGGGCGGGGCAATGTGTCGTGTGACATGCCGTCACATCCCTTCCCGGGTGCTGCGCATCGCGCCGAAGCCGGACAGCTTCACCATCAGCAGGGACAACGCGGTCGCCGCGAGCACCAGGAAGGAGGCGACGGCGCTCGCATAGCCGAAGTCGTAGCTCTTGAAGCCGGCCTCGTACATCAGGTACGGCAGGATCGCCGTGTCGGTGCCCGGACCGCCCTGGGTGAGGATCAGGACCGTCTCGAAGTACGTCAGCGAGCCGACGATCATCAGCACGCTCGACGTCGTCACCGTGTTGCGGAGCTGCGGGAGCGTGATCGAGAAGAACTGGCGGTAGCGGCCGGCGCCGTCGATCGCGGCCGCCTGGTACAGGACTTCGGGGATCTGTCGTGCCCCGCCCTGGTAGATCAGGGTGTGGAACGGGACGAACTGCCAGCCGCCGACGAACACGATCGCGAGGAACGCTCCGCTCGTCGTGCCGAGGGTGTCCTTGTGGATGATGCCGAAGTTCGGGTCGAGCAGCGCGTAGAACAGCAGCGAGATCGCCGTCGACGACAGCAGGAACGGCACGAAGAAGATCGCCGAGAGCACCGCGCGGTTGCGCTGTCCGCCCGCCGCCCACACGCCCAGCAGGAGTGAGATCACCGTCTGGAACGCCCAGCTCACCACCGTCAGTGAGACGGTGACCGTCAGCGACTGGGTCAGCCGGTCGTCGCTCAGCAGCTTGCGCCAGTTGGCCAGACCGACCGGCTCCGGGTCGCCCAGGCCGTTCCACTTCGTGAACGACAGGTAGAGGGCCAGGACCATCGGGGCGAGGGCGAAGAACGCGAAGAACAGGACGCCGGGGAGGGCCAGTGCCGCGCTCGGGCGGCCGGTCCTGTTGCGCCCGCCGGTCCTGTTGCGCCCACTGGTCCTGTCGCGTCCACCGGAGCGGGGGCGGCCCGCGTTGTCGCGCGGGCCGCCCTTGACCTGCGTCAGGCTCACTTCAGCTCCTTGAGCGCCGACACGAACTGCGTCGGCGAGGACTTGCCCACGAACAGCTTGTTGACCTCGGTGAGCATCGGCGTCGACACGTCGGGGTCGACCGCCTGGTCCCAGCTCAGCGTGAACGCCGGGGCCTGCTGGACCATCTCGTACTGGAACTTGGCGAACTCCGGGTTCGGCGAGGCGTCCAGGAGGTTCGCCGCGTTCGAGGTGGCCGGGACGTCACCGTTGGCGATGAGTTCCTTCGTGTAGGCCAGGGAGGCGGAGTCCCGCAGGAAGGCGATCGCCGCGTCCTTGTTGGACGTACGGGCGTTCACCGACCAGTAGTTGGTGGGGTTGCCGACCACGTTGCGGATGTCGCCGGCGCCGCCCTCGATCTTCGGGAAGGCGCACCAGCCCAGGTTCTTCTTGGCGAAGTCGGGGAACTTGCCGAGCTGCGTGGAGTACTCCCACGAACCCATCAGGTGCATCGCCGCCTTGCCCTTGGCGAAGACCGCGGGTGCGCCGCCGTTGCCGTAGCCCACCGAGCTGTAGCCCTTGCCGAAGGCGCCGTCGTCGATCAGCTCCTTGACCGTCTGGGCGGCCTTGAGGACGGCCGGGTCGCCCCAGGCGGAGGCGTCACCGTTCTTGATCTTCTCGAAGACCTGGGGGCCGCCGATCCGGTCGACCAGGTACTCCAGCCACATCAGCTCGGGCCAGATGTCCGCCCCGCCCAGCGCGAACGGGGTGATGTTCGCCTTCTTCAGCTTGGTGTTGATGTCCAGCAACTGGTCCCAGGTGGTGGGCGGCTGGAGCTTGTTCTCCTCGAAGACCGTCTTGTTGTAGAAGAGGATCACGGGCTGCATGCCGCGCATCGGCACGCCGTAGTTCTTGCCGTCCAGTCCGCCCGACGCCAGCACTGACGGCAGGAAGCCGCTCTTGAGCACCGGGTCGGACGTGATGACGTCGGTCAGGTCGACCAGTTGGCCGGCCTCGCGGTAGGCCTTGATGGAGCCGCCGCCCCAGTTGAAGAACACGTCGGGGGCGTTGGGCGAGCCCATCGCCGTGCGCAGCTTGGCCGGGTAGTCGGTCGCGGGCACCTTCTGCAGCTTGATGCTGCCCTTGGCCTTCTTCGCCGCGGCCGACGCGTTGAACCGGTTGACGGACTTGACCTGGATCTTCGCCGCGTCGTCGCCGTAGACGAAGGCGGTGAGCGTCCCGCCGGCGCCCGAGTCGCCGTCGGAGCCGCAGGCGGTGAGCCCGCCGACAGAGGCCAGGGCGGCCGTGCCCGCGCCGAGGAACCAACGTCTGCTGTAGGACTCCATAGGACGGCACCTCTCGGTAGGCGCGAGGGATCGCCGATGATCCATCGCGAATGTTTCGAGTTTTATTTCGAATGTTCCGGGAACGTAAGGCGATCCGATGAGCCCGTCAAGGGGGTGCGCAGATATACGATCGCCGCCATGAAGCCTGGGAAGTCCGCAGAAGCACAGACGGCGACGCTGGCCGAGATCGCCCGGGAGGCCGGTGTCTCGGCTCCGACTGTTTCGAAAGTCCTCAACGGTCGTGCCGACGTCGCGCCCGCGACCCGCTCCCGCGTCGAGGAGCTGCTGCACGCCTACGGCTACCGGCGCCGCCGGGCCGAGGCTTCCCGCTCGCCGCTGATCGACCTGGTCTTCCACGAGCTGGAGAGCGCCTGGGCGATGGAGGTCATCCGGGGCGTCGAGAACGTCGCCCGGGACGCCGGCCTCAGCGTGGTGCTCTCCGAGTCCGCCGGGCGGCTCACTCCCGGCCGGACCTGGGCCGACCAGGTCGCCGCCCGGCGCCCGCACGGTGTGATCCTCGTTCTGTCGGGCCTCGACGACTCCCAGCGCGCCCTGCTGAACAGCAGGTCCATCCCGTTCGTGGTGATGGACCCGGCGGGTGATCCGGGCGTCGACGTGCCCTCCATCGGCGCCACCAACTGGCAGGGAGGTCTCGCCGCCACCCGCCATCTCGTCGAACTCGGCCACACCCGGATCGGCGCCATCAGCGGGCCGTCCCGGATGATGTGCAGCCGGGCACGGGTCGACGGCTACCGCGCGGCGCTGGAGACGGCCGGGCTGCCCGTCGACCCCTCGCTGATCGTCGCCGGGGACTTCCACCACGAGGCCGGTCACCGGATCGGCCTCGATCTGCTGCGCCGTCCCGACCGGCCCACGGCCGTCTTCGCCGGCAACGACCTCCAGGCGCTCGGCCTCTACGAGGCGGCCCGTGAGCTGGGGCTGCGCATTCCCGAGGACCTGAGCGTCGTCGGCTTCGACGATCTGCCGGTGGCGCGCTGGGTGGGGCCGCCGCTGACGACCGTGCGGCAGCCGCTGACGGAGATGGCCGAGGCGGCGGCGAAGCTGGTGCTGGACCTGAGCCGCCAGGAGAGGCCGTCGGCCGGGACGCGGATGGAGCTGGCGACCAGCCTGGTGGTCCGCAGCAGCACGGGTGCGCCTCCGGCGTAGTACCGGTTCCGGTTCCCGCCGGTGGGTGGGTCGGGGCCGCGCCGGTGCATCAGGCCGTCGCTGTCGGGCAGAGAAGTGACCGTTAGTGGCGACGGCCATCGATGTACCGACACGTCCCCTCGCGTGCGTTGCCGGGTGCGGGTGCGGGTGCGTCGTGGTGGCCCGTCCGGGCCACGCCGCTGGATCCCGGCTGCGGGTGCGAGTACTGGATTCAGGCCCGGCCGGCAAAAGTTTCAGCCCCTCCGGCGTTTGAGGAGCGGGGTCTGGGGCGGAGCCCCAGGGGCCCACCTCTCGGGTACGGGGCAACGTTCCAGCCCCTCCGGCGTTTGAGGAGCGGGGTCTGGGGCGGAGCCCCAGGTACGGGACGGGTAGGGGCGGAGGGGGCGAAAAACAGGGGGTGGGGTGACCCGGGGAGTGGTTGACGGGTGGGGCGTCCGCCTTCACACTCCTGCGAAGTCAATCGGTTGTACAGCCGAAACTTTCGGAGGCACCCGCCATGAGAACCTCCCGAACCCGCTCCGCCCGACCCCGCTCCTTACGCCGCGCGGCCACCGCCCTGCTCGCCGGGGGAGTGACGGTCGCCGCCCTGCTCACGGCCGGCACGACGGCACACGCGGCCGGCACGACGGCGCACGCCGCCGCCACCCCGCTGCGCGACCTCGCCGCCGCGAAGGGCAAGGCCATCGGCACCGCCGTCACCGGCTCCAGGCTGACCGGCGCGTACGGCGACATCGCCGGGAGCCAGTTCAACTCGCTGACCCCGGGCAACGCCATGAAATGGGGCACCGTCGAGCCCACCCGGGGCGGCTTCGACTGGGCCGAGGCCGACCAGATCGTCGCGTTCGCGCAGGCCCACAACCAGCAGGTACGCGGTCACACCCTGGTCTGGCACAGCCAGAACCCGAGCTGGCTGACGAACGGCACCTGGACCACCGCCGAGCTGAGCGGTCTGCTCCAGGACCACATCACCACCGAAGTCACCCGCTACAAGGGGAAGCTGGCCGCCTGGGACGTCGTCAACGAGCCCTTCAACGAGGACGGCACCTACCGCTCGACCCTCTGGTACAACGGCCTCGGCACCGACTACATCGCCCAGGCGCTGACCTGGGCGCACGCCGCCGACCCGAGCGCCAAGCTCTACATCAACGACTACAACGTCGAGGGCGTCAACGCCAAGAGCACCGCCCTGTACAACCTGGTCAAGTCCCTGAAGGCGCGAGGCGTCCCGATCGACGGCGTCGGCCTCCAGGCCCATCTCATCCTCGGCCAGGTCCCCGGCACCCTCCAGCAGAACATCCAGCGCTTCGCCGACCTCGGCGTCGACGTCGCGGTCACGGAGCTGGACATCCGCATGCAGCTCCCCTCCGACAGCGTGAAACTGGCCCAGCAGGCCGCCGACTACAAGGCGGTGTTCGACGCCTGCGTCGCCGTGACCCGCTGCCACGGCGTGACCGTGTGGGGCTTCACCGACTCCGACTCCTGGATCCCGGACGTCTTCCCGGGCTACGGCGCGGCGACCCCGTACGACGAGAACTACGCGCCCAAACCGGCGTACGGCGCCATCGCGGCCTCGCTCGGCGGAGGCACCACGACACCACCCACGGGCGCGTGCACGGCCACGTACAGCGTCCAGACCCAGTGGAACACCGGATTCACCGGCCAGGTGCGCATCGCGTGCTCCGGGGCCGCGCTCTCCTCGTGGAAGGTGAACTGGACGTACGGCGCGGGCCAGCGGATCACCCAGGCCTGGAACGCGACCTGCACCCAGAACGGCGCGGCCGTGAGCTGCGCCAACGCCTCCTACAACGGGACCGTCCCGGACGGCGGTTCGGTGACCTTCGGGTTCAACGCCTCCTGGAGCGGGGGCAACCCCGTGCCCACGGTGACACTGGGCTGAGGGGGCGGGCGCTTCAGCTCCGGGCCGGGGTAAGAATGATGAGATTCTCCGAAGAAAATCGTTCCGGGTCTGTTTCCCTAACAGTCCCCTAATAAAGCGCACTTACGTTCCTGTCCGTGACCGGACATGACGAGAACGGCGACGAGAACAGACGACGAGGCCGGCGGTCGCGGGTGCTGAAGGCCGCCGGCCTCACCCTGGCCGGACTGCTGGTGGTGGGCACCGGCACCGCGGGCTGGGCGTACTGGCATCTGAACCACAACATCGCGAGCGTCGACATCAACAGCGCGCTCGGCGACGACCGCCCGGCCAAGGCGGTGGTGACACCCTCGGCCACGGCGTCCGCCTCCGCCTCGGCGTCCCCGTCCCCGCTGCCCACCGAGGCCCTGAACATCCTGGTCCTGGGCTCGGACTCGCGCAGCGGCGAGGCGAACGCGAAGCTCGGCGGAGGGAACAGTTCCGGCGCGCGCTCCGACACGGCGATGGTCGTGCACATCGACGCGGGCCGCACCAAGGCCACCGTCGTCAGCATCCCCCGGGACACGCTGGTCACCCGTCCGTCCTGCCCGCTGTCCTCCGGGGGCTCGACCGCGGTGACGTACGGCGCCATGTTCAACAGCGCCTACTCGGTGGGCGGTCCGGTGTGCGCCGTGAAGACGGTCGAATCGATGACGAACGTCCGGATGGACCACTACCTGGAGATCGACTTCGCGGGCTTCGCGAAGCTGGTGAACGCCCTCGGCGGGGTCACCGTCACCACCGACGAGGACATCGACGACGACAAGAGCCATCTGCACCTCGCCGCCGGCACCCACCATCTGAGCGGCAAGCAGGCCCTCGCCCTGGCCCGCACCCGGCACGGCATAGGCGACGGCAGCGACCTCGGCCGGATAGGTCTCCAGCAGAAGCTGGTCAAGGCCCTGCTGGAGCAGATGTCCGCCACCGACCTGCTCACCGATCCCGCCAGGCTCTACAAGGTCGCCGACGCGGTCACCTCCAGCCTGACCACGGACACCGGCCTCGACTCCCTGAAGGAGCTGATGGACCTGGGCCAGAGCCTGAAGGGTCTGTCCTCGGACGAGGTGAGGACGGTGATGATGCCGGTGGCGACGGCGCCGTCCGACCCCAACCGGGTGGTGGCCCGCGAACCGGCCGCCGGGAAGCTGTGGGCGTCCCTGCGCTGACGGGTCCGGCTCCGGGGCAACCATCGGGGCGACCGGAGGGTCGTGTGCGGTGACATGTTCACGCGCCGAAGGAGCCTCCCGGTGTTCTCCGCACGTTCGTACGCCCGTTGGGCGGTCCCGCTGACGCTGGGACTCGCGGCACTGGGCGTCGCCGTTCCTCCCGCCTCCGCGTCGCCGACGACGGCCTCCGTCCGCGACGACTTCAACGGCGACGGGTACGCCGACCTGGTCGTCGGCGCCCCGAACGCGACCGTCGGCGGCCGGACCAGGGCGGGTTACGCGGCCGTCCTGTACGGCGGCCCGCACGGGCTCGCCGGCATCCGGCGCACGATCGTCAGCCGCGCCACGGCCGGCGTTCCCGGCGACCCCACCGCCTACGAGACGTTCGGCCTCCAGCTGACCAAGGGCGACCTGGACGGCGACGGTTACTCGGACCTCGTCGTCGGCACCCGTGCGGCCGGTGCCGACGCGGTCGTGCTCTGGGGCGGTCCGCGGGGTCTGTCCGGCGGCACCCCGGTCCCCGGCAACAACACGCAGACCGGTGACTTCGACGGCGACGGACACCTCGACCTCGCCGTCTTCCGCGCCAGTTACACGGGCGGCGACGATCCGCGGGGCACCACCGCGGAGGTCTGGACGGGCCCCGTCACCCGCTCCGGCACCCCGGCCGCCGCGGCCCCGCTCGACCCCGACCACCTCCAGTACATCGACGTCCACGACGGCACGGCCGGGGACATCAACGGCGACGGCCGGGCCGACCTGGCGCTCACCGCCTACTGCGGGGAGGGCGGCGACTGCGGCCGGGTCTACCTGGGCGGCCTCTTCGGCCTCACCCGGCTCACCGGCTACTACCTGACCGGCGACGGTGTCCTCACCCTCGGCGACGTCAACGGCGACGGCTACGACGACCTGATCGGCGGATACGGCTACGGCGACGCCATCACCGTGGTCCCCGGCTCGGCCGGCGGGCCGAGCCAGGACCAGAGCAGCTGGAAGGAGTACACGCAGGACACGCCCGGCGTGCCCGGCGTCAGGGAGGCCGGCGACATGTTCGGCGCGTCGATCGCGGTCGGTGACGTCGACGGCGACGGCATCGACGACGTGGCGGTCGGTGCCCCCGGCGAGAACGGCTCCACCGGTGTCGTCGACGTGCTGCGGGGCAGCCGCTCCGGACTGACCGGCGCGCACGCCCGGGCGTTCACCCAGGACACCGAGGGGGTCCCCGGAGTGTCCGAGCCGGGGGACGGCTTCGGCCACACCGTCCGCCTGCTCGACGTCGGCCACGACGGGCACGCCGACCTGGCCGCCTCCGCGGCGAACGAGGACGCGGGCAACGGCGCCGTGTGGCTGCTGCGCGGCGCCGCGACCGGCGTCGTCACGGACGGGGCCCTCGTCCTGGGAGGGAGGACGCTCGGGGCCCCCTACGCCAAGGCCGCCTTCGGTTCCGTACTCCGGTAGCCGCCGTCCGACCTGCGCGAACACCGGACGGACGGGCCCCGGGAAAAATCTTCCGGAGAATTCCGGGGTGGGTGTCGATCCGGGGTCTCCCCGTTCGACGCACTGGTGAGAGGCGGGAAGAAGCCCCGCCTCCGAGACACCACCGACACGAGGAGTCACCATGCCCCGCTACCTCTCCCTGGTCCAGATCGACGAGCGCACCGCACCCGCCGAAGGCCCCAGCCCCGAACTGATGCAGCGGATGGGCGAACTGATCGAGGAGATCACCAAGGCCGGTGTCATGCTCCAGACCGAGGGCCTGACACCCAGCGCGCAGGGCAAGCGCGTCCACTACGTGGGCGGGGAACTGTCCGTGACCGACGGGCCCTTCACCGAGTCCAAGGAGGTCGTCGGCGGCTACGCGATCATGCAGTGCAAGGACATGGCCGAGGCCCTGGAGTGGACCAAGCGCTTCCTGAAGGTCCACGAGGAGCACTGGACGGTCACCTGTGAGGTGCGGGAGATCGCCGAGGGCTGAGCGCTCCTTGGCCCGGCGCCGCCGTGGGTGTCTCATGGGGGGTTGTGGAACAGCAGCCCACCCGAGCACCCGACGGCGGTGTCGACACCGCCGTCGAGACCATCTACCGCATCGAGTCCCCCCGCATCATCGCGGGCGTGGCCCGGATCGTCCGTGACGTCGGCATCGCGGAGGAACTCGCGCAGGACGCCCTGGTCGCGGCGCTGGAGCAGTGGCCGCGCGACGGGGTGCCGGACAATCCCGGCGCCTGGCTGACGGCCACGGCCAAGCACCGGGCGATCGACCTCGTACGCCGCCGTGAGCGGTACGCGCGCAAGCTGGAGGAGGTCGGGCGGGACCTCTCGCTGTCCGCGCCGCACCATCTCGACGCACCCGCCGATCCGGACGACATCGACGACGACCTGCTGCGCCTGGTCTTCACCGCCTGCCATCCCGTCCTGTCCGCCGAGGCCCGCATCGCGCTCACCCTGCGGCTCCTCGGCGGTCTGACGACGTCCGAGATCGCCCGCGCCTTCCTCGTCCCGGAGGCGACCGTCGCCCAGCGGATCGTGCGGGCCAAGCGGACGCTGGCGGCGAAGGGCGTGGATTTCGAGGTCCCGTACGGGCCCGAGCGCGAAGCCCGGCTCGGATCCGTGCTGGAGGTCATCTACCTCGTCTTCAACGAGGGGTACGCGGCCACGGCGGGCGACGACCTGCTCCGCCCCGCGCTGTGCGAGGACGCGCTCCGGCTGGCCCGGGTGCTCGCCGAGCTGATGCCCAAGGAGAGCGAGGTGCACGCCCTCGCCGCCCTGCTGGAGCTCCAGGAGTCCCGGGCGGCCGCCCGCACCGGGCCCGGCGGCGAGCCCGTCCTCCTCAAGGACCAGCAGCGCCGCCGCTGGAACCGCCTGCTGATCCGCCGCGGCTTCACCGCGCTCGGCCGGGCCAACGCCGTCGCGACGGGCCGTCCGGGACCGTACGCGCTCCAGGCCGCCATCGCCGCCTGCCACGCGCAGGCCTACACCTACGAGGACACGGACTGGGGCGTGATCGCCACCCTGTACGGCCTGCTGGCGGCCCGCTCCCCGTCCCCCGTGGTCGAACTGAACCGGGCCGTGGCCGTCTCGATGGCCGAGGGCCCCGGCCCCGCCCTGGACATCGTCGACGCCCTCGCCGACGAACCCGCCCTGCGCGACTACCACTTGCTGCCGAGCGTGCGCGGCGACCTCCTCGCCCGCCTAGGACGTACACGGGAGGCACGCGCGGAGTTCGAGCGGGCGGCCGCGCTGGCGCGCAACGAGCGGGAACGCGCGCTGCTGGAGGCGCGGGCGCGCGAGTCGCGGAAATCGTGAGGTTCCCCGTGCGGTGATCCGTTCCCGGGGTGATCGGCGCACCGCCCCGAGCGGGTTCGTCCGCCCTCGCCGGGCCGTCCGCGGGGGCACCGGTGGTGCGGACGGGCCCGGGACCACGGCCCGTCGCCGGGCCGGACCCCGGTCCGCTCAGCGACCGCCGGCAGCGGCGGACGGCTTGGCGGGTGCTCCCACCAGCATGGTCGGTGCGCCCGCCACCCGGGTCAGGAACACCGTCGCGGAGTGCGGGCCCTGGGGCTTCACCTTGCGGCGCAGTTCCTCCGGCTCGACGGCCGATCCGCGCTTCTTCACGGTCAGGACACCGACCTCCCGTTCCCGCAGCAGCGCCTTCAACTTCTTGACGTTGAAGGGGAGCCGGTCGGTGATCTCGTACGCGGAGGCGTACGGCGTCGGGCGCAGGGCGTCCGCGGTGACGTAGGCGATCGTCTCGTCGATCAGCCCGCCGTCCAGGTCCTCGGCCACCTCGGCGACCAGGTGCGCGCGGATGACGGCGCCGTCCGGCTCGTACAGATAGCGCCCGACCGGCCTGACCCCGGGATCGGGCAGGCCGCGGCCGCGCAGCTCGCGCGGGCCCGGCAGCAGGGTGGCGCGCACCAGGCCGGGTTCGGTGCCGAACCAGAGCACCGCCTCCTTCACGTCCCCGCCGTCCGAGATCCACTCGGCCTCCGCCTCGGCCGGGACCGCCTCGTGCGGGATGCCGGGGGCGATCTTCAGCGCCGCGACCGGGGCGCGCAGGGCCGCCGCGACCGCCCAGGACAGCGGCGGCGAGTACGCCTCGGGGTCGAAGATCCGGCCGCGGCCGCCGCGGCGCGCCGGGTCCACGAAGACGGCGTCGTACGAGGCGGTGTCCACCTCGGTGACGTCGCTCTCGCGCACCTCGATCAGGTCCGTGAGTCCGAGCGCGTCGGCGTTCGCGCGGGCGGCGGCGGCCGTCAGCGGATCGCGGTCGACGGCCAGGACGCGGATTCCGGCGCGGGCCAGCGCGATGGCGTCGCCGCCGATGCCGCAGCACAGGTCGGCGACGGAGCGGACGCCGAGCGCGCGCAGCCGCTCGGCGCGGTGCACGGCCACGCTCGTCCGGGTGGACTGCTCGACCCCGTTCGGGGTGAAGAACATCCGTCCGGCGTCCTCGGCGCCGAACTTCGCCACCGCCCGCTGCCGCAGGCGTGCCTGACCGAGGGCCGCCGAGACCAGTTCGGCCGGGTGCTCGCGGCGCAGCCGGGTGGCGACGGCCAGTTCCTGCGCCGGTTCCGTGGCGCGGACCTCGTCGAGCAGGGCGCGGCCCTCGGCGGTGAGGAGGGGGGCGAAGGAGACGTCGTTCACCCGGCCATTGTGGGCCAGTCGGTGGACGGTGTGCTTCCGGCGGCGGTGTCGGGGCCCTCGCGCGGGAGGTGAGCTGGGAGGATCCGGCTCCATGCGACCCGTACGACAAAATGATAAAAACGGCGCAAGAGGGGCCGGTGTGCGCCGGGGAGTCGGCGTGCTCGCCCTCGCCCTCCTCGCCTCCGGCTGCGCCGGGTCCGGCGCGGCCCCGGCACCCGGAGCCGACGGCGGCGCCGGAGGGGCCCACGCCCCGCGGGCCGCACACCTGGAGGGCCCCGCCGGCGCCCTCGCCGCGTACGCCTCCCGGCTCCGGGCGGCACAGGTCCGGCGCGCCGCCGTCGCCAGGCGCTGGGGCCTGACGGCGGTGCCGCTGACGCCTCCGGCGCCGCCCGCCAGGAAGCCGGTCATCGAGGCCCGCAAGGGCTTCGAGGTCGACGGCCAGAAGGAACTGGGGCTGCCGCCGGTCTTCACGACCGTCCCCACCAAGGACAAGGTCGTCTTCCTCACCGTCGACGACGGCGCCCAGAAGGACCCCGCGTTCCTGCGGATGATGAGCGACCTGAGGATCCCGTACACCGCCTTCCTCAGCGACTTCCTCGTCAAGGACGACTACGGCTACTTCCGGCGGATGCGCGACCGGGGCGTCACCCTCGACAACCACACGCTGCACCACCCCTATCTGCCGGCGCTCTCCTACGCCCGGCAGAAGCGCGAGATCTGCGGCATGCAGGACGTGATGGAGAAGCAGTTCGGCAGACGCCCGACCGTCTTCCGCCCCCCGTTCGGCAACTACGACCAGGACACCCTGCGCGCCGCCAGGGCCTGCGGCATCAGGTACGCGCCCATCTGGAACGAGGAAGTCTTCGCCGACCACTGGGAGTACCGCGAGGAGGACCAGGACCTGCACCCCGGCGACATCGTCCTCACCCACTTCCAGGGCCGCGAGCAAGGGACGGGCACCATGCCCGAGATGGTCCGCCGCTTCCTCAGGACGGTCACCGCCAAGGGATACGCGGTCGCACGCCTGGAGGACTACCTGTGAGGCTGCGCGCGCCGGCCGCCGGGCTGCTCGTGGCGGCACTGCTCAGCGGCTGCGCCCAGTCCGTCGACCCCATCGAGCGCCTCGGCAAGAAGGCCGCCCAGCGAGTCCACCCGACGCAGTCGGCGTACCGCCGCTGGGGTCTGGCCGGCCCCCTGACCCCGGCGCCGGACGTGACCGTACGGAGCACCGCGCGCACCGCGGACACGGGACTGCCGCCCGTCGTGACCCAGGTGCGCACCCGCGACAAGGTGGTCTTCCTGACGTACGACGACGGGGCGGAGCGCGACCCGCGGTTCGCCGACATGGTCCGCGAACTGCGCCTGCCGGTCAGCATGTTCCTCACGGACCGGGTCGCCGGCCCCGGATACGGGCGTCTCGCCCGGCTGCGCGCGGTCGGCGCGAACCTGCAGAACCACACCCTCGACCACGTCACCCTGCGCGGTCTGCCCTACGCGGGCCAGCGCGCCGAGATCTGCGGACAGCAGGACAAGCTCGCACGGCGCTTCGGCGTCCGGCCCCGGCTGCTGCGACCCCCCTACGGCAGGTACGACGACACCACCCTGCGGGCCGCCGCCGACTGCGGGGTCGCCGCCATCGTCCTCGGCAGGACGGCCGACGCGCACCGGCTCCGGCCGGGCGACATCCTCGCGGGCCCCGGCGAAGGCGGTCTCACGGACGCCACGCTCCGGTTGCTCCGGAGGATCCAGCGCGAGGGCTTCACCGTGGCGCGGCTGGAGAACTACCTCTAGAGGGCACCCGGGGGAGAGAGAACGGCCTTCGGGGGCGCCGAGCGGCGGACCGGCATCAAGGGACTCGCACCGGCGAGCCCCTTCCGGAGTGCGCCCGTTCGGTGGGGTCCCGCCCCTTCCGGTCCACGCCACGCCGGACGGCTTTGGCACTCCGCTTGACCGAGTGCTAATCACAGTCATAGTCTCAGGTCTGGCACTCCCCCCTGGAGAGTGCCAACAGCGACGGGCAGGTCCGGCACCCGCGACGACGGATCGACCTGGTCGCCACCTCAGACAGTTAACCCCGTGAGATCTCCGAAGGGGGAGGTCGGATCGTGACGACCGCCAGCTCCAAGGTTGCCATCAAGCCGCTCGAGGACCGCATCGTGGTCCAGCCGCTCGACGCCGAGCAGACCACGGCCTCCGGCCTGGTCATTCCCGACACGGCGAAGGAGAAGCCCCAGGAGGGCGTCGTCCTGGCCGTGGGCCCGGGCCGCATCGAGGACGGCAAGCGTGTCGAGCTCGACGTCGCCGTCGGCGACATCGTTCTCTACAGCAAGTACGGCGGCACCGAGGTGAAGTACAACGGCGAGGAGTACCTCGTCCTCTCGGCTCGCGACGTGCTCGCGATCATCGAGAAGTAATTCACCTGGTAAGGGAGTTCGGGGTTCGTCCCCGGGCGACCCCGCACCAAGCATTGCAGTGAACCACGCCCCTGGCACCCGCGATATTCCAGCCGGGCGCCGGGGGCGCGGTTCGTTCTCCACATTTTCCGAGAGGGCTGAACCGCTTCCATGGCGAAGATCCTGAAGTTCGACGAGGACGCCCGTCGCGCCCTTGAGCGCGGCGTCAACAAGCTTGCCGACACGGTGAAGGTGACGATCGGCCCCAAGGGTCGCAACGTCGTCATCGACAAGAAGTTCGGCGCTCCCACCATCACCAACGACGGTGTGACCATCGCCCGTGAGGTCGAGGTCGAGGACCCGTTCGAGAACCTCGGCGCGCAGCTCGTGAAGGAGGTGGCGACCAAGACCAACGACATCGCGGGTGACGGTACGACCACCGCCACCGTGCTCGCCCAGGCGCTCGTGCGCGAGGGCCTGCGCAACGTCGCCGCGGGTGCCTCCCCGGCGCTGCTGAAGAAGGGCATCGACGCGGCCGTCAAGGCGGTCTCCGACGAGCTCCTCGCCACCGCGCGCCCGATCGACGAGAAGTCCGACATCGCCGCCGTCGCCGGTCTGTCCGCCCAGGACCCGCAGGTCGGCGAGCTCATCGCCGAGGCGATGGACAAGGTCGGCAAGGACGGTGTCATCACCGTCGAGGAGTCCAACACCTTCGGTCTGGAGCTCGACTTCACCGAGGGCATGGCCTTCGACAAGGGCTACCTGTCCCCGTACATGGTGTCCGACCAGGAGCGTATGGAGGCCGTCCTCGACGACCCGTACATCCTCATCCACCAGGGCAAGATCAGCTCCATCCAGGACCTGCTGCCGCTGCTGGAGAAGGTCATCCAGTCGAACGCCTCCAAGCCGCTGCTGATCATCGCCGAGGACGTCGAGGGCGAGGCCCTGTCGACCCTGGTCGTGAACAAGATCCGCGGCACGTTCAACGCCGTCGCCGTGAAGGCCCCCGGCTTCGGTGACCGCCGCAAGGCCATGCTCGGCGACATCGCCACCCTCACCGGTGGTCAGGTCATCGCCGAGGAGGTCGGCCTCAAGCTCGACCAGGTCGGCCTGGACGTGCTCGGCAGCGCCCGCCGCGTGACCGTCACCAAGGACGACACCACGATCGTCGACGGTGCCGGCAGCAGCGACGAGGTCGCCGGCCGCGTCAACCAGATCAAGGCCGAGATCGAGAACACCGACTCCGACTGGGACCGCGAGAAGCTCCAGGAGCGCCTCGCGAAGCTGGCCGGCGGCGTGTGCGTGATCAAGGTCGGCGCCGCCACCGAGGTGGAGCTGAAGGAGAAGAAGCACCGTCTGGAGGACGCCATCTCCGCGACCCGCGCCGCGGTCGAGGAGGGCATCGTCTCCGGTGGTGGCTCCGCGCTCGTCCACGCCGTCAAGGTCCTCGAGGGCAACCTCGACAAGACCGGCGACGAGGCCACGGGTGTCGCGGTCGTCCGCCGCGCCGCCGTCGAGCCGCTGCGCTGGATCGCCGAGAACTCCGGCCTCGAGGGTTACGTCATCACCTCCAAGGTCGCCGAGCTCGACAAGGGCCAGGGCTTCAACGCCGCCACCGGCGAGTACGGCGACCTGGTCAAGGCCGGCGTCATCGACCCGGTCAAGGTCACCCGCTCCGCCCTGGAGAACGCGGCCTCCATCGCCTCCCTGCTCCTGACGACCGAGACCCTGGTCGTCGAGAAGCCGGCCGAGGAAGAGGCCGACGCCGGCCACGGCGGCCACGGCCACTCCCACTGACGTCCGACGCCCTGAGCGCGGACACGCCCCCCGGGGCGTGACGTCGTGAAGAGGTCCCCGTTCCACGAGGAACGGGGACCTCTCGCGTTCCGCGGGACCATCCCCGTGCGGAGCGGCCTCGTTGCACGGGACCGTCCCCGTGCGGGAGTGGCCTCAGCCCTCCATCGCGTCCAGCGCGCCGAGATCCGCCATCAGGCCCAGCCGGTCGTACTCCCACCAGCCCTCGGCGATCTTTCCGTCCTCGTTGCACCGGAAGATCGTCGTGCCGGTCATGGAGACCTGCTTCCCGGACGCCGGGATCCCCATGAAGTCACCCGTGTGCGTGCCGCTCCAGGTCCACCGCGAGCAGACGCGGTCGCCCTCGGCGATCTGGTCGTCGATGGTGAACGTGAAGTCGAAGCCGCCGCGCCACATCTCCATCTCGCGCCGTATCGCGTCGAGCCCCATGGTGTCCTGCTCGTTGGCGGGATCGTGGTCGTGATAGCTCTCCGCCATCAGCCCGTCGAGCGGCGGCAGTTCCCCGGGAGCACCCAGCATCTCGAAGAAGCCGCGGATGTTCGCCGCGTAGAGCTGCTCGTCGCGCACCACGTCGAGGTCCGTGAACGTCGGCATGCCCTCACAGAGCGCCACCATCTCCTGGAAGATCGTGTCGGTCTCCGCGAGCTTCGAGTTCCGCATCGCGTCCTCGTACGACGGGAACTCCACGATCTCCACGAAGTGACTCGCGTCGGAGCGGTCCTTGCCGATGACGCTGTGCGTCGCGGTCCGTTTCCCCTTGGTCTTCTCGACCCACGTGTCCATCAGCCGGTTCATCTCGTCGAACCGACTGGTTCTACAGTCAATCAACTGCATGAATGTCATGGCGCCGCCTCCGGCCCCCTGGTCCGGTTGATCCACCTCGATTCTCCCACCGGAGGGGCGACACCACCCACCGCGCGATCATCGCGAACGGACCGCCCGGGCGCCCCGGTTCACTCGGGTCCGTACTTGCGCCCGGTCCGCGACGAGATCCCGCCCAGGAGCGCGCGCGGCGTCACCTTCACCACGCCCATCAGCACCTTGTAGCGCGGGTCCGGGACCGACAGCGTCCTGCCGCGGGCCAGATCGGCGAGCGCCGCCGCGACCAGCTTGTCGGCGTCCAGCCACATCCAGTTCGGGATGTTGTCCGTGCCCATCCCGGCCCGCTCGTGGAACTCGGTGCGCACGAAGCCCGGGGCCAGCGCCATCAGCCGGACCCCGCTGCCCGCGAGATCCTTCGCCGCGCCCTGCGTGAACTGCACGACCCACGCCTTCGACGCCCCGTACGTGCCCCGCGGCACGAACGCGGCCACCGACGCCACGTTGACGACCCCGCCCCGGCCGCGCTCCCGCATCGCCTCGGTCGCCGCCGACGTCAGCCGGAGAACCGCCTCGCAGTGGACCTTGAGCATCTTCAGCTCGTCCGCCATCGACACGTCCAGATAGCGGCCCTTGTTGCCGAAGCCGGCGTTGTTGACCAGCAGGTCGACCGGGTTCTTGCGGTCGGACAGCCGGGCGGCGACCTCCTCGATGCCCGCGTCCGTCGCCAGGTCGGCGGTGAGCACCTCGGCCTCGATGCCGTGGAGGTCGTGCAGCTCGGTCGCCTGCTCCCGCAGCCGCTTGGTGTCCCGCGCCACCAGCACGAGGTTGTGCCCGTCCGCCGCGAGCCGCCGCGCGAAGGCGGCACCGATCCCCGCGGTCGATCCCGTAATCAGAGCCGTTGTCATGGCGCAAGGGTAGTGACCGGCCCGGACCCCCGCCCCCCGGTGCGGCCGGTCACCCGGCGGCGGCCGCCCCGGTCTGTCCGCCGTACTTCGCCACGTACTCCCGCGCCGACGCCAGCGACTCCGGGTGCAGCGCCTCGCCCGCCGCCAACAGCCGTGGCAGCAGCTTCCGTTCGGTCGTCGCGGCGCGGAACTGGAGGGCGACGGTGACGTCGTGGGCGGGCCGGTGCACGATCTCGACCGGGTCCCCGGAGCGGATCTCGCCGGGCTCGATCACCCGCAGGTACGCGCCCGGCGCACCCCGGAGCGTGAACCGTCTGACCCAGCGCTTCTCGCCGAGGTGCTCCTGGAAGGTGCGGCACGGGATGCGCCCGCAGGTGACCTCCAGGACGACGTCGGAACCGATCCGCCAGCGTTCGCCGATCAGCGCGCCGGACACGTCGAGCCCGAGCGTCGTGAGGTTCTCGCCGAACACGCCGTTCGGCAGCGCCCGGCCGAGTTCGCGCTCCCAGTCGTCCAGGTCCTCGCGCGCCATCGCGTACACCGCCTGGTCGTCGCCCCCGTGGTGCCGCAGGTCGCACACGGTGTCGTCGGCCAGCCCGCTCCCGCCGGTCCCCTTGGGCCCCGGCGCCGTCACCCGGACCGGGCCGTCGACCGGCTGCTTGTCGATGCCGGTGACGCCCTCGGGGTGGTCCGTGTACGGGACGGTCCGGGCCCGGCCCACGTTCAGCGACAGAAGCTTCATGCCATCAAGCTAGGCGATACCGACCAAAGCGTCGACGCGATATTCGGCACAGCACCCAAGACGCGCTTATGCTCGAAAGGTGATCGAGGCTCGTCATCTCCGCGTCCTGCGCGCCGTCGCCACCACCGGGTCCTTCTCGGCGGCGGGCCGCGAGCTGGGCTGCACCCAGCCCGCCGTCAGCCAGCAGATGAAGGCCCTGGAGTCGTCCGTGGGCACTCCGCTGCTCGTCAGGACGGGCCGCGAGATGCGCCTCACCCAGGCCGGTGAGGCCCTGGTCAAGCACGCGGCGACCATCCTGGCCGGCCTCACGGCCGCGGAGGAGGAGGTCGCCGCGATCGCCGGTCTGCGCGCGGGCCGCGTCCGCCTGGTCTCCTTCCCCAGCGGCAGCTCCACCCTCGTCCCCACCGCCCTCGCCGCGCTGCGCGAGGCCCACCCCGGCACACGGGTCTCCCTGGAGGAGGCCGAACCGCCGGAGTCGGTCGAGAAGCTCCGGGCCGGCGACTGCGACATCGCGCTCGCCTTCCGCTACGAGAGCGCTCCGGGCGTCGAGGAGTGGGACGACCTCGTCGTACGGCCCCTGCTCATGGACCGCCTCGTCGGCCTGGTGCCCGAGCGGCACCGGCTCGCGCGCGCGGGGTCCGTCGCGATCGGCGAGTTCGCCGGTGAGCCGTGGATCGCGGGCTGCCCGCGCTGCCGCGGCCAGCTCGTCGAGGTCTGCCGTGGTGCGGGTTTCGAGCCCCGCATCGACTTCGCCACCGACGACTACCCGGCGGTGGTCGGGCTCGTGGGCGCGGGACTGGGCGTCGCCGTCCTCCCGGAACTCGCGATCGAGTCCGTACGCCCGAAGGGGGCCCGGACCGTGACGGTGGAGCCCGCGGTGCGCCGCGAGATCGTCGCGCTCACCCTCCCGGACCTCGCCGAGGTCCCGGCAGTGGCCGCGACGCTGGACCGGCTGGCACGGGCGGCGGCCCGCCAGCACTCCGCCGCCGGCAAGTAGGCGGCCCGCCGGCACTCGGCCGCCAAGCAGGCGGCCCGTCGGCATTCCGCCCGTCGGCGCTTCACCCGCCGGTGCTCGGCCCGCGAGGGAGCCGGGCCGTCACGGCGGGGCTCAACTCCTGCTGCGGCCCCCTGCACATGTCGTGCGCGTCGTGTGCTCCGTGGACACGCCCTACGGGCTGCACACGCCGTACGGGCTGCACACGCCGTACGGGCTGCACACGCCGTACGGGCTGTCGCGTACGCACCTCCAGTCCGTGCGCACCGGCCTGTACGCACACCGAACCTGTACGCGTCTTCAGGGCAGAAACGTTCCTTCAGTTGTTCGAAGCGGAAGCGTTTCCAGGGGCCGCCGCCGAGACCAGTCGGTTGCGTGCCCGTCCCATGAGCTCTTCGCGCTCGTCCTCGGTCAGTCCGCCCCACACGCCGTACGGTTCGCGCACCGCGAGCGCGTGTGCCGCGCACTCCGCGCGTACCGGGCATCTCATGCAGACCTCTTTGGCCGAGTTCTCACGAGCGCTCCGTGCCGCACCACGCTCACCCTCCGGGTGGAAGAAGAGCGAGCTGTCGACCCCTCGGCAGGCCGCGAGGAGCTGCCAGTCCCAGAGGTCCGCGTTCGGACCGGGAAGGCGGGAGAAATCTGCCATTGCGTGTCCCCTTGTTGCCGTTCTGGGCTGCTCTGTGCCCACCGACCGTACATCTACGATCTAAGGAGATGAAAATATGACTCATTGCGAATCTAGCCTCAGACACCAGCTAATGGGAAGAAAACAGGCTAAATGGGGCATGGGTTGTGATGAAACGTTGAGGGTCGGCGCGCATGTCTGCACCGTGTCCGCGCCCTCACGTACAGTGCCGATGACGGCCGACTGCCCCGTAACTCTTTCGAGTGACCATCGTTGAGATGGCTGAGGCGGTTGAAGGAACAAGCGCTCGGGTAGGCGGATGTATCCGCCTGCGAGTGTCGACCGCACAGGTGACGATTCGTAACAGCCTGGAGGCTCAAGGTGACGCGCATCAGCTGCGGAGGACGGTCATGACATCCGTCCTCGTCTGCGACGACTCCCCGCTTGCCCGAGAGGCGCTCCGCCGCGCGGTCGCGACCGTGCCCGGTGTCGAGCGCGTGACGACGGCGGCCAACGGCGAGGAAGTCCTCCGCCGCTGGGGAGCCGACCGTTCGGATTTGATTCTGATGGACGTACGCATGCCCGGACTGGGCGGCGTGGAGACGGTCAGGCGGCTGCTGTCCGCCGACCCCGGTGCGCGCATCATCATGCTCACCGTCGCCGAGGACCTGGACGGCGTGGCGCTCGCCGTCGCCGCCGGCGCCCGCGGTTATCTGCACAAGGACGCCTCGCGGGCGGAGCTGCGCGCCACCGTGACCCAGGCGCTCGCCGACCCGACCTGGCGGCTCGCCCCGCGCAGACTGCGTTCGGCGGAGATGGGCGCCGCGCCCACGCTCACCGCGCGTGAGATCCAGGTGCTCGAAGGAATGAGCCACGGACGTTCGAACGCCGAGATCGGCCGTGAGCTGTTCCTCTCCGAGGACACGGTCAAGACCCACGCCCGGCGGCTCTTCAAGAAGCTCGGCGCCTCGGACCGGGCGCACGCGGTCGCGCTCGGATTCCGGTGGGGCCTGGTTCGTTGAGGAGTGTCCCGTGGCACCCGGTGGATCAGCGCGCGGCGTCGGGTGCGGTGCACCTCGACGCGGAGGGCGTTCCCCGTACTGGGCGTATCCGGGCGGTCCGGCGACGCGGCGAGGTGCCGTAGCCGTCTTCACGCACGCGTCAGCCGTCCTCGCGCACGCGTCGGGGAGCGTCGGACAGCCCTCGGGTGAGCCGCCTCGCGGGTATGACATGGGCAGTCCCTGCCCGCCGGTCGGCGGGTGGGGCCGGGCCTTTGGAGCGTGCCTCCTCGGTGTCCGGACTCCGTTTCCCGGCGGATGCCGCATCCTTGAGGTGTGGAGTTCCTTGGGGACAAGTCGGTCGAGCGGAAGGGGAGGGCGCAGGAGATGAGTTCCGGCGCACCTGCTCATAACGCTTCGGTGCACAACTATGGACGCGGTGCCACGGACAGGACGACGTCAAGGCACCATGGACCGATGCGTGAAGACGAGACGACGGGGATCGGTGCGCTCGTCCTTCGCGCGGTCGACGGCGACGAACAGGCCACGCACGACCTGCTCGCCCACGTACACCCGCTCGCGCTGCGCTACTGCCGCGCCCGGCTGTCCCGGCTGCCGGGGGACGCGCGGCATTTCGTGGAGGACCTGGCGCAGGAGGTCTGTGTCGCGGTGCTCCTCGCGCTGCCGCGCTACAAGGACACCGGTCGCCCCTTCGAGGCGTTTGTCTTCGCGATCGCCGCGCACAAGGTCGCCGACCTCCAGCGTGCCGCGATGCGCCATCCGGGGTCCACGGCCGTCCCGTCCGACGAGATGCCGGAGCGGCCCGACGACTCCCTCGGACCCGAGGAGCGCGCGCTGCTCAGCAGCGACGCCGAATGGGCCAAGAAACTCCTGGCCAACCTCCCCGAGAACCAGCGAGAGCTGCTCCTTCTGCGGATCGCGGTGGGCCTCACGGCGGAGGAGACGGGCCAGATGCTGGGCATGTCTCCGGGTGCCGTCCGGGTGGCCCAGCACCGTGCGCTGAGCCGGCTGAGGGCACTGGCGGAGCAGTAGGAATCCGGATCCGGTCGCGGCGACGCGAGCGGACGGCACGCCGACGCGACCGGGTGGCAGGCGTCCGGTCGAGTCGGGCGCGTCCGGGCCGGCGGGACACGTTCCGGTGGTGTCGGGCCGGTGATGCCGGTCACTGCGGTCAGGGGCGCCCCGCGCGCCGCGACCCTTTTCCTCCGCAAAGCGCGGGCAAAGGGCGGCGGATCCCGGCGGCGCCGATCGACCCCGGCCGGGGACGGCACGGTGCCGCCTCCGGCAGGCCTGGCGAGGGCCCGCGGGCCCTCGCCCACCTCGGGCCGGGCGGCCCGGGCGGGCTCCGCGCCCCTCTCCGGGCGCGGGTCTGAACGGGAACGCCCGTCATCCCGTACGAACATACGAAGCCGAAGCCCACCCTCAACCGTGGAATGAGAGAGCCATGCTTCCCGTTAGCATGGACATCCGCACCGATCAAGGCCATTTGGGGAAGGTGTCATGACTGCCAACGTCGACGGAGTGCCCGCCAAATTCGCGACACTCGGGCTGACCTACGACGACGTGCTGCTGCTGCCGGGCTCGTCGGACATGGCGCCCGACCAGATCGACACCGCCTCGCACATCTCGAAGAACGTCCGGGTCAACATCCCGCTGCTCTCCGCCGCCATGGACAAGGTCACCGAATCGCGCATGGCGATCGCGATGGCCCGCCAGGGCGGCGTCGGTGTTCTGCACCGCAACCTGTCCATCGAGGACCAGGCCAACCAGGTCGACCTGGTGAAGCGCTCCGAGTCCGGCATGGTCACCGACCCGATCACCGTGCGCCCGGACGCCACGCTCGTCGAGGCCGACGCGATCTGCGCCAAGTTCCGTATCTCCGGTGTGCCGGTCACCGACGGCGGCGGCAAGCTGCTCGGCATCGTCACCAACCGCGACATGGCCTTCGAGACCGACCGCTCGCAGCAGGTGCGCGACGTCATGACGCCGATGCCGCTGGTCACGGGCAAGGTCGGCATCTCCGGTCACGACGCGATGCAGCTCCTGCGCCGCCACAAGATCGAGAAGCTTCCGCTGGTCGACGACGCCGGCGTCCTCAAGGGCCTCATCACGGTCAAGGACTTCGTCAAGGCCGAGAAGTACCCGAACGCCGCCAAGGACTCCGAGGGGCGTCTGCTGGTCGGCGCGGCCGTCGGTGTCGCGGGCGACGCCTTCGAGCGGGCCCAGGCCCTGATCGAGGCGGGCGTCGACTTCATCGTCGTCGACACCGCGCACGGCCACTCCCGGCTGGTCGGCGACATGGTCGCCAAGATCAAGTCGAACTCCTCGGGCGTCGACGTCATCGGCGGCAACATCGCCACCCGTGACGGCGCGCAGGCCCTGATCGACGCGGGCGTCGACGGCATCAAGGTCGGTGTCGGCCCCGGTTCCATCTGCACCACCCGCGTCGTCGCCGGCATCGGCGTCCCCCAGGTCACCGCCATCTACGAGGCGTCGCTCGCCGCCAAGGCGGCCGGTGTCCCGGTCATCGGCGACGGTGGCCTCCAGTACTCCGGCGACATCGCCAAGGCCCTGGTCGCGGGCGCCGACACGGTGATGCTCGGCTCGCTGCTCGCGGGCTGCGAGGAGTCCCCGGGCGAGCTGCTGTTCATCAACGGCAAGCAGTTCAAGTCGTACCGCGGCATGGGCTCCCTGGGTGCCATGCAGTCCCGTGGCGAGCAGCGCTCCTTCTCCAAGGACCGCTACTTCCAGGAGGGCGTCGCCTCCGACGAGAAGCTCGTCCCCGAGGGCATCGAGGGCCAGGTGCCCTACCGCGGCCCGCTGTCCGCGGTCGTCCACCAACTGGTCGGCGGTCTGCGCCAGTCGATGTTCTACGTCGGCGGCCGTACCGTGCCCGAGCTCCAGGAGCGCGGCCGGTTCGTGCGCATCACCTCGGCGGGCCTCAAGGAGAGCCACCCGCACGACATCCAGATGACGGTCGAGGCGCCGAACTACAGCCGCCTCAAGTAGTCACCCGTACAGCTGATCGGTCTTCCCACGCGCGCGTGGAGACCCGCCACGAGGGCGGTCCCGGAGGTTCCGGGGCCGCCCTTGTCGTGGGCGTCGGGGATACTGGGAGGCGCAGAAGCGAAGAGGGAAAGGCCACAACGTGACTGAGATCGAGATCGGGCGCGGCAAGCGCGGCCGCCGGGCGTACGCCTTCGACGACATCGCCGTCGTCCCGAGCCGCCGTACGCGGGACCCGAAGGAGGTCTCGATCGCCTGGCAGATCGACGCCTACCGCTTCGAGCTGCCGTTCCTGGCCGCCCCGATGGACTCGGTCGTCTCCCCGGCCACCGCGATCCGTATCGGCGAGCTCGGCGGCCTCGGCGTCCTGAACCTGGAAGGCCTCTGGACGCGGTACGACGACCCGCAGCCGCTGCTCGACGAGATCGCCGGGCTGGACGCGGAGCGCGCGACGCGCCGTCTCCAGGAGATCTACGCGGCTCCCATCAAGGAGGAGCTGATCGGGCAGCGCATCAAGGAGGTGCGCGACTCCGGAGTCGTCACCGCCGCCGCCCTCTCCCCGCAGCGCACGGCGCAGTTCTCCAAGGCCGTCGTCGACGCGGGCGTGGACATCTTCGTCATCCGCGGTACGACGGTGTCGGCCGAGCACGTCTCCGGTGCCGCCGAGCCGCTGAACCTGAAGCAGTTCATCTACGAGCTCGACGTCCCGGTGATCGTCGGCGGCTGCGCCACGTACACCGCGGCCCTGCACCTGATGCGCACCGGCGCGGCCGGTGTCCTCGTCGGCTTCGGCGGCGGCGCCGCGCACACCACGCGCAACGTGCTGGGCATCCAGGTCCCGATGGCCACCGCCGTCGCGGACGTCGCCGCGGCCCGCCGTGACTACATGGACGAGTCCGGCGGCCGGTACGTGCACGTCATCGCCGACGGCGGTGTGGGCTGGTCCGGCGACCTCCCCAAGGCCATCGCCTGCGGCGCCGACTCCGTGATGATGGGCTCCCCGCTCGCGCGCGCCACCGACGCGCCGGGCCGCGGCCACCACTGGGGCATGGAGGCGGTGAACGAGGAGCTGCCGCGCGGCAAGAAGGTCGACCTCGGCACCGTCGGCACGATCGAGGAGATCCTCACCGGTCCGTCGCACATCCCGGACGGCTCGATGAACATCTTCGGCGCCCTGCGCCGCGCGATGGCGACCACCGGCTACAGCGAGCTCAAGGAGTTCCAGCGCGTCGAGGTGACGGTGGCGGACTCCCAGCACAAGCGGTAGTCCCCATGCCCTAGGCCGTACGCGACGAGGGCCCGTTCACCGTGTGGTGGCCGGGCCCTCGTCGTGTTCTCTGGCCTCGTCAGCGGCTGGTCAGCAGCTCGGCCACGCCCGCGAGGACGAGGCTGGCGCCGGCGAGGCCGACGAGTGCGGCGTACGGCCGCAGGCCGATGCGGCTGACCCGGTCCGGCCGCGGGGTGAAGGTCCCGGCGGCGAGGGCGGTCATCTCGTGGCTGCGCTGCTGGAAGGCTTTCATGGCGTCCGCGGCGCCCCGGATGTTGAAGGCGACCCAGCCCCCGGCGACCGCGCCGGACAGACCGAACAGCATCAGGAACAGCCAGACCGGCACCTCAGTCCCCGGCCTTGCGGGCGCTCTGGAACGCCACGTAGGCGGCGACCGCGAAGAAGACGAAGGTCAGCGGGTCTGCGTCGGCCTTCCAGCCTTCCTGGGCGACGCTGAAGTGGTCGAAGAAGACGTCGCTGAAGCCGACGCCGTACTCCTTGGCGATGATCATGGCCTCGCCGATGAGCTGGCCGAGGTAGACCGCCGCCACGGAGACGATCACGCTGACGACCGGGAGGGTCTGGCTGCGGCCGCCGACACGGCCCGCGGCGATGCCGACGAGGAAGCCGACACCCACGGCTGCGTAGCCGATCTCGTGCTTGGTGAGGCCGATGACCAGGCCGTACAGGATCGCGGACACCACACCGGCGCCGATCGAGGCGACGAGGCCGAGCGGGAAGTTGCTGCGCGCCGGGGCGGCCGGGGCGGGCGGCGCGACCGGGAAGCCCGGCTGGGGCGCGCCCTGCCAGGGGCCCTGCGGCGCGGCGGCCTGCGGCGGGACGGGCGGCTGGTCGGCCGGAGCGGCGGGCGCGGGCGCGGCGGCGGGCGGGTTGGCGTCGGCCGGTGGACCGGACGGCGGCGTCGACTGGCTCATGTGGTTCCCCCCAGGGATGCGGGCGCACGTGCTGTGCGCTGGTGAAGTCGCCGCACACCTGGCGGCGCCCGGGGCACGGGCGCACGCGTGTGCGAGAGCTGCCGCAGGTTAGCAGGGGGGAGTGACAGTCGGTGAGGCAATTCTTCGGCTCAGAGCCGGTGCGCCGCTCCCGTCGGGGTCGCTCCCCGTGTGTCCAGGAGGAGTTGGGCCTTCACGGACAGTCCTTGCAGGTCGTAGGTGCGGTGCTGCTGGAGCAGGATCGTCAGGTCGGCGTCGGCCGCGGCCTCGTAGAGGGAGTCCGCGCGCGGTACGGGCCGCCCGAGCACGCTCCAGGACGGTACGTGCGGGTCGTGATAGCTGACGGAGGCGCCGAGTTCCATCAGCCGTACGGCGATCTCGTGGGCGGGGGAGCCCTGTTGGTCGGCGATGTCGGCCTTGTAGGTGATGCCGAGGAGGAGCACCCGCGCGGCCCGGGCGGACTTGCCGTGCTCGTTGAGCAGCGCGGCGGCGCGCTGGACGACGTACTGGGGCATGTGGTTGTTGACCTGCCGGGCCAGTTCGACCATCCGCAGCGGGCGTCCGGAGGGGCCGCCGAGGTCCTGGGCGATCCCGTGGCCGCCGACTCCCGGGCCGGGCCGGAACGCCTGGAACCCGAACGGCTTGGTCTCGGCGCAGCGGATGACGTCCCACAGGTCGACGTTCAGGTCGTGGCAGAGCACGGCCATCTCGTTGACGAGCGCGATGTTGACGTGCCGGAAGTTGGTCTCCAGGACCTGCACGGTCTCCGCCTCGCGCGGCCCGCGCGCGCGGACGACCTTGTCGGTGAGCCGTCCGTAGAAGGCGGCGGCCGACTCGGTGCAGGCGGGGGTGAGGCCGCCGATGACCTTCGGTGTCCCGGCGGGGGTGAAGTCGCGGTTGCCGGGGTCGACCCGGCTGGGCGAGTAGGCGAGGTGGAAGTCGCGCCCCGCGCGCAGCCCGGATCCGGTTTCGAGGAGCGGGCGCAGGAACGCCTCGGTGGTGCCGGGGTGCACCGGCGATTCCAGGATGACCGTGGTGTGCGGGCGCAGCCGCGCGGCCAGGGTGCGGGCCGCCGATTCCACCTGGCCGAGGTCCAGGGAGCCGTCCGCGCCCCGCGGGGTCGGTGCGCAGATGACGGCGGTGCGGACGCGGCCGAGCTCGGCCGGGTTCGTGGCCGGGCGGAAGCCGCCCGCGAGCATCCGGCGCAGTTCCGCGGCAGTGAGGGAGCCGCCTTCCGGGCCGGTTCTGTAGCCGAGGGTGGGGATGCCGGCGGCGACGGCGGCCTGGGCCAGGGGCAGGCCGAGGGGACCGAGTCCGATGACGGCGAGGTCTGCGGGCATGGAGTGGGCCGTCCTTCCCAGTAACCGATGCGGGACAGGTGCGCAAGCCCTGTGGACAGGATGGGCGAGAGCAATGTCAGACTAGGAGTAAATATGACCGATTTACGGGATTGATCGATCAAGATTCCCTACGCGTCGCCCAGAGTTGTCCACAGGCTGAGGACGGACGGTGGCCGATGAGGGGAGAGACGGTCAGACTTTGGGCAGGGGGAAGTGAGCCGGGCGTCGCCGGACGGGTGCGGCCAGCGCGATCTACAGCGGGAGGCAGCGGTGAGGACAGCGACACTGGGGCCGGCGGAGCGTGCCGAGTCACTGGCGGGAATGGCCGAGGGCGAGCTGGACGTGCTGGTCGTGGGCGCGGGCGTGGTCGGCGCGGGCACCGCGCTGGACGCCGCGACGCGCGGGCTGTCCACCGGCCTGGTCGAGGCGCGTGACTGGGCGTCGGGCACGTCGAGCAGATCCAGCAAGCTGATCCACGGCGGCCTGCGGTATCTGGAGATGCTCGACTTCGCGCTCGTCCGCGAGGCGCTGAAGGAGCGCGGCCTGCTCCTCGAACGGCTGGCACCGCACCTGGTCAAGCCCGTCCCGTTCCTCTACCCCCTCCAGCACAAGGGCTGGGAGCGGCTGTACGCGGGCTCCGGCGTCGCGCTGTACGACGCCATGTCGATGGCCCGCGGTCACGGCCGCGGCCTGCCCTCCCACCGCCATCTGAGCCGCCGCCACGCCCTGCGCGTCGCACCGGCCTTGAAGAAGGACGCGCTGATCGGCGCCCTCCAGTACTACGACGCGCAGATGGACGACGCCCGCTATGTGGCGACCCTGGTGCGCACGGCGGCCTCGTACGGAGCGAAGGTGGCCAACCGCGCGCGGGTCACCGGATTCCTGCGCGAGGGCGAGCGGGTGGTCGGGGCCCGGGTGCGTGACGTCGAGGGCGGCGGCGAGTACGAGGTCCGCGCCCGGCAGATCGTCAACGCCACGGGCGTGTGGACCGACGACACCCAGGCCATGGTCGGGGAGCGGGGCCAGTTCCACGTCCGCGCGTCCAAGGGCATCCACCTGGTCGTGCCGAAGGACCGCATCCACTCCACGACGGGCCTGATCCTGCGCACCGAGAAGTCCGTGCTGTTCGTGATCCCCTGGGGCCGCCACTGGATCATCGGCACCACCGACACCGACTGGGACCTCGACAAGGCCCACCCGGCCGCGTCCAGCGCGGACATCGACTATCTGCTGGAGCATGTGAACTCGGTGCTCTCCGTGCCGCTCGGCCGGGACGACGTCGAAGGGGTGTACGCGGGGCTGCGCCCGCTGCTGGCCGGCGAGTCGGACGCCACGAGCAAGCTGTCGCGCGAGCACACCGTGGCCCATCCGGTGCCAGGGCTCGTCGTCGTGGCCGGCGGCAAGTACACGACCTACCGGGTCATGGCCAAGGACGCCGTCGACGCGGCGGTGCACGGTCTCGACCAGCGGGTCGCCGAGTGCGTCACCGAGGACACCCCGCTGCTCGGCGCCGAGGGGTACCGCGCGCTGTGGAACGCGCGAGCGCGGATCGCGGCTCGCACCGGCATCCATGTGGCGCGTGTGGAGCACCTGTTGAACCGGTACGGATCGCTCGCCGAGGAGCTTCTCGCCCTCATCGCGGCGGACCCCTCCCTGGGCAGTCCCCTGCCGGCCGCCGAGGACTACCTCCGGGCCGAGATCGTCTACGCCGCCTCGCACGAGGGCGCCCGCCACCTGGACGACGTCCTGACCCGGCGCACCCGCATCTCCATCGAGACCTTCGACCGGGGCACCCGCAGCGCCCGCGAGGCCGCCGAGCTGATGGCGCCGGTCCTCGGCTGGGACAAGGACCAGATCGAGCGCGAGGTGGAGCACTACGAGAAGCGGGTCGAGGCCGAGCGGGAGTCCCAGCGGCAGCCGGACGACCTGACGGCGGACGCGGCCCGGCTGGGCGCGCCGGAGATCGTGCAGTTCTGACCCGAGCTCTTTGCCGATATCACTCGAACGGGTGTGGTGAGGAGGGATCTCCGCCCGGGGCCCGGCCGTTCTACGAGGTGCGGGGACAGAACTCGGCGGCGAGCAGGGCCGGTTCGAGCGTCGGGTCCGTGACCCCGTCCGTGTTCACCCGGAAGGTGAGGACACGCCGACCGTCGACGGTGGCCGCGCTGCGCACGTAGCTGCCGGAGATCCGGCCGTTGTGTCCCCACACCGTGGTCCCGCACGGCAGCTTCACCGGGAACAGCCCCATGCCGTACGAGCCATGTGCGGCGCGGGTGTCGAGCATCTCGCGCAGACGGCGCGAGGGCAGCAGCGTGCCGTCGAGCAGGGCCGCGTAGAAGCGGTTCAGGTCGGCCAGCGTGCTCACCAGCTCACCCGCCGCGCCGGCCACGCGCGGGTCGAGCCCGGTGACGTCGGAGCCGTCGGCGGCGTAGGCGCGGCCGTGCGGCGCGGGCAGCGTCGTGCGGGCGCCCGGGAACGAAGTGCCCGTCAGATGAAGGGGGTTGATGATCCGCCGTTCGGCCTCGGCGGCGTACGAGTGGCCGGTGACCTGCTCGACGATCAGGCCGAGCACCACGTAGTTCGTGTTCGAGTAGGCGAAGCGGCCGCGGTCGGCCGGGGGATGGGTGAGTGCGATGCGCAGAGCCTGACGAGCGGTCACGGGGACGGCGCCCCGGGTCGTCGCGGTGAAGTCGTAGAGGCCGCTGGTGTGGCGGAGCAGGTCGCGCAGGGTGATGCGGCGGCCGTCGTTGCCCGCGCCGCGCACCAGGCCGGGCAGATGGTCGTCGACGGAGTCGGACAGGGACAGCCGGTGCTCGTCGGCGAGTTGCAGGACGACCGTCGCGATGAACGACTTGGTGATGCTTCCGGCACGGAAATGATCGGAGCGGGAGATTCCGTTTCCGGCGCTCGTGAACCGGGATCCGGACGTGTCGTCGGCGAGCAGGGCGGCGGCCGGAGCGCCGCCGCGGGTCACCAGGCGGGTCAGCGCGGCGTCCGTGGCCCGGGTGACGGTCGTGTGCGCGGCGGCCGGAACATGCCCCGGAAGCTGGGTCCGGACCGTGACGAACAGGGCCAGGGACAGGGGTATGGCCAGAAGTGTCCGAGGTGTCCGGGGCGATGGCATCGCGGGGTCCTTCCTTGTCGCGGCCCATCATGGGGCACGTTTCTGTGCCCGGGAACATCGTGGGGCGGGTCACGGAAACGGGTGCGGCGGACCCGCCCGGCCGTGGTCACGGGGTGGCCGCGGGGCGCGCGGCGCGGTCGTGGGCGGGCCGCCGGCGGGGTCCGGGCGTCTCACTGGCTGAGCTGTTGCGGTTCCAGGGGCCCCCACGGCGTCGGGCACTTGTCGGGTGGGGGACAATGGAGGCTCTGTCAGGGCGGGTTGCATGAGGGGACGCATGTCGGAGGCGGAGCGGGCGGGGGCATCCCGTCAGGACAAGAGCGAACGTCTCCTCGCCGGGCGGTACCGGCTGGGGGACGTTCTCGGTCGCGGCGGCATGGGCACCGTGTGGCGTGCCGAGGACGAGACCCTGGGCCGTACGGTCGCCGTGAAGGAGCTGCGGTTCCCGTCGGCCATCGACGAGGACGAGAAGCGCCGGCTGATCACGCGCACGCTGCGCGAGGCCAAGGCCATCGCGCGGATCCGCAACAACAGCGCGGTGACGGTCTTCGACGTGGTCGACGAGGACAACCGGCCCTGGATCGTCATGGAGCTCGTCGAGGGCAAGTCCCTCGCCGAGGCCATCCGCGAGGACGGACTGCTCACGCCGAGGCGTGCCGCGGAGGTGGGGCTCGCCATCCTCGACGTGCTCCAGGCGGCGCACCGCGAGGGCATCCTGCACCGTGACGTGAAGCCGTCGAACGTGCTGATCTCCGACGACGGCCGGGTCGTGCTCACCGACTTCGGCATCGCGCAGGTGGAGGGCGACCCGTCCATCACCTCGACCGGCATGCTCGTCGGCGCGCCCTCCTACATCTCGCCGGAGCGGGCGCGCGGCCACAAGCCCGGACCCGCGGCCGACCTGTGGTCGCTGGGCGGTCTGCTGTACGCGTCGGTCGAAGGCGTGCCGCCGTACGACAAGGGCTCCGCGATCGCGACGCTCACCGCGGTGATGACCGAGCCGGTCGAACAGCCCAAGAACGCGGGCCCGCTGGAGAAGGTGATCTACGGCCTGCTGGCCAAGGATCCCGAGCAGCGGCTCGACGACGCGGGCGCCCGGGCCATGCTCAACGAGGTGCTGCGCGCGCCCGAGCCGGACGTGCCGGAGCCGGCGGACGCGACGAAGGTCGTGGCCATGCCGCCGCTGCCGGAGGAACCGGCCCGGCGGGGCGGCTCGGGCGGCGCCAAGAAGGGCGAGGAGCCCTCGGAGCGGCTGCGCGGGGCCCTGCGGTCGGTGCGCAAGGCCGCGACCGCGGCCGGAGCCGCCACGGCGGCGGCCACCTCGGCGGCGACGGCCCGTGCCAAGGCGGCCGGCGGCGCGGACTCCGCGCAGGCGGCCGGAGCCAGGACGACCTCCCCGCAGGCCGGTTCGGGGACCGGATCGGATGCCGGTCGGACCGGCGGCGCCTCCGTGGCGGCGACCGCGGTGAACGCGTCCGTGCCGGGACGGACGGGCGGTTCCGACGGCGGACCGGGGAACCCGGGTTCGGCCACCGGCGCCGGAGGCGCGGGCGGCAAGCGCGGCGGCTCGGGCTCCGGGTGGCCCGTGGCCCCCGAGCGTCCGGCCCGTCCGGCACCCAAGGCCTCGCTGACCGATGTCGTGCCGCTGCGGACGCTGGTGATCCTCGCGGTCGTCGTGGCGCTGGCCGTGGTCGGCACCGTGCTGGCCATCACGATCGGCGGCGGCGACGACGACAACGGCGCCAAGGGCGGCGGCAGCGGCGCCAAGGCGACCGCCTCCACCGGAGCGGCCGGCGGCAGCGGGCAGAAGGACGGCGCCAAGAGCGGCGACAAGAGCAAGAGCGACACCGCCCACACCGACAGCGGCGACAAGTCGGGCACGGACTCCGGCTCCGGCTCCGGCTCGGACGACGACGCCAAGACCTCGTCCGGCACGGGCACGGACACGGGCACCGGCGACTCGGACGGTTCGGGCGGCGGCAAGGAGTCGGGCTCGGGTTCCGCCGCCGTGACCACGTACAAGAGCGGGCAGGGCTTCTCGATCGGGCTGCCGAAGGGATGGAAGTACGAGTCCCAGGACGCCGCGGGAGCCCGGTTCACCGGCCCCGACGGACAGAAGCTCCTCGTCGGCTGGACCTCGACGCCCAAGGACGACCCGGTCGCGGACTGGAAGAACCAGGAGCGCTACATGACGCGCTCCCAGTACTCGAAGATCCGTATAGCGCAGGTGGACTACCGCAGCTGGAACATGGCCGACTGGGAGTTCACCTACGTGGACGGCGGCACGAAGTTCCACACGATCGACCGCGGTTTCGTGGTGAACCCGCATCAGGGCTACGCACTGATGTACACGGCCAAGGACGCCGCGTGGGGGAGCACGCTGCGCAAGAGCACGTGGGCCACGCTGACCAAGACGTTCCAGCCGAAGTCATGACGTACCGCAGGCTCTAGGTGACGTTCCGCGACGAACGGGGCCCGAGATCTCGCATCACCGCTCTGCGGGTTGCCTCGGGCACGTATCGTGAGTGGTTGCGGACCGAACGAAGCCACAACGGGACGCACGGCGAACGGAATTGACCAACCGGTCGGCTGGGGGAGCATCGTGGACGACTACGCGGGACGGGTACTCGCCGACCGCTACCGCCTGCCCCTGCCGCCGTCCGACGAGTACGAACTCGCCGAGAGCCGGGCCTTCGACACCTACAGCGGGCAGGAAGTCCTCGTACGGCAGGTGCCGTTGCCCGAGGTCGTCGAGGCCGAGGTGCTCGACGCGGACGGGCTGCCCGACGGGTTCGTGGCCCGGGACGGCGGTGTGCGGCGGGCGTCGGCCCGCACCACCCGGCGGTCCGTCGAACCGGCGGTGCTGCGCGCGATCGAGGCGGCGCAGGCGGCCGCGCGGATTCCCGATCACCCCCGGCTCGACCAGGTCTTCGACGTGTTCGCCGAGGGCGGCTCGCTGTGGATCGTCAGTGAGCTGGTGCCCGCGAGGCCGCTGGCCGCGCTGCTCGCCGAGAAGCCGCTCAGCCCGTACCGCGCCGCGGAGGTCGCCGCCGACGTCCTGACCGCCCTGCGGGTCCTGCACGCGCACGGCTGGGTGCACCGCAACATCACCGTGCGCACGGTGCTCGTCTGCGACGACGGCCGCGTCCTGCTCACCGGGCTTGCCGCCGGGGCGGCCGAAGAGGCGCTGTGCGGGTACGACCCGGTGCCGGCGCCGGAGGACGACTTCACGAGCGGTCACGGATCCGGCCCCCGCGCGGGGCAGCCCGGTGACGCCGGTCCGGCCGGCGCGGGTGCCCCCCAGGGTGCCGCCGGACGTGGGCCGGGGAGCGGGCCCGGTGGCGGGCAGGGTGCCGCGGGCGGGCGCGGGCCCGTCGGCGGTGGCGGATTCGGTGCTGGTGCCTCGCGCGGTGTCGCCGTGGCGGCCACGAGCGGCGCCGACGCCGAGGCGGCCCGGCGGGCGGCGATCGAGGCCCGTGCGGAGCAGGGAACTCCGGTTCCGGGGGCACCGGTTCCCGGCGCGCCCGCGGCCGGCCGGGGGCCGCGCGCCCTCGAAGCGGGTGGTCCGGCGGGTCCGGGCCGCCCCACGGGAGCGGCCGGTCCCGACGGCGGACCGGAGACGGGCGGGCAGGCCGAGGGTGCCGGGGACGACATCCGCGCCGCGCGCGCCGGGGCCATCGCCGCGTACCGCGCCGGAGCGCGTGCCGCGGCCCGCGTACAGGGAGAGCGCCGCGGCGACCCGCTCGCCCTCCCGGCCCCCCGCCCCTCCACCCCCGGCGAGCCGCCCACCCGGGACGATCGGTACGCCGCCTCCCCGCACGCTCCGGGGGCTCAGCCCCCCGCCCCGTCTTCGCAGGTGCCGGGCCAGGGCGGCCAGTACGGCGCCACTCCGTACGCCCCCGGGGCCCAGGCCCCCACTCCGTCTTCGCACGTGCCCGGCCAGGGCGGCCAGTACGGCGCTTCTCCCTACGTCCCCGGGGCCCAGGCCCCCACTCCGTCGTCGCACGTGCCCGGCCAGGACAGCCGGTACGGCGCCTCCCCGCACACACCAGGAGCCCAAGCCTCCGCCCCGCCGTCGCATGTCCCAGGCCAGGGTGGTCCGTACGGCGCTTCTCCTCACGCTGAGGGGCCCCAGGACCCCGATTCGTCCTCGCACCTGCCCGGCCAGGGCGGCCAGTACGGCGCCACTCCGTACGCCCCCGGGGCCCAGGCCCCCACCACGCCGCAGTTGCCCGGTCAGGACGGTCGGCAGCAGGTGCAGGGTGCGCCCCCGGGGCAGATAGCCGATCCGTACGGAGTCGGCGGCACCGGCAGGTACGGAGTCCAGGCGCGGTCCGCCGGGGACAGCGGCCGTACGCGGCCCACCCTCCCCCCGGGACCGGGCGCCGGAGGCGCGGGCGGTGACACGGCGTACGGCCGTTCCGCGCTCGCGCCCGGACAGGCCCCCTACGGGACAGGGCAGGGCGGCCGCCCCGGAGTTCCGGCTCCCGGACGGCCCATCGGCGGCGAGCGGGCCCCGGACGACGGCCGGTCCACCGGCGGATTCCGGGCGCCCGGCGGCGCCCAGGTACCCGTACCGCCCGGCGGATTCACCGGCACCGGGAACGCCCGTACGGCGGGTGCCTCCCCGGCCCACGACCACACCCGGGCGCCCGGCACCCCGCAGGGCCTCGCCCCCGCCGCGCACCCCTCCGGCCGCCCCGGCGGTGGCTGGGGTGACCTGGTCGCCGGGGCTCCGCCGCGCCGGGGGCCCGCCACCGCGCTCGCGGCCGAGCGGGCCCGGCAGGCACGTATGGCCGTCGTCGGTCCGGTCACCGAACGCTGGGCGCCCGAACAGGCCGGACCGGTGCACGAGAACTGGCAGTTGGCGGCTCCGATCGGCCCGGCGACCGACCTGTGGGCGCTCGGCGCGCTGCTCTTCCGCGCCGTGCAGGGACACGCCCCCTACCCGGAGGAGAACACCGCCGAGCTGGTCCAGCTGGTGTGCGCGGAACCGCCCGCCTTCGCCGAGGAGTGCGGACCGCTGCGGCCCGTCGTCGAGTCGTTGCTGCGCCAGGACCCCACCGAACGCCTCGACTTCGAGGAACTGCGCGGCTGGCTGCGGTCGTTGGTGCGTTCCGCGCCGGAGCCCGAGGCCGGGGCGCACGTCGTGCCCGTACCGCCCGCCGACCCGAGCCGGCTGCCGATCGTACGGCGCCGGGGCGAGCTCGTCCGCAGGCGCCGCGCCGGGCTGCCCGCGACCAGCGCGCACGCCCGCCACAAGCGGGCCAGGCAGGAGAACGCGGCGGGTCCGCGCCGGCTCGGCCGCAACCTCCTCCTGCTGATCCTGCTCCTGCTGGCCGCCGCGGTCACGTACGCGGTCGTCTTCATGCCCAAGGCGGACCGCGGCGGCACCGACGGCGGGCGGACCGGCGCCGCCGGGCAGGCCGGTCCCGCCACGCAGCCCGGTGGCGACCCGACCGTGAGCAACGCGCCCGGCTCCGACCAGACCTCGCCCGACCCCGACAAGAGCCCCTCGGGGAAGTCCAGTTCGACCTCCTCGCACACCACCGCCGATCCCGACGTGGCCCAGGGGTTCACCCTCCGCAAGGACCCCGAGGGATTCCAGGTCGCCGTGGCGAGCGGCTGGACGCGCTCGCCGAAGAACGGCAGGGGCCAGGTCGTCTACTCCCAGGGGGACTTCGAGCTCATCGTCGTCCCCGGCCGGGACGGCACCGCCACGTACGGCAGCGACCCGATGACCTATCAGCGGGAGAGCGAGAAGGAGTTGCAGCCCTTCAGGGACTCGACCTGGGCGACCTCCAGCGGGATGCGGCGGATCGACGTGGGCGGAAAGGTGATGGCCGAGGGCCAGTTCACCTGGCAGGACTCCGCGGGCCGTTCGCTCTACGTGCGCAACCTCGCGATCCTGATCGCCGGGCACTACCACGTGGTGCAGCTGCGCGGTCCGGACGCCGAGCGCGACGAGGTCTCGCGGCTCTACGAACAGGCGTCGTCGACCTACCGGGTCACCCGCTGAACAACTCTTTCTGCGCCCAGGGCGCAACGTTTCGGCAGGCGGCGGCGTCTGAACACCAGACGGTTCCCTCCCGTACAGGGAAGGGACAACCGTCACAGTGCGGTCTCCGTACGACCCCGCTTGTTCCCAGGCTGGGTACCGCTCTTTAGTCTGACCCTGTCAAGACCATTGCGGGGAAACGTGAATCAGATGCAGGGCCTGCTCCTCGCGGGCCGCTACCGGCTTGTCGAATCCATCGGCAGCGGTGGCATGGGCCGGGTTTGGCGCGCCCACGACGAGGTGTTGCACCGCGCCGTCGCGGTCAAGGAGCTGACCGCCGCGCTCTACGTCTCCGACAGTGAGCAGAGCGTCCTGCTGGCCCGCACCCGTGCCGAGGCCCGCGCCGCCGCGCGCATCAACCACTCGGCCGTCGTCACCGTGCACGACGTCCTCGATCACGACGGCCGTCCCTGGATCGTGATGGAGCTGGTCGAGGGCGAGTCGCTGGCCGACGCGGTCAAGGAGCGCGGCCGCATCGAGCCGCGCGAGGCCGCGCGCATCGGCCTGTGGGTGCTGCGGGCCCTGCGCGCCGCGCACGCCGCGGGCGTGCTGCACCGCGACATCAAGCCCGGCAACGTCCTGCTCGGCCGCGACAGCCGGGTGCTGCTCACCGACTTCGGCATCGCCCAGATCGAGGGCGACACCACCATCACCCGCACCGGAGAGGTCGTCGGCTCGGTCGACTACCTCGCCCCGGAGCGGGTGCGCGGCCACGACCCGGGCCCTGCGTCCGACCTGTGGGCGCTCGGCGCCACGCTGTACACGGCGGTGGAGGGCAGGTCGCCGTTCCGCCGCACCTCGCCCATCGGCACCATGCAGGCCGTCGTCGAGGAGGAACCCGCCGAACCGGTCAACGCCGGTGCGCTGGGGCCCGTCCTCGCCGCGCTGCTGCGCAAGGATCCGGCCGAACGGCCCGACGCGGAGCGGGCCGAGCGGATGCTCGCCGAGGCGGCGCAGGGACGCGTGCCGGATGCGGCGCCGTCGTACGCGCCGTCGCGGCAGACCGGGTACGGCGCCGCCGAGCAGGGGACCGGCACCGCCACCCGCGCGCACACGGCCGCCAACACGCCGTACCAGCCGGTGACGATCGGATCCGTGCCCGCGCCCGTGCCCGCGCCGCCGAAGCGGCACCTTCTGCGGACGTTCACCCTGGTCGTCGCCCTCGCGGCGGTCATCGGCGGAGGTGTCGCGGTCGCGCTGCAGCACTTCGGCACGGGCAGCGGACCCCGCGGCTCGGGCTCTGCCTCGTCGACCGGGACCGCCGACGGCAAGGCGAGCGGCAAACCGAGCGACAAGCCGAGCGGCAAGGGCGGCGAGGGGGCGGTTCCCGCCGGTTGGCAGCATCGCGACGACCCAGTGGGATTCGGCATCTCCCTGCCCAAGGGGTGGACGCGGTCCGTCTCCATCGACAAGGACGGCCTCCGGCAGGTCGACTTCACACCCGACAAGGGCAAACACCTCGTACGGGTCGCGGTCGACACCGCGCCGGACTACGACGACCCGTACTTGCACCAAGTCGAACTGGACGAGCAGTTGAGCCAGCAGCTGGTCGACTACGAGCGCGTGAGCATGCAGCGCCAGGTTTACCGTGACCGTCAGAGCTCCCGGCTGGAGTACAAGTGGACGGCGCAGGTACAGGGTTCACGCCCGCCTGGGGCGTACCGAGCCGTCGACGTGATGTACATCGCCCGGAACGGGGTCGAGTACGCGATCTGCATGGCCTCTCCTGTGGAGGACTGGGCCACCACGCGCAAGCAGTTTGAGACTGTGCTGCAGGGCTGGCGAGAGGGTGCAGTCAAGCGGTGAGAGTGTCCAGCGGCGCTTGACACTTCGTCCAGCTGTTCTGTCGGCGTGCGGCGTCCGAGAGGCGGCCGGGGCAGTGAGTGGGCGGGCGTCTCGGCAACGACCGCAGGCGTTCACCATCCCGGCGATGCGGTTCTGGCGGGGCGCATCGACCCGCGGGGGGTTGCTCGATGCGCCCGCAGGTCGATGCGCGAGATTGAGCTCTGTCGCCGACTGTTGTTGCGCCCCACCGCTCGCGAGATCATCGAACGATTCTGCCGGTGCGCTGCCCGATCGACATGAACGCCGCGCTCCGGGTGATTCACCGGAGTGTGGATTCGGTGGGACTTAGTGACGTAGCCCCACCGAACAGGTCGTAAAGATGGCTCAGATTATCGTGTGTGCACTCAGGCCCATTCGGAGCAAACCCTACTCGAGAATATCCTGTCTCCTTCCCAGACTGCCACCCTCACACCGACATAGCGGAGCCAGCCGTCGGGGTTCGAAGCGTAGGTGTCGATGGGGAGAACCGCTCCTTTGCCGTCATATTCATGATGCCAGGGCCAAGGGTAGTTGTTATTGCTGCTACCGTCGGTGGAGAGGAGCTGAATGGCTACATGGTGGCCATCGGCGGCGGTGTCCTTCACCCAGCCCTTGATTTCTACATGATTGTCTGACCAGTTGGTGAATGTCAGACTTCCCGAGGCGCCGGTCGTGGAGCATGCGGCGACGCCGCTCGCCGCACTGGCGTTGGTCACTGTGGTTGTGGCGAATATTGCCACCGCCGCGACGCTCGTGACGGAAAGACGCTTCAATGTGTTCCCCATAAAGGAATAGTAAGGCTTCCAAGATTCACGTGACAGCAGGATTCCGGTCGCCCGTTTTTTCCCGGATGGTGTATATCGCTCGGCGATTTTTCGCGCCTTGTCTCTTTTCTGATCCAGGCCGTGGCCCAAAATGATCGTCTCTGGATGATCGGCCTTCCCTGATCAAGCATGCCGATGAACTCGGCAAGCTCACCGCCTTCGGTGGACGTCGCGCGTCACCGGGCCACTGGTGTGCCGTACTAGTGCGCAGACTGCCCCGCTACGGCGGCATACTTGGCCGGTCGGTGCCACGGAGGGGGCCCGTCCGGTGGGGCATGATGAGACCCATGGGGACCGAGGGGGAGAACGCCCGTCTGATCGCGGGGCGTTACCGGCTGGAGGCGAGAATCGGCCGGGGCGGCATGGGCGTCGTCTGGCGTGCCACCGACCAACTGCTCGGCCGCCAGGTGGCCGTGAAGGAACTGGCCGTCGACGACTCGCTCTCCGCGGAGGAGTCACGGCTCCAGCGCGACCGCACCCTGCGCGAGGCACGGGCCGTGGCCCAGCTGCACCACCCGCACATCATCGTCGTCCACGACGTGGTCGAGGACGACGAACGCCCATACATCGTCATGGAACTAATCGGCGGCGGCTCGCTCGCCGAACGGATCTCCGAGAACGGGCCGGTCGACGCCCGCGAGGCCGCCCGCATCGGCATCGACCTGCTCGGCGCGCTGCGCCGCGCGCACGAGGCGGGCGTCCTGCACCGCGACCTCAAGCCCGCCAACGTCCTCGTCGAGGCGGGCACCGACCGCGTCGTCCTCACCGACTTCGGGATCGCCCAGGTCGCCGGCGCGACGACGCTCACCGAGACCGGCGCGTTCGTCGGCTCGCCCGAATACACCGCGCCCGAACGGATGGCCGGGGCACGGACCGGCCCCGAGTCCGACCTGTGGTCGCTCGGCGTGCTGCTGTGCGCCGTCCTGAGCGGCGCCTCGCCCTTTCGCCGCGACTCGCTCGGCGGCATCCTGCACGCGGTCGTCGTCGACGAGATCCGTCCCCCGGCCCAGGCCGCGCCCCTGCTGCCCGTCGTACGAGGACTGCTGGAACGCGATCCTGAGCGGCGGCTCGACGCGGCCGAGGCGGAGCGCATGCTGCGCGCCTACCGAGACACCGGCCGCACGCCGCGGCTGCTGGTCCCGTACACGCCGACCCGGCGGGACGTGCCCCACGTGTCGCTGCGCAGGTCCGCGCCCGAGCCCTCGCCGGCCTCCGGCGGCACCGTGTCCGCCCCACCGCCCCGGCAGTCCACCCGCGGCCTCCTCGTCACGGCCGCGCTCGTCGCCGCGATGGCCGGCGCCGGGGTGTCGGCGGCCGCGCTGCTGATGGGCGGAGGCGGGGACGGGAAACCGGCCGCGTCGAGCGCTCCGGGCACGCCCCACACGACGGGCACCTCCTCCGGCACGTCCCCGTCGTCCGGCACCCCGTCGGCGCCGCCCACCGGCGCGGGGCCCGCCGTCACGGCGACCGGCCACCGGACGCCGTCCGCCACCGCCCGCACCGCGCCCTCGGGCTACCGCATCGCCGCGGATCCGAACGGCTTCTCGCTCGCCGTCCCCGAGGGGTTCACGCGCGATCCGCAGGGTGAGCGGATCTTCTACATGTCGTCGGGCGACACCTTCCGCATCGGCATCAAGGTGTCCGATCCCGCGACGGGCGGTCCGCTCGGCGTGATGCGCCGGGCGGACGCCGACGGGGCCTCCAGCAACCCCGGTTACCGCGACGGCAGGGTCACACGGACCGTCCACGACGGAAACACCGCCGCCCTCTGGGAGTTCACCTGGAACGGCTTCAGCAAAGCGGAGGGCCCGCGGCACACCTACGACCTGTGCTGGGAGCAGGGCGGCCGGATGTACGACGTCTGGGTCTCCGCGCCGGTGGGCCGGGTCACGGAGGCGAAGGAGTACTTCGACGTCGCGGTGGACACGTTCGCGGCCTCGTAACCCCGTGAGGCGGCCTCGTAACCCCGTAAAGGGGAGATAAGGGATGGGGTGCGTCACGGGTCTGTGACCGGTGGGCGAAGAGGCTGGAAGGCCGGGCGTCCGCCGCGATACAGATGGGGGCATGAGCGACGACGGGGGAGTCCCTCACCGGGGCGACGAGCCGACGAGTTTCGGTCTGCAACCACCTGGTCTGCAACCACCTGCACGGGCGGCGCACGGCGGGCAGCCGGGCGCCGTGATCCCGGGCCCGCACCCGAGTGCCACGGTGCCGGAGACGCCGCCGACGGCCAGGGCCGCGGACCCCAGGAGCGCCGCGCCGGACCCGCGGGCCGGCGCCATGGCGCCGGAGCGCCGGACGGAGGGCCCGGTCGCCGTGCCGCACCCGGGCAATCCGTACGCCACGCCCGCCCGGACCGTCACGGACCCGCCGGGGACGAGCGCGCCGGGACCCTCGGACGACCCCGGAACGGGCCGGCTCATCGCCGGGCGCTATCGCCTGCTCGCCAAGCTCGGGCACGGCGGCATGGGCACGGTGTGGCGCGCCAGGGACGAGACCGTGGAACGCGAGGTCGCCGTCAAGGAACCGCGGGTCCCGGACCACCTTCCCGAGCGTGAACGGGCCACCGCGTACGAGCGGATGCGGCGCGAGGCACGCGCGGCGGCCCGGCTCGACCATCCCGCCGTGGTGAACGTCCACGACGTCGCGGTCGTGGACGGACAGCCCTGGATCGTCATGGAGCTGGTGCGGGGCCGCTCCCTCGGCGACGCGCTCAGGGAGGGCACCCTCGGCAGCCGCGAGACCGCGCGCATCGGCCTGGAGGTCCTGGGCGCCCTGGAGGCGGCGCACGCGGCGGGCGTCCTGCACCGTGACGTCAAGCCCGACAACGTCCTCCTCGGACCGCACGACCGTGTCGTCCTCACCGACTTCGGCATCGCCAGCATCGAGGGCGAGACGAACCTGACGGACACCGGCGGTTTCGTCGGCTCGCCCGAGTACATCGCCCCGGAGCGGGTGTTGGGGGTGCGCCCGGGGCCCGCCTCCGACCTCTGGTCGCTCGGCGTGGTGCTCTACGCCGCCACCGAGGGAGTGTCGCCGTTCCGGCGCAGCAACACGCCCGCCACGCTCCAGTCGGTCCTCAACGCGACACCGGCCGCGCCCGCCTCGGCCGGCGCCCCGCTCACGGAGGCCATCAACGGCCTGCTCGCCAAGGAACCGGCCCACCGGCCCGCGGCGGCCGACGTCCGGCGCCTCCTGGAGGAGGCCGTACGGCCGCCCGCCCCCGCGGCGACGCAGCCCATGCGGATCGAGGGCGTGGCGGGCCCGGACGGCGCCCGCGCGCCCGGCGGCGGGATCCGCATCGGCCGCAAGGTCCTGATCGGCCTCGCGGCGGCGGTCGCCACGGCTGTCGCGGCGGCCGCGGTGACGGCGTACGTGGTGATCGCTGACCCGTTCGCCGGTCCGCTGCCGGACGGCTGGAGGAAGCGGCACGTGGCCGACGTGGCCGCGACGCTGGCGGTACCCGCGGAGTACCAGCCGGGAACGCCGGACCGGGCGTCGGACAAGGGGCACTGGGTCACGTACACCGACTGGAGCGGGAGCATCTGGATCGGGCTGAGCCTCGCCCGGAAGTCCGAGGACACCAGCAAGCTGATCAAGGACTCGGCCAGGGCCGAGATGTACGCGGACGACGGCGAGTTCAAGGCGAGCGGTGCCTACGAGCTGAACATGCCGGCGGGGCCGGGGACGAAGCCGGACGCGCGGGCGACGTACCGGGGCCGGGAGTCCGCCGAGAACACGGTGACCTACAAGACCGACGACAGCCAGCATCCCCGTCCCCGCGAGGTGCGGCTCTTCTACTACAAGTCGAAGGCCGGGGACATGTACAAGCTCACGATCAGCTATCCGGGCGACGGCGACTTCACCGCGCGGGGCCGCGAGGTCGCCGACGCGGCGATCGCGAACCTGGACCTCGACAAACCGTGAGAACCGATCCGCGGGTGATCGCCGGACCGACAACGCCCTGATCAGCGCATTTGCTGCCAGTGATCACTGGCAGCGTGTGAGCACTCCGTGAAAGGCCATTACCGACGGGTACCCAAAGGGAGCGCGTGGGCATACTCTGCGGCTCATGACGGACTCGCAGGCCGCGGAGCAGGCCACGCACAGCACCGGCGCCGATGAGACGGCCGGTACCGACGCCACGGCCGCCGTGGCCGCCGCGAGCGAGGCGGACGTGACGTCCGCCGCCGCCGCGAACACCGTGACCGCGACCGCGGCATCGGCCGACGTGACCGACACGGCGGGCGCCGACGCGACGGCCGCCGCCGCGGACGAGGTCACCACGGACCAGGCCGTCGCCGTGGATGGGACCGTCGCCGTGGACGAGGCCGTCGCCGTGGACGAGGCCGTCGCCGAGGTTGCCGGGGATGCCGGGGACGAGGTCGAGGCCGCCGGGGAGGCCGTCGCGGCGCCCGTCGCGCTCGGCACCAACCCGCTCGCTCCCGCCCCGGCCGGCGCCCGCAGCGCCGCCGACGTGGTCACCCCCGAGCTCGTCGCGCAGCTCACCAAGGGAGTCACCGGGTCCGGACGGACCGCCAACCACACGCCGTTCACCGGCGAGAAGCTCGCCGACGTGCCCGAGTCCACCCCCGCGGACGTCGAGAACGCCTTCGAGCGGGCCCGTGCCGCGCAGGGCGCCTGGGCGGCCACTCCCGTCCGGCGCCGCGCCGCCGTCCTGCTCCGCTTCCACGACCTCGTGCTCGCCCGGCAGGCCGAGGTCCTGGACCTCATCCAGCTGGAGACCGGCAAGGCCCGGCTGCACGCCCACGAGGAGGTCCAGGCCGTCCTCGTCGCCGCGCGGCACTACGGACTCAAGGCTCCCTCCTACCTGCGCCCCAAGCGCCACGCGGGCGCGATACCGACCCTCACCAAGGTCACCGAGCTGCGGCACCCGCGCGGTGTCGTCGGCCAGATCGCGCCCTGGAACTACCCGCTGGAGCTGTCGGTCGGCGACGCGCTGCCGGCCTTCGTCGCGGGCAACGCCGTCGTCATGAAGCCCGACACCGAGACCTGCCTCACCGCCCTGTGGGCGCGTGACCTGCTCGTCGAGGCCGGGCTGCCCGCCGAGATCTTCCAGGTCGTCATCGGCGAAGGACCGGTCGTCGGCCCCGAGGTCGTCCGGCACGCCGACTACGTCTCCTTCACGGGATCGACCCGCACCGGCCGCGAGGTCGCCCAGGGCGCGGCCGCCCGTCTCGTCGGCGTCTCCCTCGAACTCGGCGGCAAGAACGCCATGGTGGTCCTGGAGGACGCCGACCTCGACAAGGCCGCCGCCGGCGCCGTCCGGGCCTGCTTCTCCTCCGCCGGTCAACTCTGCATCTCCATCGAGCGGTTGTACGTCCACGAGTCCGTGGCCGAGGCGTTCACGGAGCGGTTCGCCGCCCGGACCCGGGCCATGCGGCTCGGTACGTCCCTCGCGTACGGGGCGGACATGGGCTCGCTGGTCGGCGAGCGGCAGCTGGAGACCGTGACGCGGCACGTCGAGGAGGCGGTCGCCAAGGGGGCCAGGGTCGTCACCGGCGGTGTCGCCCGGCCCGACGTCGGCCCGTACTTCTACGAGCCCACGATCCTCGACGGAGTGGAGGCCCCGATGGCCGTCTGCGCCGAGGAGACCTTCGGGCCCGTCGTCTCCGTCTACCGCTTCAAGACCGAGGACGAGGTCGTCGAGCGCGCCAACGCCACCTCGTACGGTCTCAATTCCTCCGTCTGGACGAAGGACGGCCGGCGGGGTCGCGCGCTCGCGGCCCGGCTGCGGACCGGCACGGTGAACGTCAACGAGGGCTACGCGCCCGCGTACGGCAGCGTCCAGTCGCCGATGGGCGGCATGAAGGACTCCGGCCTCGGCCGCCGGCACGGCTCCGAGGGCATCCTCAAGTACACCGAGGCGCAGACCGTCGCCCACCAGCGGCTGCTGCCGATGGCGCCGTCGCTCGGCATGGACGACGAGAAGTACGCGGCGTTCATGAGCCGGAGCCTGCAGGTCATGAAGGCGCTCCGGCTGCGGTAGCCCGCCGCTTCCGAACGAATCCCCCAACGGTTCTCAACGCTTCTGAACGGTCTCGACGAGGAGAGCGGCACGTGTCACAGGAGAGCTCTGTCCAGGAACAGCCGGACGAGAAGCCGGACGAGAAGCCGGGCGAGGCAACGGACGAGAAGCCGGGCGAGGAGACGTACGACTACGACGTCGTCGTCGTGGGTTCCGGCTTCGGCGGCTCCGTCACCGCCCTGCGGCTGACGGAGAAGGGATACCGCGTGGGTGTCCTCGAAGCGGGCCGCCGCTTCACCCGCGACACGCTCCCCAAGAACTCCTGGGACATCAGGAACTACCTCTGGGCGCCGCGGCTCGGCATGTACGGCATCCAGCGCATCCATCTCCTGGGCAACGTGATGGTGCTCGCCGGCGCGGGCGTGGGCGGCGGTTCGCTCAACTACGCCAACACCCTCTACGTACCGCCGAAGCCGTTCTTCGAGGACCCGCAGTGGAAGGACATCACCGACTGGGAGGAGGAGCTGGGGCCTTACTACGACCAGGCCAAGCGCATGCTGGGCGTGCGGCTCAACCCGACCATGACCCCCTCGGACGTCCACCTCAAGGCTGCCGCGGAGCGGATGGGGGTCGGCGACACCTTCCACATGGCACCGGTCGGCGTGTTCTTCGGCGACGGGCAGGACGCGGACGGCACGGCCGGGGCGAAGCCCGGTGAGGAGGTCGCCGACCCGTACTTCGGCGGCGTCGGGCCCGCGCGCAAGGCCTGCACCGAGTGCGGCGAGTGCATGACCGGCTGCCGCCACGGCGCCAAGAACACCCTCAACGAGAACTATCTCCACCTCGCCGAGAAGGCGGGGGCCGCCGTCCATCCCATGACGACCGTCGTGTCCGTCACCGACGACTCACGCGGCGGCTACGCCGTCCAGACCCTTCCGACCGACGACCGGCGCAAGGGGCGGGGGCGGACGTTCACGGCGCGCCGGGTCGTTCTCGCGGCCGGCACCTACGGCACCCAGACGCTGCTGCACCGCATGAAGGCCGGCGGTCAGCTTCCGCATCTGTCGAAGCGGCTGGGCGAGCTGACCCGTACCAACTCCGAGGCGCTGGTGGGCGCGCAGACCGACGACCGCCGCTACCGCAAGGCGCACGGGACGAAGGCCGACTTCACCCGGGGCGTGGCCATCACGTCCTCGGTCCACCCGGACGCGGACACCCACATCGAACCCGTCCGCTACGGCAAGGGCTCCAACGCGATGGGCGGCATGTCCATCCTCCAGGTCCCCTACGCCGAAGGCTCGTCGAGGGTGGCCGGCTGGTTCGTCAACGCGGCCCGGCATCCGCTGCTCGTGCTCCGGTCGCTCTCCAACCGCCGCTGGTCCGAACGCACCATCATCGGGCTGGTGATGCAGTCCCTCGACAACTCCCTGACGACCTATCTCAAGCCGAAGGGCGCCGGCAAGGGGCTGTTGACGGCACGTCAGGGTCACGGTGTCCCCAACCCCAAGCAGATCGAGGCCGCTTCGCGGGCCGCCTCCGTCCTGGCCGAGGAGATCAACGGCTTCCCGGGCAGCAATGTCGGCGAGCTGATGGGCACCCCGCTCACCGCGCACTTCCTCGGCGGCTGCCCGATCGGAGCCGGTGCCGAGGAGGGCGTCATCGACCCTTACCACCGGCTCTACGGCCACCCGGGCATCTCCGTCGTCGACGGCGCCGCCGTCTCCGCGAACCTCGGCGTCAACCCGTCGCTCACCATCACCGCGCAGGCCGAGCGGGCCATGTCGTTCTGGCCCAACAAGGGCGAGGCCGATCCGCGTCCGGCGCAGGGCGCCTCGTACGAGCGTCTGAAGGCGGTCGAGCCGCACCGTCCCGTCGTCCCCGCGGAGGCGTTCGGCGCGCTGCGGCTGCCGTTCCTCGGCATGCCGGCGATGCCCCCGAAGAAGTAGCCCGGGCCCCGGCCGCGGCGGCGGAGACCCGTAAGGCGAACCGCCGTACACCGGGGACCCGTACACAGAGAACCCGTACACAGCGAACCCGTACAACGAGAAGAAGGACCTGCGCCCCCCTCCGAGCGCAGGTCCTTCTTTTCGTACGGGGCCGACGCGCGCGCCGGCCGTGTGGTGCGGTGTCGTTACGCGTTCGTCCCGGCGGACTTGCGGCGACGGACGACGACCAGTGCGCCGGCACCGGCGACGACGGCGATACCGCCCGCGAGGCCGATCATCGGCAGCGCGGAGCTGGAGCCCGTCTCGGCGAGGCTGCCGTCGACCGAAGGCGTGTTGCTCTTGTCGGCGGGCTTGTCCGAGACCGGGACCTTGCCGCCCTCGGTGGGCTTGGTGCCGTCGGTGTCCGTGCCGGACGCGACGATCTGGAACTTGTAGGCGACCTCGCCGTAGCCGTAGCACTCCGAGTCGGCGTCGCCGTAGATGCTGGCGCCGAGGGAGAAGCCGGCGCCGACCGGGGCACTGGCCTTCACGTTGATACGCAGCGGGATGTCGACCTCGTAGTCGGGCTTGAGCTCGTCGGTGTAGCCGACGTAGCCGACCGCGTAACCCTCGGAGTCGACGTCCTCCCAGACCTTGTCGTCCGGGTTGTACGCCTGGAGCTGGACCTGCTTGCTCTTGAACATGTCCTCGCCGTTCTTGTCGGGCGAGGCGCCCGCGAAGAAGCCGAGGTCGGTGAGGGTGGAGTCCGAGTTGTTCAGGACGTCCAGGGAGAACTTGTGCCATCCGCTGCCCGCGGCGATCTTGCCGGGCAGGCCGTTGATGGAGACCTGGACCTTGGAGTCAGAGCACTCGGACGGCTCGGGCTCGGGGGACTCCGACGCCGACGCGGAGGCGCTCGGGGCCGGTGCGGACTCGGAGGCGGACGTGCTCGGAGCCGGAGCCGACTCGGAGACGGACGCCGAGGCCGAGGCGGAGGCCGACGCCTCGTCGGTCGCCTCGGGGGCCGACTCGCTCGGGCTCGGCTCGGCCGACTCGGTCGCGGACTCGGACACGCTCGCACTCGGGGACGGGCTTTCTTCCGCGAACGCGGCCGGCGCGACCGACAGCAACGCGAGCGGTGCTATGACAGCCGTCGCGGCCGCAGTGGCCATGGCACGGCGAAGCTTCATGAAGACCTCGGTGATCCAGTGCGCCGTGAACTCGCGGCGCGATTTTCGATTTTGTGTGTGGCCGTCCGCGTGTGAACGCGGATGTGACCGTTGGTTCTGCAGGTGAGACCGGCGAGGTCTGAGAATGGTTGTCCTACATCTGACGAGATTCTTATGTGTGCTGGGTCACATCGATGTGCGGCTTGCGCACGCCCGTTCGAGACACTTAGAAAGGCTTCGTGTCTGATCAACAGCCCGGGGAATCCGGTGAGCCGACGGTTCCTGACGACGTGTGGGAACGCTTCGCGCGCGACACCGAGCGCGACATCCGCGCCTCCGCGCCCAAGGAGCCGTCCGCCCGGGCGCGCATGGTGACGGAACGCCTGCGCCTTCAGGACGAGCGGGAGGCCGAGCGGGCCTCCCGCCGGAGCGCCCGCAAGCAGTCGCGTGCGGAGGCGCAGCCCGAGGGATGGCGAACGAGCTCCGCCTGGCGTGAGGCGGACGCGCGCGCCGCCCGGCGCCGCAGGCTGTGGGCGATCTTCGGCATCCCGCTCGCCGTCGCCGTGGCCGTCGTCGCGATGAAGCCGTCCCTGCTGCCCGGCGACCTCTTCGGCGCCTCGTCCGCGTCGGCCTCGGCCTCGCCCGCCCCCGAGCTGCCCGCCGAGACCGTCGCCCCGACGGCGCCGCCCTCCGCCCAGGCCTCGCGGACGCCGACCAGGCAAAGGCCGTTCGCGGGGTCGCCCGCCGAGCGCTGGGCCGAGGGCGCCGACGCCGTCGTCGTCCCGAAGGCCACGCCGGTCGGCTCCCTCACGAAGGAGCAGGTGGCCACCGCGCTGCGGGGGACCAAGAAGCTGCTCGTGGGGGCCAACCTCGACACGGCGACCCTGCGGGGCGAGCGTCCGGAGGCGGCGCTCGCCGTCCTCGACCCCAAGCAGCCCCGCATGCTGGACGACATCGAGCGCATGCTGAGGGCGCCGGAGAAGAAACACGATCCGTTGACCCTGTTCAGCCGCTTCGACCCCCACGAGGTGAGCCTGGTCGGACAGGTGGTCAAGGTGCGCGGCCGGATGACGTTCAAGGAGGGCGAGAAGGGGGCCGTCGCCATCCACGCCGACTACACCTTCGTCTATCCGGTGTCCCCGGTCGGCGGGAGTGAGGACGAGGTGACCCGCACCATCGTGCGCCGCGTCCTCGACGTCACCTTCCTGGATCCGAGGAAGTACCGGCTCACGCCCGGAAAAGTGATGATCAGTCACTACGACGAGCGTGCCGGCAACTCCGCCTGCGACGTCTACGACGGGTTCCTGCACCCGCGGTTCGACTCGGTCGCACCCACCGGCACGGCGTCGACCGGCACGGCGCCGACCGGCCCGACCACCGACCCGTACGACCGCAGCCGTGACCTCGAAGCGTCCCGCAGCGCGGAGTGCGGCACGGTGTCGCGTACCTGACGTCGCACGGTGAAGGGCCCCGCGGGACGCGTGTCCGCGGGGCCCTTCACCGGCGGCACCGGCGTCAGGGCGGCACCGGTGCCTCGAAGCGGCGTCGGGGGATGCGCCGCCGATGGCGGGAGGGGCCGCCCGTCCGCGCCGCTGCCCACGAGGGCGCGCGCACGACGACGGCCTGAACAGGTTCCGTCGGACGGCCCCGGGCGTCCCCGGGGCCGACCGTTCTCTTGAGTGACCGGGCTGCTGTCCCCTGCCGTCCGGTCACACGACCTGGAGCGAGGTCCCACGACGTACGGCACGATCCGTACGTCTCATCGCTCCAGTGAAGCCACGCGTGGTTCTTTCGGGCCCGCCCCTGGCTGACACGGACACCAGAAGAAACGAAGTCCGCGGCACCCCGGATACGCGCCGTACGGGTGAGAGGGAATGCGTACGTGCGTACGCCGGGTGCGGGTCTCAGATCCGGCCGCGGCACAGTTCGAGCAGGATCATGGCCAGCGAGGTGCCCGGCTTGCCGAGGGCGTCCCGGTAGTGGCCGAGGATCTCCATCTCGCGGGAGAGGTTCACCCGGCGGCCGCCCGACGTGATCCGGGCCTCCTGGATCACGGCAGAGACGGCCATGCGTTCCTGCACGAGACCGATGATCCGGTCGTCGAGGGCGTCGATGCGTTCGCGGGCGCCGGTGATCACGTCGGCGGCCTCGTCGGTGCGGGCGCCGGTCTTGTCGAGTACGTCGGCCATGGTGGGGCTCCTCGGTGGAAGGGAAGCCCCGGAGCGACCGGGCCCGGAAACGGCAGACGCCCCGGGCCTTGTCGGCCCGGGGCGCCTGGGAAGTCGCTTGTCAGTTGCTCAAGCAGCACGACCATGGCAGCCGGTGGGCCGGTTGCCATAGGTAAACAGGAAGGTCGTCTGCGTGAGCATGGAGGCAGTATGCACGCGGGCGGCGACGCCGGCCAAGCCGGTTCGGATGCTGAGACCGGGCCCACGGTCCCGCCGGCCCCGACCCGCACCGGTGCGCGGCGCCTCCCGAAGCCCGGCCCGCATCGGTGCACAGCCCCTCTTGAGGCCCGGTCCGCAGCGGTCCGCCCTGGTCCTCGAAGCCCGGCCGTACCGGTTCGTACCGGTCCGGTACCGGGCCGCGAACCCCGGCCCGCACCGGACCGCGGTGGCTCTTGAGGCCCGGTCCGCGTCGGCCCGTCGTGGTCCTCGACGCCTGGCCCGCGCTGGTTCGCACCGGCCCGTCGTAGCCCGCGAGAACCGGCCCGCGCCGGTCCGTCGTGGGCCTTGAAACCCCGGCGGGGCCAGGCCCGTCGCGGCCCCCGGTAGAATCGGCCGTACACACCCTTTTGCTCACCGCCGGAAGGCAGACCGTGCCAGAAGCGTCCCCCGCCGCCCCCGACACCGTCCTGGTCGTCGACTTCGGTGCGCAGTACGCCCAGCTCATCGCCCGTCGCGTCCGTGAGGCCCGGGTCTACAGCGAGATCGTGCCGAGCACCATGCCGGTCCAGGAGATGCTCGCCAAGAACCCGGCCGCGATCATCCTCTCCGGCGGCCCCTCGTCGGTCTACGCGGAGGGCGCCCCGCGCCTGGACCGCGAACTCTTCGAGGCGGGCGTCCCCGTCTTCGGCATGTGCTACGGCTTCCAGCTCATGGCCACGACCCTCGGCGGCACGGTCGACAACACCGGCGCCCGCGAGTACGGCCGCACCCCGCTGCACGTCTCGAAGTCCGGCTCCACCCTGTTCGAGGGCACCCCGGACGAGCAGCCGGTGTGGATGTCGCACGGCGACGCCTGCTCCGCCGCCCCCGAGGGCTTCACCGTCACGGCCTCCACGGACGTCGTCCCGGTCGCCGCCTTCGAGAACGACGAGAAGAAGCTCTACGGCGTCCAGTACCACCCCGAGGTCATGCACTCCACGCACGGCCAGCAGGTCCTGGAGCACTTCCTGTACCGCGGCGCGGGTCTCACCCCGTCGTGGACCACCGGGAACGTCATCGAGGAGCAGGTCGCCCTGATCCGCGAGCAGGTCGGCACCAAGCGCGCGATCTGCGGTCTGTCCGGCGGAGTGGACTCGGCGGTCGCCGCGGCCCTCGTGCAGAAGGCCATCGGCTCCCAGCTCACGTGTGTGTACGTGGACCACGGTCTGATGCGCCAGGGCGAGACCGAGCAGGTCGAGAAGGACTTCGTCGCCGCGACCGGCGTGCAGCTGAAGGTCGTGGACGCGGAGGAGCGCTTCCTCACCGCGCTCAAGGGCGTCTCGGACCCCGAGGAGAAGCGGAAGATCATCGGGCGCGAGTTCATCCGCGTCTTCGAGCAGGCCCAGGCGGAGATCATCGCCGAGGCCGCCGAGGGCGAGGACGTCGCGTTCCTGGTCCAGGGCACGCTCTACCCGGACGTCGTCGAGTCCGGCGGCGGCACCGGCACCGCCAACATCAAGTCCCACCACAACGTGGGCGGCCTCCCCGAGGACCTGGAGTTCCAGCTCGTCGAGCCGCTGCGCAAGCTGTTCAAGGACGAGGTCCGGATGGTCGGCCAGGAGCTCGGCCTGCCGGAGGAGATCGTCCAGCGGCAGCCGTTCCCCGGCCCCGGCCTCGGCATCCGGATCGTCGGCGAGGTGACCAAGGAGCGTCTCGACCTGCTCCGCGCCGCCGACGCCATCGCCCGCGAGGAGCTGACCGCCGCCGGTCTCGACCGCGAGATCTGGCAGTGCCCGGTCGTCCTGCTCGCCGACGTGCGCAGCGTGGGCGTCCAGGGCGACGGCCGGACCTACGGCCACCCGATCGTGCTCCGTCCGGTGTCCAGCGAGGACGCCATGACGGCCGACTGGTCGCGGCTGCCCTACGAGACGCTGGCGAAGATCTCGACGCGCATCACGAACGAGGTCGCGGACGTCAACCGCGTCGTGCTCGACGTGACGAGCAAGCCCCCGGGCACCATCGAGTGGGAGTAGTCCTCCCACGGGCGGGAGGGGACTCCCGCCTCAGGTCCGCTTGAGCGTGCGCACCGGCGCGCCGGGCTTCCAGACCTGGACGACGAGATACGTCTCGTCCTCGACACAGGTCCGCGTGACCTCCGTCAGCTCGGTGCGGAAGAGGTGGAACGGCTCCGGCGGTTCCACCTCTTTCACGTACGCCGCCTTGGCGGGGACGTCGTCGCCCACCTCGACCGCCCGCCCGCTGATCCGTACGTCGCCGCCGCCCATGTCCGTGCCGGCCCCCGGGTTCGCCTGGAGCGCGAAACGGGGGTCGCGGCGCAGGTCGAGCGCCTTGAGGGAGTCCGGCATCATGCCGAGCCACAGCTCGCCGCCGAGGAAACGCACCTCGATGCCGGAGGTGCGGGGCGAGCCGTCCTTGCGGAGGGTCGCGAGGACGTGGTGGGTGAAGGCACCGAAGCGCTGTTCGACGGTCTCGGCGAGGGCCGGTTCGGCTGTGGAGAGGGCTGCCCAGTTCATGCCGCGAGTCTGACGCGCATACCCGACATCTCCTGTCGGGTATGGCCCGTGTCCCTCGGCGTTCCACATTTTTTCTCTCCCCGAACACCCCTGTTCTCCTGCGCTGACCCCGGGTAACTTCCGCTCGTACCGAACACGCCAGTGCTGGAGGACAGATGCACGGGTCCACTCCGCCGCTGCCCCGCCCCACCGACCAGCTCCGCTTCGCCATGCCGCCGATGCACGAGTCGCTGGACGACGAACGGCGGCACCGCAAGGAGCGCCTCGCCGGCGCGCTGCGGCTGTTCGGGCGGCTCGGCTTCGAGGACGGCGTCTCCGGGCACATCACGGCCCGCGACCCGGAGTACAGCGACTGCTTCTGGGTCAATCCGTTCGGCATGCCGTTCAAGCACGTCACCGTGGGCGACCTGGTCATGGCCAACCAGGAGGGCCAGGTGATCGAGGGCCGCTATCACGTGAACCAGGCCGCGTTCACCGTGCACTCCCAGGTCCACGCGGCCCGGCCCGACGTCGTCGCCGTCGCCCACTGCCACTCCGTGCACGGCCGCGCCCTCGCCGCCCTCGGCGACCTGCTCGACCCGATCACCCAGGAGAGCTGCGCGTTCTACGAGGACCACGCGCTGTACGACGCCTACACCGGGGTCGCCGTCGACGCCGAGGAGGGCCGCAGGATCGCGTCCGCGCTGGGCAGCCGCAAGGCGCTGGTGCTGCGCAACCACGGGCTGCTGACCGTCGGGGACTCGGTGGACGCGGCGGCCTGGTGGTTCCTGTCCATGGAACGGTCGAGCCAGGTCCAGCTCACCGCGAAGGCCGCGGGCCGGCCCCTCCTCATCGACCACAAGCAGGCCGTCGCCACCCGCGAACAGCTCGGCGGCGACCTGGTGGCCTGGATCAACTACCAGCCCTTGTGGCAGGACATCAGCCGCAGCGAACCCGATCTGCTCAGCTAGGGGGGGAGAGACAGGGGAGGGGTAGGGGAGGCGTAGGGGGAGGGGCAGGTCCGGGTCCGGGGGCGCAGGCAGGGGCAGGTCCGGGGCGGGTGGGGCGTTCGGGGGTGAGGGGCGGCTCCTCGGCGCGGTGCTAGAAGCCTCGTAGGACTGCCGCCTTCGTCCGCGCGAACTCCTCGTCCGTCAGGACGCCGTCGCGGTGCAGCTCCCCCAACTCCCGCAGCCGGCGCAGCAGTACGTCGTGATGGCCGGACCGCGCCGACGGCACCCCCGGGGCCGGCCGGGGCCGCTCCGCGTACGCTCCGGCGCGCGTGGAGGGATGCGGCAGCCGTGCCGTGACCGCGGTGGCGACCAGCGCGGTGAGCAGGTCACGCCGGGTGCTGCCCCACAGGTCGAGGGCGTACGGGTCCTTCTCGGGCGGCAGTTTAGAGAACACCGCCTCGCCCGTCACGAAACGCAGGAAGCCGTCCCCGTAACCGGAGTTGGGCAGCCACTCGACCTGCGTCAGGTCGCCCAGGTCGATGATCCGCGGCCCCGTCGCCCGCTTGATCCGGTCCGAGGTGTCCGCCCAGTCGATGCGCACCCGCGTCCCGTCGAAGGAGACCGTGCCGTCGCTGGACCGGACGGACACCGGGACGGGCGGCCCCGCGAGCAGATACGTCTTCGCCGGCTCCTTCGGGACCTGGTCCAGGAGCAGCGCGCGGCGGATCTCCTCGGCCACGTACGCGGCCACCCCGGAACGGTCGGCGCCGACCGACAGGCTGTAGGGGTCCGCCGTGTCGGGCAGCCGGCCCCCGGTCGCCTGGAGCAGCGGGTCCGCGCCCTCGCGCAGCCGCAGCCGCAGGCGGCCGCCCCTGCGTTCGGGTTCGTGGACCACACCCGACACCGCCTCCAGCGGGACGGCGATCTCCCCGTACGTCTGCCGGAACAGCGGCACCCTGCGGTGGAGTCCCGGCGTGATCCTGACCGTGCTGCCGTCGAAGGCCCAGGCCCCGTCGCGCTGGATGATCTCGGCCATGGACAAATTCTCGCAGCCGGGTCAACAGGGGATATCTCGCTTCACCCGCGCCGAACCGACCTGACGCATGCGCGGGGTGCCGAGTACGGCACAATTCGCTTTCGTCACAGGAGAGTTGTCGGGTGGGGGCGCGGCAGCCGGAGGTTCGTGACATTCCGGTTCCACGGAGTTCGTCTCCGCGGAGTTCGTTCTGGCGCGGGAAGGCGGCAGTGGGCGTGGCGGTGCAGGAGGCGAGACACGGTGCGGGGCACGGTGCCGGGCCGGGGTCCGGGGCGGGCACCGGGAGGAGCGGTGGCTCCGGTGGCGGGGCGGGTGGCGGGCCGATCGGTGAGCCGGGCGGGGGGCCCGGAGGGCACGAGGGCGGCTGCACGTGCGGGGACTGTCCGCACGGGGCGCGTACGGGGCACCGGCGGGCTGTCGCCGCGTTCCTCGCCAAGCGCGACGCGCTGGCGTCCGGGCAGGGACTGCCCGCCGGTGTCGCGCACTCCGCCTCCGCGTCCCGGCAGTGGGTGTCCGACGAACTCACCCAGTCCGCCGACCTCGTCGCCGAACGCGGCCGCCTCGAGGGCGAGGCGTGGCTGGGCCGGCTGTGGCGGTACACCGCGTACACCGTCTGGGCCGCCGTCGTCGTCCTCCTGCTCGTGCAGGCGCTCACCGCGATCGGGGCCGGCTGGACGGCGGCGCGCACGGCGGGGCTGCTCGCCGCGGTCGTGCTGGCCGTGCTCCTGACCGGGGCGGCCTGGCTGCACCGGGCGCGGGGCGGGGCCCTCGCGCCGGTCATCGGTGAGGACAACCGGCTGTCCACCTCCCGTGCGGTGGCCGCCGGCTGGGTGCTGCTCGTGGTGTACGCGGTGCTCGTGCTGGTGGGCCAGCTCGCCGCGGCCTCCGCGCACGGCCGCCGGGACGAGCTGATCGCCGGGTTCGAACTGGCGCGGGCCGCCGGTGTCGTGACCGTCGTCGCCGTGGTCTGCGGGGTCGCGGTGCTGGTGCGGCGGGTGGTCGGGCTGAGGGTGCTGGGGCAGCGGCTCCAGAAGGTGCGTGCCGATCGGCCGCGGGCGGCGGACCTGCTGACCGACGACTCCGGGCGGGGTGGCTTCGCCGACATCCAGTACGTCGTGATCAGCGCGGCCGCTCTCGTCTTCGCGGCGGTGCGGATGGCTCGGCGGCCGTCGCAGTTGCCCGATCTTCCGTGGGGGCTGGCGCTGTTGGTGCTGGTGTCGGCCGCGACCTATCTCGCCGGGAAGTACGCCGAGGGCGGGCGGCCGGTGATCCTCTCCGTGGTCCGGTCCCGAGAGGCGGGCGATCTGGACGCGCCCATCCGTACCGGGGACGACATCGAGATCCGGGGGGCCGGGTTCGTGCCGCCGGGGGCGCAGACCGCGGACCGGCTGTCGCGGATGGTCGTGCGGATCGGGGTGGTGCATGTGCATGTGCCGCTGGTGCCGGTGTCCGGGGGCTTCAGCAATCCCACGGACGCGGTGCTGACCGTGCCTGTGCCGGTGGATGTGGAGCCGGGGCGGGTGGAGGTGCAGGTGGTGACCGCGGCGGGTGTCGAGACGAACCGGTACGAGATCGATGTGACGGACTGAGCCGGTGCGGGCGTCGCGGGTTCCGCCGGTGGGTGGGTCGGGGCCGTGCCGGTGCATCAGGCCGCCGCTGTCGGGCAGAGAAGTGACCGTTAGTGGCGACGGCCATCGATGTACCGACACGTCCCCTTCCGCCGGATCCCGGCTGCGGGTGCGTGCTCACTTGGGTGCGGGCGCAGCATTCCCCCGCCAGCGAAAGCTTTCAGCCCCGCCAGGGAAAGTTTCCAGTCCCGCCAGGAAAGGCTTTCAGCCCCGGCCGGCGAAAGTTCAGCCCCTCCGGCGTTTGAGGAGCGGGGTCTGGGGCGGAGCCCCAGGTACGGGACGGGTAGGGGCGGAGGGGGCGAGGAAAGGTTTGGGGGGGTCGGGGAGAGGTGGGGTCGGTGGGGGTATGCCGAGAGGTGAGGCCCGGAAAAGGTTCCCTCGGCTGAGTCGGGGAACCGATTCGTACGTATGGTCTGTTGAGTGGTCAACGGCACGCGGGCGAGAGGCGGCGGAGAACGATGACTCACGGTACGCGGACGGACACGCACACCCGGTATCTGGGAGAACGCCGGGACTGGCGGGACACCGCCACCCACTACGCCCTGCTCCCCCTGCGGATCTTCCTCGGCGTCACCTTCATCTACGCCGGCCTCGACAAACTCACGGACAGCGCCTTCATGAAGGCCTCCGGCTCGGGCTCGATCGGCGACATGATGCGCACGGTGCGTGATTCCTCCGCGATACCGGCCCTCGTCGACCTGTCCCTGAAGAACCCCGTCGGCTTCGGCTACGCCATCGCGTTCGGCGAACTGGCCGTCGGGATCGGCACCTTGATCGGCCTGTTCGCCCGCCTCGCCGCGCTCGGCGGAGCCGTCATCTCGCTCAGCCTGTGGCTGACCGTGAGCTGGGCCTCCGACCCGTACTACTACGGCAACGACCTCCCGTACCTGTTCCTCTGGACCCCCCTCGTGCTGGCCGGGGCGTCCTACTGGTCGCTGGACGCCGTGATCCGGCAACGACGGCGGCAACGGGCCGGGTACTGACGGTACTGACGCCGGCATCCGGGACGGTCACGGGGAGAAGGCCAGGGGCCTACGATTTCGCGGCCCCCGCCCCCCGGTTCGTGCGGCGTCTGCGGACGGCGTGGTTCACGGATGCCACGGCCCCCGCCAGACAGAGGCCGATCACGACGACGGGGATGATGGCGAACCACTCGGTGTCCCACCAGCCGCCCGCGTCTCCGGCGTAGGCGACGCCCCCGGCGGTGAGGAACAGACCCACCACGAGCTTTCCGGGCTGGAACTCATGACGTGGCACGGGCCACCTCCGCCTGGCCGACTCCGACCTGCAGGTCGAGGTCGAAGGTGCCGCCGTCCTTGCCGCCCGTCGCCGGCGGCAGGGTCACCCGCTTGTGCTTGCCCGGTTCCACGTCCACGTCCTTCTTGTCGTCGCCCGGAAGCTGGATGTCGCCGACACCCACCTCGATGGTCAGCCGCACGGTCGCGTCCTTGGGGACGATCACCTTGAGCCGGCCCGCGCCCACCTCGGCGTTCGTCTTCACCGTCTGCCCCTTGGCCAGGTCGACACGGCTGAGGTCGAGCGTGCCCACTCCCGTGCCGAGGTCGTACGCCGGCCGTACGCCGGCCGCTGTCGCCGGGGTCCAGTCCGTCCGCACCCAGTGTGTGCCGATGTCCTTCGGCAGGGCCGCGGAGGCCGCGAGGAGAACGGCCGTGATCAGCGCCAGGAAGACCGTCCCCGCGCCCGTGCGACCGCGGAACGAGCTCACCGCGATGCCCAGGCCGAACACGATGAGCGCGGCCGCGAGCCCGGCCTGAAGGCTGGTGCCGAGCGAGTGGTCGTGCCAGTTCAGACTCGTGGTCAGGCCGCCCGCGAGGAGGGCGAGCAGGAAGACGCGGCCGCCGATCGGGCGGGGGCCGCGCTGTCCGCGCTCCGGTCCCGTCCGCGAGGCGGGGCGCGAGGTGCCCCGGGCGCTGTCGAGGGCGGCCGCGACATCGCGGTCCCGGGTCTCCACGGGGCCCCACATGTAGCCGGTGCCGCCGACGTGCGAGCCGTCCTTGACGATCGGGTCGCGCCACCAGGAGGGATAGGAGTCGGGGACGGGCGGGGCCTTCGCCTCCGGCGGCGCGTCGGCGACGGCCTGCGCGGCCAGCGGGTCCGGGTCGGCGGCGCCGCGGTTGTGCGACCAGTAGCCGGCGCCCGCCAGCAGCAGGGACAGGACGACGGCGAACGTCAGCACGCCGCCGTTCTTCAGCATGGACAGGAACACTCCGCAGCCGACCAGCGCGAAGAGCACGGCGGTCAGCGCGGGCCCGTCGACACGGCCCGTGAGCAGCTTGCGGACCTCGTTCTCCTCCTCGTCGTCGTACGGGACGAAGAGCCAGGCGAAGCCGTAGAAGATGAGGCCGATGCCGCCGGTCGCGGCGAGCACCGCGAGCACGATGCGGAAGATCACCGGGTCCATGTCGCACTGCCGGCCGAGCCCGGCGCACACCCCGCCGAGCATCTTCTGCCGGCGGTCGCGCCGGAACCGGTGCGGCGCTCCGGAGGAGGCGGCGTCGGCGTCCGCCGACCCTGCCGTGGCCGCCTCCCGGCGAGCGCGCGGCTCGTCGCCCGGAGCGGTGCCGGGGTCCGGCTCCGCCGCCGCGTGCTGCTGATCTGTCATGCGTCCATGGTGACGGGCGGGACGGCGCGGCGGCAGTCGGGATGACCCTGGCCGAACCCTGATATCCGCCCCCGAAAGGCGGATGGGGACTGTTCGAGGGCCGGTTCTCGAAGATCAGGGGAGTATCCGGGGCCGACCCTGATGCTCCGGCCTCCCGGGCGTGTGACCATCGGTGGCATGCCGGAAGCCGCAGTCCTGTCCGCCGACGACCCGCGGCCCCCGCGCAAGCTCTACCGAAGCAGCGACGGACGCTGGCTCGGCGGAGTGGCGCGGGGGCTCGCCGGGCATCTCGGGCTGCCCGTGGTCTGGGTGCGGCTGGTGTTCGTCGGACTGTTCATGGCCGACGGACTCGGCGCGCTGCTGTACGCCGCGTTCTGGTTCTTCGTGCCGCTCGGTGTCGGCGGCGTCGGCTCCGGCCGTACCCCGGCGTTCACCACCGAGACCTCGCCCGACGGCCGGCGCAGACTGGTGGCCCGCAAGCCGGACAAGGGCCAGATCGTCGCCCTTCTCCTCATGGTCGTCGTGGCCATGGTCTTCGTCGGCAACGTCAATCTCGGCGGCGGCACGAAGGCGTACCTGTGGCCGACGGTCCTCGTCGGCGCGGGCGTCGCCCTGGTCTGGCGGCAGGCGGACAACGCGCGGCGGGCCCGCTGGGCGGAGGTCGGCCGCCGTCGCCGCACCCTCAGCCTGCTGCGGTCCGCGGCGGGCGTGCTCCTCGTCACCGCCGGCGTCTCCGGGATCTTCGTCCTCCAGGGCTCCGCGGCCCACCTCGGCTCCGTGCTCCAGGCGGCGCTCGCGGTCCTCGTCGGCATCGCGCTGCTCGCCGGCCCCTATCTGATCCGGATGACCCAGGACCTCTCCGAGGAGCGCCTGATGCGCATCCGCGCGCAGGAGCGGGCCGAAGTCGCCGCGCACGTGCACGACTCGGTGCTGCACACCCTGACCCTGATCCAGCGCAACGCGGAGAACGCGAACGAGGTGCGGCGCCTGGCCCGCGCCCAGGAGCGCGATCTGCGGGCCTGGCTCTACAAACCGGACGGCAGCGGCAAGGACGAGGACGAGGAGCCCGCCACCCTCGCCGAGGCGGTCCGCGGCCACGCCGCCGAGGTCGAGGACAAGCACGGCGTCCCCATCGAGGTCGTCGTCGTGGGCGACTGCCCGCTCGACGACCGGCTGACCGCACAGATGCAGGCGGCGAGGGAAGCGATGGTGAACGCGGCCAAGTACGGTGGCGAGGGCGGCGCCGTGCAGGTCTACGCCGAAGTCGAGGGCAGGACGGTCTTCGTGTCCGTCCGTGACCGCGGCCCCGGTTTCGACCTCGACGCGATACCCGCCGACCGCATGGGCGTCAGAGAATCGATCATCGGCCGCATGGAGCGCAACGGCGGCACGGCGCGACTGCGCGCGGTGCCGGACGGGGGCACGGAGGTCGAGCTGGAGATGGAGAGGGCGGAGAAAACGTCATGAGCGACACGAACGAGCCTGTGGAGTCCGGTGGTTCGGCCGCGGAGGCCTCCGGTGCCACCGCGTCCGCCGACGCCGGAGCCGAGGGCGGGCGCCGGGTGCGCGTGGTGCTCGTGGACGACCACCGCATGTTCCGTACGGGGGTCCAGGCCGAGATCGGGGAGACCGCGCGGACCGGCGTCGAGGTGGTCGGCGAGGCCGCGGACGTCGACCAGGCGGTCACGGTCATCACGGCCACCCGCCCCGAGGTCGTCCTCCTCGACGTCCATCTCCCCGGCGGCGGAGGCGTCGAAGTGCTGCGCCGCTGCGCGCCGTTGATGGCCGACGCCGAGCAGCCGGTCCGTTTCCTCGCGCTGTCCGTGTCGGACGCCGCGGAGGACGTGATCGGCGTGATCCGCGGCGGCGCCCGGGGGTACGTCACGAAGACGATCACCGGCACGGACCTCGTGGACTCGGTCTTCCGCGTCCAGGACGGCGACGCGGTCTTCTCCCCGCGCCTGGCCGGATTCGTCCTCGACGCCTTCGCCTCCACCGACGCCCCGCCCGTGGACGAGGACATGGACCGTCTCACCCAGCGCGAACGCGAGGTCCTGCGCCTCATCGCCCGCGGGTACGCGTACAAGGAGATCGCCAAGCAGCTCTTCATCTCCGTCAAGACGGTCGAGTCGCACGTCTCGGCGGTCCTGCGCAAGCTCCAGCTCTCGAACCGCCACGAGCTGACCCGCTGGGCGACGGCGCGCCGGCTGGTCTGACCCCGGCGTTCAGGCGACCCGGGTGGCCCCGGCGAAGGGCATCTCGCTGATCGGGGCCACCCGCACGGGCGCCGACGGGTTCGGGGCGTGGATCATCTGGCCGTTGCCGATGTAGATGCCCACATGGGTGATGCCCGCGTAGAAGAACACCAGGTCGCCGGGCTGGAGTTCGGAGCGGGTGACCCGCGTGCCGGCGTTGATCTGGGAGTAGGTCGTACGGGGCAGGGAGACGCCCGCGGAACGGTACGCGGCCTGGGCGAGCCCGGAACAGTCGAAGGCGTTGGGCCCGGTGGCACCCCAGACGTAGGGGCTGCCGAGCTTCGCGTAGGCGTAGGCGACGGCGGCCGCCGCCCGGGAGTTGGGCGCCGCGGTGCCCGCTCCGGCGGCCCCGGACGACGCGACCGGTGCGGGGTCGCGGGACGTGTCGCGCGAGACGTGCTGCTGGTCGCCCGCGCCGCCCCGCTCCGCGTACTGCGTGCGCTGCTCCGGGGTGAGGCGGTCGAGCAGCCGGCGTGCCGCGGTGAGCTTCTCGTTGACCGTCTTCTTGTGCTGCTTCAGCTCGGTCTGCCGCGACTTGAGCCTGGCCAGTTCGATGTTCGCCGCCCCGCGCAGCTGCTCCAGCTCGTGCAGCTGTTTGCGTACCCCCGCGATCTGGGCCGACTGGCGGGTGCCGACCCGCTCGGCGAGCGCGGCCCCGTCCAGGTACTGGTCGGGGTGGTCGGAGAGCGCGAGCTGGACCACGGGGTCGAGCCCGCCGCTGCGGTACTGCGCGGCCGCCATCGAACCGAGCGCGTCCCGGGCCGAGTTGAGCCGGTCCTCCCGGCGGGCCGCCTCGTCGCGGAGCTTTCTCAGCTTCGTCTCCGCCTGGCCGGCCTTCTCCTTGGCGCCGTTGTACTTCTCGGTGGCGGCCTCCGCCTCCTCGTACAGCTTGTCGACCCTGGCCTTCACCTGCGCCGGGGAGAGCTGGGGGTCGGCGTGGCCGACGCCGTCGAAGCCGGTGGCCGTCGCCGCGCCCGCGAGGGCGATGGTGACCGCTGTGCGAGCCGTGTTTCCGCCGACCGAACGCTGCCTGGCCTTGCGGTGCGCTGCCACGAGGGCCCACATCCTTCCGTGCGACCGCCCCTGAGGTGCGGTCAAGCGGTGACACGTCCGGCGGCGGCGCACACAGGGGGAGCGGGCCGCCGCCGGACCTTCTCGGCGGTGGTGTCCGACTGCCGTCCCTGGCCCGGACGGTGGTGGGGAGCCGGTCACCTGGTGGAGGACGCTAAACCTGAGAGCGCGCTGTTGGTAACGCTATGTACGGAACTATTGCGATTGGATCGCCAAGTGACCAAATGTGGCCAAGATCCTGGTCGTACGTCGCCGACTTCACGCAGGGTGATGACCGAAGTGGGGAATCCCGGACAGTCCGCATGATGCTGGTGCTATGGGTGACGCGCGACGGTCCGGTGGAGAGGGAGTGGAGGAAGGGGCGCCCCGGTCGGGAGGGGCCCGGTGGGAAGGGGCCGGTAGGGAGGGGCCCGGTCGGCGGGGGCGTCAGGGGGTGCGATTAGGCTCCGGCCCCATGGACGTACTCATCCATCTCTTCGTCGGCCTGCACATCATCGGCATCGCCGCGCTCCTCGGCGGCTTCCTCACGCAGATGAAGGCGATGGGCAAGGGCACCGCCCGCTTCGTCCCCGCGATGCTGCACGGCGCGCTGACCATGCTGGTGACCGGAGTCGCCCTGGTCGGGCTCAACCAGGCCGACGGCAGCACGGTCAGCACCGTCAAGATCGGTGTGAAGCTGGCCCTGCTGATAGTGATCCTCGGGCTCGTCTACGTGAAGCGGGACGACGAGACGGTGGACAAGCGCCTGTTCGGCCTCGTCGGGCTGCTGACCGTCGCGAACATCTTCATCGCCGTCCTGTGGACCTGACCGGCCCGCACATCGCCCCGCGGCGGACCTGACGGCGGCTCCGATGGCGGCCCCGGTGACGGGGGATCCACCGGCCGCGTCACCTCCGCGAGGGCGGATCTGCCGGCCGCTCAGGCTCGGTGACGCCGGACCCCCGCCGCGTCACCCCGTACCCCTGACCTGAAGGCGAAAGCGGTCCCCGCGACCGCCGCGAGCCAGGCCGCCACCGCGATCCACAGCAGCACCTGCCCGGTCCCCTTGAGCCAGAAGACGTCGAGGGCGGCCGACACCGCCAGGGTCGCCACCGCCGACATCCCCATCGGGAAGACGGACGACCAGCGCCGTACGTCGTACCGCGGGCGCGGCCACACCACCTCCGCGACGGCCAGCAGGGCGTAGCAGGCGAGGTCGAGCACGAGCAGCGCGCCGGTCGTCGCGCGCAGGACGCCCTGGTCGTCGTTGTTCCACAGGTACGGATTCACGTCGTGCGCCACGACGAGCCCCGCCCCGGCCAGTGCCGAGATGCCCAGCGCGCCGGCCGCGATCCAGTGGTCCCCGGCTCCCTTCCGCACCTCCCGCGGGTCGAAGGCCGCGAATGAGAGCACGTAGAGCGCGATCCCCAGCCAGAACAGCGCCATCGCGGCGTGCGCGAGCCAGTCCGAACCCACCTCGGTGGCGATCGCCGACCCCAGGACCGAGAGGCCCTGTGTGGCCACGCAGACGAGGAACACCTCTCCGGTCCCGCGGCGCCGCCAGCGCCGCAGGACGGAGAGCAGCAGGACCGGCCAGAGCAGGGCCGACAGTGCGAGCAGGATCTCGGCGAGCGTCCGCCACCCGAGGGCCGAGAACCGGGTGCCGAGCACGGTGGTCGCCGCGACCGCGTCGAGCCCGGCGGGAGTGCCCGCCCGGCGCGCCCATTGCTCCCGGTCGCCGACCAGCCGGCCGAGGAAGTCCGAGGCGAGCGCGACCCAGGCGAGCGACGCGAGGACCAGCGCGATCCCGGACAGGACCTCGTAGCCGGTCAGGTGCAGCCCGATCGAGAGGATGCCGGTGGCCATGACGGCGGCCCCGGCGGCGGGCGCCCACCCCGCCCACCAGGCGCGGAGCGGAATGGTGTCCGTCATGTCCGGTGTGTCTGGCATGCGTCGATGCTAGGGACCCGCGGTGCGGTTGCGGGCGGGCCACGCGCGGACGGGACGAAAACGCGGGGCACGCGCGCGAGGATCGGAAGCGTCCCGCGCGCGGCCCCGCGACAGGGGCCTTCGTGTCCCGCGCTACGCCGGGCGCACCACGCTGTGGATCGCCGAGGTGCCGTCGTAGTAGATCGACTCCTCGCGGACGTACGCTCCCGGCTTCGGCGCGTGGATCATCATGCCGTCGCCGATGTAGACGCCGACGTGGCTGATGTCGTCGTAGAAGAAGACCAGGTCGCCGGGCTGCGCGTCGGCGAGGGAGACCGTCGTGCCGGCGTTCACCTGGTCGTAGGTGACGCGCGGGAGGCTGACGCCCGCGGCCTTCCAGGCGGCCTGGGTCAGACCCGAGCAGTCGTAGGAGTCGGGGCCGGTGGCACCCCAGACGTAGGGCTTGCCGATCTGCGCGCGGGCGAACGCGAGCGCCTTGGCCGCCTTCGTCGAGGCGGAGGAGTCCGTGGCCGTCGATCCCGACGACGACCCGTCGGCCGAGCCGGTGGCCGAACCGGCGGTGCTGTCCGACGACTGCGCCTGCGCGGCCTTCTCGGCGGCGGCCTGCTGCCGCGCCAGCTCCGCCGCCTTGGCCGCGGCCTGCTCCTGCTTCTTCTTCTCGATCGCCGCCAGGCGCGCCTTTTCCTCGGCGTTCAGATCCGAGAGCAGGTCGCGCGCCGCGGCGAGCTTGCGCTGCACCTCGGCCTTGGACGTCTTGAGCGCCTTCTGCGATGCGGTCAGCGACTCCAGGTTCTCGGTGGCCTCCGTCCGCTTCTTGGTCGTCGCCGCCTGCTCGGTGATGTAGTCGTCGACGGCCGCCTTCTGGCGGGTCGTCAGACGGTTCATCAACTGGGTCTGGTCGAAGTAGTCCTGGGGGTCGTCCGCGAGCAGCAGGGTCGCGGTGTCGGGCGCGGCGGCCCCGGTGCGGTACTGCGCCGCGGCGAACGACCCCAGTTCCTCGCGCGCGGTGTTGAGCTTCTCGGTGCGCCGGGCGACGTCGTCGAGCAGGGTGTCGACGCGCTTGCGCTGCTTGGCGGTCTTCTCCCGGGTCGCGTTGTACTTCTCCGTGGCGGACTCGGCCTGGTGGTAGAGGTCGTCGACCTTCTTCGAGACCTCCTCGATGCTGGGCCTGGGCTCGGCCGAGGGGGCGGCGTTGGCGGTCTGGGAGAGCAGGGCCACGGAGGTGAGGGCCGCGGTGGCGAGGGCGGGGGTCCGTATGCCTGCGATGCGCGCACCGGTGGGACGCGCCTTGCGGTGTGACGCCAAGAGAGGCGACTCCTTCCGTCATCCGCCTACCGAGTTAGCTGTCGGGTTCGGGCGGGTGGTTCCGGAAGGCTGCCCTACGGTCCGTGCCCCACAAGGCGGTTGGACCGATTCACCCCAAGGTCGGTGGGTCCCCGGCTCCGGGGCCTCGCGGCGCACCGGACTCGGCGGAGGCCGCCCGGCCCGGCGATGTTCGCCGGATGCGGTCGAGCGGCCTTCGAGCACGCTAGCCAACCGGTGTGGCCCGTGTGAAGGTTGATGCCCGATACGCCCGATACATTTCCGTGACCTTTGCCGCATGTGCCGTCGCAGACCTCTCGCAGGTGCCGCCTCCGCTGTCGCCGCGCATGCGCCGCCGCAGCCCCCGCGTACGCTGCCGTAGGCGTCGCCCCATGTTTCGTCGCGGGCGCACCGCAGGTGCCGCCGCGCGTGCCGTCGCAGACGCCCCGCGCGTCTCGTCGCAGACGCCCCGCACGTGCCGTCGCAGGCGCCGCCACATGTGCTGTCGCAGGCAACCCGCTCGCCCTGTCCTGGCCGCCGCACTCGCTCCCCCTTCTTCCAGCCCGGCTCGTGGGCCCGCCCGCCTTCCCGCCCGCTCGCCCTCCCTTCGTCCCGCTTGGCTGGTCGGCGGTCCCTCCTTCCCGCCCGGCTGGTCGGTCCGCCCGGCTTGCCTTCGCGCGGGCCCGTTTTCGCGGCGGCCCGTTTCCGCGCCGGCCTGTCTTCGCGCCGGCCCTCCTTCCTGTCGGCCCCCCCTCCCGCTGGGCCGGTCGCCTTCGTGCCCGGCCGGTCGGACCGCTCGCTTCTCCGCCGGCCCGGTCGGCCTCCTCCCTCGTTCCCGCCGGCCCCGGGGCCCTCGCATCGACAAGAACGCCGGACGGGTGCCGCTCCGGCCGCGGTCGGTGGCCGGGTCTCACGCCGGGTGACCGGACCGTCGTGTGCCGTCACGCGGGGTGAGATGACGACGGGGGAGCCGTGAACCCCTGGTGCTCGCCGGGCGCCCGAGTTCGGGCCGAGTTCTCGGGGTGGCGGCGGGCTGTCGGTGGGGCGGCCTAGACTCGGAGAGCGATGAGCAGCCTCTTTGACGACAGCTTCCTGGCGGCCCTCCAGCCCTCCGCGGCCCACGAGGACGAACACCCGCCGCCGCCCGAGGACGACCACGTACCGGAACCGGTTCCGGACGATCTGTTCGGCGGGAAGTTCGACGTGCCGCCGAGCCGGGACGCGTACTACCGCGACGGCGCGCCCAGGCCCGCCGTGGACCCGGCGGCCCTGCTGGACGGACTGAACGAGAACCAGCGCGCGGCCGTGGTCCACTCCGGCTCCCCGCTGCTCATCGTGGCCGGAGCCGGTTCGGGCAAGACCCGCGTCCTCACCCACCGCATCGCGCACCTGCTCGGCGAGCGGAACGTCCACCCCGGCCAGATCCTCGCGATCACCTTCACCAACAAGGCCGCAGGTGAGATGAAGGAGCGGGTCGAGGCGCTCGTGGGCCCGCGCGCCAACGCGATGTGGGTGATGACCTTCCACAGCGCCTGCGTCCGCATCCTGCGCCGCGAGAGCAAGACCCTCGGCTTCACCTCGTCGTTCTCGATCTACGACGCCGCGGACTCCAAGCGCCTGATGGCGCTCGTCTGCCGTGACCTCGACCTCGACCCCAAGCGCTTCCCGCCGAAGTCGTTCAGCGCCAAGATCTCGAACCTGAAGAACGAGCTGATCGACGAGGAGGACTTCGCCGCCCAGGCCACCGACGGCTTCGAGAAGACCCTCGCCCAGGCGTACGCGCTGTACCAGTCGCGGCTGCGCGAGGCCAACGCGCTCGACTTCGACGACCTGATCATGACCACGGTCAACCTGCTGCGCGCCTTCCCGGACGTCGCCGAGCACTACCGCCGCCGCTTCCGGCACGTCCTCGTCGACGAGTACCAGGACACCAACCACGCGCAGTACGCCCTCGTCCGCGAACTCGTCGGGACCTCCGAGCACCCGGTGGACGTACCCCCCAGCGAGTACGACCTGCCTCCCGCCGAGCTGTGCGTGGTGGGTGACGCGGACCAGTCGATCTACGCCTTCCGCGGCGCGACCATCCGCAACATCCTCCAGTTCGAGGAGGACTACCCGAACGCGACGACGATCCTGCTGGAGCAGAACTACCGCTCCACCCAGACGATCCTGTCCGCCGCCAACGCGGTCATCGAGCGCAACGAGTCGCGCCGCCCCAAGAACCTGTGGACCAACGCGGGCGCGGGCTCGAACATCACGGGCTACGTCGCGGACACCGAGCACGACGAGGCCCAGTTCGTCGCCGACGAGATAGACCGTCTCACGGACGCGGGCGAGGCCAGGGCCGGCGACGTCGCGGTCTTCTACCGCACGAACGCGCAGTCCCGCGTCTTCGAAGAGGTCTTCATCCGCGTCGGCCTGCCGTACAAGGTCGTCGGCGGCGTCCGCTTCTACGAGCGCAAGGAGGTCCGGGACGTCCTCGCCTACCTCAGGGTGCTGTCCAACCCCGAGGACTCCGTCCCGATGCGCCGCATCCTGAACGTGCCCAAGCGCGGCATCGGCGACCGCGCCGAGGCGATGATCGACGCCCTGGCACAGCGCGAGAAGATCAGCTTCCCGCAGGCGCTGCGCCGCGTCGACGAGGCCTACGGCATGGCCGCGCGCTCCACCAACGCGGTCAAGCGGTTCAACACGCTGATGGAGGACCTGCGGACGATCGTCGAGTCCGGCGCGGGCCCGGCCACCATCCTGGAGGCCGTCCTCGAACGCACCGGCTATCTCGCCGAGTTGCAGGCGTCGACCGACCCGCAGGACGAGACCCGGATCGAGAACCTCCAGGAACTCGCCGCCGTGGCCCTGGAGTTCGAGCAGGAGACCGGTGAGGGCGAGACCCCGCCCGGACTCTCCGCGTTCCTGGAACGGGTCGCGCTCGTCGCCGACTCCGACCAGATCCCGGACGAGGAGGACGGCAACGGCGTCATCACCCTGATGACCCTGCACACCGCCAAGGGCCTCGAATTCCCCGTGGTCTTCCTGACCGGCATGGAGGACGGCGTCTTCCCGCACATGCGCGCGCTCGGACAGGTCAAGGAACTGGAGGAGGAGCGGCGCCTCGCGTACGTCGGCATCACCCGCGCGCGGGAACGGCTCTACCTCACCCGGTCCTCGATGCGCAGCGCCTGGGGACAGCCCTCGTACAACCCGCCCTCCCGCTTCCTGGAGGAGATCCCGGCGACCCATCTGGACTGGAAGCGCACGGGAGCGACGTCGGCCAGGCCCGCCGGTCCCGTCTCCGGTGTCGCCGCCTCCCTGTCGTCCTCTCGTTCGCGGTCCGCGGCCTCGGGTGCCTCCGGGTTCGCCACCCGCCGCGGCGCCACCGAGAAGCCGGTGGTCTCGCTGGCCGTCGGGGACCGGGTCACGCACGACCAGTTCGGCCTCGGCACCGTCGTCGGCGTGAAGGGGACGGGCGCGAACGCGGAGGCGACGGTCGACTTCGGAGAGCCCAAGCCGAAGCGGCTGCTGCTGCGGTACGCGCCGGTGGAGAAGCTGTAGTCCGCGAGACCGTTCGCAGGGGTCCTCGGCCGTCCGGAGACGGACGGCCGAGGCCGCGGGCGCCGGATTCTCGCCCGTGGTCACATGCCGGCGGGGTTCCCGACCAGGTTCACGCGGCGGCCGGGTTCCCGACAGCGATCCGGGTTCCTACGTGGGGTCCAGTCCGTGGCTGCGCAGCCACGGCAGCGGGTCGATCGCGGAACCGCCGGCCGGGCGGACCTCGAAGTGCAGGTGCGGGCCGGTCGAGTTGCCGGAGTTCCCGGAGAAGGCGATCTGGTCACCGGCCTTGACGGTGGTGCCCGAGGCGACCTTGTACGTGGAGAGGTGGCAGTACCACGTCTCCGTGCCGTCCATCGCCGTCACGATCATCATGTTGCCGTACGCGCTGTTCCACTGCGTCCGGACGGTCCCGTCGGTCGCGGCCATCACCGGCGTCCCGTAGGAGACGGGGAAGTCGATGCCCGTGTGCACCGACATCCAGTTGACGCCGGCCTGACCGAAGTAGGCGCTGAGACCCTGCTGCGCCACGGGAAGAGCGAACTTCGGACGCAGCCGCTCCTTGCGGGCCGCCTCCTCCGCCGCCTTCTTCTTCTCCGTCGCCTGCTGCGCCTTGAGATCGATACGTTCCTGCGTGCGGCTGGCCCGGTCGGCGAAGTCGTCCGCGCCGGCGGACAGACTCTGGAGCTGGGTGTCCAGCTTGACGTTGGCGGCCGACGGCTTCACCGAGGTCGCGTCGGAGGCGCTGGCGGTGGTGTCCTTCGAGTCGCTTCCGCCGAGGCCGCCGACACCGCCCACGGAGGCGGCTGCGATCCCCGCGACCCCCATGACACAGGCGGAGGGCACCGCGACGGTCAGCAGAGCGGAACGTTTCGCGGGGCTGCGGCGCCGGGCGCGGGAACCGCTCCGCGACGCGGGCCGCCGGACCGGGGTGATCTCTTCCTGGTCCTCCAGCAGCGGCCGCTCGTGCCCCTCGTCGTACGGGTCGTAGCCGTCCTCGGCGCCGTCCGCGCCCGCGAAGTCCTCGGCCGGGTCGAACTCGGCCGGGCCGAACTCGTCCTCGTCCGCGTCGGGCCGGCCGTGGAGCGCCTGGTCGAAGGTCGCGGTGGCCTGCTGGTCGAAGGGCACCGCCTCCGCCGCGCCGGACGCGCCCTCGTAGGTCATGTCGAGCTGCGTCAGCTCGTGGTCGTACGACGCGGACTCCGCCTGCGGCTGGTCGTACGAAGGGGTCTGCGCGTGCTCGTACGTCTCCGTCTGCGGGTGCTCGTGGGCCTGGTACGCGTCCTGGCCGCCGGCGCTGTTCCACTGCGTGGCGTCGTACGCGCCCGTCTCCTGCGTCGGCACGGTCCACTGCTGGGTGCCGCCGAGCGGCTGCTCGGGCTGGACCCAGGCGCCGGAGTCCCACTGGCCCGAGGCGTCGGGGCCCGGATGCTGCGCGGGGATGTCGGCGGGCTGCTGGTAACCGTTCGTCCAGGCCGCGCTGTTGTGGGCGCCGGTGTCGTAGCCGGAGTGCTGCGCCGCGTACGGGTCGTAGCCCATGGGCTGCTGGACTCCCGCGTTCCACTGCGTGGCGTCGTACGAGCCGGTTCCGGAACCGTCCGGCAGGGTGCCGAAGAGCGGGTCACCGGAGTAGTCCGCGCCGGCGTAGGCGCCCATGGTGGCCGCGCCCGGGTCGAAGGCCGTGGCGGTGTAGTCGCCGTACGCGGTGAAGTCGCCGTACTGGGCTTCTTGCGCGTCGTAGGACGCGTAGGACGCCGAGGCGGCGTCGGAAGCCGGGGCCGGGGGAGTCGCGATCCCCGACGGGTGACGGTCGTTCACCAACTTCTCTTTCGCCTCGACAACAGGGGCTGGCAGAGCAGTGCGGCGACTGTACCCGGCGGTATGCGGGCGCGACAATCTTCGGCAGGTTTCCCCGTCGCGGGAAACGGGCATTCGGCCGTGTTTCGGGGGAGGGCGGGCAAGGGCTTGGCCTGGCGTTCGATTGATGTTCGAGGATTTCGGCTGCCGGGAAGGCCGTCGGGCGGCCGTCAGCCCTCCCGACGGCCGCCCTCGGACCGCTTCTCGTCCCCTCGGGGCGCGTTTCTCGTTCCCGCGGAGTGTTTCCGCGCCGCCTCACGCCGGCGTGGAGCCGCCCTCACGCCATGGTGAGGCCGTCCCTCATGCCACGGTGAGTCCGCCGCGTCGGGTCACGGCGGTGGGTCCGGACACCTCGAGGTCGAGTGCCTGCCGGATGCCGGTCGCGACGGCCGGGTGCACGGGCAGCGCGAGATGGCCGACCCCGCTCACGCGGACGTTCTGGGCGAGCAGGTCGGGGTGCTCGACGCAGGCCGTCTCCAGCGGGTCCATCAGATGGTCGAGGTCGCTCCAGAAGCTGACGAACTGCGTACGGCAGCCCGGAGCGGGACCGGTCAGTTCCTCGATCACCGGGGAACCGGGGCGCATCTGGCGGACGATCGGGTGCGCGTTCATCAGCGGCGCGACCCGGGTGCCCGAGTGCGGGGTGCCGAGCGTGACGAGGGTGCGGACGTGGCTGTCGCCGCCGAGGCACTGCACGTAGTAGCGCGCGATGAGCCCGCCGAGGCTGTGTCCGACGATGTCCACCCGGTCGTGGCCGGTGCGCTCGCAGATCTCCTCGATGTGCCGGCCCAGCAGTTCCGCCGCCGTACGGATGTCGCACGTCAGCGGCGAGTAGTTCAGGGACTCGACGTGCTGCCGGCCGTGCTGGGCGAGATTGCGGCGCAGCAGGACGAAGACGGAGCGGTTGTCGATGAAACCGTGCAGCAGGACGACCGGGGGCTTGGCCTCGGTGGGCAGCGGGGCGGCGACGTCGGACGGGGGGAGCGGATGACCGGTGCGGCGTTCTTGTGTGATGCCGGAGGGATAGAGGAGGAGGTGCCCGGCGAGGATCGCGAGCTCCAGTGCCGTGGCCTTCAGCAGGGCCACCGAGAGCCCGGCCAGTTTCGTCGGAAACAGGCGCTGGCACAGGGGGAGAAAGGGCGACGCAGCCTCGGTCACCTTCATGGCCGACCTCCAGTCGGCACGCGGGAGGACCACTCCGTCCCCCGTGTGCCCTAGTGGAAAGCCGTGAGGTCGGCGACGGCGGCGGCCCACGACGCGTCCCCGGGGTGTGAGACCGGTGACGCTGCGGAGTGCTCGGCGAAGGCGCGGTATACGACGCCGACCCCGGCTCCCCGACGGTCCGCCGCGCTGGGTGCACGGCGTCGTGTCGTGGCGTGGAGTCGCCCTCGTGTTCCCGTGGTCCTGCCGCCCGGCCTCGCTCCCCGCTGTCGTGCCGTCGCCGATGTGCCCCAGCACCACGCCGTCCCGCTGACGACATGCTGTGCGGCCACCTGGTCGCGGCTCTTCTTGCGCCTGCTCCGGCCGAGGCCCGTACGCCGCAACTGCCTGCGGCGCCAGTGCCGCCGTACGGAACCGTGCGCGGCGAACTTGTCCCAGTGTGTGATTTCCCCCTCGGTCCCGACCGCGAAACTGCCGGTTGCGGGATGCTGGCGATAACGTTCGTTCACTTCTCGGACCGAAAGGGCCCCGGGACGCCTGTGCCGCTTGGGCGCGATCGGTGATTCCGAGTCATCCGGTGTGGCGCGCGGAAAACTGAGCGATATGTGTCGATGGTCAGTAGTCGGTGCGGTCGAGGAGCGCCTGTCGGTGACGGCGGGTAGTCAAGAGTGGTCGGTCGGTGTACCCCGGTGGTGAATCCCGGTCGGTGGTTCCTCGATCGGCTGCCGGTCCTCGTCCGGCGGTGGCCGTCGCAGGCCGTGCGTCGGCAGTCTTCGTAGGTGCAGGTCGAAGTAGCTCGTTCATGGAGGCAGTGATGGGTGTGGCAGCCGGTCCGATCCGCGTGGTGGTGGCCAAGCCGGGGCTCGACGGCCACGATCGTGGGGCCAAGGTGATCGCGCGGGCGCTGCGCGACGCCGGTATGGAGGTCATCTACACCGGGCTTCATCAGACCCCCGAGCAGATCGTCGACACCGCGATCCAGGAGGACGCCGACGCGATCGGCCTGTCCATCCTGTCCGGCGCCCACAACACGCTCTTCGCGGCCGTCATCGCCCTTCTCAAGGAGCGCGAGGCCGAGGACATCAAGGTCTTCGGCGGCGGCATCATCCCCGAGGCGGACATCGCTCCCCTCAAGGAGAAGGGCGTCGCGGAGATCTTCACCCCGGGCGCGACGACGGTGTCCATCGTGGACTGGGTCCGCGCGAACGTCAGGCAGCCGGCCGGCACGTGACCGGGCGCCTGCGCCGACCCGTGTGACATGCCGGTGCTCGAACCGGCCACCGTGACTGCCGGTGCTCGAACCGGCCACCGTGACCGCCGGTGCTTGTACCGGCCACCGTGAGCGCCGGTGCCTGCGCGTGTGCCGGTGCGGGCCATGTGACCGTCGGTGCCTACGCCTACGCCTACGCCTACGCCTACGCCTGCGCCGAGACTGCCGGTGCCTACGCCGGGTCCGCGTGACCGCCGGTGCCTACGCCTGCGGCGGGTCCACCTGGCCATCGGTGCCGCGCCCGTGTCCGCGTCGGTCCGCGTGGCCGCCGGGTACCCCCGCCCGCGTGGACCCCGGTGGCCTTCGGCGTCCCCAGCGCCGGAGCGGTTCGGCGCCGGAGGGCTCGGTTTCGCCCGGTTCTCCGCGAGGGGCGGTCACGGTGCCGTGAGTTCGGCGGACATGGTCGCTCTCAGTCGCAGGGTCGTCACGAGCCGCTGGAAGGCTTCGGCCCAGTAGTCGCCGGAGCCCGGCGCCGCGTGCTCCGACTCGTCGGGGACCGAGGTGAGACCTTCGAGCCGCGCCGCCTCCGCGGGGTCGAGGCAGCGCTCGGCCAGCCCCATCACCCCGCTGAAGCTCCACGGGAAGCTCCCCGCGTCCCGCGCGATGTCGAGGGCGTCCACCACCGCCCGCCCCAGGCTCCCCGCCCAGGGCACCGCGCACACCCCGAGCAACTGGAACGCCTCGGACAGTCCGTGCGTACCGATGAACCCGGCCACCCAGTCGGCCCGTTCCCCCGGGCTCAGCGTGGCGAGCAATTTGGCCCGCTCGGCCAGCGACACCGCCCCCGGCCCCCCGGCCTCCGGAGCGGAGGGCGGCCCGAGGAGCGCCCTCGACCACGCGGGATCGCGCTGCCGCACCGCCGCCCGGCACCATGCAGCGTGCAGTTCCCCCTGCCAGCCGTCCGCCACGGGCAGCGCCACCACCTCTTCCGGTGAGCGGCCGCCGAGCCGATCCACCCAGGTGCGCAGGGGTGCCGCCTCGACGAGCTGGCCCAGCCACCAGGACCGCTCTCCCCGGCGGGCCGGCGGCTTCGGCACCACCCCGTCCCGCTCCATCGCCGCGTCGCACTCGTGCGGTGCCTCGACCGTGATCGCCGGGGTCTCGCGCGTATGGTCGAGGGCCACGCACGAGGCGGCCCTGTCCGCCATCCTCGCGGCGAGCGCCGACCCCGGCAGCGCGGACAGCAGCTCGGCCGCCGTCGCACGTACGTTGCGGCTGCGGTCGGCCAGGGCCCCTTCGAGGAACGCCTCGTCCTCGGCGCACAGTCCGGACCGGAGCGAGTCCAGGAACATCAGCCGGTCCTCGGCCCGCTCCGTAGCCCAGGTGGCGACGAGCAGGGCGCGTCCGGTGGCCGGATCCTTGGCCCGGACCGCCGCCAGCAGCGTGACCCGCTCCGCGAACAGCCCCTCCTGCCACAGCCGTTGTACGTCCTCGGCCTTCTCCGGCGGCGTGGTGGCGCCGCCCGGCGAGCTGCGCAGCGCGAACCGCCACTCGGGGTTCAGCCCGGCCAGCCACAGTGCCCGCGGCCCGGCGAAGGCGAGGGCGGCGGGCCGCAGGTCCGTGCGCCCCCGGGCCGCGTCGAGAAGCGCAGGAAGGGCCTGCGGGGGCGCGGCGAAACCGCGTGCGTTCGCCAGGGCCAGCCACTGGGGCAGCAGTTCGACGAGGTCGGGTGCCGCGCCTCTGCGGCCGCCGCCTCCCGTCCCGGGCCGGTCCGCGAGCAGAGTCGAGAGCCGTCGGGCCGCGGCGGGCGGCAGCGGGGTCCGTCCGTCCGGTGCCGCGGGCTCCGGACGGGCCGCCGCCCGCGCCGGCCGGACTCCGGCCCGCCGCCGTACGGTCTCCACGGCCGCCGCGTCCAGCAGCGCCACGGGAGCCTGCTGCCCGGGCCGTTGGCCCGGAAGCGTGCGCCGCTCGGTGCCGAGCAGCGCCACGGTGACGAGCTCCTCCCAGGAGCCGCCGCCGGGCGTGCCCGGGGAAGCCGGTGCGGTGGTCATGAACGTCCTTTCCGTACGGAGGTCAGCACAGCGGCACCGCCTCGCCCTCGCCCCGCGGCCATGCCGTCAGCGGGGTGAAGCCGCGGTGGCCGCACTCGCCGAAGACCGTGACCGGCGCGCCGCCGGACAAGGCGACCAGGCGCCACAGTTCGGGCTGGGACAGCGAGGAGGGGCTGAGCGGGAGCGCCGAGTCGCCATCGGCGTCGGCGAGTTGCCACGCGTCGCCGTCCGGGGTCGGTATCACCCGCTCCAGGGTGACGGGGCAGGAGTCCAGCCAGGGATCGGCGCGCAGCGCTTCGCCGTAACGGGCGGCGGCCTGAGGAGTGGTCAGCCCCTTCGGCCGGATCGCCGCGGGTGCCGGGGCGGTGAACCGTTCGCCCAGCGCCGCCCGCAGTTGGCCGGCTCCCGGGTACGCGGACAGCTCCGCCTCGAAGGCCAGCCCCACTGGAAGCGCCAGTTCGGGTGCCCGGCCGGCGGCGCCGTAGGACAGGATCAGGGCCGTGCGGCCGGACTCGGCGCCGTACAGCCAGATCCTGCGTGTGGTGAGCCGGGCGTCCGCCGTGTCGTACTGGGCGAGGACCAGCCAGCGGTCGCGCAGCGGCGGGCCGTCCGCGGAGCCGGGCAGCCCGACGCGGGAGCGGACCGTCGCGGCCAGGTCGTCCGGCAGCCGCTCGCGCCGCAGCCAGCCCTGGTCGAGCAGATGCAGCAGCGCGCACTCCTCCAGCAACCGCACGGGCCAGCCCGGCCCGGACGACGGGATCGCCCCCAACTCCCGCACGCGCGAGGCCAGTCCGGGTGCCTGGGCGTCGACCATCCGGGCCGCCGTCTCCTCCCACATCCCGTACCCAGCCCGTTCGGCGGAGGCGAGGCCGCCGCGCAGCAGATCCGCCAGCCGCTGCTCCAGCTCCGACGTCCCCGCGGTGATCCGCTCGGCCCGGCGTTCGGCCCGGCGCCGGGCCGCCTCGGGATCACCCGCGGAGGCGGCTCCAGATCCCCCGCCCGGCGAGCTCCTGCTCTCCGCGCGCCTGCGCCGGCCCTCCAACCACTGGGCGGCCCACTCCGGCGGCTGCGCGGACGGCACCACCCCGTCCGCGCCCGCCCAGAGCAGCAGCAGCCCCAGCGCGTGCTTGCACGGGAACTTCCGGCTCGGGCAACTGCACTTGTAAGCGGGACCCGTCGAGTCCGCGATGTCCACGACCGTCTGATACGGCTTGCTGCCGCTTCCCCTGCACAGTCCCCATACCGTCCCCTCCTCCGTACTGCCCGCCTCGGACCACGGGCCGGCCGCGCCGAGCTTGCTCCCCGCCTTGCGTGACGCGGCGTCAGGCGCCAGTGCCAGCACCTGATCCGCCGTCCAGCGCACCGCCTGCTGTGTCATGCGATCGAAGGTAGGACCCGCCACTGACAATCGGCCCCGGCGGCCATGTCTGCGCAGGTCAGAGCGCGTTGTCAGTGGCGTGGTGCACGGTGGAACCAGATCCGAACCGGCCGAGCTGGAGGGGGACCGAGGCATGTCCGTGTCCGTTGAACCGACGTCCGTTGACGCACCCGCGGGAGAGAAGGGGGCGAGCCGGCCGAGCGAGGCGCTGCGACCGCACGCCGAGCACGCCTTCGCCGCCGAACTCGCCGCGCTCGCCGCGCAGGACGACCGGCCCCGCCCCGAGCGCTGGCTGCTGTCGCCCTGGGCCGTGGCCACCTATCTGCTGGGCGGCACGCTGCCGGACGGCACCGTGATCACTCCCAAGTACGTGGGGCCGCGCCGCATCGTCGAGGTCGCCGTCACCACCCTCGCCACGGACCGGGCCCTGCTCCTGCTCGGCGTGCCCGGCACCGCGAAGACGTGGGTGTCCGAGCATCTGGCGGCCGCGGTCAGCGGCGACTCGACCCTGCTCGTGCAGGGCACGGCCGGCACACCGGAGGAGGCCATCCGGTACGGCTGGAACTACGCGCAGTTGCTCGCGCACGGGCCCAGCCGTGACGCGCTCGTGCCGAGCCCCGTCATGCGGGCCATGGCCGAGGGCATGACCGCCCGCGTCGAGGAGCTGACGCGTGTGCCCGCGGACGTGCAGGACAGCCTGATCACGATCCTTTCCGAGAAGACCCTGCCGATCCCGGAGCTGGGCCAGGAGGTGCAGGCCGTCCGCGGGTTCAACCTCATCGCCACGGCCAACGACCGCGACCGCGGGGTGAACGAACTCTCCAGCGCCCTGCGCCGCCGCTTCAACACGGTGGTGCTGCCGTTGCCGGAGAGCGCCGACGCCGAGGTCGACATCGTCTCGCGCCGGGTCGACCAGATCGGCCGCTCCCTCGACCTGCCCGCCGTGCCCGACGGCGTCGACGAGATCCGCCGGGTCGTCACCGTCTTCCGGGAGCTGCGTGACGGGATCACGGCCGACGGCCGGACGAAGCTGAAGTCGCCCAGCGGCACCCTGTCCACGGCCGAGGCGATCTCCGTCGTCACCAACGGCCTCGCTCTGGCGGCCCACTTCGGTGACGGAGTCCTGCGGGCGAGCGACGTAGCCGCGGGCATCCTAGGCGCCGTCGTGCGCGACCCGGCCGCCGACCGTGTCATCTGGCAGGAGTATCTGGAAGCGGTCGTCCGCGAGCGGGACGGCTGGAAGGACTTCTACCGTGCCTGCCGCGAGGTGAGCGCATGAGCGCCGGGCGGGACGCCGGGCCGCCCGGTCCGGAGCGCGGGACCTTCGCCCGGGGGCCCGGGCCGCTGCTGCTCGGCGTGCGGCACCACGGACCCGGGTCGGCGCGGGCCGTGCGGGCGGCGCTGGAGGCGGCGGCGCCCCGGGTCGTGCTGATCGAGGGGCCGCCCGAGGCGGACGCGCTCGTCCCGCTGGCCGGCGAGAAGGACATGCGGCCCCCGGTGGCGCTGCTCGCCCACGTCGTCGACGAGCCCGGCCGGTCGGCCTTCTGGCCGCTGGCCGAGTTCTCGCCGGAGTGGGTGGCGATCCAGTGGGCGCTGGAGCACGGGGCGCAGGCCCGTTTCATCGACCTCCCGGCCGCCCACACCCTGGCTTGGGGGAGAGACGACGAGCAGGGCACGGACCCCGACGGGGACGGGGACGGGCCCGGCGGCGCGCCTCTCGACGCCCCGCCCCTGGACGGGAACCGCGGTGTCCCCGGCGTCCCCGGTTCCGGAGGCGACGCGGCACCGGAACCGGACGGAGTCAACGCGGTGGATCCCGGCACGGCAGGTGGTCCCGGCCGGTCCGCCGACGCGGCCGCCGTCCGGATCGACCCCCTCGCGGTGCTCGCCGAGACGGCCGGGTACGACGATCCGGAGCGTTGGTGGGAGGACGTGGTCGAGCACCGGTCCGGCGCGGCCGACGACCCGTTCGCACCGTTCGCCGTGCTGGAGGAGGCCATGGGGTCGCTGCGCGAGGTGTACGGGGTCGGCGGCCACGACCGGGACCTGGTGCGCGAGGCCTACATGCGGCTCCAGATCAGGGCGGCACAGCGCGAGTCCGGGGACGCGGTGGCCGTGGTGTGCGGGGCCTGGCACGTGCCCGCCCTGCGGCAGCGGGCCACGGTCGGCGCCGACCGGGCACTCCTGAAGGGGCTGCCCAAGGCCAAGGTCCAGCTCACGTGGGTGCCCTGGACACACCGCCGGCTGTCCCGCGCCAGCGGGTACGGAGCGGGCATCGACTCGCCGGGCTGGTACGGGCATCTGTTCGGCGCCCCCGACCGCCCCGTCGAGCGGTGGATGACCAAGGTGGCCAGGCTGCTGCGCGACGAGGACCGGGGCGTGTCGTCGGCCCACGTCATCGAGGCCGTGCGCCTGGCGGGCACGCTCGCCGCGATGCGCGGCCGCCCGCTGCCGGGACTGACCGAGACCACCGACGCCGTCCGCGCCGTGATGTGCGAGGGCTCGGACGTCCCCCTGGACCTGGTGCGCGACCGGCTCGTGGTCGGCGAGGTGCTCGGTGAGGTGCCGGAATCCGCCCCGGCGGTGCCGTTGCAGCGAGACCTCACGCAGGCGCAGCGGCGGCTGCGGCTCAAGCCCGAGGCGCTGGAGCGGGAGGTGGAGCTCGACCTGCGCAAGGAGACCGACGCGGGGCGCAGCACCCTGTTGCACCGGCTGCGGCTCCTGGGTGTCGGATGGGGCGAGCCCGCGGCGTCCCGCGGCAGCACGGGCACCTTCCGGGAGACCTGGCGGCTGCGCTGGGAGCCGGAGCTGTCGGTGCGGGTCGCCGAGGCCGGTGTGTGGGGCACGACCGTCGTGTCGGCCGCGACGGCCAAGGCCGAGGCGGACGCCGTCGGCGCGCCGTCGCTGGGGGACGTCACGGCCCTCGCCGAGCGCTGCCTCCTCGCCGAGCTTCCGGACGCGCTGCCCGTGGTGATGCGGGTCCTCGCCGACCGGGCGGCCCTCGACACGGACGTGGGTCACCTCGCGCAGGCCCTGCCCGCCCTCGTCCGCTCCCTGCGCTACGGCGACGTACGCGGCACGGACACCCAGGCCCTCGGCGGGGTCGCGGCCGGCCTCGCCGAACGCGTCTTCGTGGGCCTCCCGCCGGCCTGCGCCTCCCTCGACGGCGACGCCGCCGAGGAGATGCGCGGCCACCTCGACGCCGTGCACGGGGCGGTGGGGCTGCTGGGGGAGGCGGCCCTGGGGACCGACGGGCCTCCGGGCATCCGCGGGCGCTGGCACTCGGTGCTGCGGGTGCTCGCCGCGCGGGACACCGTTCCGGGAGTGGTCAGGGGCCGGGCGGTCCGCCTGCTCCTCGACGAAGGGGAGCTGGCCCAGGAGGAGGCCGCCCGGCTCATGGGCCTCGTGCTGTCGCCGGGCACGGAACCCGCGGACGGGGCCGCGTGGATCGAGGGGTTCGTCGGGGGCGGCTCCGGCGGCATGCTCCTCGTGCACGACGAGCGGCTGCTCGGGCTGGTGGACACATGGCTGACCGGGGTGCCGGCGGAGGCGTTCACCGACGTGCTGCCGCTGCTGCGCCGGACGTTCTCGGCGTACGAGACGGGGGTGCGCAGGACCCTGGGCGAGCTGGTCCGGCGCGGTCCCGCGCCCCGGGCGCACGCGCAGGCCACCGGGTCCGGCTCCGGCATACCCGGGTTCGCGCCCGACCTCGACACCGAGCGCGCCGACGCCGTTCTGCCGCTGCTGAGCCTGCTGCTGGGGCTGGCCGACTCCGGCACGGAGAGCGGAGCCGGCAGCGACGGCGGAGCCGGCACCGACAGCGGCGCGGGAACCGACATCGGCACCGGCACCGAAAGCCGTACCGGCACCGAAAGCCGTACCGGCACCGGAACCGACGCCGGCATCGACAACGATCTTGTGAGGGTGGCTCCATGACCGAGGCGGCGTTGAGTGCCGGGGACGAGCGGCTGCGGCGCTGGAGGCTGGTGCTCGGCGGCGACGAGGCGGACGGCACCGGATGCGTGCTCTCCGGCCGGGAGGCCGCCATGGACGGGGCGCTGGGCGCGCTCTACGGAAAGGGGAGCGGGGGACGGCCGGGGCGGGACCGCTCGGCGGGGCTCGGGGCGTCGGCGCCGTCGGTCGCGCGCTGGCTCGGTGACATCCGGACCCACTTCCCCTCCTCCGTCGTCCAGGTGATGCAGAGGGACGCCATCGACCGGCTCGGGCTCTCCGCCCTGCTCCTGGAGCCCGAGATGCTGGAGGCGGTGGAGGCGGACGTGCATCTGGTGGGCACCCTCCTCTCCCTCAACAAGGCCATGCCGGAGACGACGAAGGAGACCGCGCGGGCCGTGGTGCGCAAGGTCGTCCAGGACCTGGAGAAGCGGCTCGCCACCCGCACCCGGGCCACGCTCACCGGTGCCCTCGACCGCAGCGCCCGGATCAGCAGGCCGCGCCACCACGACATCGACTGGAACCGCACGATCGCGGCCAACCTGAAGCACTACCTGCCCGAGTACCGCACGGTCGTGCCCGAGCGGCTGATCGGCTACGGGCGGGCGTCTCAGTCGGTGAAGAAGGAGGTCATCCTCTGCATCGACCAGTCGGGGTCGATGGCGGCGTCGGTCGTCTACGCCTCCGTGTTCGGTGCCGTGCTGGCGTCCATGCGGTCCATCGCGACCCGGCTCGTCGTGTTCGACACGGCCGTCGTCGACCTCACCGACCAGCTCGACGATCCGGTCGACGTCCTCTTCGGCACCCAGCTCGGCGGCGGCACGGACATCAACCGGGCGCTCGCCTACTGCCAGGCGCAGATCACCAGACCGGCCGACACGGTCGTCGTCCTCATCAGCGACCTCTACGAAGGCGGGATCCGCAACGAGATGCTGAAGCGGGTCGCGGCGATGAAGTCGTCGGGGGTGCAGTTCGTGACGCTGCTGGCGCTGTCCGACGAGGGGGCGCCCGCGTACGACCGTGAGCACGCGGCGGCGCTCGCGGCGCTCGACGCGCCGGCGTTCGCCTGCACACCCGACCTCTTCCCCGAGGTGATGGCGGCGGCGATCGAGAAGCGGCCGCTGCCGGTCCCGGACACGAGGTGAGGGGTTTCCGTCCTGACCGCGGATGACCGATACAGATCGGTTCAGATCGGTTCAGATTGGTTCGGATCGGTTCGGGTCGGTTCGGGAGACCCGGACGGCGGAAAGCCGCCGGATCCGCCAGACCGGGCTCCCCGGCCCCCGCCGGCCGGTCCGCCTCTGGGGCCCGGAGGGCCGCGCGGGGCCCTCAGCGGCTGCTCACAGGGCCTCACGGGGTGCCCCCGGGCCAGGTGAGGGCCGGTCCCGGGCCCGTTCTGTGACAGGTATCACCGCTGTGGTGTGAGCTGCGATTTAGGGTCCCGTGCCCGGCGGCGATAACCTGCGAGACGGACATGCCGCGCGCTCGGACACCGTGTGCGCCACCCTTGTGACAGCGGACGTCACGTTGCCCTTCGCGGCACGCCCACGCATCCAACGAACCGCGAGATCACTGATAGGGACGGACGCGCGTGGACCTGTTCGAGTACCAGGCGAGGGACCTCTTCGCCAAGCACGGTGTACCGGTGCTGGCCGGTGAAGTCATTGACACGCCTGAGGCAGCCCGCGAGGCGACCGAGCGTCTTGGCGGCAAGTCCGTCGTCAAGGCCCAGGTGAAGGTCGGTGGCCGAGGCAAGGCCGGCGGCGTCAAGCTCGCCGCCACCCCGGACGAGGCCGTCGCCCGCGCGACGGACATCCTCGGCATGGACATCAAGGGCCACACGGTCCACAAGGTGATGATCGCCGAGACCGCGCCCGAGATCGTCGAGGAGTACTACGTCTCGTACCTCCTCGACCGCACCAACCGCACCTTCCTCGCCATGGCGTCCGTCCAGGGCGGCGTGGAGATCGAGGTCGTCGCGGAGGAGAACCCCGACGCCCTCGCGAAGGTGCCGGTCGACGCCAACGAAGGCGTGTCGATCGAGAAGGCCCGCGAGATCGTCGCCCAGGCGAAGTTCCCGGCCGAGGTCGCCGACCAGGTGGCCGAGATCCTGGTGACGCTGTGGGACACCTTCATCAAGGAGGACGCCCTCCTCGTCGAGGTGAACCCGCTCGCCAAGGTCGCCTCCGGCAAGGTCATCGCCCTCGACGGCAAGGTGTCGCTGGACGAGAACGCCGAGTTCCGTCAGCCCGACCACGAGGCGCTGGTCGACCACGCGGCCGCCAACCCCCTCGAGGCCGCCGCCAAGGCCAAGAACCTCAACTACGTCAAGCTCGACGGTGAGGTCGGCATCATCGGCAACGGCGCGGGTCTCGTCATGAGCACCCTCGACGTCGTCGCGTACGCCGGTGAGAACCACGGTGGCGTCAAGCCCGCCAACTTCCTCGACATCGGCGGCGGCGCCTCCGCCGCGGTCATGGCGAACGGCCTGGAGATCATCCTCGGCGACCCGGACGTCAAGTCTGTCTTCGTCAACGTCTTCGGTGGCATCACCGCCTGCGACGAGGTCGCCAACGGCATCGTCCAGGCGCTTCAGCTCCTCGCCGACAAGGGCGAGGAAGTCACCAAGCCGCTGGTCGTGCGTCTCGACGGCAACAACGCCGAGCTGGGTCGTCAGATCCTGTCGGACGCCAACCACCCGCTGGTCCAGCGCGTGGACACCATGGACGGCGCGGCCGACAAGGCCGCCGAGCTCGCGGCTGCGAAGTAAGGGACGAGGGACTAAACAGCCATGGCTATCTTCCTCAACAAGGACAGCAAGGTCATCGTCCAGGGCATGACCGGTGCCACGGGCATGAAGCACACCAAGCTCATGCTGGCCGACGGCACGAACATCGTCGGTGGCGTGAACCCGCGCAAGGCGGGCACCTCCGTCGACATCGACGGCACCGAGATCCCCGTCTTCGGCACGGTCGCCGAGGCCATGGAGAAGACCGGCGCCAACGTGTCCGTCCTCTTCGTGCCGCCGGCCTTCGCCAAGGCCGCCGTGGTCGAGGCGATCGACGCGGAGATCCCCCTCGCGGTCGTCATCACCGAGGGCATCGCCGTCCACGACTCGGCCGCGTTCTACGCGTACGCCGTGGCGCAGGGCAACAAGACCCGCATCATCGGCCCGAACTGCCCCGGTCTCATCACCCCGGGTCAGTCCAACGCCGGCATCATCCCGGGCGACATCACGAAGCCGGGCCGCATCGGCCTGGTCTCGAAGTCCGGCACGCTGACGTACCAGATGATGTACGAGCTCCGTGACATCGGCTTCTCCTCCGCCGTCGGCATCGGTGGCGACCCGGTCATCGGCACGACGCACATCGACGCGCTCGCCGCGTTCGAGGCCGACCCCGACACCGACCTGATCGTCATGATCGGCGAGATCGGCGGCGACGCCGAGGAGCGCGCGGCCGACTTCATCAAGGCCAACGTGACGAAGCCGGTCGTCGGCTACGTCGCCGGCTTCACCGCGCCCGAGGGCAAGACCATGGGCCACGCCGGCGCCATCGTCTCCGGCTCCTCCGGCACGGCCGCCGCGAAGAAGGAGGCCCTCGAGGCCGCCGGCGTCAAGGTCGGCAAGACGCCGACCGAGACGGCCAAGCTCGCGCGCGAGATCCTCGCGGGCTGAGCCGACGCCCGACCGAACGCCGGTGGGCCCGCACTCCTTCGAGGGTGCGGGCCCACCGGCGTTCCGTGCTGTCCGTGTCCCCCGCGGTCACCCGAATCGGCGGTCCCCCGGGATCGGCGGTCCTCCCGCTCGGCGGCTCTCCGGGCGCAGCGGCTCTCCGGGCTCAGCGGCTCTCCGGGATCAGCCGCTCCGGACCGTGCATCTCCTGGGACCGCAGCCGGGCGCGCAGCTTCAGCTCCGCCGCGGACAGCGGCCCGGGCGCGGCCTTGGGCGGCAGGCCGTGGATGGTCTCCGGCGGCGCGAGAGGCTCCTCGTAGTGGTCCGGGGCCGTGCCGAGCGTCAGGACGGTCACCCCGATCAGCAGGACCGTGAAGGCGATGGCCGCCCGGGTCCACTGCTGGGCCCGCCGCTCTCCGTGCCAGCGGACGGTCCGGGGCTTCGCCGCGCGCAGCCGCTCCGCGCTCGCGAGTTCGGTGAGCCGCCGGTGCAGGTCCTCCGGCGACGCCAGTTCCGGCAGCCGTTCGGCGACGGCCTCACGCGCGTGCAGCACCCGGTTGGCCGCCGCGGGCGTGCTCGCCTCCGTCTCGGCCGCGGTCTCCGGCAGGCCGAGCCCCACACCGTCGAACAGCAGCAGGGTGCGCCGGTACACGGGCGGCAGTTCGAGGAGTACGTCGAGCAGGGCGCGGTCGGCGGCACCGGCGGGCGGTGCCTCCGGGTGACGGTAGCGGGGGCGCAGCCGGTGCCACGGGGAGAGCGCGTACTCGTACGCCGTCGCGCGCACCCATCCGGCCGGGTCCCGGTCCACGGCCACCTCGGGCCAGCGGTACCAGGCCTGCTGGAAGGCCCGTTCCACGGATTCGCGGGCCAGTTCGCGCCGCCCGGTCAGCAGATAGGTCTGTCGTACGAGGGCGGGGGCGCAGAACGCGTAGAGCGCGTCGAAGGCCTGAGCGGGCGTCAGCGAGGGCTCCGAGAGACCGGCGTGCGCGTCCTCGACGAGCCACTCCTCGGTGGGCACCCCCGCGGCGAGCCGCCCCTCGGCCCGGTTCCGCCCGGGCCGTCGCCCGACTCGGGCGGGCCCCTTCCTTCCGGTGCCGGCCGGCGTCTCGCCGCCCGTACCCGCCCCCACCAGCTCGGGTGTGACGTCCTCCTGAGGGACGGTCACCTCCGGCCGGGCGGCGGAGGGATCGGTCATGAGCAGCCTCGTGTACGCCTCCCGCATGCGGCCGCGCGGGGCCGAACGGCCGCTCTCCCACGAGCGCACCGTCGACCGGCTGACGCCGAGCCGGGTGGCCACCTCGGCCTGGGTCAGCGACCGGCCCTCGCGCAGGCGGCGGCGCTCCTTGGGCGCCGGCAGCGGGGTGGCGGGGCTCTGTGTCATCTCGGGTTCCACAGACAGCCCCTTCGTACGAAAAAGTACATAACTGCATATTGAGCGACACATCCAGGGTTCGCCTGTTACGACGAGAAAGCGCGTGTCGTTGGGAGCATGAGAGCCGTGACCCAAATCACCGACCGCAGGCTCTCGTTGTCGCACCTGCTCACCCGGATGCGCGACCGTTCACCCGGACTGGCCGCCAGCCTCCTGGGCGGCGTCTTCGCCGCGGGGCTCGGGCTCGCCTGGTTCGCCATCCTCGTCATGGTGCTGTGGATCAGCTCGCCCTACCCGGACAGCGGACCGGACGGGGCGCTGCACGTCGCCGCCGGGCTCTGGCTGCTCGCGCACGGCGTGGAGCTGATCCGCACCGACACCCTCTCCGGCCTGCCGATGCCGGTGGGCGTGACGCCGCTGCTCCTGCTCGCCCTCCCCGTGTGGCTGCTGCACCGGGCCGCACGCGAGGCGGCCGACGCCACGTCGGGTTCGTCGCCGCACACGGCGTGGGCCGGGGTCGTGGCCGGCTATCTGTCCGTCGGCTGGGCCACCGTGCTGTACGCCTCGGGCGGGACCCTGCGTCCCTCCTGGACCTGGGCGGCGATCTGTCTGCCCCTCCTCGCGGTGAGCGCCGCGGGAGCGGGGGTCTGGACGGCGTACGGGCGGCCGTGGGGACCGGGTCCGTTCGGGGGAGGACGGGCCGCCGGGAAGCATCCGCGAACAGGGGGGCGCCCGGTCTCGGCCGTACGCCGTCTCGTCGCCGCCGACGGCCGGGTGCTCGGCGGTGCGGCGCGGGCCGCCGCGGCCGGGATCGTGGTCCTCGTCGCGGGCGGGGCCCTGCTCGTGGCGGCGTCGCTCGTCTGGCACGGCGACACGGCGCGCGCCTCGTTCGTGCAGCTCACCGGGGGATGGTCGGGCCGGTTCGCCGTCCTGCTGCTGTGTCTGGTCCTGGCGCCGAACGCCGCCGTGTGGGGGGCCGCCTACGGTCTCGGGCCCGGAGTCGTCCTGAGTGCGGGTCATGTCGCCGGTCCGCTGACCGCGGCCGTCTCCGCGGCGCACGCGCCGACCGAACTGCTTCCCGCGTTTCCGCTGCTCGCGGCCCTGCCGCAGGCGGGCTCCGGGGCGCCGTCCCCCTGGCCGAGCGCGCTGGTGCCGCTGGCCGCCGGGGTGACGGTCGCGTGGTTCGCGGTGAAGTCGGGGGCCGCGCGGGGAAACCCGGAGCGGGAGGAACCCTGGCCGCTCGGGCGGACGGTGGCCGTCGTCTCGATCGCCGCCGGGTGCTGCGGCGTCGCGCTCGGTCTGCTCGCCGGGCTGGCCGGGGGGCCGCTCGGGGTCCGCGCCCTGGCGCATTTCGGGCCGGTGTGGTGGCAGGTGGGGCCCGCGACGGCGGTGTGGACGGCGGTCGTCGGGATTCCCGTCGCGGCGGCCGCGGCCGAGTGGCGGGACCGGGGGCGTGCGCCGGCCGGGGGCGCGGGTGCGCGCCGGGGGGTGCGGCAGGCGGGGCGGCCGTCGTGGCTGGCGCAGTCGTTGCGGCTGTCGCGGCTGCGTGCCTGGCTGCCGGGGCGCGGGGGCACCGCCGCGATGGCGGTGCCGACGCCGGTTCCGCACCAGGGGGCGGCGTCCATGTCAGGCCAGGCCGATCCCACGGTGCCGGCGTCGGTCGTCGAGGGCTTCGACCCGTACGAGGCGTACGACCCGTACGACTCCTACGACCCCTTCGAGCCGTACGACCCGCTGCCGGGCGAGGCCACGGGGGGCGGCTGGCACGGCGAGGAGTCGAGGGAATCCCGATGGGAGGCCCTGAAGAAGGCGAACGGGTCTTCGGAGGTGGAGCCGGAGTCGGAGCCGGAACCGAAGTCGGAGGAGCCGGAGTCCCGGGAACACCGGGAGAGTTCCGAAGGTCCGGGGGACCCGGCGGACGGCGGGAGCCCGCGGGGCCCGGAGCACCGGAACGGACCGGAGTAGAGGGACTGTTCGAGAACCCGGAGACGGGGGAGCCGTGAACCGGCGACAGCCCCAGGCCCGGCCCCCGAGGGGAGCGGCCCGCCCCACCGCCCGGACCGGGCCCCGCCCTTGCGGCGTCCGGCGCGTCCGGCTCGCCCCGCCGTCCGGACCGGGCCCCGCTGTCGCGGCTTCCGGCGGGTCCGGGCGCGGAGTGGACTCCGGGAGCCGGGCGGCGGACCGGCTCTCCGCCCGGACCGGGACCGCCGTCGCGGCCTCCGGTGCGTCCGGGCCAGGAGCGAACTCCGAGAAGCCGCGGGGCGGACCGGTCTTCTGCCGGGGGCGGTTCCGTTACGCGTCCGGGGCCGGAACGGCCTCGTGGCCGGTGCCGGGCAGCCGGGCGGTGTCAGTCGTGGGTGCCCAGGATTCCGCGCAGGTCCTTCGGGAGGAGGTCGTTGCAGGACTTCTTCGCGGCGGTCGTCAGGGCGTCGTTCGTGCAGGAGTAGTAGTCGCTGTAGACGAGGTGGGCGGTGAAGACCCCGGCGACCAGCACGATGGCCAGCGACGCCGTGACGATGCCGCTCACCGCGGCGGTCGTCTGCGGGCGGACGTTCGGGTCGGGAGCCGGGGAGTCGGGGTCCGGCGTACGCGACCTGGAACGCAGCGCGCTGCCGCCCCAGTACAGGGCGAGCGCGCCGAGCAGCAGCGCCACGTACGGCCAGCCGAAGAGGACGAAGAAGAACGCCCACATGCCGGAGAGCAGTGCGTAACGCGCGCGACGCTGGGCCGGGTCCGTGGGGTCCCAGCGCATGCCTCCGCCGGGCGTCCCGCCGGGTCCGCCCTCGGGTCCGCCCTCGGGTCCGCCCTGTCCCTGCGGCGCGCCCGGCCGGTCGCCGAAACCGCCGCCGCTGGAGGGGCCGGGCTGACGGTCGCTCCACTGGCTGCCCCAGGGCGAGTGCCCGGAGCCCTGCTGTCCGCCCCCGTCGTTCTCGCCGGAGCCCTGCGCGGGCCGGCGCGGCTGCCAGGGCCGGTCGGGTGTTCCCTCCGGCGGCGGCGCGAACGGGTTGTCCTCCTGGCCGGAGGCCCCGCCGGACGGGGGAGTGCCGGGCGCGTCGGGTCCGCCCTCGCCCGAGGGGGTGCCGCCTCCGCCCGCCGAGCCGCCGCCGTTCCCGTCCGCGGAGCCGGGCCCGCCGGTGGAGCCGCCCTCGCCCGGCCTCGGCGGGGTGGACGAAGAGCGCCGCTCGCGCAGCAGGAGCGAAGGGAGTCGGAGACTGCGGTCCGGCATCAGGTGAGCGTCTTCCCCTTGGTGGTTCTGGCAGGCGGTGGGTCCACACGGCTTCGCGCTCGCGACGCACGCCCCGGGCGGGTCCTCCCGGGCTGACGCGCCGGCCGGTCCGCCCCGGACCGACGCCCCGAGCCTCGCACTCCGGACTCGCGCCCCGAGTTTCGTACCCCTGGACGCGGGTTCCGGATGTCTCCCGAACCCGTGCCGCGGGTGGTGCCGGGGGCACGCCCCGGACGTTCGTTCTCGTCCCAGGTCAACGTCCCGCGCGCACAGGGCGTTCCCCGTGCCGGAGGCCTTCCCGGGTGGATCCTCCCCAGACGCTACCTTCCGGCCTCGCCCCCGTCCCGTGGGGGCCGCCCGGTGTGCCGGTATCGTTGCTGACGGTCGGCCGCTTCGTAGACTTCCCCGTATCCCGGGGCGCGAAGCATTCGTACGACCGTACAAACGCTCCCCCGAGAAAGGGCCCCCTCGTGGCCAAGACCAAGCGCCTCGTCGTGCTGGTCTCCGGATCAGGTACGAATCTGCAGGCACTGCTCGACGCCGTCGCGGAGGCGGGCCCTGCGGCCTACGGGGCCGAGATCGTGGCCGTCGGCGCCGACCGGGACGGCATCGAGGGGCTCGCGCGGGCCGAGCGTGCCGGACTCCCGACCTTCGTGTGCAAGGTCAAGGACCACGGCAGCCGGGACGACTGGGACCGGGCGCTCGCCGAGGCAACCGCCGCGTACGAGCCCGATCTCGTCGTGTCCGCCGGGTTCATGAAGATCGTGGGGAAGGAATTCCTCGCCCGCTTCGGCGGACGGTTCGTCAACACGCATCCCGCGCTGCTGCCCAGTTTTCCCGGCGCCCACGGCGTCCGTGACGCGCTCGCGTACGGAGCCCGGGTCACCGGCTGCACCGTCCACTTCGTCGACGACGGCGTCGACACCGGACCGATCATCGCCCAGGGCGTGGTCGAGGTCCGCAACGAGGACGACGAGAGCGCTCTGCACGAGCGCATCAAGGAAGTCGAGCGAAGGCTGCTCGTCGATGTCGTGGGGCGGCTCGCCCGCAACGGCTATCGCATTGAGGGACGAAAGGTAGTTATCCAGTGACCGCCGACAGCACAGTCACGGCCGAGAGCACCGAGGGCACCAAGCGGGTCATCCGGCGCGCGCTCGTCAGCGTGTACGACAAGACCGGCCTTGAGGAGCTGGCCCGTGGGCTGCACGCCGCCGGCGTCGAGCTCGTCTCCACCGGGTCCACCGCCGCGAAGATCGCCGCGGCCGGTGTGCCCGTCACCAAGGTGGAGGAGCTGACCGGCTTCCCCGAGTGCCTGGACGGCCGCGTCAAGACCCTGCACCCCAAGGTCCACGCCGGGATCCTCGCCGACCTGCGTCTCGAGAGCCACCGGCAGCAGCTGGCCGAGCTCGGCGTCGAGCCGTTCGACCTGGTCGTCGTCAACCTCTACCCCTTCCGGGAGACGGTCGCGTCCGGCGCCACCCCCGACGAGTGCGTCGAGCAGATCGACATCGGCGGTCCCTCGATGGTCCGCGCGGCCGCCAAGAACCACCCCTCGGTCTCCGTCGTCACCAGCCCCGACCGCTACGGCGACGTCCTCACCGCCGTCCAGGGCGGCGGCTTCGACCTGCGCACCCGCAAGCGGCTCGCCGCCGAGGCCTTCCAGCACACGGCCGCGTACGACGTCGCCGTCGCGTCCTGGTTCGCCTCCTCGTACGCGCCCGTCGACGACTCACAGTTCCCCGACTTCCTCGGTGCCACCTGGGAGCGCGCGCACACGCTGCGGTACGGCGAGAACCCGCACCAGCCCGCCGCCCTCTACACCTCCGGCACGGGCGGCCTCGCCGAGGCCGAGCAGCTGCACGGCAAGGAGATGTCGTACAACAACTACACGGACACGGACGCCGCGCGCCGTGCCGCGTACGACCACGAGGACCCCTGCGTCGCGATCATCAAGCACGCCAACCCGTGCGGGATCGCCGTCGCGTCGAACGTCGCCGAGGCGCACCGCAAGGCGCACGCCTGTGACCCGCTGTCCGCGTTCGGCGGTGTGATCGCGGTCAACCGCCCGGTCACCCGGGAGATGGCCGAGCAGGTCGCGGAGATCTTCACCGAGGTCATCGTCGCGCCCGAGTACGAGGACGGCGCCCTCGAAGCCCTCACCAAGAAGAAGAACATCCGCGTGCTGCGGGCCCACAAGGCTCCGGCCGACCCGGTCGAGATCAAGCCCGTCGACGGCGGGGCGCTGCTCCAGGTCACCGACCGCCTCCAGGCCGCGGGCGACAACCCGTCGAGCTGGACGCTGGCGACCGGCGACGCCCTGAGCGAGGGCGAGCTCGACGAGCTGGCCTTCGCCTGGCGCGCCTGCCGTGCGGTGAAGTCCAACGCGATCCTGCTCGCCAAGGACGGTGCCTCGGTCGGCGTCGGCATGGGCCAGGTCAACCGCGTCGACTCCGCGAAGCTCGCGGTCGAGCGGGCCGGCGCCGAGCGCGCCCGCGGCTCCTACGCGGCCTCGGACGCGTTCTTCCCGTTCCCCGACGGCCTGGAGATCCTCGCCGACGCGGGCGTCAAGGCCGTGGTCCAGCCCGGCGGCTCGGTCCGCGACGAGCTGGTCGTGGAGGCCGCGAAGAAGGCCGGCATCACGATGTACTTCACCGGGACGCGGCACTTCTTCCACTGATCCGGCAGCGGACGAACGCGAGGGCCGTGTCTCCCCCTGCGGGGTGGGACACGGCCCTCGGCGTGAAACGGAGCGTTCAGTAGCGGGGACGGTTGAACCACGCGGCGCCGGACGGCGCGATCATCGCCGCCGCCATCACACCGCCGAAGCCGATCCACAGCAGCGCGAACACCAGCGACGCCGAGGAGCCGACGTCCGCCGCGTTGATCAGGCCGAGGAAGCCCATCAGGGAGCCCAGGATGCCGTAGACCATGGTGGTGATACGGATCCCCTGGCCGCCTCTGGTGAACTTCACCCCCAGCGTGATCGACAGGGCCGCGAGGCCGAGGAAGATCAGCGCGAACACGAAGATGATGCCCGCGGAGGCGTGGCCGATGTCGGACAGGCCGTTGTCGCCGAAGGTGTCCTCGCCCGCGTTGGACGCGTCGTTGATCGTCGCGGCGCCGAAGATGGCGAAGATGCCGATGAGGATCTGCACGCCCGCCACGATGTAGAGCAGCACGCGCGCGGTGACCATCAGGCCCGGCATGGTCGGCGGCATCATGTTGCCGCCCGGGTAGCCGGGGTACGCGGGCTGCTGCGGGTAGCCGTAGCCCTGCGGGGGCACGGTCGGCGGGGCCTGCGGGTACCCGTAGCCGGGGGCTCCCGGCGGGGCGGCGGGAGGCTGCTGCGGCGGGGGGCCGTAGGGGTTGTTCGGGTCGCCGAAACTCATGGCGGGTTTCCTCCGTTGCCTGGTGCGGGGACTACGCGCGGCACGGTTCGGAGGAATTTCTACAGAGCGGTCCGTCCCCCCGGTACTGCCCGCGACACTGTGTGTGCTCATCGTTCTTTAGCAGACTCTTACTTGTCCAGCGAACTTCCCTATGTGTTGTGCAAGTGCAACATCGACGATCATGGCCGGATACGGGTGAATCGGGCGCTCTGCGGCCGCCGACGGGCGGCTGGAAGGCGGCTGGATGACCGGGGGAAGGCGGCTGGAAGGCCGTCGCTGGGGTCGGTGCGGGGGCCTGGGCGGCCCCGGATTGGAACCTGGACCGCGTCATCCGGGAGGATGGGGGCCATGACCGCCCAGATTCTCGATGGCAAGGCCACCGCAGCCGCGATCAAGTCCGACCTGACCGTCCGCGTGGCGGCCCTGAAGGAGAAGGGCGTCACGCCCGGCCTCGGGACGGTCCTGGTCGGGGACGACCCCGGAAGCCAGAAGTACGTCGCCGGCAAGCACCGCGACTGTGCCCAGGTCGGCATCGCCTCCATCCAGCGCGAACTGCCCGCGACCGCCACGCAGGAAGAGATCGAGGCGGTGGTCCGCGAGCTGAACGAGGACCCTGCCTGCACCGGCTACATCGTCCAGCTGCCGCTTCCCAAGGGCATCGACGAGAACCGCATCCTGGAACTGATGGACCCGGACAAGGACGCGGACGGCCTGCACCCGATGAACCTCGGGCGCCTCGTCCTCAACGAGCCCGCCCCGCTGCCCTGCACCCCCAACGGCGTCCTCACGCTCCTGCGCCGCTACGGCGTGGAGATCAAGGGTGCCGAGGTCGTGGTCGTCGGCCGCGGTGTGACCATCGGACGCCCGATGCCGCTGCTGCTGACGCGGCGCAGCGAGAACGCCACGGTCACCCAGTGCCACACCGGCACCCGTGACCTCTCCGCGCACCTCAAGCGCGCCGACATCATCATCGCCGCCGCCGGCTCCGCGCACCTCGTCCGGGCCGAGGACGTGAAGCCGGGCGCGGCCGTCCTCGACGTCGGTGTCTCGCGCAGCGCCGAGGGCAAGATCGTCGGAGACGTCCACCCGGACGTCGCCGAGGTCGCCGCCTGGATCTCCCCGAACCCGGGCGGAGTCGGCCCGATGACCCGGGCGCAGCTGCTCGTCAACGTGGTGGAAGCGGCGGAGCGCAGTGTCGGCTGACGGCAAGACCCACGAGTCCGGGACCTCCGCCGTGCGCGGGGGTGGGGCGAGCGCTGCCGGAGTGCGGTCCAGGGCCGAGGAGGAGACCGGGATCGAGGCCGCGTCGACCGGCGGGGCTGAGGCCCGGGGGCGGGCTGAGGTCGGGGCCGGCGCCGAGGCTGACGCCGGGGCCGAGGCTTCGGGCGGGGTCGTGTCCGGGGCCGAGGCTTCGGGCGGGGCTGTGTCCGGAGCTGACGTTTCGGGTGGGAGCGAGGTCGGGGCTGGGGCTTCGGGTGCGAGCGGCGTCGGGGCTGAGGCTTCGGGTGGGGCTGTGTCCGGGGCTGAGGCTGCGGACGGTGCCTCGGACGGGGCCGAGCAGGACGAGGTGACCGTTCGGGACGCGATCAGCGCGCCCGACGCCCAGGGTGAGCCGCGGCGAACCACGCGCCGCTTCCCGCTGTTCACGCGGGACACGGCACGGCCCGAGGGCGGCGGCCGGGCCGCGCCCGGAGACGCCCCGGCGCCCGCGCGCCAGTGGCCCATCCTCACCGTGCTGTCCGCCGTCGCGCTCGGCCTGCTGCTCACCGCGCTCGACGTGTTCCGCGTCGGCACGATCCTGATCGGCGCCGCGCTGCTCGCGGGGGCCGTGATGCGATGGATGCTGCCCAGCGTCGGCATGCTCGCGGTCCGCTCCCGCTTCACGGACATGGTCACCTACAGCGTCCTGGGCGGCGCCATCGTGGTGCTCGCGCTGATGGCCCAGCCCAACCCGGTGCTGGAGATTCCGTTCCTCGACGACACGTTGCACTTCACGGTCCGCTGAACCGCGGCCGGCACGCGCGTGCCGGCCGTTCGTGCGCACCGGTGGCCCGTCCTCTCCTCCAGGGGGCGGGCCTTTGCCGTTCTCGGGAACGACGACGGCCCGTCCTCTCCCCCGAGTCAAGGACGGGCCGCGATCGGGCGAGTGTTCCGCCCGGGGTCAACCCTTGTGCACGGCAACGCGCTGTTCAACAGCTCTCGGCCCGCTGTGGCACGGAAGTGACCATTCCGGCACGGTGTGCGCGCCGTGTGACGGCGGCCGTTCAACTCCCGTCCGCGGGGTGGAACACTGGTGCTACCAGGGGAAGTTGGGGGAAAGCATGGCTCGTTGGAAGGCTCTGCCGGACGAACTCGATCCGCGGGTGGCGGAGTTCGTCGGACAGTTGCGGCTGCTCGTCGACCGGAGCGGGCTGGGGGTCGCGGCCGTGGCCGACCGGACGGGCTACAGCAGGACATCCTGGGAGCGGTACCTGAACGCCGGGCTGCTCGCGCCCAAGGGGGCGGTCGTCGCGCTGGCCGAGGTGACCGGGGCCAGTCCCGTGCATCTGGCGACGATGTGGGAGCTGGCCGAGCGTGCCTGGAGCCGTTCGGAGATGCGTCACGACACGACGATGGAAGCGATACGGATTTCCCGGGCGCGGGCCGCGTTGGGGGAGCTGGGGGCGTTGGGGGCGGAGCCTGAGGATGCTCGGCCTGTCGGTGTCGGTGTCGGTGTCGGTGCCGGTTCGGGGGAGGGGTTCGCGCGCAGGAAGCGGGGGTTGGTGCTGCTTCTTGTCGGTGTTGTGGGGGTCCTGGTCGGTGTTGGGGTCTGGTTCACCCGGGGTGGAGGCGAGGAGGACGTGGCCGGGACGCCGAAGAAGCCGGTGGTGTCCGCGAGTCCTCGGCAGGCTCTGCCGTCCGGGGTGAAGTGCGCCGGGGCCTCCTGTGCCGGGAAGGATCCCGAGACCATGGGATGCAGCGGACGGTTGGCCACGACGGCGACCAGCGTGACCGTGGGGGGTGCGCTGGTGGAGGTGCGGTACAGCGAGACGTGCGGGGCGGCTTGGGCTCGGGTTACGCGGGCGGGGGTGGGGGACCGGGTCGAGGTGTCGGCGGACGGCGCCGGCGGAGCCTCGGTCAAGCAGAGCGCCGTGGTGGGCACGGACGTGAACACGTACACGCCGATGGTCGTCGTGCGGGGTGCCGGTGAGGCGAGGGCCTGCGTGACGCTGGGGTCGGGAGAGACGGGCTGTACCGGCTAGCGGCCGGTCCGGTGGGTGGGTCGGGGCCGCGCCGGTGCATCAGGCCGCCGCTGTCGGGCGGAGAAGTGACGGTTAGTGGCGACGGCCATCGATGTACCGGCACGTCCCCTTCCGCCGGATCCCGGCTGCGGGTGCACATTCCAGCCCCTCCGGCGTTTGAGGAGCGGGGTCTGGGGCGGAGCCCCAGGGGTGGGACGGGTAGGGGCGGAGGGGGCGAGAGAAGGCTGTGGAGGGACGGCGAAAACTTTGGTTTTGGGGGATTGAGTTGGTTCTGAGGGGGCAGGCGGACCGTACCCCCACGGGATCCGGAGCGCCGGGAAGGGGGGAGATCCCTTCCCGGAGTGCCTGGTACCCCCCTTTGGCGGTCGCCGAGTTCACCCTCTCCCGGTCCCGGCGACCGCCTGCCCGGGGGATCCACTCCGCATCTGTGGGGTGGGCCACACGCACCCTGACGTCCGGCGTCCCGGATGCGCGATAGCCTGAGCGGCGGATCTCTCTTGACGCCGAGAGATCGATCATCGGAACCTTTGATCGATCATTGCGGTGGTGGCAGGGGACGATCCTGCACCCGGGGCAGGGACGCCCCACCGCCAGCTGTCATACGGAGAACGCCATGACTCGCACTCCCGTGAACGTCACCGTCACCGGCGCGGCCGGCCAGATCGGTTACGCCCTGCTCTTCCGCATCGCCTCCGGCCAGTTGCTCGGCGCGGACGTGCCGGTCAAGCTGCGCCTCCTGGAGATCACGCCGGCGCTCAAGGCCGCCGAGGGCACCGCGATGGAGCTCGACGACTGCGCCTTCCCGCTTCTTCAGGGCATCGACATCACGGACGACCCGAACGTCGCCTTCGACGGCACGAACGTCGGTCTGCTCGTCGGCGCCCGCCCCCGCACCAAGGGCATGGAGCGCGGCGACCTGCTCTCGGCCAACGGCGGCATCTTCAAGCCGCAGGGCAAGGCCATCAACGACAACGCCGCGGACGACGTCAAGATCCTGGTCGTCGGCAACCCCGCGAACACCAATGCGCTGATCGCCCAGGCCGCCGCTCCGGACGTACCCGCCGAGCGCTTCACCGCCATGACCCGTCTGGACCACAACCGCGCGCTGACCCAGCTCGCGAAGAAGACGGGCACCACGGTCGCCGACATCAAGCGTCTGACCATCTGGGGCAACCACTCCGCCACCCAGTACCCCGACATCTTCCACGCCTCGGTCGCCGGCAAGAACGCCGCCGAGGTCGTGAACGACGAGAAGTGGCTGGCCGAGGACTTCATCCCGACCGTCGCCAAGCGCGGTGCGGCGATCATCGAGGCCCGTGGCGCGTCCTCCGCGGCTTCGGCCGCCAACGCCGCCATCGACCACGTCTACACCTGGGTCAACGGCACCGCCGAGGGTGACTGGACCTCCATGGGTATCCCGTCCGACGGTTCGTACGGTGTGCCGGAGGGCCTCATCTCCTCCTTCCCCGTCACCACGAAGGACGGCCAGTACGAGATCGTCCAGGGCCTGGACATCAACGAGTTCTCCCGCACCCGCATCGACGCCTCCGTCAAGGAGCTTGAGGAGGAGCGCGAGGCCGTCCGCTCCCTCGGCCTGATCTGATCCGACGCGAACCGGGCTGAACCGTAACGGCATTCGTCCGGATCGGCCCGGCGGCGTTCGTTCCGCCGCGGTACACGCGATGCCCGGGTGGTGCTCACCACCCGGGCATCGGTGCGTTCGGGCGGGGCGCCTCAGGCCTGGCCGACCACCAGCTCGGCCAGATCCAGGAACGCCCGCGTCGTCGCCGTGCGCAGCTTGCTCAGATCACGGAATCCAGGAGAGCGCAGGCTCATGTCGAAGGGGATGAGGACGACCTGCGCAAGGGGGCAGCCGAGACGGAACGCGAGTTCGCTGGAGCGCGCCGGTCGGCCGGGTCCCTCGATCTCCGAGGCCACGACGATCGCCTCGTCCGCGAGCGTCCGGTGCCCCGACGCGCGCAGATCCTCGAGCAAGGACGCCACCATGTCCAGGAACTGGTCGGTGGCACTGGAGCACAGGACCAGCTGGTCCGTGAGGGTCAGCGCGACCTCGGCGGACCGGTCGAGACGCTTGGGCGACCAGTCGGTCAGCACGAAGGAGTAGTACGGCGCCGTCTGAGTCAGCACCCGGGCGTACTCCTGGGCATGGACCGGGTTCGAGTTGAAGTGGCCCGAGCGGTGCGCGAGCACTTCCAGGCCTGAGGGCAAGTGGTTGGTGAGAGCGCGGATCTCGTCGTACGAGGCGTCCAGGGGCAGGGTCGCCAGGTCGCGCAGGGTGGCTGGGTTGCGCTGGGTCAGGAAGGAGTCGAGAGCTCCTTGTGACGGGGCTCCGTCGAGAGCGAGAACGGGCTCTTCGCGGACGGTGGCGAGCAGTGAGCCGAGGACCATGGTCGTCGTGGCCCGGCCGCTGTAATGGTACGAGCCCACCAATGTGACGCGCTTGCTCCGGCGCAGCGGCGTGCGCAGCCGCTGCAGGCGTGCGTCCCGGTCCGTGACACCGAACCGTGGCAGGCGAAGGCGGGCGCGCCGTTCCGGCCGGGCATCGGCGGGCGGCAGAGCGAGGGGTATGTCCGCCAGCGCGGGGCCCAGTGACACGACAGGCGCTCCCTCGCTGTCCTGCGTCGCCCGGGCCATGGCGACGTAACGGGCGAGGATGTCGGCCACCGCCCCCGCGATGGGGCGCCGCGCCGGGTCGGGGTCCAGGCAGCGCAGCACGAGCAGTCGGAGCCGTTCCCACGTGTCGCCCTGCCACAGATGCATGCCCTCGGGCAGCGCCGGTATCTCCCAGCCGGCTTTGCTGCTGACGAGTTGGAGCATCTCGCCGAGGGATCGTACGTTGTCCTCGGCCGTCGGTACCGGACCCGTTCCGAGGTGGCGTCCGTCGACGACGCAGTCGGACAGGTTGCCCAGGACCACGGAGCGCCTGAGGACGAACACACTGTCGGGACTGAAGTCCGCGAGGACCAGGCCGTTGACGTGACAGACGGCGAGGGCGCTGGCCAGGTGCCACGCGACGACGAGACCGGCGATTTTGTCGAACGGAGCCGTGCCGTCGAGCAAGGCCCTGTTGAAGATCTCCGACAGCCGGGGCGGTTGCCTGTCGGGCGCGTCGGCGTCGGCGACGGGTGCCATCGCCAGCCAGGGCGGAGTCGCGTCGAGCCGGGCGATGTGCAGCACGGGCGCGTACTGGCCGCTGAGCCGCCGGAGAGCCTCGGCCTCCACCTCGATCAGTCGCGCGTTCACTGTGGGGAGATCAGGACGAGGGACGCGGAGTACGGCCACCTCGTTCTCCGCGGTCGACCCCTGGTAGACCACTGTGCGACGACCCCGCCGCCGCCCCCTGAGCGTGTACGGTCCCAGCGCGCGGGGATCCTCGTCCGTCAGGGCAGCCCAGTCGTCCGGGCCGGACTCCGGCACGTTCGGTTCGGTGACAGCGGCGGCGCCGGGCGCGCCGTCGACGGAGACCCCGAAACGGGTCAGCAGTCGCCGCTCGACACTGGTGAACGGGTTCTGGGAGCCGTGCAGTTGCGCCATGCCGTCCGGATGGATCAGCCAGGCGGGAAAGTCGGGCGAATTGCCTGCCAGTTGCTCCAGCCTGCGGCCGATGCTGCGCCCTGTGCGCAGGAGTTCGGCCTGCGGGACCGCGTCCAGCAGAACGGACTTGGACTCCTCGGAGAAGTCGAAGACGAGGTGCTTGGCGGGTATGGGTCCGGACACGGGTGCTGGACGCGGTCCGATGAGGCCACCGAGGAACACCTCGGCGAGGTGCGAGGTGCGCGCCGGCCAGGGGACCGCTGTCTGGACCAGCCGCATGACCGGCACCGACAACGGCGAGACGGCGGCCATATGGGCGGCGAGGCGGTACGCCTCCGGAGTCGCAGCGTCCCGGAACCGCTGGGCGCTGTGCAGGTCCCGGGAGGCGGCGACCGCCGCGTAGCGGCTGGGGCGAGCGAGCAGAGGCAACTCCACCGTGGTTCCCGGCGAGGCGAGCAGGCGCGCCCAGTTCCGCAGAGCGGCGGCTGTCGGCTCCAGGACCGGGACGCGTACCCCGGTGAACTCGGCCAGTTCGGGCGGCAACACCCGGTCGGTGATCTCCCAGGACGTGTTGGCGCCACCGATCCGCCGGGTGGTGGCCTGCCAGCGTTCGGCGTGGATTCCGGACGCCTCCCACATCTCGGGCGGCAGTGTGTGCAGCAGGGCGACCGGGCCCAGGACAGCCCACGCCGCCAGCAGATCGTGCATGGTTCCGTTCCGCCAGCCGGCCCCCATCCCGTCGCTGACGACCAGTACCAGGGTGCGGCCCGAGGGGTCGCGTACCGCGCTCAGCGGGATCTCGGCGCTCTCGCGCTGAAATGGCCGGGCGCGAAGCCGCGGTTCGCGTGCGCGATGGGTGTCCAGGCCGAGGACGCGGGTCGTGGCGAAGGCACCCAGTCGTTCGAGCAGCGTGCGCAGTTCGGCGCCGAGCCGGTTCCAGAGCAGCATCGACACACCATCGTCGACGAGCAGCACCAGGCTCAGCCAGCGTTCCTGCATGGGACGTTGCACCACGTCGGGCAGCCGTGTCTCGGCCAGCTCGGCGGCGGTGCGCTCCTCGTCGATCTCCAGCCGGTGCCGGCTGGTCAGACGGCGCCGCAACGGACGCAGTGCACGTCCGAGTTCGAGTTCGTCGTCGAGGGCCTTGCTCTCCGGGACCCGAATGGGCAGTGCCTTGCGCGGTTCCCGCTCCGGTTGCCGTGGCCAGGACGCGGGGGCGGGGTTCTGGCGGGCCGCCGCGTACAGGGAAGGCTTGGTGAGATCGGGCAGCTCCGGGTCGTCGGGCTCGGGGGCGGGCCCCGGTGGCGGAAGGGGCTCCGATGCGGGCTCGGGGTCGGCGGCCGGGGATGCGGGCTGCGGGGACGGGCGCAGGCCGACGCTCAGGGGTGCCTGATCGGTCGACGGCAGACGCCGGGCGAGCCAGAGCACGTCGAGTACCAGGTCCGCGTCGAGGTCCTGGCCGCATGCGCCCAGGACCCGGAGGGCCTCGGCGAGCCGGTCACCGCCGCCCGCCATCGTCACATCGCCCCGGTCAGCTGGTGGAGGACGGCGTCGAGGAGGCCCTCCGCGTCCAGATCGACGCCGCCGACGCGCAAGAAGACGGCATTGAGCAGCTGGTCCGTGGCGAGTTCGCCGGGGGCCCGGCGGCGCAGGAACGCGTTCAGGAGGTCGTCCGCTTCGCGTAGCGCGTCCTCGCCCAGATGGGCGGCGACGATGGCGCGCAGCCGCTCCTCGTCGGGCACGGGCAGTTCGAGGCGGACGCAGCGACGCAGGAACGCCGGCGGGAAGTCGCGTTCACCGTTGCTGGTGATGACGACGACCGGGAACTCCACGCACTGGACCCGCCCTTGATGAACGCTTACGGTGCCGCGGTGGTCGGCGGTCTGCACTTCCACGTTCGTGACGTCCTCGGGGAGCCGAGTGAGTTCGGGTATGTCGAAGACCCCTTCCTCGAAGACGGTGAGCAGGTCGTTCGGCAGATCGACGTCACCCTTGTCCATCTCGTCGATGAGCAGGGCGCGGGGCGCGGCAGAGGGGACCAGTGCGGTGCCGAGAGGGCCGAGTCGGACGAACGTGCCGATGGAGGGCTCTCGTTCGCCCCGGTCGCGGCTCAGGGTCGTCTCGCGCAGCCGACCGATGGCGTCGTACTGATAGAGGGCTTCGCGCACGGTGGAGCGGCTGTTGATGGGCCAGCGCAGCAGTTCGCCGAGGTCGAGTTCGTGGGCGACCGCCCGGGCGAGCGACGACTTTCCGGTACCCGCCGGGCCGGTCACGAGCAGCGGACGGCGCAGATGCAGTGCGGCGTTGACGACATCGGCGTGCTGTGGCTCGATCAGGTACGGCAGTTCGGCCCGGGCGATGTGCGACGGGGTGAAGCGACGCCAGGGCGGCGCCGGCGGAAGGGCCACGGCCCGGGGCAGTCCGCTTCCGCGGAACAGGCGCCAGTCGGCGTCGGGTGCGGTCGTCATGACCTCTCCTGCGGTTCGTGGGTCAGCGGTGGAAGAGGCGCGGGATCGGGTTTCATACGCCCTCCTGAGGCTCCGCCAGATGCAGCCGGGGCACCGTGCGGTCGGCGTCGGCCCAAGCGAGGACCGGACGGCCCGGGAAGTCGTGAGGGTGGGCCATGGTCCTGGCGCGGTAGGAGCGCACGCCGTCGGGCAGTTCCCGTGTGGCGACCCGTGCCATGTGTCTCACGGCGTGCGAGTCCGTGTCCCGGCCCCGGTCCCACACCACTACAGGTACCCCGACGGCCAGACAGACCTGCACGATGCCATCGCGCAGACCGGGCGGCACGTCGACGGAGACGCGCACGGCATCGAGCTTCTCCATCAGTTCGTAGTAGACCTGGTTCGGATCCTTGGACGCGTCCGAGAAGACCAGGGTTGCTCCGGAATCGAGACGGCTCCACCGGCGGCGCCACTCGGGCAGGAAGCGCTCGTGACGGCGCAGCAGCTCCGGGCAGTGCATGACCAGCGGGAACTCCACCCCGAGCACACCGGGCACGATCTCGTCGGGGGCCCGGCCCTCCCATTCGTCGACGGGGAGATTCAGGCTGCCGCGGTCTACCAGGACCTCCACGAGGGGGCGTTGGCCCTGTGAGGCGGACGGAGCGACGGACTCCAGGGTGCGCAACAGTTCGCGGGCGGCCTCGGACGCCGAGTAGGAGACGTCCGCCGTGGCCGAGACCTGCCGGGGCCCCGCGCCCTCGTCGCACCAGATCCGCAGGCGATGGCGTTCCGCCCCGGCCTGCCGTACCTCAACCAGGACCCGGGCGCGGGCCGACCGTGTGCGTATGTCCCGTGCCCATTCCTGGGCGTCCGAGCGCCGCTCCGCAAGGGCCGAGCGAGGAATGCCGAGCCGGGCGATCACCCCGTCGGACCACATGCGCAGCCCGGCACGCTGCGGCGCGGCGCACAGCACGCTCAGGTATTCCATGGCACGCAGCAGAGCGGGGACCCGTGGGTCGGTGCCGTCCGAGCGGCCGTCACCCGGCAGCGTCTCCAGATGGTCGAGCAGCGTGTCGAGGCTGCCCCCGCCCGGGAACACGGCGACCAGTGGCAGCGCCGCGCGTACCACTTCCCCGAACCGTCCGAGCACCGTGCGGTCGACGCCGCGCAACAGGTGGTGCAGACGGGCGTATTCGCGTGGGGAGAGGAGCCGGGGCCCAGGTGAGAGGCGGCCGGCCGTCAGGACGCGGTCGGCGGCTGCCGAGTCCCGGCGCCGCAGTATCTCGGTGAAGGCGGCGAGAGCCCGAGGGTGGCTGAGGAGGAAGTCCGTGAACTCCTCGAACGTGGGAGGAGTCACCTCGCCGCCGTCACCGACACCGCAGGCGCGCGCCAGTTGCCGGGCCGCGTCGCCGCGGCCGGACGGCGACGGGAAGGCGGCTTCCAGTGCCTCGATGAGCAGCAGTCGGGCCGGGTCGTCGGGGTCCGCCGGTTCGACCTCCTGGAGGTCGAGGGCGCCGACGCCACGTAGCTCGGTCTCGATGTGCTGCCAGGGGATGCCCCAGCTGCGCCGGATCAGATGCTGAGGGCTGTACCCGGCGGGGCCACCGGTGAGGGGGTCCTGGGGCGGCATGAAGTGAGCCACGACGACACCCACCACGGCCTGGTCACGGCTGCACCACAGTGGGCCGCCGCTGTAGCCGGGACCGACCGCCATGCCGGTGGCTTCGCCGTCGAGGTAGGCCACGGGCCCGTCGGCGGACTTGACGGTCAGGTCAGCGAACGTGGCTCCGCCCGTGCTGCCGTGCCAGGCGCGCACCTTCTGGCCCGCCGTCATGGCCAGCCGCCGGGTGGCCGGCCACACACTGTCCTCCGGCGCGTTGACCCGGAGCACCGCGAGGTCGCCGAGCCAGTGGTCCTCGCCCGCGCGCACCGTGGCGCCGTCGTGGGTGCGTGGCGCGATCCAGTGGGCCACGCGTGCCGGATACCTGCCGTGCGCGCGTGGTCCCGTGAACTCGACGGTGATGTCTTCGAGGCCCGGAGCACGTGGCTCGAAGAGTGCCCTGCCCAAGGCGTCGTTGACCACATGCGCGCACGTCACCACGGTGTCGGGGCCGAGGATCAGCCCGCCGCCCGCCACTTTGTCGTCCCGCACGCGGCGAACCGTCGCCGCGCATGAGACGGGAGGGTGGTTGTCCGCGTGTCCGAGGGGCCGGAACCACCGCATAGTCATTCCGCGTTCGGCAGCGCGCCACCAGTGCCGCCGGACGTCGGTTTCCAACTGGCGGTCACCGTGAGATGGGCCTGGCCGCTTCCGCCGACGATTCCGAGCTTGAGGTCCTGTCCGACCTGGACGCCGAAGGCCACACTCAGTTCGGTCGGCGGATCGGGCGCGGACGTGACCGCGTCGTGCACTTCCTGGAGCATGGGGCCGAGCGGCCGGAGCGCATGGCGCAGGGTGCCGACCGCGAAAGCCACGACGGCTCCGCCGGCCGTAGCCACCGGGACGGCGGTCCCCATGCCCTCGGGACGGTCTCTGTCCCCGGCCCGGTCGGGTCTCGTCCCGCCCTGGACAGGCGTGAGGACGAACCTGACAGGCGTACCGTCCTCGAACTGCCCGTCGAACTGCGACTCTGTTGAGGTTGACACAGTCACATTCTGGTAGAGACAGGTCCCTGACACCGGTATATTCGCCCAACTCGACGTCCGCTGAGTCGTGTTGCGTACTGGTGAGGTCACCGCCCCGTCCCGGCGACCGGATCCGGGTGGGGCGATTCGGGCCTCCTGGCCGGATGCTGCCGGACTTCTCTTGCGACAGACGTACGGAAAGTACGTATCGAACGTATGTGCTTTGTCCTCATAAAGAGGGGTGCTGGGGGCGGAATCCTCACTATCGTCGTTGTGTACGGTCCGCCGGGGGCAGGGGTGCGGCAGAGGTTCGGTGGGGAAAGCGCCGAGATCGGGCCGTCGGGTGGGGCCGACGGGGAGCGGGGGACGGCATGGCGCAGCGATGGGACGCGGATCGTCGGCAATGGGTCGACGACGGTACGGGCCCGACGGACGGGGGAGTTCAGGACGGAGTGGACGCCGGCGGAGCGCCGCCGGCCGGGGATCAGCAGTGGTGGGCGGCGGCCACCCAGGCAGGCCCGATGCGGCCGGATTCCTTTCCGCCCGCGGGCTCCGTGCCGCCGCCGCCCCAGCCGCCGCAGCATCAGCAACAGCAGCAGTGGGCCCACTCCCAGCAGCAGGCCCAGGCCGCCTGGTCGCATCAGCAGTCGCAGTCGCAGCCGCAGACGTGGCCCGGCGGTGTCGTGCCGCCGCCGGGCGGTGGCCGGCCGCGCGGGCCCGGGGACTCGCGGCGGCTGCTCCTGGTGATCGTCGCCGTGGCCGTCCTGGCGGGCGGCGTGGGCGGCGGTCTGTGGGCGCTGACCCGGGACGACTCGGCGAAGCACCCGGAGGCGAACCCGTCCGGTCCCTCGGTCACCGTCACGACGTCACAGCCCGGCGTGACCCCGGGCGCCTCGAACACCTCCGGCGGTGAGGGCACGTACACCGCCCCGGCCGCGACCACCGCCCCGGCGCCGGCGCCCGGATACAGCCGTTCGGTCGATCCGCTCGGCTACTCCGTGGACGTGCCGGACGGCTGGGCGCGTGAGGAGACGCAGGGCAGGCTGGCGCCCGTCGTCACGTACACGGCGCCCGGCGGCAGACGCAAGCTCATGGTGTTCGAGGTCAAGGAGACCTCCGTGACGGAGTCCTCGTCCCAGGCCCAGTCCATCGCGGAGGGGTTCCGGGGCTACCAGTACCTGGACCGGCAGACCGGCACCGGCTGGACGGAGTTCAGCTACCGCTACGACAGCAAGCAGTACGGGGTCACCGAGACCGTCGACCACCGTTTCGAGGCCGCCGACGGCACGCCGTACGCGGTCGTCGTGAGCGGCCCGCCGGGCGGGGACATGGCCCAGCAGCTCACGACGGCCGTGAACTCCTTCTGTCCGACCGGGTTCACCTGCGCGAGTCCCTCCTGAGGCCTGTCCGATCCTGAGGCCTGTCCGATCCTGAGTCCCTTCCCGTTCCAGAGTCCCGTCCGTTCCTGAGCGACGACCGTCACTGGTCGGCGGGCGGTTTCCGCGCGTTCACCGCCCCTGTTTGTCCCTTTTCGTGCGATTTTTCAGTGATCCGGCGCACTTCCGGTGGCGGATCGCGCATGCGGCCGGGGGCGAGGGGCAGGCGCTCACAGCTCACGGGGGCGACACCCACGTGACGCAGGGGGATCGAACGGGAACGGAAGGCAACACCGACCATGGCAGGACAGCAGGCAGAACAGACCATCCATGTGGGCGGCGAGTGGCGCGCGGCGCTCTCCGGCGCGACGCGCGAGATCCTCGACCCCGCCGATGCCGTGCCGTTCGCCGTGGTCGCGGAAGGCGACGAGAAGGACGCGGACCTCGCGATCGCCGCCGCCCGGCGCGCCTTCGACGAGGGCCCCTGGCCGCACACCCCCGTCGCCGAGCGCGCGGCCCTGCTGCGCCGCGTCGCCGGTCTCCTCGCCCGTGACCGCGAGGAACTCGGCCTGCTCGAAAGCCGGGACGCCGGCAAGACGGTGGAGGAAGGGCGCGTCGACATCGACTGTGTCGCCGACGCCTTCCGGTACTTCGCCGACCTCGTGGTGGGAGAGGGCGGAGGGCGAGTGGTGGACGCCGGTTCGGCCGACGTCCACAGTGTCGTCGTGCATGAGCCGGTCGGCGTGTGCGCGCTCATCACGCCCTGGAACTATCCGCTGCTGCAGGCCAGTTGGAAGATCGCCCCGGCCCTCGCCGCCGGCAACACCTTCGTGGTCAAGCCGAGCGAGATCACCCCGCTGACGACCGTCGCCCTGCTGCGGCTGCTGGCCGAGGCGGGCCTCCCCGACGGTGTCGCGGGGCTCGTCACCGGCCCCGGCCACACCGTCGGCGCCCGCCTCGCCGAGCATCCCGACGTCGACCTCGTCTCCTTCACCGGGGGCCTGGTCAGCGGGACGAAGGTGGCGCGCGCCGCCGCCGACACGGTCAAGAAGGTCGCGCTCGAACTCGGCGGCAAGAACCCCAACGTCGTCTTCGCCGACGCCTGCGCCACCGAGGAGGGCTTCGACACCGCCGTCGACCAGGCCCTCAACGCCGCCTTCATCCACAGCGGTCAGGTGTGCTCGGCCGGTTCCCGGCTCATCGTCGAGGAGTCGCTGCGCGAACGCTTCGTCGCCGAACTCGCCCGCAGGGCGGGCGCGATCCGCCTCGGCCGCGGCACCGAGGACGGTGTCGAGTGCGGCCCGCTGGTCTCCGCGCAGCAGCGCGCCAGGACCGAGGAGTACGTCGCCTCCGCGCTGGCCGAGGGCGCGGTGCTGCGAGCCGGCGGCAAGCGGCCCGAGCCGTCCGAAGTCCGGCCCGCCGGCGGCTACTTCTACGAGCCGACCGTGCTCGACCGGTGCCACCGCGGGATGCGGGTCGTCCGCGAGGAGGTCTTCGGACCCGTCCTCACCGTGGAGACGTTCACCACCGAGGACGAGGCCGTCGCGCTCGCCAACGACACCGAGTACGGCCTCGCGGGCGCCGTCTGGACCGCCGACGCCGGACGGGCCCGCCGTGTCGCGGGGCGGCTGCGCCACGGCACCGTCTGGATCAACGACTTCCACCCCTACCTCCCGCAGGCGGAGTGGGGCGGTTTCGGCAAGAGCGGCGTCGGGCGCGAACTCGGCCCGGCCGGGCTCGCCGAGTACCGCGAGACCAAGCACGTCTACCAGAACCTCGCGCCGGCGCCGGTCCGTTGGTTCGCCGGCTGACCTCGACTGACTCCGACTGACCCCACTGACTCCGGCTGACCTCGACTGACTCCGACTGACCCCACTGACTCCGGCTGACTCGGGCTGAGTCCGGCCCACTTCGGCCGTCAACGGCAGCCGGTCAACAGCCACGGCGGCCGGTCATCAGCCAACGGCGGCCGGTCATCAGCCAACGGCAGCCCGTCATCGGCCAACGGCAGCCGGTCATGGCCTGTGGTGGCCATCGGCCAACAGCCTTCGGTCATCGGTCCGTTGTCCGGTCCGCCGGGCTCGTGCGTCGGGTTCCGGCGCTCGTCCCCCCACCTTTCACAGCACCTTGGAGCACCCCTTCATGTCCCAGCACGAGAAAACGTACGACTACGTCGTCATCGGCGGCGGCACGGCGGGCTCCGTGATCGCGTCCCGCCTCACCGAGAACCCGGATGTCAGCGTCGCCGTCATCGAGGGCGGCCCCAGCGACGTGGGACGCGACGACGTCCTCACCCTGCGCCGCTGGATGGGCCTGCTCGGCGGGGAGCTCGACTACGACTACCCGACCACCGAACAGCCTCGCGGCAACTCGCACATCCGGCACAGCCGTGCCCGCGTGCTCGGCGGATGCTCGTCGCACAACACGCTGATCGCGTTCAAGCCGCTGCCGTCCGACTGGGACGAGTGGGAGGCGGCCGGCGCCAAGGGCTGGGGCGCGGAGCCGATGGAGGCGTACTGGACGCGGCTCCTGAACAACATCGTCCCGGTCGACGCGAAGGACCGGAACGCCATCGCGAGCGACTTCGTGGACGCCGCGCGGTCCGCCCTCGGCGTGCCGCTGGTCGAGGGCTTCAACCGGCAGCCGTTCACCGAGGGCGCCGGCTTCTTCGACCTCGCGTACCACCCGGAGGACAACAAGCGGTCGAGCGCCTCGGTGGCGTATCTGCACCCCGTGATGGACGAGCGGCCCAACCTGACGCTCCTGCTGGAGACCTGGGCGTACAAGCTCGAACTGGACGGGAAGCGCGTCACGGGCGTGCACGTCCGCACGAAGGACGACGAGGAGGTCCTCGTCCGCGCGCGCCACGAGGTCCTGCTGTGCGCGGGCGCGGTCGACTCGCCGCGGCTGCTGCTGCACTCCGGCATCGGGCCCGCCGGTGACCTGGAGGAGCTGGACATCCCCGTCGTGCACGATCTGCCGGGCGTCGGCGAGAACCTGCTCGACCACCCCGAGTCGGTGATCGTCTGGGAGACGAACGGACCGATCCCGGAGAACTCGGCGATGGACTCCGACGCGGGCCTGTTCGTGCGCCGCGACCCCGCGGAGCCGGGCCCCGACCTGATGTTCCACTTCTACCAGATCCCCTTCACGGACAACCCGGAGCGCATCGGCTACGAACGGCCCGCGCACGGCGTCTCGATGACCCCCAACATCCCCAAGCCGCGCAGCCGCGGCCGTCTTTACCTCACCAGCCCCGACCCGACCGTCAAACCGGCCCTCGACTTCCGGTACTTCACGGACGAGGACGACTACGACGGCCGAACCCTCGTCGACGGCATCAGGATCGCCCGTGAGATCGCCGCGGCCGAACCGCTCGCCGGCTGGCTCAAGCGCGAGGTGTGCCCCGGACCCGAGGTCACCGGCGACGAGGAACTGAGCGCGTACGCACGCCAGGTCGCGCACACCGTGTACCACCCGGCGGGCACCTGCCGGATGGGCGGCCTCCTGGACGAACTCGCCGTGGTGGACCCCGAACTGCGCGTCCGCGGCCTCGACGGCATCCGGATCGCCGACGCCTCCGTGTTCCCGGCCATGCCCGCCGTGAACCCGATGGTGGGAGTGCTGATGGTCGGCGAGAAGGCCGCCGAGCTGATCGGGGGTGACGCGCGATGAACACCCCGACCGGCGCCGAGAGCGCCACGCCGACCGGCGCCGAGAGCGCCGCGCCGACCGGCGCCGAGAGCGCCATACAGACGAGCGCCGACCCGGCCCGCGTCGAGAGCGACGCGGCCGTCCACGCCGAGAACGCCGAGGGCGGCCCGACCGCCCCTGCCGCCACGACCACCCGCGTCGAGACCGACACGACCGCTCGCGCCGACGGCGCCACGGCCGCCGCCGACCCCGTCTTCTCCGTACGCGGGCTGTGGAAGGTGTTCGGCCCGAAGGCCGACCGCGTTCCCGGCGACCCCGGACTGGCGTCCCTCGACGCCGCCGAACTGGCCGCCGCCACCGGCTGTACGGCCGCCGTCCGCGATGTCGGCTTCGACGTGCGCAAGGGCGAGGTCTTCGTCGTCATGGGCCTGTCCGGTTCGGGCAAGTCCACCCTGGTGCGCTGTCTCACCCGGCTGATCGAACCCACCTCGGGCAGCCTCGCGATCGACGGCGAGGACGTCCTCGCCATGGACAAGGGCCGGCTGCGCGAACTGCGCCGCCACCGCGCCGCCATGGTCTTCCAGCACTTCGGCCTGCTGCCGCACCGCACCGTCCTCGACAACGTCGCCTACGGCCTGGAGATCCAGGGCGTCCCGCGCGAGGAACGCCGGGCGAAGGCCGCCGAGGTCGTCGCCAAGGTCGGGCTGGAAGGCATGGAGCAGCGCAGGCCGGGCGAGCTGTCCGGCGGTCAGCAGCAGCGCGTCGGGCTGGCCCGCGCGCTCGCCGTCGACCCCGAGGTCCTGCTCTTCGACGAGCCGTTCAGCGCGCTCGACCCGATGATCCGGCGGGACATGCAGGAGGAGGTCGTCCGGCTGCACCGCGAGGAGGGCCGCACGATGGTCTTCATCACCCACGACCTGACCGAGGCCCTGCGCCTCGGCGACCGCATCGCGCTGATGCGCGACGGCCGGATCGTCCAGCTCGGCACCCCCGAGGAGATCGTCGGCTCCCCGGCCGACGACTACGTCCGCGAATTCGTCCGGGACGTGCCCCGCGAGCAGGTCATGACGGTCCGCACGGCCATGCGCGCAGGGGACTGCGGCGGCCCGGAGCACCCCGGCGCGCTCGCCCCCGGCACGGTGGTCGCCGACGCGATCAAGACCGTCGCCGCCACCGGCCGCGCCGCCTGCGTCGTCGACGAAGGCCGCTGCCTCGGCGTCGTCGACCAGCAGCGGCTGCTCCAGGTCGTCGCCGGCCCGCAGGACGCGCTGAAGGAGGCGGTGTGATGGCCGCGGTCACCGCATCCGCACCCCGTACGGCGCTGCCCGGCCGCCTCGGACATCCGGCCGTCGGCAAACTCGTGCTGCTCGCCGTCCTCGCGGCGGTGTTCGTGCCCCTCGCCGTCGCCCGCTGGTCCGGCGGCAGCTGGCCGCACGCCCTGACCGTCGACCTGACCGGCCCGCTCGGCAGAACCGGCGACTGGATCATCGACAACCGGGACAGCCACCCGCTGTTCCTGTACTTCTTCGGCTACGTCAGCAACGCCGTCGTGCTGTCCGTACGCGCCGTCTATCTGCTGCTCCTCGCGGCCGGCTGGGCCGGGGTGACCGCGCTCGGCGCCCTCGTGGCCTGGCGGGCCGCCGGAGTGCGGCAGGCCCTCGGCACCGGCGCGGCCTTCCTCGTCTGCGGACTGCTCGGCATGTGGGTGCCGACCATGCAGACGCTGGCGGTCATGGTGGTCGCCGTGTTCGCCTCGGTCGTCCTGGGTGTCCTGCTCGGCCTCGCCGCCGGGCTCTCCGACCGCACCCACCGCGCACTGCGCCCGGTCCTCGACACCATGCAGGTGCTTCCGGCGTTCGCGTATCTGCTGCCCGTCGTGCTGGTCTTCGGGATCGGCGTGCCCGCGGCCGTGCTCGCCACCGTCGTCTACGCCGCCCCGCCCATGGCCCGCCTCACCGCGCTCGGTCTGCGCGACGCGGACGCGGGCGTCATGGAGGCCGTCGCCTCGCTCGGCGCCACGGCCCGGCAGCGCCTGTTCACCGCCCGTCTCCCGCTGGCCCGCAGGGAACTCCTCCTCGGCCTCAACCAGACGATCATGATGGCGCTGTCCATGGCCGTGATCGCCTCGGTGATCGGCGCCGGCGGTCTCGGCGACCGCGTCTACCAGGCCCTCGCCTCCGTGGACGTGGGCGCCGCACTCGCCGCCGGCATCCCGATCGTGCTCCTCGCGGTCGTGCTCGACCGGGTCACGGCCGCGGCGGGGGAGCGCATCGGAGCGCCCCACGAGAACACTCCCCGGCTGTACGTGGCGCTCGCCGCCGCCGCGGTCCTCGTCGTCGCGCTCGCCGGCCGTCTCGCGGGCCGGGCGGAGTGGCCCGACGCGTGGGCCGTGCATCTCGCCGAGCCGGTGAACACGGCCGTCGACTGGATGACCGGCCACCTCTACTCCGGCGTCCCCTACATCGGCGGCACCGCCGACTGGGCGGGCCACTTCACCACCTGGGTCCTCGACCCGCTCCGCGACGGACTCCAGTGGCTGCCCTGGTGGGCCGTGCTGCTGACCGTCGCCGCCCTGGCCTGGCTGATCGGCACCTGGCGCACCGCCCTGACCGCCGTCCTCGCGATGGCCGCGATCGGCGTGCTGGGCGAGTGGAAGCCGGCCCTGGACACGCTGTCCCAGGTCCTCGCGGCGGTCGCCGTGACCCTCGTGATCGGCTTCGCCACCGGGATCGCGGCCGCCCGCAGCGAACGGTTCGAGCGCCTGCTCCGGCCCGTCCTCGACGTCTTCCAGACCATGCCGCAGTTCGTCTACCTCATCCCCGTGGTCGCGCTGTTCGGCGTCGGCCGCGCCCCCGCCGTCGCCGCCGCGGTCGTCTACGCGCTGCCCGCCGTGGTCCGCATCACCACCCAGGGGCTGCGCGCCGTCGACCCGGCCGCACTGGAGTCGGCCCGTTCCCTCGGCGCCACCGCCGGGCAGCAGCTGCGCCAGGTCCAGCTTCCGCTGGCCCGTCCCGCGCTGCTGCTCGCCGTCAACCAGGGCGTCGTCCTGGTCCTCGCCGTGGTCATCATCGGCGGTCTGGTCGGCGGCGGCGCGCTCGGCTACGACGTCGTCTTCGGCCTCGCCCAGGGCGACCTGGCCACCGGGCTGGTCGCGGGCGCCGCAATCGTCTGCCTCGGACTGATGCTCGACCGGGTGACCCAGCCGACCGGGCGCCGCGCGAAGAAGGGAGCCTGACATGCGCGTTCGTACGACATCCGCGGTGGCCGGGGCCTCGGCCCTGCTGCTGCTCACCGGCTGCGGCGCCGCCGACATGACCCAGCAGGCCTCGCCCTTCGCGAACGCCCGGGGCGCGAAGACGGTCACCCTGTCCGTGCAGTCCTGGGTCGGCGCCCAGTCGAACGTGGCGGTGGCGCAGTACCTCCTCGAACACGAGCTGGGCTATCGCGTCGACACCGTCCAGGTCGACGAGGTGCCCGCCTGGGACGCGCTCAGCCAGGGCCGCGTCGACGCGATCCTGGAGGACTGGGGCCACCCCGACCAGGAGAAGCGCTACGTCCAGGACAAGGGGACGATCGCGCCCGGCGGGAAGCTGGGTGTGACCGGGCACATCGGCTGGTACGTCCCGACGTACTTCGCGAAGCAGCATCCCGACGTCACGGACTGGAAGAACCTGAACAAGTACGCCGAGCAACTGCGCACGCCCGAGAGCGGCGGCAAGGGCCAGCTCCTCGACGGCTCCCCGTCGTACGTCACCAACGACAAGGCGCTGGTGAACAACCTGAAGCTGGACTACCAGGTGGTGTTCGCCGGTTCCGAGGCCGCGCAGATCACGCAGATGAAGCAGTTCGCGAAGGAGAAGAAGCCCTTCCTCACGTACTGGTACTCCCCGCAGTGGCTGTTCGAGAAGGTCCCGCTGACGGAGGTGAAGCTGCCCGCCTACAAGGAGGGCTGCGACGCCGACGCGGCGAAGGTCGCCTGCGCCTATCCGCACACGCCGCTGCAGAAGTACCTCAACGCCGACTTCGCGAAGACCGGCGGCAAGGCCGCGGCCTTCCTGAAGAAGTTCAAGTGGACCACCGAGGACCAGAACGAGGTCTCCTTGATGATCGCCGACGACAAGCTGACGCCCCAGGAGGCGGCGAAGAAGTGGGCGGACCGCCACCGGTCCACCTGGAGGGCGTGGCTGCCGTCGTGACCCGGCCGGCCGGCTGAAGGAGACCCCGCACGGTCGTGCGGGCCCCGCGAGGCCGGTCGGGGGTCCGCGCGTTCGGGCGATGCCCTGCGTCGCCGGTCCCGGGCCGTCGGAGGTGGCCCGGGACGGGTCGTCGGCGGTGGCCCGGGACGGGCCCCGGGACACCGTCCGCGTGATCGGCGGCGCGGCGAGCCGTCGGGGCCTGACCCGGACCGCCCCCCGACGCCACCGCCTAGCGCAGCTTCGCCGCGATGTCGCCCAGCGCCTCGGCCGCCCGGCGCTGCAGTCCGGGGCCGAACGTGACGCGGGTGGCGCCCAGTTCGCCCAGCTCGGCGGGGGACGTCCCGTCGAGCCGGGCGAACACGTTCAGGGGGCCCAGGATTCCGGACCGCAGCAGCGGCAGCACCTGCTCCGGGGCCCCGATCGGGTACACGCAGTCCGCCCCCGCCGCGACATACAGGGCCGCCCGCTCGATGGCCCGCCCCGGATCGCCGTCGCCGTACGCGAAGACGTCGACCCGGGCGTTCACGAAGAGCTGGTCCGCCGCCGCGCCGCGCACCTCGGCCAGCCAGTCGGCGTGCCGGGCCGCGTCCTTGAGGACCCCGCCCTCGGAGTCCTCCAGGTTGCAGCCCACGGCCCCGGCCTCCAGCAGCCGCTCCACCAGTTCCCCGGGCGCCAGCCCGTAGCCGCCCTCGACGTCCGCCGACACCGGCACGTCGACCGCCCGGGCGATCCGCGCGACGGCGGCGAACATCTCCGCCGCGGGCGTCTCCCCGTCCGCGTAGCCCAGCGACGCGGCCACCCCGGCGCTGGGGGTGGCGAGCGCGGGAAACCCCTGGTCCGCGAACACCCGGGCGCTCGCCGCGTCCCAGGGCCCGGGCAGCACCAGCGGATCGCCCGGCACCCGTCCGTGGTGCAGTGCCCGGAACCTCCCGGCACCGCCCGCCGGCGCGGGCGCCCCGCCCGCGGCCGCCCCGGGCGTCACTTGTGGCCGCCCGGCCGGTAGTGGCCGGGCACCATGCGGCAGGTCACGCCGAACCGGTTCCAGGCGTTGATCATCGTGATCGAGGCGATGAGCTGGACCAGGTCGGCGTCCTCGAAGTGCCGGGCCGCGCGCTCGTACACCTCGTCCGGCACGAAGCCGTCCGTCAGCACCGTGACGGCCTCGGTGAGCTCGATCGCCGCGATCTCCCTCTCCGTGTAGAAGTGCCGCGACTCCTCCCACGCGCCGAGCTGCACGATCCGCTCCACGCTCTCGCCCGCCGCGAGCGCGTCCTTGCTGTGCATGTCCAGACAGAACGCGCAGTGGTTGAGCTGCGAGGCACGGATCTTCACCAGCTCCAGGAGCGTGGGGTCCACTCCGCGCCGGGCCGCCGCGTCGAGCCTGACCATCGCCTTGTAGACGTCGGGCGCGAGCTCGGCCCAGGCCAGCCGGGGCGTGTGCTCGGGCGCGTGCGGCGCGGTGCCGTCGGCGGGCGGGGCGGACGCCGGGGAGGAGCCAGCGGGGGTCGTGGTGGGCTGCGTGGTCGTGTCCTGCGTCGTCATGCGATCGACCCTACGAAGGGAATAGCCCAGGAGTATGGTCCATTCGCATGGGGAAAACATGGGCCAATCTGGGTGTCGACCTCCATGTCGAGCCGACCGGGTCCGGCATCCGCAAGGGACTGACGGAGGCGCTGCGCGAGGCCGTGCGCGGCGGCCGGCTGGCTCCCGGGACCCGTCTCCCGTCCTCCCGTTCCCTCGCCGCCGACCTCGGCATCGCCCGCAACACGGTCGCCGAGTCCTACGCCGACCTCGTCGCCGAGGGCTGGCTCACCGCGCGCCAGGGCTCGGGCACGCGCGTCGCCGAGCGGAGCGTCGTACGACCGGCGCCCCAGGCCGCGCCGCGCCGCCGCGAACAGCTCGGTCCCGCCTACGACCTGGTCCCCGGCCGCCCCGACCTAGCGTCCTTCCCGCGCGCCGCCTGGCTCAAGGCCGCCCGCCGCGCCCTGGCCCGCGCCCCGCACGAGGCCCTCGGCTACGGCGATCCGCGCGGCCGCCCCGAACTGCGCACCGCCCTCGCGGGCTATCTCTCCCGCGCCCGGGGCGTCCGCGCGGACCCGGAGCGCATCGTGATCTGCTCCGGCTTCTCCGACGGCCTCACGCTGCTCGGCGCGATCCTGCGCGGGCGGGGGCTCCGCTCGGTCGCCGTCGAGTCGTACGGGCTCGACGTGCACTGGGCGCTCCTGCACCGGTCGGGCCTGCGCACGGTCCCGCTGCCCTTCGACGAACTCGGCACCGACACCCGCGACATGACGGGCGTACGGGCCGTACTCCTCACCCCCGCCCACCAGTTCCCGATGGGCGTGCCCCTGCATCCGGACCGCCGGGCCGCCGTCGTCGCCTGGGCGCGCCGCACCGGCGGGCTCGTCCTGGACGACGACTACGACGGCGAGTTCCGCTACGACCGGCAGCCCGTCGGCGCGTTGCAGGGCCTCGACCCCGAGCACGTGGTCCATCTGGGCACCGCCAGCAAGTCCCTGGCCCCCGCGCTGCGCCTCGGCTGGCTGGTCCTGCCGCCGTCGCTCGTGGACGAGGTGGTCTCCCTGAAGGGGGAGGGCGGCTGGTCCACCGGGGTCCTGGACCAGCTCACGCTCGCGGAGTTCATCACCTCCGGCGCCTACGACCGGCACGTCCGCTCCGCCCGGCTGCGCTACCGGCGCCGCCGGGACGCTCTCGTCGCGGCGCTCGCCACCCGTGCCCCCGACGTGCACGCCACCGGCATCGCGGCCGGGCTGCACGCCGTGCTCCGCCTCCCGCCCGGCACCGAGCGGTCCGTGGTCCAGGCCGCCGCGTTCCAGGGCCTGGCCGTCCACGGCCTGTCCCACCACCGCCACCCGGACGCGCTCGTCCCGCACCAGGACGCGCTGGTCGTCGGTTACGGCACCCCGCCGGACCATGCCTGGTCCGGCGCCCTGGAGGCACTGTGCCGGGCGCTTCCCTGACGGTTCACGACGGTGCCGGCGCGGCCGGTTCCGCGGCCGGCGCCTCGCCGAACCGTGCCAGCACCAGGGCTCCGGCCACCGCCACCGCGAAACCGAGCACCGCCAGCCAGGACAGTCCCTCGCGGGTACGGTCGCCCAGCCACACCACGCCCACCAGCGCGGGCCCGATGGTCTCCCCGATGACGAGACCGGCGGTGGCCGTCGTCACCGAACCCCGTTCCAGGGCCGTGGTGAGCAGCAGGAACGCGGCGCCGCCGCCGATGAGCAGCGCGTACGTCGCCGGATTGGCCAGCAGCGTCCCCGGATCGAGGTCGGCGATCAGCCGTACCGCCACCTCGACCACCCCGAACCCGAACCCCGACCCGAGGCCCAGCGCGAGCGCCCGCCCGCGGTCGGGCAGCCGTCCGCCGACGAGCGCCAGCACCAGGACGGCCACGGACGTCCCGAGCATCGCGTACTTCAGCGCCAGGGACCCCGCCCGGTCCCCCTCGGGACCGGAGGCGAGCCCCAGCATCGCGAGTCCGCCGCACACCACCGCCACCGCGCCCCACTCGGTCCGGCTCAGTCGCACACGCAGCAGCCACGAGGCGACCACCGCGGTGACGGCCAGGCTCGCCGCGAGGGCCGCGCCGACCGCGTAGATCGGAAGGGACCGCAGCGCGAGGATCTGCAGCACGAACCCGACCCCGTCGAGGCCGAGCCCCGCCAGATAGCGCCACTGCCGCAGCGCCCGCAGCAGCAGGACGGCCGCGCCGCCGGCTCCGCCGCCGGTCCCGCCCTCGCCCGCGGCCCGCGCGGCCATCGCCTGCAGAACCGTCGCCGTACCGAAACAGACCGAGGCACCAAGGGCGCAGATCATTCCAAAGAGCACGAAGCGACTGTAGGGGACGGCGCGTTACGGGGGGCTGTCGTGAACCCTCCGTGTACGGGATCTCTAATCTGTCCTCTTCGGTCGAAGAACGAACCACGGCGAACAAACGGGGGAACGGACATGGCGGACGTACGACGGCAACTCCGCTCGGGCACGGTCGTCCTCGGCGGCATGGGGCTCCTCGCGGCGACGCTCACCGCCTGCTCCTCGGACCCCGACAAGCGCTGCGTCGACCGCGACAGCTACAACGCGGCCAAGGGCTACGAGGTCGTCGCGGACAAGTACTGCACGTCCTCCTCGGGTTCGTACCACACCGGCTGGTACTACGGCGGCAGCAAGAAGAGCAGCTGGGTCGAGGGCGGCTCCTTCGTCAGGCCCAGCGGCTCCGGCGGCTCCGGCGGTTCGGGCGGCAGCGGCGTCCACCGCGGCGGCTTCGGCGGCGGCAAGGGCAGCTCCGGCGGCTGACCCGCGGCCCCGCCGCCGGAGCGAGCGCTCCGGCACCCGACCCGCCCGCCGAGACGGAGAACCCACGCACCCCATGGAACGCCGCACCATCACCCCCCGTCCCGGCTGGCAGCAGACCGTCGAGCGGCAGGGACTGATCTACCCGCTCACCCGCCATCCCGACGACTCCCTGCGCCCCTACTGGGACGAGAGCGCGCACTACGTCTTCTCGCTGCCCGAGGTGGAGGCGCTGGAGGAGGTCGTCGAGGAACTGCACGCCATGTGCCTGACCGCGGCCGGGCACATCGTCGAGCGGGGACGCTTCGCCGACCTCGGCATCGACGACCCGCGGGTCGCGGCCGCCGTCGCCGAGGCGTGGCACCGGCGCGCCGAACTCCCCTCGGTCTACGGCCGCTTCGACCTCCGGTACGACGGGACGGGCCCGGCGAAACTCCTGGAGTACAACGCCGACACACCGACCTCGCTGGTGGAGGCCGCGAGCCCGCAGTGGTTCTGGATGGAGGACCGCTTCCCCGGCGCCGACCAGTGGAACTCCCTCCACGAACGCCTCGTCGCGGCCTGGAAGAAGCAGGGCGCCCTCCTCCCGCCGGGCGGCCCGCTCTACTTCGCGCACTCCGCCGAGGACGAACTCGGCGAGGACCTGATGACGGTCGCCTACCTGAAGGAGACCGCGGAGCAGGCCGGACTCGACACGGACTGGATCTCCATGGAGGAGATCGGCTGGGACCCCCTCTCCGGCCGCTTCGTCGACAACCGGCTCGCGTTCATCCGCAGCTGCTTCAAGCTCTATCCCTGGGAGTGGCTCACCACCGACGCGTTCGCCGGCCACGTCCTGGACACCCTCGACAACGGCGGCGGCACCGGTACGACCCTGTGGATCGAACCCGCCTGGAAGATGCTCCTGTCCAACAAGGCGCTCCTCGCGGTCCTCTGGGAGCTCTACCCGGGCCACCCGAACCTGCTGCCCGCCTACCTCGACGGCCCCCGCGAACTGGCCGCCACGAACGGCTACGTCGCCAAGCCCCTGCTCGGCCGCGAGGGCGCCGGGGTCACGATCCACGAAGCCGGCGCCGCGCCCGTCGTACGCGAAGAGGCCTGCTGCTACCAGGAGCTGGCGCCGCTCCCCTCCTTCGACGGCAACCGGGTCGTCCTCGGCGCCTGGGTCGTCGAGGACGAGTCGGCGGGCCTCGGCATCCGGGAGTCCTCGGGCCCGATCACGGACGAGTACGCCCGCTTCCTGCCCCACGTGATCCTCTAGACCCGCGCGCAGGCCGTCCGGGGCCCGGGTCCCCTCGCGGGCCGTCCGGGGCCCGGGTCCCGCGCGGTCCTCCCGGGCCGGGGCGCCTACGCGCCGAGCACGGCCCGGAGCTGGGCCAGACCCCAGTCCAGGTCCTCCTCGCCGATGACCAGCGGCGGGGCGATCCGGACGGTCACGCCGTGGGTGTCCTTGACCAGGACGCCCCGCTCCATCAGCCGCTCCGAGATCTCCCGGCCCGTGCCGTACGCGGGGGCGATGTCGACGCCCGCCCACAGACCGCGCCCGCGCACCGCCGTGACATGACCGGATTCCTTCAACAGGCCCAGTTCCCGGTGCAGCCGCTCGCCGAGCCGGGCCGCCCGCTCCTGGTACTCGCCCGACCGCAGCATCGCGATCACCTCCAGCGCGACCGCGCAGGCCAGCGGGTTCCCGCCGAAGGTCGAGCCGTGCTCCCCGGGCCGGAACACCCCCAGCACCTCCGCGCTCGACACCACCGCGGACACCGGCACCACCCCGCCGCCGAGCGCCTTCCCGAGGACGTACATGTCCGGCACGACACCCTCGTGCTCGCACGCGAACGTACGGCCGGTCCGCCCCAGCCCCGACTGGATCTCGTCCGCGACGAACAGCACGTTCCGCTCCCGCGTCAGCTCCCGCACAGCCGGCAGATAACCGGCCGGCGGCACCAGCACCCCCGCCTCGCCCTGGATCGGCTCCAGCAGCACGGCCACCGTGTTCTCCGTGACCGCCGCCCGCAGGGCCGTCAGGTCCCCGTACGGCACGATCTCGAATCCCGGCGTGTACGGGCCGAAGTCCGCCCGGGCCTCCGGGTCCGTCGAGAAGCTGATGACCGTCGTCGTACGCCCGTGGAAGTTGTTGCCCGCGACCACGATCTTCGCCATCTCGGCCGGGACGCCCTTGACCCGGTACCCCCACTTCCGGGCCGTCTTCACCGCCGTCTCCACCGCCTCGGCGCCGGTGTTCATCGGCAGCACCATCTCCATGCCGCACAGCGCGGCCAGCTCCCGGCAGAAGTCCGCGAACCGGTCGTGGTGGAACGCCCGCGAGGTCAGCGTCACCCGGTCCATCTGCGCCTTGGCCGCCTCGATCAGCCGCCGGTTGCCGTGGCCGAAGTTCAGCGCCGAGTACCCGGCCAGCATGTCGAGGAAGCGGCGCCCCTCGACGTCCGTCATCCACGCCCCGTCCGCCGTCGCCACGACGACCGGCAGCGGGTGGTAGTTGTGCGCGCTGTGCGCTTCGGCCGAGGCGATGAACGCCTCCGTCGTCTCCCTGGCATCCATGGTGGTCACGGGATCTCCGTTCTCGGTCGGGCGGCACGCGGGGGCGGGCTTGTGGCCCCTTTCCTATCGTCGCTCGCATGGTGGACCGTGGACCCCGCTGATCCGGCGCGCCCGGTAGGCTGACGGACGGGGCCGTGACTGGCGCGCTGGGATGGGACCGACCATCGGGGAGCGGCACCCGCGCTGAGGCTTTCCCGGGGCGATCCCGGACCTCCGGACGGAGCGGCAGGCCGTCCCGAGGAGCCCGGATCGTCCGGGCGGGACGTCGCGGCAACCGAGTGCCGTGCGCCTGGGCCGACCCGTGAACGCTGAAAGCAACGTCCGGAGGCCGTCATGCCAGAGCCCCTTTCCACCGAGTCCACCGCCTTCCGCAGCGCCCTCGACGTGATCCGGGCCGTGGAGCCCCGCGTCGCCGACGCCATCGGCCAGGAAGTCGCCGACCAGCGCGACATGCTGAAGCTGATCGCGTCCGAGAACTACGCCTCCCCGGCCACCCTCCTGGCCATGGGCAACTGGTTCAGCGACAAGTACGCCGAGGGCACCGTCGGCCGCCGCTTCTACGCCGGCTGCCGCAACGTCGACACCGTCGAGGCCCTCGCCGCCGAGCACGCCCGCGAACTGTTCGGCGCCGAACACGCCTACGCCCAGCCGCACTCCGGCATCGACGCCAACCTCGTCGCCTTCTGGGCCGTCCTCGCCGCCCGCGTGGAGGCCCCGGCGCTCGCCAAGGCCGGCGTGCGCAACGTCAACGACCTCACCGAGGCCGACTGGGCCGAACTGCGCCAGGCCTTCGGCAACCAGCGGATGCTCGGCATGTCCCTGGACGCCGGCGGCCACCTCACGCACGGCTTCCGCCCGAACATCTCGGGCAAGATGTTCGACCAGCGCTCGTACGGCACGGACCCCGCCACCGGTCTCATCGACTACGAGGCCCTGCGCGTCTCCGCCCGCGAGTTCAAGCCGCTCATCATCGTCGCCGGGTACTCCGCCTACCCCCGCCTGGTGAACTTCCGGATCATGCGGGAGATCGCCGACGAGGTCGGCGCCACCCTCATGGTCGACATGGCGCACTTCGCCGGCCTGGTCGCGGGCAAGGTCCTCACCGGCGACTTCGACCCGGTCCCGCACGCCCAGATCGTCACCACCACCACGCACAAGTCGCTCCGCGGCCCGCGCGGCGGCATGGTCCTGTGCGACGAGACCCTCGCCGAGCAGGTCGACCGCGGCTGCCCGATGGTCCTCGGCGGCCCGCTGCCGCACGTCATGGCCGCCAAGGCCGTCGCGCTCGCCGAGGCACGCCGCCCCGAGTTCCGCGACTACGCGCAGGCCGTCGTCGACAACTCCCGTGCCCTCGCCGAGGGGCTGATGCGCCGGGGCGCCACCCTGGTCACCGGCGGCACCGACAACCACCTCAACCTCATCGACGTCGCCGGCTCCTACGGCCTGACGGGCCGCCAGGCCGAGTCCGCGCTGCTCGACTCGGGCATCGTCACCAACCGCAACGCCATCCCCGCCGACCCGAACGGCGCCTGGTACACCTCCGGTATCCGCATCGGCACCCCGGCGCTGACCACCCGCGGCCTCGGTGCCACCGAGATGGACGAGATCGCCGGTCTCATCGACCGCGTCCTGACCGCGGCGGAGGCGGGCACCACCGCCAAGGGCGCGCCGTCCAAGGCGCAGCACGTGCTCGACACGAAGATCTCCGACGAGATCGCCCACCGCGCGAGCGACCTGCTCACCGGCTTCCCGCTCTACCCGGAGATCGACCTCGGCTGACCCTCCGCGCCACACCGCGCCGGGGCCGGATCCGTCCGGCCCCGGACGGTCATCGGACGGTCATCCGACCTCGACCAGTTCCTTGCGCGGCTCCGGCAGCGGCTCGGCGTTCCCGGTACTCCCGGCGTTCCCGGCGTTCGCCAGCCGGACCTTCGCGCGGCGGACGAACCACGTGGCGCCGGCGCCGAGGGCGACGCCCGCCGCGAGTCCGGGCACCGCCCAGGCCGCCGGGTCCGGCTCCACCAGCACGGCGGAGGCGGCGGGCCCGGAGCCGAACAGTCTCTTCTCCTGCCTGAGCTGGTCGAGCACCGAGAGCGGCGCCCGGTGCCAGCGGAAGTCGCCGCCCACCAGGTCGGGAGCCAGGTCCGACCGCACCCACGGCTCGCCGTCCGCGGTGAGGAACACCTGGTCCTGGCGCTCGATGGCGACGTCACCTCCGGGACCCGTGACTCCCCAGATCACCGTGACCTCGGGAAGGGGAAGGTGGCCGTCCGCCCACTCGTCGGGCGTCTTCTTCGGCCCCGTGTACCGGGGGGACAGCAGCCGCCACAGCCGTCCGAAATCCGGATCGCCGCTGTGCAGGGTGGTCGTCCGTCCCGTGTCACCGGCGACGGTCAGGACGATGTCCGGGCTGTCGCCCGAGGAGGCCTGCGCGGCGGACTCCGCGCTCTCCCGGACCGCCGACGCGACCATCGGCGTGTTCGCCGAGGGGCCGGCCAGGGCGGCGGGTGCCGCCGACACCACCACCGCGGCGGCCGCCACCGACGCGCCCACCACCGTGACCAGTTCGCGCAGCCCGCGCATGGAACCCCCAACCGGCCGGCGCTGAGCCGACCCGCACGCCGTTGTGCCGATTTCCGGGTGCGCCGACGGACCCGCCGGGGGTTCCCCTCGACGGCGACGTCCGAGCAGCGCTCCGCCCTGCCGAAACCGGCTACCTGGGCGGACCGGCATTCTCAAGCGCCGGTGACGCCGAAAGCACCCCCTCCCGGCGGAATGTCACCTCACCGTTGCACTTGCCTGACGGTGCGTGTTCGAAAGCCGCTCAGGTGAGCGAAATGGTCACCGTCTGTGTCGATGGTGTGGAGGTTCCGAGGGCGCGCTTCCGTGCGTCGCGGCGCCGGCCCGACCCGGTCCACTCACTTTCCGGCCAGTTCCGGAGCGGGCCCCGGTACCTGAGAGAATGGTGAACATGGCCTCTGACAGTCCTCGCGTGCTCTCCGGAATCCAGCCCACGGCGGGCTCGTTCCACCTCGGCAACTACCTCGGCGCCGTCCGTCAGTGGGTGGCCCTCCAGGAGTCCCACGACGCGTTCTACATGGTCGTCGACCTGCACGCGATCACGATTCCGCAGGACCCCGCGGACCTGCGGTCCAACACCCGGCTCGCCGCCGCGCAGCTGCTCGCCGCCGGTCTCGACCCCGAGCGCTGCACGCTCTTCGTCCAGAGCCACGTCCCCGAGCACGCCCAGCTCGCCTGGGTCATGAACTGCCTCACCGGCTTCGGCGAGGCCTCCCGCATGACCCAGTTCAAGGACAAGTCCGCCAAGCAGGGCGCCGACCGCGCGAGCGTCGGCCTCTTCACGTACCCGGTCCTCCAGGTCGCGGACATCCTGCTCTACCAGGCCCACGAGGTCCCGGTCGGCGAGGACCAGCGCCAGCACATCGAGCTGACCCGCGACCTCGCGGAGCGCTTCAACGGCCGCTTCGGCGAGACGTTCAGGATCCCGAAGCCGTACATCCTCAAGGAGACGGCGAAGATCTTCGATCTCCAGGACCCGTCGATCAAGATGAGCAAGTCGGCGTCGACGCCGAAGGGGCTCATCAACCTGCTCGACGACCCGAAGGTGACCGCCAAGAAGGTCAAGAGCGCCGTCACCGACACGGACACCGTCATCCGGTACGACGCTCAGGAGAAGCCGGGCGTCAGCAACCTCCTCACCATCTACTCCACCCTCACCGGCACGTCGATCGCCGCGCTGGAGCAGGAGTACGAGGGCAAGATGTACGGCGCGCTCAAGACGGACCTCGCCGAGGTCATGGTCGACTTCGTGACGCCGTTCCGGGAGCGCACCCAGCAGTATCTGGACGACCCCGAGACGCTCGACTCGATCCTGGCCAAGGGCGCCGAGAAGGCGCGCGCCGTGGCCGCGGAGACGCTGTCCCAGGCGTACGAGCGGGTCGGATTCCTGCCCGCCAAGCACTGACGGCCGGGGCCGCCGCCGTCGGCGGGGCCGTTGCCCCGGCCCCGCGACGGCGCTCAGCCCCTACCACACCACCTTCGGCAGTCAGTACGAGACGAGCGCGACACTCCTACGACGGCCGATTGCGGGTCATACCGCCGTACAGTCGGATGCGGGGCGGGCCGAGCGATCGCCCCTCCCACGCGCAGCACCACCGAACAGCCCTGACCATCGACAACGACAGGAGACGACGTGGGGACCGTAACGATCGGCGTGTCGATCGCGGTCCCGGAGCCTCACGGCAGCCTGCTCCAGGAGCGGCGCGCGGGCTTCGGCGACCCCGCGGCTTGCTGCATTCCCACGCACGTCACCCTGCTGCCGCCGACCGAGGTCGAGGAGTCGGCGCTGCCCGCGATCGAGGCGCACCTCGTCGAGGTCGCGGCCGCCGGGCGCCCGTTCCCGATGCGGCTGTCCGGCACGGGCACCTTCCGTCCGCTGTCCCCGGTCGTGTACGTCGCGCTCGCCGAGGGCGCAGAGGCCTGCACCTGGCTCCAGAAGCAGGTCCGGGACGTCTCGGGCCCCTGCGCCCGTGAGCTGCAGTTCCCGTACCACCCGCACGTCACCGTGGCGCACGGCATCGACGACGCGGCCATGGACCTCGCCTTCGAGGCGCTGTCCGACTACGAGGCCGCGTGGCCCTGCACCGGATTCGCGCTCTACGAGCAGGGCGGCGACGGTGTGTGGCGCAAGCTCCGCGAGTTCGCCTTCGGCGGCGCCGTGGTGCCCCCGCAGGCCACGTCGCCCGAGCGGGACACCACCCTGCCGGCGCTCTAGAGGTCCCTGTCGGCGCTCTAGAGGATTCCGCCGGGGCTCGGCGGCCCCGGCGGGCGCGGCGTCTCAGACCGGCAGCCGCCTGAACACCGCCCGGGGCGTGTGCCGCAGCGCCGACATGACCATCCGGAGCGCCCCCGGCACCCACACCGTCTCGGAGCGGCGCCGCAGCCCCAGTTCGATCGCCGCGGCCACCGCCTCGGGAGTGGTCGACAGCGGGACCTCGGGCAGATGCGCCGTCATCCGCGTACGGACGAATCCGGGGCGTACGACCATGACGTGCGCGCCGGTGCCGTGCAGGGCGTCGCCCAGGCCCTGCGCGAAGGCGTCCAGGCCCGCCTTGCTGGAGCCGTAGATGAAGTTCGAGCGGCGCGCGCGTTCGCCCGCGACCGAGGACAGCACCACCAGCGAGCCGTGTCCCTGCGTCTGCAGCGCCCGCGCGCACACCAGGCCCGAGGACACCGCGCCCGTGTAGTTCGTCTGCGCGACCCGGACCGCCGCGACCGGCTCCTTCTCGTCCAGGGCCTGGTCGCCGAGCACCCCGAACGCCATCAGCACCATGTCGATGTCACCCTCGGCGAACACCTTGCCGAGCACGGCCTCGTGGGACTCGGGATCCAGGGCGTCGAAGGCGAGGGTGCGGACCTCCGCGCCGAGCCCTCGCAGCCGCCCGGCCGCCTCCTCCAGGGCGGGCGTCGGCCGTCCGGCGAGCCACACCGTGCGGGTGCGCCGGGCGATCATCCGGCGCGCGGTGGCCAGCGCGATCTCGGACGTGCCGCCGAGGACCAGCAGGGACTGGGGGGTTCCGAAGGCGTCCTTCATGACAGCTAGCTCCTAGAGACGGGGAACCGGAGGGGCGTGCGGGAACGGGCGCTCCGCGGGCCGGTGGCGGGGTGAGGCGGGGGCCGGTGACGGGGTGGGGCTTGGGTCCGGGACCGGGACCGACGCGGGGCGCTCCGCGGGGCTCTACAGGCCGAGGCGGCGGGACAGGTCCGAGGTGAAGACGCCCCGCGGGTCCAGCTCCCGGCGCAGCGACCGGAACGCGCCGAGCCGCGGGTACATGGCGTCCAGCAGTTCGGGCCGCAGCCGCGCGTCCTTGGCGAGGTAGACGCGCCCTCCGGCTCCCGCCACCTCCTCGTCCAGCTCGTCGAGGAAGGCGCCGAGGCCGGGCAGGCCCGCCGGGATGTCCAGGGCCAGGGTCCAGCCTGGCACGGGGAAGGACAGCCAGCCCGGATCGCCCTCGCCGAAGCGTTTCAGGACGGCGAGGAAGGACGGGCAGCGGCGTTCGGAGATGCGCCGCACGATCCGGCGCAGGGTCTCCTCCCGGCCGTGTCCGACGACGAACTGGTACTGCACGAAGCCGCCGCGCCCGTAGACGCGGTTCCAGTGCGGCACCCCGTCGAGGGGATGGAAGAAGGCCGGGATCGGCTGGAGTTCGCCGGTCCGCGCGCGGGGGGCCTTGCGGTACCAGAGTTCGTTGAACAGGCCGACCGTCGTCCGCCCGAGGAGCCCTTCGGGTACGAAGGCGGGGGCCGCCGGCAGACGCGAGGGGCGGAACGCCAGCGGGTGTCTGCGCGCCCGCGGGGGCAGCGCGTCCAGCGGCGCGTGATCGCCGCGGGTCAGGACCGCGCGCCCGGTGCCGGACCCACGGGCGAGGAGGTCGATCCACGCCACCGAGTAGCGGTAGCGGTGGTCGGTGGCGGTGAGACGGGCCATCAGGTCGTCCAGGTCCACCGCGCGTTCGGTGTCGACGGACATCAGGGCGCTCTCGACCGGCTGGAGACGGACGGTCGCCGTCAGGATCACGCCGGTCAGGCCCATGCCGCCCGCCGTGGCGTCGAACAGAGGGGTGCCGCGCCCGACCGTCCTGATCTCGCCGTCCGCCGTCAGCAGCTCGAAGGACAGGACGTGCCGGGCGAAGGAGCCCGACACGTGATGGTTCTTGCCGTGGATGTCCGCGCCGATCGCGCCGCCCACGGTCACGTAGCGGGTCCCCGGAGTCACCGGTACGAACCAGCCGAGGGGGAGCAGGACCTCCATGAGGCGGTGCAGGGACACCCCCGCGTCGCACAGGACCGTGCCGCCGCCCGCGTCGATGGCGTGGATCCGGTCCAGGCCCGTCATGTCGAGCACCGCCCCGCCCGCGTTCTGCGCGGCGTCCCCGTAGGCCCGTCCGAGCCCCCGGGCGATCCCGCCCCGCGCCCCGCACTCCCGGACGGCGGCCGCCGCCTCCCCGTAGGTGCGCGGACGCACCAGTCGGGCGGTGGTCGGGGCGGTGCGGCCCCAACCCGTGACGGAGACGGAGTCGGCAGGCATGACCGTGACCGTAGCGCCGCCGGGGGTGCGCATCGGGGCAATCTACCCAGCGCTCCCGGCTCCTCACCGAAATGGGTGATTAATGGGATGTCGTCCGAGATTGCCGTAGTTCTGTGGCGGCTCCCTAGAAGAGTGGCCTCACATGGACGACCTTGACGACCGTGACGAGACGGATCGGCGGCTTGACGGCACGGACCGTCCACCGGACGACATGGACCGCAGACTGCTGTCCGCACTCCACGCGTACGGAGGGAACCCGCGCGTCGCGGCTCTCGCGCGCACCCTGTCCTGGAGCGGCGAGCACGGCGCCCTGTGGCTGGCCGCGGGGCTCGCCGGAGCGGCCGCCGACCGCGGGCGGCGCGGCGCGTGGCTGCGCGCGACAGCGCTCACCGCGGGCGCGCACCTCGCCAGCATGGGCGTGAAGCGGATCGTGCGCCGCCCGCGCCCCACGCACGTGGCGCCCCGCGTGCGCACGGCCGGACGGCACTCCTTCCCCAGCTCGCACGCGGCCTCCGCCACCGCCGCCGCGGTGGCCTACGGCACGCTCGGCGCGTACGCCGTCCCGCCGCTCGCCGCCGCGATGTGCCTCTCGCGCCTCGTCGTCGGCGTCCACTACCCCACGGACGTCGCCGCGGGCGCGGCCCTCGGCGCCGCCGCGGCCGGACTGGGCGCCCGCTGGATCGGGGCCGGCCATGACTGAGCGCACGGCGCTGCTGGAGCGCACCCCGGCCCTCGCCCCGCCGCCACGGAGCCTGAGCGGGTCACTCCGGGGCCTCGTCAGAACCGCGCGCCCCCGCCAGTGGGTGAAGAACGTGCTCGTCGTCGCCGCCCCGGCCGCCGCCGGCCGGCTCTTCTCGCAGCACGCGGCCGCTCAACTCGCCTTGGTCTTCGTCCTGTTCACCGCCTGCGCCGCCGCCGTTTACCTGATCAACGACGCCCGGGACGCCGCCGCCGACCGCGCCCACCCCCACAAGCGTCACCGCCCGGTCGCCGCCGGTCAGGTCCCCGTACCGGCCGCGTACGCCGTCGGCGGCGCCCTCGCGGTCCTCGCGCCCGCGGCCGCCGCCTGGCTCTGCTCGGCGTCCGTCTGCGCGCTGCTGACCGCGTACATCGGCATGCAGCTCGCGTACTGCGTCAGTCTCAAGCACGTCCTCGTCGTCGATCTCGTCGTCGTCACGACCGGCTTCCTGATGCGGGCCATGATCGGCGGCCTGGCCCTCGGCATCCCGCTCTCGCGCTGGTTCCTGATCACGACCGGCTTCGGGGCGCTGTTCATGGTCTCGGCGAAGCGTTACTCCGAGGCCGTGCAGATGGCGGGGAAGGCGGGAGCCACGCGCGCGCTGCTCACCGAGTACACGACCGGCTACCTGCGTTTCGTCTGGCAGCTCGCGGCCGGGGTCTCCGTCCTCGGGTACTGCCTGTGGGCCCTGGAGGAGGGCGGGGTGCCGGACAGCGGACTGCTGCCGTGGCGTCAGCTCTCCATGGTCGCCTTCATCCTGGCCGTCCTGCGCTACGCGGTCTTCGCCGACCGGGGCACCGCGGGCGAGCCGGAGGACGTGGTCCTGCGCGACCGTCCGCTCGCCCTCATCGGCCTGGTGTGGCTGGCCATGTACGGGCTGGCCGTGGCCAACTGGTGAGCGTCACCGAGGACCGGCCGGGCCCCGGCCTCCTCGCCGCTCCCGGCACGGACGCCGGCACCGACGCCGGTGCGCCCACCGCCCCGGGGGCCGTCGGCGAACAGGCGGCGGCCCCCGCGGCGGCTCGCCCCCGCGAGCGGTTCCTGCGGGAAGTCCTCGGCTTCGCCGCGGTCGGCGCCCTCGCCTACGCGGCCGACCTCGGGCTGTTCGTCTGGCTCCGCGGCCCGGTGGGTCTCGGTCCCCTGACGGCCAAGGCGCTGTCCTTCCTCGCGGGCTGCTCGGTGGCCTACGCCGGGAACGCCCTCGGCACCTACCGCCACGCGGCGGCCCGGGGCCCGCGGCAGTACCTGGTCTTCTTCGCGGTCAACATCGCGGGAGCGCTGGTGCAGCTGCTGTGCGTCGCCGTCAGCCACTACGGGCTCGGCTTCACCTCGCCGGGGGCGGACACGGTCTCCGGTGCGGGAATCGGCATGGCGCTCGCGACGGTCCTGCGATTCTGGGGTACCCGGTCACTGGTTTTCCGAGGCGAGGGCAGAGTCGGATCATGGACTGGCTGAAAAAGATTCCCGGCGTGGGACCTTGGGTCGTACGCCTCATGGCCACGCACGCGTGGCGTTCGTACGAGCGGCTGGACCGCGTGAAGTGGACGCGGCTCGCCGCGGCGATGACCTTCATCAGCTTCGTCGCGCTGTTCCCGCTGCTGACCGTGGCCGCGGCGATCGGGGCCGCCACGCTCAGCGCGCAGCAGCAGAAGGACCTCCAGGACAAGCTCGCCGAGCAGGTGCCGGGCATCTCCGACCAGCTCGACATCAACAGCCTCGTCCAGAACGCCGGCACGATCGGGCTCGTCGCGGGCGCCCTGCTGCTGGTCACCGGCATCGGTTGGGTCGGCTCCATGCGGGAGTGCCTGCGCGCGGTCTGGGAGCTGCCCGACCCCGAGGAGAACCCGCTTCTGCGCAAGCTCAAGGACGGGGGAGTCCTCGTCGGTCTCGGCGGCGCCGTGCTCCTCACCATCGCCGTCTCCACCCTCGCGTCCACGGCGATGGGCTGGTCGGCGCGGCACATGGGCCTCGACGAGCAGAGCTGGGGAACCACGCTGCTCCAGGTCGTCGCCTTCGCGGTGGCCGTGCTCGCCGACTTCCTGGTCCTGCTGTACGTCCTCACGCTGCTGCCCGGCGTGGAGCCGCCGCGCCGCCGGCTGATCGTCGCCGCGCTGATCGGCGCCGTCGGGTTCGAGCTGCTGAAGCTGCTGCTCAGCGGCTACATGCGGGGGGTCGCGTCGAAGAGCATGTACGGCGCCTTCGGCGTGCCGATCGCACTGCTCCTGTGGATCAACTTCACCTCGAAACTGCTCCTGTACTCGGCCGCCTGGACGGCGACACCCAGCGAGGGCCAGGACGAGGAGGCGGCCGGCGAGGGCGAACCGGCGGCACCGGACGGGCCGGACGGACCAGAGGGACCGAAGGGGCCGGACGGACCGCCGGAACCGGTGGGCTCCGAGGGCGGGGACCGGGGTGACCCGGGGGCTCCGAGGAGCGCGAAGCAGGGACCTTGAGGCGTGTCCGCGAGGTCGTGCCGTCCGCCGCCGGGCGGGCGGGACTTCGCCGACACGCCCCGGTCCCCGGTGTTCAGCGGCGGCGGCGCATCAGGTCCGGCAGCGGCCAGCGGCGGTTGACGAGGAAGACGCCCGCCCCGAGCAGGGCGAGGCAGCCGCCCACCACACCGAGCGCGATGCCGATCCCGCTCGAACCGCCCTTCGCCGCGGCGGCGGCCGCCACCGGCTTCGTGGAGGCGTGCGCGGTGCCCGAACCGGAGCCCGTGCCCGGGCTCGACCCGTCCGAGGCGTTCGCGCCCGGCTGAGCCGTGGTGTCCACGCCCTTGGGCGCGACCAGTTCGCCCACCGGCTCGACCTTGTCGGCGGCCTGGAACCCCCAGTCGAGCAGCTGCGCGGCCTCCTTGTAGACCTCGTTGTGCTCCTTCTTCTCCGGGTTCATGACCGTGACGAGCAGCACCTTGCCGCCGCGCTCGGCGACACCCGTGAAGGTGGCGCCCGCGTTGGTGGTGTTGCCGTTCTTCACGCCGGCGATGCCCTGGTACGGGGTGATGTCCGTGTCACCGGACAGCAGCCGGTTGGTGTTGCGGATCTCGGAGGACGCGCGGGCGGACGTGCCCTTCTTGTTCCCGGCCGTCGTGCCGGGGAAGGTGGCCCGCACCGTCGAGCAGTACTCCCGGAAGTCCTTCTTCTGGAGCCCCGAACGGGCGAACAGCGTCAGGTCGTAGGCGGACGACACCTGGCCCCTGGCGTCGTAGCCGTCCGGGCTCACCACGTGCGTGTCGAGGGCCTGGAGGTCGTCCGCGTGCGCCTGCATGTCCTTGACGGTCTCGGGGACGCCGCCGTTCATCGCGGACAGCACGTGCACGGCGTCGTTGCCGGACTTCAGGAAGACACCGAGCCACAGATCGTGGACGGTGTACGTCTCGTTCTCCTTTATGCCCACGACGCTGGAGCCCTCGCCGATGCCCTTCAGCTCGGAGGGGGTCACCTTGTGCGAGGTGCTCCCCGGGAACTTGGGCAGCACGGTGTCGGCGAACAGCATCTTCAGCGTGCTCGCCGGTGGCAGCCGCCAGTGCGCGTTGTGCGCGGCCAGGACGTCGCCGGACTCGGCGTCGGCGACGATCCAGGAGCGGGCGGTGACGTCCCCGGGCAGGACGGGGGCGCCGGCGCCGAGCTTCACCTGGTTGCCGGGCCGGCCCAGCAGCTCGCCGCCCAGGCTCGACATGTTCGCCGGGGGCGTGGCCGATGGGGAGGCCGAGGGGCTTGCCGTCGGGCTCGCGTCGGTGGTGTCCGCGAACGCGGGCGCGGCGAGGGAAACGGTCAGCAGTGTGGAAGAAGTGATCAACAAGGATCGTCGAATGGTCTTTTTCGAGGCGGGCACGATCGAGAAAGTACAGGGGTTGTGACCGGAATACCCGTCACCGTTCGGGGGAGCCGCCTCGCCCTCTCCACCCCGGCGCCGGACCACGGTGGGCGACGGCGATACTGAACGCATGAAGCTCAGCCGCCCCGTGTCCTGGTTCCTGCTCGCCTTCGGGGTGTGGAGTTGGGTCATTTGGGTCACTTTCGCTAAGAATCTCTGGCAGGACGCCAGTGGGCTCGCGTTCGACGACGCGGGCGATCCGACCGCGTACTTCTGGGTGCATCTGACGCTCGCCGTCGTCTCGTTTGTCCTTGGGACGGTCGTCGGGGTCATCGGGTTGCGCGGCGTACGCGCTTTGCGCCAGACGTCATAACGGGGGATACGGCGTCATGGTCATCTTGTTCGTGGCGGTGGGCCTGGCCGTGCTGGCCGTGCTCGTCGGGCTGCACTGGTACGCCTGGCGCCGGCTGGTGCGGGACACCACGAGCGGGCCCGGACCGGCCCGCCGGCTGGGTACGGCCCTCTTCGTCGCCGGGCCGCTGCTGATGGTCGGCGCCCTGGTGGCCGAGCGCTCGGGCGCTCCCTTCGGGCTCCAGCAGGCGCTGGCCTGGCCCGGATTCCTGTGGATGCCGCTGGGTCTCTACCTCGTACTGGCACTGCTCGCCGGGGAACTGGTGCGACCGCTCCTGCTCCGCGCCCCGAGGCGCCGCGCCGCAGGACGTCAGGAGACCGGGGGAGCGGCCTCCCTCGCCGAGGTCGTCCCGACGGCCGCGGCCGAACGGACGGACGCGGCGGAACCCGCCGGGCCCGCGGAGGCGACGGAGCGGACCGAACCCGACGAACCCGCGGAGGCGACCGGACCCGCCCCGGCGGCGGGGTCCGGGGAAGCGGCCGGGGCCGTCCTCGAACCGTCACGGCGGCTGTTCGTCTCGCGGGTCGTGGCGGGTGCGGCCGCGGCCGCCGCCGTCGGGACCGTGGGCCACGGGACGTACGGCGTGCTGCGCGGTCCCAGGGTCAAGCGGGTCACCGTGCCGCTCGCCAAACTGCCCCGGTCCGCCCACGGCTTCCGGATCGCCGTCGTGAGCGACATCCACCTCGGACCGGTGCTCGGACGCGGATTCGCGCAGAACGTCGTCGACACGATCAACTCCACGCAGCCCGATCTGATCGCCGTCGTCGGCGACCTGGTCGACGGCAGCGTGAAGAACCTCGGCCCCGCCGCCGCACCGCTCGCCGGGCTGCGCGCCCGCCACGGGTCCTACTTCGTCACCGGGAACCACGAGTACTTCTCCGGAGCCGAGCAGTGGGTCCGGGAGGTGCGGGAGCTGGGCATCCATCCCCTGGAGAACGCGCGGACCGAACTGGCCTGGTTCGACCTCGCCGGTGTGAACGACCTCCAGGGCGAGAGCGAGGGGCAGGGACCCGACTTCGGCAAGGCGCTCGGAGACCGGGACACGACACGAGCCTGCGTGCTGCTCGCGCACCAGCCGGTGCAGATCCATGAAGCGGTACGCCACGGGGTCGACCTTCAGCTGTCCGGCCACACCCACGGAGGGCAGCTCTGGCCGGGCAACCTCATCGCGGCCGCCGCCAATCCGACGGTCGCCGGCCTCGACCGCTACGGCGACACACAGCTCTACGTCTCCCGCGGCGCGGGAGCCTGGGGGCCGCCGACCCGGGTCGGCGCGCCCTCGGACATCACGGTCGTCGAGCTGGCGTCGCGCCAAGCCTGAGAATCCCCTGTGAGGGGGGCGGAAAAGATCATTTTCGTCGGTCCTGAGCACTCTTCCCGATTCGCTTCCCCGGCCCAAACTCCTGTGATTAGGTGATCCGCGCCACTAAGGGAGTGGTGTGCGGGGCGCCTGGGGAGGGCACCGATGCGATCGGTTCGCTTATGGATGGTCGTGGCACTGCTCGTCGTGGCGGGCGTGGGGGTGGCCGGCTGGCAGCTCCTGCCGGCACGGGGCGACGACAGCCGCACCATCACGGTCGGCACGACGGACGCCGTCACCTCGCTCGACCCGGCCGGCGCCTACGACGCCGGATCCTGGGCCCTGTTCAGCAATGTCTTCCAGTCGCTGCTCACCTTCGAGCCCGGCGGCGCCAAGCCCGTCCCGGACGCCGCCAAGAGCTGCGCGTTCACCGACGCGGGCCTGCGCACGTACCGCTGCACACTCCGCGACGACCTGACCTTCGCGAGCGGGCGCGCGGTCACCGCCGAGGACGTGAAGTTCTCCTTCGACCGCGTCAGACGCATCAACGACGAGGTCGGGCCCGCCTCCCTCCTCTCCACGCTGGGCAGCGTGGACGCGAGCGGCCGCACCGTCACCTTCCACCTGTCCTCGCCCGACGCGACCTTCCCGTTCAAGCTGGCGACCGGCGCCGGGTCGATCGTCGACAGCACCCGCTACCCCCGGCGCAGCCTGCGCACCGGTAGCGACGTCGACGGCACGGGGCCCTACGTCCTGAAGTCGTACACCCAGAGTTCGAAGGCCGTCCTCGCCCCCAACCCCCGCTACAAGGGCGCCGTCGACGGTCTCGGCAGCCCCGTCGTCCTGCGCTACTACGCCAACTCGGACGCGCTGCAGGTGGCGTGGAAGGCGAAGCAGCTCGACGTCGTGGCCCGTCAGCTGCCGCCCGCCCAGCTCGCCGCGCTCTCGCCGAGCGACCCCGCGCAACGCGTCACGGAGGCCGACAGCGCGGAGACCCGCAACCTCGTCCTCAACGTGCGCGAGAGTTCGCCGCTGCACGACCGGCGGGTCCGGCAGGCCGTGGCCTCGCTGATCGACCGCCAGGAGCTCGTCGACCGGACGTACCGGGGAACCACCGACGCGCTGTACGGGCTGATCCCGGCGGGGATCACCGGGCACGCGACCTCGTTCTTCGACGCCTATCCGAAACCGGACCCCAAGAAGGCGCGGGCCCTGCTGACCGAGGCCGGCGTCTCCCTGCCCGTGCGCTTCACCTACGGGTTCGCCGAGGGGCGGGGTGCCGCGGGTGAGGAGGCGGCCGAGCTCAAGCGGCAGCTGGAGGCGGACGGACTCTTCAAGGTGACGACCGAGGGGTTCGAGTGGACCGAGTTCCAGAAGAAGTACGCGGAGGGCGGCCTGGACGCGTGGGCGGTCGGCTGGGTCGCCGACTACCCCGACGCGGACACCTTCGGCGCGCCGCTCGTCGGCACCGGCAACAGCATGAAGAACGGCTACACGAACAACGTCGTCGACCGTCTGATCAAGGAGACGCAGGACGACGCCGACCGCAGCCGCACGGCGGACGCGTTCCGGCGGCTCCAGCAGCGCGTCGCCGAGGACGTCCCGCTGGTTCCCCTGTGGCAGCGCAAGGACTACGTCATCAGCAGTGAGGACATCAGCGGCGGCCAGTACCTGTCCGACGGGACCGGCGTGTTCCGCCTCTGGCAGATGAAGTGGCTGTGACGGCGGCGCCGGGTCCCGGTCTAGGGGCGGGGAGTTGACCCGTACGCCGTCAGGAAGCGGTCGCGGAACGAGCTCATCTTCCACACCGGGGCGTCGTGATCGGGCTGGATCCCGTCCGTCCAGCCCCAGTCGGCGATCCTGTCGAGGACCTTCGGGTCCTTGGCGACGATCGAGACGGGCACGTCGCGGCTGGCGTGGTCGCCGCTGACCCGCGCTATCGGCTGGTGGTCCCCGAGGAAGATCAGCACGGTGTTCTTGTTGCCGTACTTCACCAGGTAGTCGATCAGGCTGGTCACCGAGTACGAGATCGCCTTGCCGTACTCCACCTTCGACTTCTGCGAGCTGGTGATGATGTCGGCGGGCTTCTTGCCCGCCTTCTCGATGGCCTCGTAGACCGAGCCGTCGCCGACCTGGTCCTCGGGGACCGTCTTCGGTATGGGCGCCCAGGGCTGGTGACTGGAGGTCAGGATGATCGTCGACATCAGCGGCTTGTCGTGCTTCCTGCTGTGCACCAGACGCTCGAACGCGGCCAGGGCGTACTGGTCGGGCATGGTCGACCAGCTGAACTTCGGCCCCTTGTACCCGAGGTGGAAGGCGTCGTAGAGCTTGTCGATGCCGTAGAAGTTCTGCTCGGGCCAGCCCTTCTGGATGCCCGGCATGACGCCCACGGTGTCGTAGTCGCCGGTCTTCTTGAAGGCGCTGATCAGGGAGAGATGGTTGCCGGCGGTCACAGTGCGGTAGCGCTGCTGGTTGTTGATCCACAGGCCCGACAGGAACGTCGAGTGACCGAGCCAGCTGCTGCCGCCGTACGTCGCGGAGGTGAGCCAGCCGCTCTTCGCCGCGAAACCGGCCCGGGTCAGCTTCGTGTTCTCCGCGGTCAGGGTCGCGTCGACGTCCGGTGCGATGGCCGGGTCCTCGACGGCGCTGCGGCCGTAGCTCTCGATGAACGTGACGATCATGTCCTTGCCGCGCAGATCGGTGAGCATCTCGTTCGGCGGCGTGTTCGCGAAGGCGTCCTTCTTGGAGATCTTGGCGAACTCGGCTTCGTCCCGCAGGGTCTTCCGTACCCGCGCCGCGCGCTCCTGGACGACCAGCGCGACGTGCTCGGAGGCGACGGGCACCCCGGTGTACTGCACGCCGAGCGTGGCGCAGGTGACCCAGGCCATGGCCAGGACCAGCGTCGTGCGGGTCGCCGTCCGGGTGTGCCCGGCCACCAGGTTGCCCAGCCGGACCACCGACAGCGTCATCAGGGCCAGGACGGCGATCACGAGCGCCACGGCCAGCGCCGCGATGCCGAGCGCGCCGCCGTGGCCGAACGTGTCCTCCAGGTACGCCTGCGCGTCGCCGAACAGCGACCAGTCGAGGACGACGTTGAAGCCGCGCCCGAGGTATTCGTTGAATTCGATGTCGAGGACGTTCAGGACGGTCAGTACGCCCAGGACCAGCCCGGCGGCCGCCGACACCGCGATCCGCGGCCGGCGGGGCAGGACGATCAGCAGCGCGGCACCGAAGATCGCCTCCACCGGCAGCCGCATGAACTCGGCCGGACGGAACTTGTCCGACTCGCTCGGCATGAGCAGCGCGAACAGCACGAGCGCGGCGGCGGCGAGGTTCGTGGTCCAGGCGAGGACGCGGGCGGCGACGGGACGCCGGTCCCGCCACCCACTTCCCCGGCCCCTCCCCGGCGGCTCGTCCACCGGGGGCTCCTCCCCGGTCCCGCCCTCGTCACCGCGGGCGGGAGCCGGGGCGTCGTCCTCAGGTGAGGGCGACGCCGAGTCCGTGGCGCCGACCGCTTCCGCGTCCTCCGCGTCCGTTGCGTCCACGCCGGTGCCGCCGGGCGCCTCGGTCCCGGTCGCGTCGGCGGCCGGTCCGTCCTCGCTCGCGTCGGGGGCCGTCCCGTCACCGGGGGCGGCTTCCGGCGGAGTCTCCTCCGGGGCGCCGGAACCGATCGAGGCGGCTCCCTCGGTCATGGTGACGTCAGGGGCCGCCCCGGCCGCTGCCTGTCCCTCACCCGAGGCGGCGGCGTCCTGATCGGTGCCGGTGCCGGTGCCGGTTCCGGTGCTGGTGTCCGCGTCGGTGCCCGGCGTCGGCTCGTCGCGCGGAGGCGTCTCGTCCGTGTTCGGCAGCTGTCGAGAGCTCGTGTTGAACGACAACCCGGCGGTCCTTCCGTGCGCAGCGCGGTGGTGGCGTGGCGGGCTTCTCGGAAGCGACCGAAGCGCCCTCATCGTGGTGTACGGGGCCACGGCAGCCCGTGTTCAACCGCCTCGGTCAGCTTCTGTCCAAGTCCGTCGGCGCAGGTCAGAGCGGTGCTGGAGAGGTCCCGGCCGTCACGCAGGACGCCCCGGCCCCACCGGCGCCGGGCGGCGGCCCCCCACCGACGTCGGCGACCTCACCCCACCGGCGGCGTCCACGGCCTCACCGCACATCGGCGTCCGCGGCCCCACCGCACCGACAGCGGCCCCCCGCATCGGCGGCGGCCCCCGCGCCGACGCGGCCCACAGCACCACCGGCGTCCGCGGCCTCATCGCGCCGGCGGCGGCCTCATCGCGCCGGCGGCGGCCTCATCGCGCCGGCGGCGGCCTCATCGCGCCGGCGGCAGCCTCACCGCGCCGGCGGCAGCCTCATCGCACCGGCAGTGTCACCGTCACCGACAGGCCCTCGCCCGGGGCCGTCCGTACCGCGACGCTTCCCCCGTGGGCCCGCACCACGCCTTCCACGATCGCCATGCCGAGCCCGCTGCCCGCGTTGCCGCCGGCCCGGAAGAAGCGGTCGAAGACGCGCGCCGCGTCCTGTTCCGTGAGCCCGGGACCCTTGTCCGCGACACACAGCCGCAGGACGCCGTCCGCACGCTCCAGACCGAGCCGCACGGGCACGTCACCGGGCGTGTGCGTGCGTACGTTGCCCACGAGATTGCCCAGCACCTGCCGCAGCCCCGATTCGTCGGCCTGCACGAGCAGGGTGCCGTCGGCTTCCACGGTCACCGGGCGGCCGGGCTGCTGGGCCCGCAGATCCGCGGCCGCGTCCCGTACGAGCCGGCTCAGGTCGACGTTCCGGAAGCGCAGCTCGGGCCGCTGGTCGAGGCGGGCCAGCGTGAGCAGTTCGTCGACCAGCCGGCCCATGCGGTCGGCCTCCCCGTTCATCCGGTCCCAGGCGCGCTTGCGCTCGACGGGGTCGGTCAGCATCCCCTTCTCGTAGAGCTGGAGGTAGCCGCGGATCGCCGCCAGCGGGGTGCGCAGCTCGTGTGAGGCGTCCCCGACGAACCGGCGGAGCTGGGCGGCGCTGTCCTCACGCGTCCGGTAGGCCGATTCGACCTGGTGCAGCATGGAGTTGAGGGCGAGCCGGAGCTGTTCGACCTCCTGGGTCGGATGCTGGCTGGAGGGGACGCGACGGGCCAGATCGCCCTCGGCGATGGCGGACGAGGTCTCCACCATGGCCTCCAGCGGCAGCATCCGGCGGCGCACGCTGAACATCGTCAGACACGCGAGGAGCGCCAGCAGCAGGGTGCCCACGGCGAGATCGAGCCTGAGCGCCTTCGCGATGCCCTTGTGGAGTCCGTCGGTCGAGCTGGCGAACAGGACGTAGGTTCCGTCGGTGAGCCGCGCCCCGGTCGCCCGGTAGTCGGCGCCGCGCACGCTGACGTCACGCGGGTCGGCGGCGCGGGCTAGGCCGCCGGGGTCGTCCACGGCGGCGGCGAACGCGCGCTGGGTGCCGGTGGGTTCGTAGCCGGCCACCTCGACGGCCCGGCCCTCGCGGTCCACGGCCGCGAAGATCGATTCCGGCTTCGAGGACTCGTCCGCGGCGGGTCCGATCCGCTCGTGCACGAACGCCAGGGCGCTCAGCGAGTCGATCTGGCGCATCGTGAGCTGTGAACCGCCCAGTGAGTCACGGGTCTTGAGGAGCTGGGCGTCCACCTGGTCGAGCAGGTAGTGCCGCATGCCCATCAGGCTGACGGCGGTCGCCACCACGATGCCCAGGGCCAGCAGCGCCACGTTCGCGATGGTGAGCTGGCCGCGCAGCGAGTGGATGCCGTGCCGGCGGCGCACGGGGCGGCAACCGGGTGGGACGGGCGCCTTCACGCGAGCCCGTATCCCACGCCCCGGCGGGTCTGGATCACCGGCGGGCCCAGCGGTTCGAGCTTGCGCCGCAGGTAGCTGATGTACGTCTCGACGACGGTCGATTCCGCGGGGTGTTCGTACTGCCAGACGTGGCGCAGGAGTTGCTCCTTGGGCACGATCCGGCCGCCGTTGCGCACGAGGAAGCGCAGCAGGGCGTACTCGGTGGGGGTGAGTTCGACCGTGGTGCCCGCGCGGTGGACGCGGTACGTCGTCTCGTCCAGTTCCAGGTCGCCGTAACGCAGGGGCGGCCGCTGCGGCAGGACGTCGCCCTGCCGGGTGCGGCGCAGGACGGCGGTGATGCGGGCGACGACCTCGTCGATGTTGAACGGCTTGGTGATGTAGTCGTCGCCGAAGCCGAGCGCGCCGACGATCTCGGCGGGCGCGTCCCGCGCGGTGAGGAACACGACGGCCAGGTCCGGCCGCCGCAGGCGCAGTTCGCGGCCGAGGGCCCGTCCGTCGCCGTCCGGGAGCATCACGTCGAGCAGGGCCGCGTCGGGGCGGGTGCGCTCGGCGAGGGCCAGGGCCTCGCGCACGCATCCCGCGGCCATCACCTCGAAGCCGTGGTAGCGCAGCGCGATGGTCAGGACGTCCGCGATGCTCGGCTCGTCCTCGACGACGAGCACGGTGGCTGCCTCGTGTGCGGTCATGTTCCCAGTATCGGCCGGGCTGTTGAGGGCGTGGGCCGTTCGCTCCTTGGAGTTCCTTGAGAGTCATGGGCGGGTCGTGTCCACTCGCGCGGGCGGCCGCGAATCCTGGTGACCAGGACCCGGGGGAACCGACCGACTGAGGAGAGTTGAACGTGGCGGCATTGGCACGGTGGTGCTATCGGCACCGGCTGGTGGTCCTGTTGCTGTGGGTGGGCGCGCTGTTCGGTCTGGGCTTCGCGGCGACCACCGCGGGCACGGACTACGCGAACGTGTTCTCCCTTCCGAACACGGACTCCAAGCGTGCGTACGACCAGATGGAGAAGGCCTTCCCGGACAGCGCGGGGGACACCGACACGGTGGTGTGGAAGGTCGCGGACGGCACGGCCCGGGACGCCTCCGTGCGCGACCGGATGCAGCCCGTGCTGGACGAGATCGCGGGCATGAAGGGTGTGGGCCAGGTCGCGGGCCCGTACGAGGGCGAGCGGGGCGCCGCGCAGATCAGCCGTGACGGCACGATCGCCTACGCCCAGATCACCTTCACCGAGCAGGCGAACGCCGTACCCAAGGAACTGGTGCAGGACGTCGTCGACACCGCTCAAGGGGCCGAACGGGCCGGACTCCAGGTGGAGTTGGGCGGTCAGGCGATCCAGCGGGTGCAGGAGCCGCCGACCGGGCTCGCCGAGATGGTCGGCATCCTGGCCGCGGCGGTCGTCCTCTTCTTCGCCTTCGGTTCACTGTTCGCCATGCTGCTGCCGATCGGCATCGCGATCTTCGGCGTGGGCACGGGGCTGTTCTCCACGCAGTTGCTCAGCCACGCCACGGACATCCCGGACCTGGCACCGCTGCTGGCCACCCTGATCGGTCTCGGTGTCGGCATCGACTACGCGCTGTTCATCGTCACCCGGCACCGGCGCGGTCTTCTGCGGGGCCTGGCGCCCGAGGAGTCGGCGGTCGTCGCCCTCAACACCTCGGGCCGCGCGGTGCTGTTCGCGGGCGGCACGGTGTGCATCGCGCTCGCGGGCATGCTCGTGACGAACCTCCGCTTCCTGGACGGCGTGGTCATCGGCACCTCCCTGACGGTCGTCTTCAGCGTGCTCGCCGCCACCACGCTGCTGCCCGCGCTCCTCGGTGTCCTCGGCACCCGGGTGCTCAGCCGCCGCCAGCGGCGCAAACTGGCCGAGCGGGGCCCGGAGGAGGAGCGGGCGAGCGGGGCCGCGGCCCGCTGGTCGATGAGCGTGCAGCGCCGTCCCCGTACCATCGCCGCGCTCGCGCTGGCCGTGATGGCGGTTCTCGCGATCCCCGTCCTGTCGCTGCGCCTCGGCGCCACCGACCAGGGCAACGACGACGGCGCGACCACCACCCGGCAGGCCTACGACCTGCTCGCCGAGGGCTTCGGACCCGGCTTCAACGGCCCGTTGCAGGTGGTCGTGACCGCCGGTGCCACGGACGCGCTGGCGAAGAGCATCAAGGGCACGCCAGGGGTCGCCGCGGTCGCCGCGCTGCCGCCCGCGGGCGGTGTGACGGTGATCCAGGTGGTGCCGACGACGTCACCGCAGTCGGTGCGGACGGACCGGCTCATCGACACCCTGCGGGACCGGGTGATCCCGGACGCCGGGGCCACGGCCCATGTCGGCGGTGTCACCGCCGTGTCGAAGGACTTCGCCACGATCACCGGCGACCGGCTGCCCTGGTTCATCGCCACGATCATCGGGCTCGGCTTCCTGCTCCTGCTGATCGCCTTCCGTTCCCTGGTGGTCCCGCTGACGGCCGCGCTGATGAACCTGATCGCGGCCGCCGCGTCCTTCGGCGTCCTGGTCGCGATCTTCCAGTGGGGCTGGGGCCTGGAGCTGCTGGGCCTCGGCAAGGAGGGTCCGATCAACGCCTTCCTGCCCGTCATCATGCTCTCGCTGCTGTTCGGCCTGTCCATGGACTACCAGGTGTTCCTGGTGAGCCGCATGCACGAGGAATGGGTGCACACGAAGGACAACGCGCGCGCGGTGCGCGTCGGGCTGGCCGAGACCGGCCGGGTCATCAACTCGGCCGCCCTGATCATGGTGTGTGTCTTCCTCGCCTTCGTCCTCAGCGGTGACGCGGGAGCGGCGATGGCGGGTGTCGGCCTCGCGGCCGCCGTCGCACTGGACGCCTTCATCCTGCGGACGGCGCTGGTGCCCGCCGCGATGCACCTGCTCGGCGACTCCAACTGGTGGCTGCCAGCGTGGCTGGACAGGCGGCTGCCGCACCTGGCGGTGGAGCCCGCCGAGGAGCCGTCGAAGGACGCGGCGCCGGACGGCGGCGGTGCCTCGGCCGTGCACGGTTTCGTGCGTGACGCGGAGGGCGGGCCCGTCGACGGGGCGGTCCTCACGCTGCTGTCCAAGGGGGGCAGGCAGCTCGACCGGGTGACCTCGCTGGCCGACGGTTCCTACATCGTCTCGGTGCCGGCCCCGGGGACGTACCTGCTGTCGGCGACGGCCCGTTCGTACGCGGCGCGGGCCCAGCACGTCGTCGTGGCCGGGGAACCGCTGGTGCACGACGTGGAGCTGGCCCAGGGAGAGGTGGACGCCGACGCGGTCAACTGAGGCCGCCGGAGCTGCCGGACCGTCCCGGCGCACGGGGGCGCCCGCCTCGGCGGGTGCCCCTCAGTCCGTGTCCGCCGCCGGTCCGGCGGGGCCCCGGTCCGTCTTCTTCGCCGGGTCCGGCAGGGCCTTCGTCATGCCCGGCAGGAAGTCCGTGAACAGCTCGTGCACCTCGTGGACGAGGGGCCGCAGCAGCCGGAAGCGGGCCAGCGAGACACCGCGCGCCGTCAGACGCGCGCCGCGCTCGGCGAGCCGGTAGCTGCGCTCGCGGCTCTCCGTACGGTCGAAGACCCAGTACAGGACGAGGCCCATCTGGGAGAGCCACATCAGCTCGGGCAGCACCTCCCGCAGTTCCTCCGGCACCTTGGTCTTCGCGCCGGCCAGCACTTCCTTGTGGACGCTGATCGCCTCGCGGCGGGCGTGCTCGGACTCGGGGGAGAAGGGGCTGAGCGGACTGTCCGGGTCGGCGGCGTTCTTGAAGAACTGCACGGCGAACTCGTGGTAGGGCGTGGCGATGTCCAGCCACGCCTTCAGGACGCCGCCGAGCCGGGCCTCCAGATCCGTCTCGCGGTCCAGCACCTCCCGGACCGCCTCCTGGTGTTCGGCGGCGATCCGGTCGTAGAAGCCCTGGATCAGGTGCTCCTTGCCGGCGAAGTAGTAGTACGCGTTGCCGACGGAGACCCCGGCCTCCTGGGCGATGGCTCGCATCGTCGTCTTGTCGTACCCCCGCTCCTGGAAGAGCCGCATCGCGGTCTCCAGGATCAGGGCCCGGGTCTGTTCGCTCTTCGCCGGGCTCTTCGCCTCCTTGCCCGGGGACTTGGCGGGCTCGGGGGCCGTGGTGGGCTCGGAGGACCCGGCGGGCGCGGGGCTGTCTTTCGGTGCTGGCACGGGACGAGCCTAACGACTGGGAAGCGTCGTACATCCGCCGCTGTCACAGGCCGGTGGCTCGAAGGTCCATCCGGTGGTCGGGTGGTAGCTCCAGCCGTCGCCCCACTCGTACGCGCCGCCGCCCCAGTGCCGGGACCACTGCGCCCCGCGCCACTTGGCGGCGGCGAGGGTCGCGCCCCTGGCCAGCCGGGCACCGGCGGGCGTGCTCAGCCGGTGGGCCAGCGGCCGGTGGTCGCGCAGCGCCCACAGGGTGACGATCCAGGCGGCGGCTCCCTGGTAGACCTGTCCGGCGTCCCCGACGACGGTGATCTCGTCCAGGGTGGCGCGGTGGTCGAGCCGCGGGTAGCGCCGGGCGGCCTCCTCGGAACCGGCCGGCACGAACCGCAGCGGTACGAGCTGCGCCTGCCCGGCCAGCCACTTCTTCAGGAAGGCGCACAGCGAGCAGCGCGCGTCGTAGAGGACGGTGAGCCCGAGGACCGGGACGCTCGCCGCGTCCCGGTCCCCGGTGGCCGCTGCGGCGGTCACCGGTCTCACATCCCGGCCGCGGGGGCGGCCCAGTCGGTCGGCCGCACCGGCGGCGTCTGCTCCCGCTCCATGACCCCCCGCCGCCGGATCTTGTTGAGGACGTAGACGTTGCCCAGGTGCATCACGCCGAGGACCAGCAGGACGACGCCCAGCTTGGTCGACAGGGCCTCGAAGATCTCGCGGGCGTTGGAGATCTCGTCGCTCTGGTGCAGATAGAGGGCGACGAAGCCGAGGTTGACGAGGTAGAAGCCCACCACCAGCAGGTGGTTGACGGCGTCGGCGAGCTTCTCGTTGCCGTGCAGGACGTCCGACAGGAAGATCCGCCCGTTGTGGCTCAGCGTGCGCGCCACCCAGACCGTCAGCGCGATGCTGACCAGCAGATAGATGACGTAAGCGACGACTGTGAGGTCCATGTCCCCACCCCTTCTTGAACGCGTTCAAAACGCTGTCTGAGATGAATGTAGACCTCCTTTTGAACATGTTCAAGTCGGATCCGAGGTGAGTGGACGCCCCGGATCCGGGGCGAGTGGATCCTGGGCTACCCCCGGGCTCCACGGGCCAGTTCGGGCCGCTTGGTGTAGTCCGTGAAACCGATGACGTTGCCCCAGGGGTCGGCGATCTCGACGGTCCAGCCGGTGGCGCCGGAGAAGGGCTCGTCGAGCGCCTCGATGCCCGCGGCGGCCAGCGAGCGGGCCGCGTCGCGGGCGTCCGGCACCTCCACCCACAGGCGCGGCGACGCCCACGGCGGCGGCCGGTGGCTCAGCTCCCCGTCCAGCCGCAGCAGTACTCCGGGCGTCTCCTTGCCCACCTTCAGCACGGCGATCCCGGCCTCGTCCAGGCGGAACGCCGGCGGGAACCCGGCCCGCTCGTAGAACCCCACGGCCTCGCCGATGTCCCCGACGGGCAACAGCACGTTGTCGACCCCGAGCAGCTCGCCCGGCTCGCGTGACACTTCATCTGACATGGCATCAGATTAGGAGGGGGGCGCGGTGCCGCCCCGGAACGACCCGGGGGCGGGGGCCGGTTGTCAGTGGGGGCTCGTACGCTCGGCGGCATGGGAATGGTGACGTTCGTCGACGAGACGACCAGTGGGGGGCGGGGCGCGGGCTGGGGGATCGAGATCGCCGAGGAGCGGCTCGCGGTGCGCGAGCTGATCCGGCGGCGGGTCTTCCAGGAGGTCGCCGAGTACAACGCGGACACGCCGGAGGTGTTCCAGGGGCTCGTGCAGCCCGAGGACACCGAGCGCGTGCTGAACGGCTACGCGCTGCGTACGCCCCGCCGGATAGACCCGGAGGCGCAGACCCGGCTGGCGCTGAAGGCCTTCGCCGGGAACGGCTTCCTGGTGCTCGTGGGGGAGCGTCAGATGACCGACCTGGACGAGGAGATCGAGCTGGTCCTGGGCACCGAGGTCACCTTCCTCAAGCTCGTCGCACTGGTGGGGGGATGACGATGGACAGCACCGGATCGTGGAAAGAGCGGCTCCGCGAGCGGGCGGCCGAGGGCAACATGGGGGAGCTCGCCACCGGCCTCCTGGAGGCGGCCGTGACCGACAAGGGCCACTGGGGCGCAGGGTGGTACGAGACCTTCGCGATGCTGCGCGAACTGCCCGCCGAGGAGCGGACCAGGCTGGCCGACGCACTGGTGCGGCACCACGACTCGGCGGGCGACGGCTCGGGCACCCGGAAGGACGCGCTGATCCTCCTCGGCGTCGTCTCCCGGGACCTGCCCGGGGACCGGCTCCCCGCGGAGCGGCTGAGGCAACTCGAGGAGTTCGGCGAGCACTACGCCCTCTGGTACGTGACGGGGGTGGACGGGCTGGCCGAGGCCGAGCTGGCGGCCGGCCGCCGGCTGCCCCCCTCCCTCGTCGCGGCCTACCGCCGCACCGTCATGGACGCCTACCGCTCGCGGGACCTGGGAAGCCTGGCCGGGCACGTCGCCGAGCCGGTCCTCAACGTCGGTGAGGAGTGGGCCGAGCAGGCCGTCCGGGACGCCTCCGACCCCGACCGGAAGGCCCTGCTGACCCACCTGGCGACCGCCACCGCCGCCAAGCCCTCCGCCCCGTGGGACGCGCGGGCGCGGGCGCTCGTGGAAGCCATCGGCGCCGACCACGTCCGGGCCACCGCGCTGTCCTGGCTGGCCCTCGTCGGCCGTCCCCGGACCTTCAGGCTGGTCGACCGGCGGCACGGCTCGGACGTGAACGACACCTACGACCCGTACAACGCCAACGCCCTGCGCGGCCTCGCCTGGCTGGTCTCGCTGCTGCCGCCCCACCCGGACACCGCACGGGCCCTCGGCGCGCTCGTCGAGACCTCCCTGAAGAAGGTCACCGGACTCGGCCCGCGCAATCCGAAGGTCGCCAACGCCGGTGTGATCGCGCTCTCCCGTGTCGACGGCGAGGCCGCCCTCGCCGAACTGGCCCGCCTGGCGGCCCGGGTGACGTACCGGGGCACGCTGAAGCTCCTGGACGCCGCCCTGGAGACGAAGGCCGCCGCCCTCGGCCTGAGCCGGGACGAGATCGAGGAACTGGCCGTCCCGGCGTACGGCCTCACCGAAGTCGGGCAGGCGCGTCACGAGTTCGGCGACACCACCGCCCTCCTCGAAGTCCACGGCACACGCACCACGCTGAGCTGGCGCAACGCGAGCGGCAAGGCCGTCAAGAGCGTGCCCGCGGCCGTGCGGCGCGATCACGCCGAGGAGCTCAAGGAACTCAAGGCGGCCGTCAAGGACATCGACAAGATGCTCTCCGCGCAGACCGAACGCCTGGACCGGCAGTTCCTCGCCCGGCGCACCTGGGCGTACGACACCTGGCGCGAGCGCTACCTGGACCACCCGCTCGTCGGCACCCTCGCCCGCCGGCTCCTGTGGACCGTCGACGGCACACCGGCCGGGTTCGCCGACGGCGAGCTGCGCACCCTCACCGACGACCCGGTGAAGGCGGGCGGGGAGGTCGCCCTCTGGCACCCCGTCGGCCGTGAACCCGCCGAGGTCGTCGCCTGGCGGGACTGGCTGGAGCGGCACGAGATCACCCAGCCCTTCAAGCAGGCCCACCGCGAGGTCTATCTCCTCACCGACGCCGAACGCGCGACGGGCACCTACTCGAACCGTTTCGCCGCCCACATCGTGCGCCAGCACCAGTTCCACTCCCTGGCCGCCGTCAGGGGCTGGCGCAACAAACTCCGCCTCTGCGTCGACGACGAGGCGCCCCCGGCCACCCGGGAACTGCCCGAGTGGGGGCTGCGCGCCGAGTACTGGATCACCGGCGACGGCGAGCCCGGCGTCGACACCACGGAGTCCGGCAGCTATCTGCGGCTGCACACCGACCAGGTGCGCTTCTACCCGATCGACGCCCCGGAGAACTCGGCGCACTGCGACGGCGGCGAGTACCGCATGAGAAGGGGGCTCGGCAGGGCTCCCGTGGAAGCCCTGCCGCTCACCGAGATCCCGCCGCTCGTCCTGTCCGAGGTCCTGCGCGACGTCGACCTGTTCGTCGGAGTCTCCAGCGTCGGCAACGACCCGACCTGGCAGGACGGCGGCCCCGGCGGCCGCTTCCGGGAGTACTGGACGTCGTACGGCTTCGGGGACCTGAACGAGACCGCGCAGACCCGCCGCGCCCTGCTCGACCGGCTGATCCCCCGGCTGGCGATGGCGGACCGCTGCACCCTGGAGGGCCGCTTCCTGCACGTCAAGGGCGAGCGGCACACGTACAAGATCCATCTGGGCTCGGGCAACATCCTGATGAGCCCGAACGACCAGTACCTGTGCATCGTCCCGAAGTCCGCCACGCCAGGACCCCAGGCGGGCTACCTGCCGTTCGAGGGCGACCGGATGCTGACGGTGATCCTCAGCAAGGCCATGCTCCTGGCCGACGACCTGAAGATCACCGACCCGACGATCCTGAGCCAGCTCTGACCCGCACCCGCCGCACGCCGAAGGGCGCCGCGCGGGACACGCCGAAGGGCCCCGCTCCGGGAGAGGAGCGGGGCCCTTCGGTCACAGCGGAACGGCCGTCAGATGCGGCGCGTGATCAGCGCGCGCTTGACTTCCTGGATCGCCTTGGTGACCTCGATACCGCGCGGGCAGGCGTCCGTGCAGTTGAACGTCGTGCGGCAGCGCCACACGCCGTCCTTGTCGTTGAGGATCTCCAGGCGCTGCTCTCCGGCGTCGTCACGCGAGTCGAAGATGAAGCGGTGGGCGTTCACGATGGCGGCCGGACCGAAGTACTGGCCGTCGTTCCAGAACACCGGGCAGGACGACGTGCACGCCGCGCACAGGATGCACTTGGTCGTGTCGTCGAACCGCTCGCGGTCCTCGGCCGACTGCAGACGCTCGCGCGTCGGCTCGTTGGTGTCCTTCGAGATGAGGAAGGGCATCACGTCGCGGTACGCCTGGAAGAACGGGTCCATGTCGACCACGAGGTCCTTCAGCACGGTCAGGCCCTTGATGGCCTCGATCGTGATCGGCTTCGCGGGGTTCAGGTCCTTGATCAGCGTCTTGCAGGCCAGCCGGTTCTTGCCGTTGATCCGCATGGCGTCCGACCCGCAGATGCCGTGGGCGCAGGAGCGGCGGAACGTGAGCGTGCCGTCCTCGTCCCACTTGATCTTGTGCAGCGCGTCGAGGACACGCTCCTTGGGGTCGATCTGGATCTGGAAGTCTTCCCAGACCGACTCCGCCGAGACCTCCGGGTTGAAGCGGCGGATGCGGAACGTGGCGGTGATGTAGGGGGAGTCGGCGAAACCGGGCTCGGGTGCGCCGGCCGCGTCCGCCTTGTCCAGAGTGGGAGTAGCCATCAGTACTTACGCTCCATCGGCTGGTAGCGGGTCTGGACGACCGGCTTGTAGTCGAGACGGATGGACTCGGTGCCGTCGTCGCCGACCTCGCGGTACGCCATGGTGTGGCGCATGAAGTTGACGTCGTCGCGGTTCGGGTAGTCCTCGCGGTAGTGACCGCCGCGGGACTCCTTGCGGGCCAGCGCGGAGACGGCCATGACCTCGGCCAGGTCGAGCAGGTTGCCCAGCTCGATGGCCTCCAGCAGGTCCGTGTTGAACCGCTTGCCCTTGTCCTGGACCGAGACGTTCTTGTAGCGCTCGCGGAGCTCCGCGATCTTCTCCACGGCCGTCTTGATCGTCTGCTCGGTGCGGAACACCATCACGTTGGCGTCCATGCACTCCTGCAGCTCCCGGCGGATCTCGGCGACCCGCTCGGTGCCCGTGGAGTTGCGCAGCCGCTCGACCTGGGACACGACCTGCTCGGCCGGGTTCTCCGGCAGCTCCACGAAGCCGGCCTTCGCCGAGTACTCCGCGGCCGCGATGCCGGCCCTGCGCCCGAAGACGTTGATGTCCAGCAGCGAGTTCGTGCCGAGGCGGTTGGCGCCGTGCACGGAGACACAGGCGACCTCACCGGCGGCGTACAGGCCCGGGACGACGGTGGTGTTGTCCGAGAGGACCTCACCCTCGACGTTCGTCGGGATGCCGCCCATGGCGTAGTGCGCGGTGGGCTGGATCGGGATCGGGTCCGTGTAGGGCTCGATGCCGAGGTAGGTCCGCGCGAACTCCGTGATGTCGGGCAGCTTGGCGTCGAGCTGCTCCGGCGGGAGGTGCGTGAGGTCGAGGTAGACGTGGTCGCCCTCGGGACCGCAGCCGCGGCCCTCACGGATCTCGGTGTAGATGGAGCGGGACACGACGTCACGGGACGCGAGGTCCTTCATGACCGGCGCGTACTTCTCCATGAAGCGCTCGCCGTCCTTGTTGCGGAGGATGCCGCCCTCACCGCGGGCGCCCTCCGTCAGCAGGATGCCCATGCGCCAGATGCCGGTCGGGTGGAACTGGAAGAACTCCATGTCCTCCAGCGGCAGCCCGCGACGGTAGACGGCCGCCTGGCCGTCACCGGTCAGGGTGTGCGCGTTGGAGGTCACCTTGAAGAACTTGCCGGTGCCGCCGGACGCGTAGATCACGGACTTCGCCTGGAAGACGTGGATCTCGCCGGTCGCGAGCTCGTAGGCGACGACGCCCGCCGAGTGCTTGACCCCGTCGATCTCGGTGATGAGCTGGTCGAGGACGTAGAACTCGTTGAAGAACTCCACGCCCTCCTTGACGCAGTTCTGGTACAGCGTCTGGAGGATCATGTGACCGGTGCGGTCCGCGGCGTAGCAGGACCGGCGCACCGGGGCCTCGCCGTGGTTGCGGGAGTGACCGCCGAAGCGGCGCTGGTCGATCGTCCCGTCGGGCGTCCGGTTGAACGGCAGGCCCATCTTCTCCAGGTCGAGGACCGAGTCGATGGCCTCCTTCGCCAGGATCTCGGCGGCGTCCTGGTCGACCAGGTAGTCACCGCCCTTGATCGTGTCGAAGGTGTGCCACTCCCAGTTGTCCTCTTCCACGTTGGCGAGCGCGGCGGCCATGCCGCCCTGCGCGGCGCCCGTGTGGGAGCGGGTGGGGTAGAGCTTCGTCAGCACGGCGGTGCGGCTGCGCTTCGTCGCCTCGATGGCGGCGCGCATGCCGGCGCCGCCGGCGCCGACGATGACGGTGTCGTACTTGTGGATCTTCATGAGTGGTTGCCTCAGCCCCGTGCCTAGCGGATGTTCGGGTCGAAGGTGAAGATCACCAGCGTGCCCAGCAGGATCGTGAACACCGTGGCGGTGTACAGCAGGCCCTTCAGCCACAGGCGCGTGTTCGTGCGCTCCGCGTAGTCGTTGATGACGGTACGCAGGCCGTTGGAGCCGTGCAGCATGGCCAGCCACAGCATCGCCAGGTCCCAGGCCTGCCACCAGGGGCTCGCCCAGCGGCCGGCCACGAAGGCGAAGCCGATCTTGGAGACGCCGCCGTCGAGGACGAGCTGGATCAGCAGGTGACCGAGGACCAGGACGACCAGGACGATGCCCGACAGGCGCATGAAGAGCCAGCCGTACATCTCGAAGTTGCCGCGGGTCGACTTCGGGGTCTTCTTGGTGCGCTTGCGCGGGGCCTCGATGAAGGGGGCCGGGTTGTCGACGCTGTAGGCCGAGTGGTCTCCGGCGCCCTCCACGGGGCCGATGCCGGAAGCGGCGGTGTCAGTAGTGGACATCTGCGTCAGCTCCCGAATACTTCGCGGAATGCGTGTCCGAGGACGGGGTACAGAGCCCCGAACATCAGCACGACCCAGATACCGACGACGGTCCAGAGCATCTGCTTCTGGTAGCGCGGACCCTTGGACCAGAAGTCGACGGCGATGACACGCAGGCCGTTGAGCGCGTGGAAGAGAATGGCGGCCACGAGGCCGTATTCCAGCAGCGCGACGATCGGCGTCTTGTACGTGGCTACGACCTTGTCGTAGTCCTCGGGGGAGACACGGACGAGAGCGGTGTCCAGCACGTGTACGAACAGGAAGAAGAAGATGAGGACGCCGGTGACTCGATGAGCCACCCAGGACCACATTCCTTCCCGGCCGCGGTACAGCGTTCCAGCCGGCACGGAAGAACCCTCCGGGAGCGGGGATTGGGGCCGCGCCGGCTTCTCTGTCGGTCGGGCCCGGCCGGGTACGGTCCACCGGCCCCGGCCATCGTAGCGACGTGTTGTCGGAACGCTTACAGCGGCCCTATCAATGTGATCAAACTGGCAATCAATCAGGCACGTTCGGGCTATTCCGGGCGCGGCGCCTCGGCGGGTCGTGCCTCGTGGGCGAACTGACGGACGAGCCGGGTCAGCCGCCCGCGGGCCAGTCTGCGCAGCTCGTCGGCGGTGGTGATCCGCTCCTCCTCCTGGTCGTTCGCCAGGCGCGACCGGATGCCGGCGAGGACCTGGTCGAGCGCCTCGCCCGGAGTGAATTCGTCCAGACAGATGACGAACACATGTCCGAATCTGCTCTCGTACGCGGCGTGCGCGGCGCTCAGCGCGGTGTGGGCGGCGGAGTACGCGCCGTCCGGGAGCGGTGTGAGCGATTCGCCGGCCAGGGCTTCCGCCAGGTCGGCGGGGGTGAGGTCGTACGCCGCCTCGTCGGCCGCGGCCAGCAGGGAGCCGAGATCCGGGTAGGGGCGGTGGTCGGCCAGACGGTGGACCCAGCGCAGGCTGCGGCAGCAGGTGAGCAGGGCGCGGGTGACTTCTCCGGTGGGCGCGGAGTTGAACCCGTCGAGGCGGACCGGGGACGGTTCCGCGCTCTTCTGCTCGGGGAGGGCGACCTGGCCGGGGAGGCGTGGGAGACGGTGAGACGTCAGCGTGGGTCCTCGGCGTGGGGGTGGGACGCGCGACGTCCGGTGAGCATGACGTGCGTGCGATACGTGTGTTTCGGCAGGGGCGGAAGTGAAAGTTGTGCTGCTCACGCTATCGAGGCGTGTCGGGACCTGTCCGACGGATGCCCGGATTTCACCCGCACGAGAGAGTTTCGTAGCGTTCGGTGGACGGTTGGGGTGACGGCCGGGGCAGAGTCTGCGGTGGGAGTGGGGGAGCCGGTCCGGCGAGGTGTTCCGAAGAGGTGGCCGCCTCGACGGGGGAGTACACCTGTAGGGAGTGCCGGCCGCGGAGTGCCGGCACGGTGAAGCGGGTGCCGCGCGGCCGGCGCCGTGAAGTGAGCGCCGCGCAGCGGGCGCGGTGAGACGAGGGTGGCGGAGTGAGCAGTGGCAGGCGGCGTGCGCCGCGTCGGCGGGGGCCGGAACAGCACGGGCGGGGCAAACTCGTCGCGGCCGTTCTGGCGGTCGCCGGTGTCGTCGCGGTGGCCGTGGCGGTCTGGCCCGACGGGGGCGGCGGGCCGGCCGGGGCGGGGGTGCCGTCCGCCGACGGATCGGGGGCCGTGTCGGCCCCCAGCCCCTCGCCGACCAAGAGCTATCCCCTCTCCAAGCCGCCCCGCACCATCCCCGCCGTGCGCGAGCACACCGCGGCCCACGGTCCCGGCTGGCGTCCGGCCGCCGGTGCCCGGGTGGTCGTGGACGACAACGGCCTCGCCGGCGAGGGCAAGCTGCTCGCGGGCGAGCTCAAGATGACGTACGCGGGGCGGGCGGCCGCCAGGGCGGGCGACGTCGAACTGGGCCTCGACAAGGGCAGAGCGGGCCCGGAGTCGTACACCCTGACCGTCAGGAACGGCCGGGTGAGCGTCACCGGGCCCGCCGAGGCCGGGGTCTTCTACGGCACGCGCACCCTCAAGCAGGAGGTGCGCGCCGGCGGCACGGCGCCGGAGGGCGTCGTACGCGACCGCCCCGCGAAGCCGGTCCGCGGGTTCATGCTCGACACCGCGCGCAAGCACTTCACGGCGGCCTGGATCGAGGACCGGGTGCGCGAGCTCGGGGACCTGAAGTACAACCAGCTCGGGCTGCACTTCTCGGACGACCAGGGCTTCCGCATCGAGTCCGACACGCACCCCGAGATCGTGTCGCAGCAGCATCTGACGAAGGACGAGGTGCGCCGGATCGTCGCCCTCGCCAAGAGCCGGCACATCACCGTCGTGCCCGAGATCGACTCGCCCGGTCACCTCGGCGCGGTCATCGCGGCGCACCCCGATCTCCAGCTCCGCAACGTCTCGGGCGTCCCCGTCCGCGGTGCGGTGGACATCTCCAAGCCCGCGGCGGCGCAGATCGTCGACGACCTGCTCGACGAGTACGCGGGTCTGTTCCCCGGCACCGACTGGCACCTCGGCGGAGACGAGTACCAGGCGCTGACGGTGGCGAACCCGGCGGCGTCCTTCCCGCAACTCGTCACCGCGGCGAGGAACAAGTACGGAGCCGGCGCGGGCGTCACCGACCTCACGACCGGCTGGCTGAACGACCGCGCCAAGGTGGTTCAGGGGCACGGGCGGACGGCGCGGGCCTGGAACGACGGCTTCTTCCGCTCGGGCACCGTCCGGGCCGACGGCAGCCTGCGGGTGGCGTACTGGACCGGCAAGGAGATCGGGGCCCGGCAGCCGGTGGAGTACCTGAGCGCGGGCCGTAAGGTCGTCAACTACAACGACGAGTACCTGTACTACGTCCTCGGCGAACCCCAGACCTTCGTCTATCCGACCGGGCAGCGCATCTACGAGCAGTGGACCCCGCTCGTCCTGCGCGGGACCACCCCGGTCTCCGCGACGTACGACTCCCAGATCCTCGGCGGCTCCTTCGCCGTCTGGTGCGACCTCTCCAACTCCCAGACCCAGGACCAGGTCGCGGCGGGCATCCGCATGCCGCTGCGCGCCCTGTCGCAGAAACTGTGGGACTCCCGCAAGCCGTCCCTCTCCTGGACCCAGTTCAGGGCGCTGGCGGACCAGTTGGGCTGAGGCGACCCCCGCCGCCGGAAACGCACTGGTCAGCGCCCGACGGTGCGCTTCGAAAGGGACTGGACGCGACAAGGTAAGGACCCTTATCTTCCGCTTACTTTGTTCGCGGGCCGGACGTGACCTCTGGGGAGGGGCGCGTCCGGCTTCTTGTGCCGTCCCGGTGACGTGACGGCAGATCTGGGGGGTCTCATGACCATGCCGCCATCGCCGCAGCCCGCCGAGCAGGGGGTCGCCGCCAGGCGCCCCTTGCCGCCGCTGCCGCCGCTCCCGTCGCCGCACGGCCCCGCCTCGCTGCGCTCGCCGGTCGTCCTCGGAAGGATCACCGCCGCCGTGCTCGGCCTGGTGATCGCCGCCGACCTCTTCGGGGTCTGGGCGGACTACAAGCTGTACGACGTGGCGAACACGGTCGTCGGCGCGCTCGCGGACGGCCTCGCCGGCGGAGGCGTGTCCCTCGCCTCCCTCGTGCAAAGGGCCGATGAGGCGGACTCGCTCAGTCTGGCCGCCGCTCGGGTGCAGACGACCGCCCTTCTGGCTGCCGGCGTCGTCTTCCTGTTCTGGTTCCGGCGGGTCCGGCTCAACGCCGAGGTCTTCTTCCCGGCCGGACACACCTGGTCCCGGGCCTGGGTGATCGGGGGCTGGTTCGTGCCGATCGTGAACCTGTGGCGCCCGCGCCAGATCATGACGGAGATCTGGGACGCGAGCCGTCCCGCGGGAAGCCGCAGCCGGCTCGGACTCGTCAACCTCTGGTGGGTGCTCTGGCTCGCGGGTCTGGTGGCCGGCCGGTTCTACTCCGCCCTCTCCCGCAACGCCGAGACCGCCAAGGACATACGGGACACCGCCCTCCAGGCCATGATCGGCGACGGCCTCGACATCGCGGCAGCCGTCGCTGCCATCGTCGTGGTCCTCAAGCTGACCGGGATGCAGAACCGGAAGGCGCTGGAGGACCCGGCCGTCTCCGGCGCCTGACGCGCGCGGAATCGTGCCGGTCCCGGAGTGCGTCTTTGGCCGAAAACCTGTTCATTCGGCTCTCCGAACGGCAGGGTGGGCTCGCACTGTGACACTCCGGGTCCGTTGCACGCAGTAAGGGGAAGTGCGGGCTCCGTAAGGCAAGGGCGCCCTGTCGAGGCATTTCGAGGGAGTCGTGATGAGTCTGGTGGAACTGATCGCTCGGGCCGACGAGCGAGGTCTGGCAGCGAGTGGCCTGGCTTGTTTGGATCGGTGTGTCCCGCTCCTCGGCGGTGACGACGACGTCCTGCGGCCCCTGTGGGCCAGCCTGGCGGAGGCGGACACCTGGGCCGAGTGGGGGACGCGCCTGGAAGAGGCACGCGCCAAGATGGACGCGGAGGACCCCGAGCCGGCCGTGACCGACGAGGACCATGCGGCCCTGCTCGCCCGGGGCATGCTGGACGCCGTCCCGGCGAAGCCCTCCGAGGAGGAGCTGCGCGCCTGGTCGGACGCCTGCTCGGTGGCGGCGCTGCAGGTCCACCGGTTCCTCGACCACGCCGACGACGCGGAGGCGTGCGTGACGGCACGCCGCGAGGGGCGCACGGAGGGCATGTCCCCGCTCGTCGCCGCCGAACTGCGCCGCCAGGTCTCCGTCCTGGAGCTGCTCGCCGAGCACGGCCCGGGCGGACTGCGGCTCGCGCTGGACGCGTCGACGGAGGGGCGGCGCGTCCTGCGGGCGGTGGTCTCCCGCAGGGCACGGGGACGCGTGTAGTCCCCGAACGGACCTGCGAGGGTGCGCCGGAGGCCTTCCGGCGGGGCACGGCTCCGGCGCACCCGAAACCTTGATCGCGAGGGGTTCCTGTGAGGGTCCTGGGGCGGACATGGCGGTCCTGGGCCGGTGTCGCGAACCCGGGCCCGGACCCGTGACGAATCGAGCCGCCCCCGCGCTCTACCGAGTGTGAACGCAACTCAAGCAACTCGGCCCTCGGCTGCGACGAAGCCCGTTCGCTGGGCGGGCGACACGGTCGCCGCCATGCGGGAGGGCGCCAGGCTGCGCCTCGACTACTCGGCACAGAGCCTGTGGCGCGTCGACCGCGTCATCGACGAGATACGCAGGGACGGGGCCCCGTACGCCGCCGTCGCGAGCGTGCTGCGCGGATTCGGCGCGTACGCCGGTGAGGTGGTCGTCCGTCACACCGGCGCCGAGTGGTGGGAGACCGGCGGCGAACACTGGCTCCGTACGCCCGACGGACGTCTGTGGGACCCGATCGAGGAGGCCAGCCGCTGCTACGCGGGCGACGGTTCCCTGCGCCTGCTGTGCCGCGAGGCCACCCGCTGAGGTCCCCGCCGGGCCCCGCCGGCCGCGTGACGACGGCCTCCGGCGTCCGCGGCCGGGGGCCCGGCAGGCCCGGACGCGGTGCCCGGCCGGAGCGTCTGACGCACTGTGACACTTCCGTGGGGCCCGACGCTGATGACCATGAGGGTGTCGACGCGGACGGCCGCGCCGGCAGGCACATTCGGGCGAACTCGGTGCGAACGAGGACAGTGTTGGGCCAGGGAGGGCAACCCCGCCGCGGGCAGCCGTACGACGCGGAACTGGGCATGGCCGTGGCGCGGGCGCAGGAGGGCGACGAACTCGCCTTCGCGGCCGCGTACCGGTTCGTGCAGCCCGGACTGCTCGGCTATCTGCGCGGCATCGTCGGCGACGACGCCGAGGACGTGGCGTCCGACGCCTGGCTGGAGATCGCCCGGGACCTGGGACGGTTCCGCGGGGACGGCGCCGGGTTCCGCGGCTGGACCGCGACCATCGCCCGGCACCGGGCCCTGGACCATCTGCGGCGGCTGCGGGTACGGCCCCGGGGCACCGCCATCGAGCAGGACGCGCTGGACCTGCCCGGCAGGCACAGCACCCAGGACGAGGCCCTGGAGAGCCTGTCCACCGAGTACGCCCTGGAACTGGTCGCGGGCCTGCCGCGCGACCAGGCCGAGGCCGTGCTCCTGCGGGTGGTCGTCGGCCTCGACGGACCGGCCGCGGCGCGGGTGCTCGGCAAGCGGCCCGGCGCGGTGCGCACCTCCGCCCACCGGGGCCTCAAGCGGCTCGCGCGCCAGCTCGGTGTCGCGGGTGTGACGGATGAGGAGTCCCGGACGCTGGGGGAGTCGGGATGAGCAGTACCTCCGGAACGGCCGGCGCCACGCCGTCGTCCGGAACCGCATCGTCGTACGGCGGAAGGAAGTCGACCGGTGTACGGATGGTGCACGGCGGACGGCCGTCACACGCAGGACGGCTGCCGTACCGCGACGGGCCGCCGTCCGGGGCCGGGGCGGCCCATGGCGGGGTGCCGTTCCACGGGCGCGGGGCGCCGTGTGGAACGAGGGCGTTGTACGGAGCGGAGCGCGGGGCGGAGTCCCGGTACGGCGAGGAGTTGCAGGGCGGAGCGGCAGGCGGAGAGGGAACCGGACGTGGAACCGCACAGGGAACCGGACACGCGAACCGGCATGGGTGAACGGCACGTCGGCGACGGCGCGGCCCCCGGCGCCCGCCCCGCTCCCGCGGCCGGCCGCGGGAGCGGGGAGGCCCCGACTCTCCTTGAAGGGGCTCCCTCGGACGGGACTTCCCTGGAAGGGCTCCTCGCGGCCGCGATGCTCGGCCGGGCCGACGACAGGGCCGCCGAGACGCGGGCCGTGGCCGCCTTCAGGGTCGCGCGGGACGGCGGCGCGCACACGGCGCGCACCCGGCGGCGGGACGACTGGCGCCCCAAGGAGCAGAAGGGGCCGAGCCGTTCGCTGCGGGCCGCGTTCGCCGTTCTGCTGGCCGGTCTGACCCTGGGCGGTGTGGCCGTCGCGGCCATCGGCCCGGTCACGCACGACGACACCGGGCACCGGGGCGGAGCCACGTCCCGGCCGTCCGGCGGTGTTCCACCCCGCCTCCCCGGGGCCGCCGTGCCGGTGGGGCCCGGTGCTCCCGGCACCCCGACCCCGAGCGGCGCGGTGAGCCGTCCGCCGCGCGCCCAGGACATCGAGGCCCACTGCCGCGCGTACGCGTCCGTGCGGGACCGGGGCAAGGCCCTGGACGCGAGCTCCTGGCAGCGGCTCGTCACGGCCGCCGGCGGCGAGGACGAGGTCGAGGCGTTCTGCGCCGGGCAACTGGCCGCGCGCAGCGGGACGAAGGGTGCGAAGGGGACGGGGAACGCGGAGAACCCGGAGAACCCGGGAAGCGCGCGCGACGCCGGGAAGCCCGACGGGACGCCGGCTCAGGAGACGCCGGCCGCGACGGCGAAGCCGAAGGGCGAGCGCTAGGTCGTGTCCGCAACGTCCCGCCCGACCGGCGGGCGGACGACGCGACTTCGCGGACGTGCCCCGGCCGGACTGCCGAACGCCGGCCCGGCCGCTCGTGGGCCGGACGGGGCCCGGAAGGCCACCGGAACGCCCGCCGGGGTTCGGTCGGACGTCAGGGAGCCCGGGTCCGGGCGGCGCCGTCCGTGGCTTGAGGACGGCGGATGTCTCCGCCGTGAAGGCGGCGGGTGTTCCGGCGTCGGAGGCGTCGGCGCCCGGCTGACGCGGGCGGTCCCGGCCCGGCGGACAGCGGCCGGCCTCGCGGACGGGCTGCCGGGGACATCCCTGACGCGACGCCAGGTGTCCCTCTCTGCGGGGCCGTCGGCCCGATTCCTCGCCGATGGCAACGGCCGGGGCCGCCACCCCCCACAGGAGAGGCCCCGACCGTCGCGCGGCACGGGCCGCGCGGCGACCCGTACTCTCTACAGCGCCGCGACTGCGTTTTGTGTCACACCTCGCACCGTCACCGCGTAGTTGCAGGTTGTACGAACATGGACGGGGAGCTGTTTCAGGCCGTAACGTGCCTTTCGCGCCGGTGCGGAGAGGACGACCGCAACCACGGGGGACCCGGGAGCACGACTGTGCGGACCGGGGACCACGACCACGTGGGGCCTGGGGCCGGAACCGCGTGGGGCGGCAGACCACGACCACGCGGACCCGAGACCACAACCGTCCATCGAGGAACGCACGACGACGGCGAGAACCCGGTCCGCGAGAGCGGAACCGGTCGAGGTGCACAGAGGGGCGCGGGGGTGCTGGGGGACGACGCGGAGCTGACCGCCGCGGTACTTGCCGCACAGGACGGGGACGAGACCGCGTTCCGGACTGTGTACCGAGCCGTGCATCCACGCCTGCTCGGATACGTGCGGACACTGGTGGGCGAGCCGGACGCCGAGGACGTCACGTCCGAGGCCTGGCTCCAGATCGCCCGCGACCTGGAACGCTTCAGCGGCGACGCGGACCGCTTCCGCGGCTGGGCGGCGAGGATCGCCCGCAACCGCGCGCTGGACCACATACGGATGCGCGGACGCCGTCCCGCGATAGGCGGCGACGAGACCGAGCTGACCGGCAAGGCCGCCGAGTCCGACACCGCGACCGAGGCGATGGAGGCGCTGTCCACCGGCAGCACGCTCTCGCTCATAGCCCAGCTCCCGCAGGACCAGGCCGAGGCCGTCGTCCTGAGGGTCGTGGTCGGTCTCGACGCCAAGACGGCCGCCGAGACCCTCGGCAAGCGCCCCGGAGCCGTCAGGACCGCCGCGCACCGGGGTCTGAAACGGCTCGCCGAACTGCTCGGCACCGATCCGGAATCCGTCGGCGCGCTCGACGCCGTTCCCCCGCAACGAGGTTCCCGCACCCGTGCGGTGACGTCCGCCGGTGTGACGCATACGCGTTCGCGGGCGCAGAAGGACATGTGATGGCCGACGAGCAGTACAAGTGGCTGGACCGGGACGCCGCGGAGCGTCTGCTGAACGGGGAGCCGCTGGAAGCCGTCGACCCCGGCACGCGTGACCAGGTGGACCGCCTCGCGGCGGCGCTCGGCGCACTGACCGCGGGACCCCAGCCGACCAGCGACGAACTCCCGGGCGAGGCGGCCGCGTTGGCGGCGTTCCGCAAGGTGCGCGAGGGCGGGGACGGCGTCGCCGCGCGACCCGGCCGGCACGGTCGCGCGCGGTCCGCAGCGCACGCCGCCGACGCCGGTCTCGTACGGATCGGACGCCCCGCAGCGCACGGACGCCGGACGCGCTGGGGGCGGCCCACCCGCTTCGGACTCGCCGCGGTGCTGGCCGCCGGGATGCTCGGCGGTGTCGCCTTCGCGGCCGGAACCGGAGTCCTGCCGACCCCGTTCACCCGTGAACACCCGGGCCCGGCCGCGACGGCCACGGCCGCCCGGACCCCGGACCGTCCGGTCGTCTCCGCCTCGCCCTCCCCCTCGCCCGGGGTCTCCGGCGGCAACGGCACGCTGGTGCCGGTGCCCGACACGCCGTCGGGCGAACCGTCCGGGGACACCTCCGCCTCCGCGGGGCCCGGCCTGCCGAGTGCGCCGCCGAGTCCCGACGCCGACGGGAACGCCGACCGCACCCGCGAGTGGTGGGCCCGGACGCGCTCGTACTGCCGTGACCTCCTCGACGGCAAGGACCTCGACGGGGAACGCAGGCGCGCCCTGGAGCACGTGGCGGGCGGCGGTGCCCGGGTGCGGCTGTACTGCTCGGGCGTCCTCGGCCGCGGACAGGGAACCCGCGACGGTTCGGGCGGGGACTCGGGCGACGGCGGCGGGCAGGGGACGGGCGACGGCTCCGGTCAGGGAGACCAGGGCGACCCGGGCGGCGACGGTCACCACATAGGTCCCGGCATCGACCACCCCCGGGACAACGGTGTCAGCAACCCGTCCGTCGTGCGCCCGGGGCTGATCCGCATCCGGCCGGCCCTGCCCACCTGGTCCCCGCCGCCGGTCCCGAACCCGCGGACGACGCCGGTCCCGTCGCCCGACACGCTCCTGTGAAGCACCGCCACACCGCGCTGACCTGCACTTTTGTAAGTCGTTGAAAATTTCACCGGCTGGGTGTGACGTTTTCGGCCGCCGCGACGCAGTACGTGATGAGCCGACTGGTCATCGGCCGTAGCGCGGAGCCCGGGTTCCCCCCGTACCCACGGCTTCGTGCACCTGGCGCGGGTGGGACACGTTCCCCCGGTCCCGCCCGCGCCCCACTCCTCTTCGCCCCGCCTTCGCGCGGAGGCCCCTCACCAGTAGACGACGACCTTGTCGCCCGTGCGGACCTGCGCGAACAGCGACGCGACCTTGCCCTCGTCCCGTACGTTGACGCAGCCGTGCGAGGCGCCGTAGTAGCCGCGGGCCGCGAAGTCCGAGGAATAGTGCACCGCTTGGCCGCCGCTGAAGAACATCGCGTACGGCATCGACGTGTGGTAGATCGTCGACACGTGGTGGCGCGACTTGAAGTACACCGTGAACACCCCTTCGCGGGTGGGCGTGTACTGCGAGCCGAACCGGACGTCCATCTCCGAGACCGTCCTGCCGTCGATCATCCAGCGCAGTGTGCGGCTCGTCTTGCTGACGCACAGCACGCGGCCCTTCATGCAGCGCGGGTCGGGCTTCGCCGCCGGCTGCCCGCCGTAGGGATAAAGCTCCCAGGCGGCCGGTTCGTGCGTCATCCGCCGCAGCCGCTGCCAGGTCACGGTGTCCAGATCACCGGTGCGCGGCAGTCCCCGCTTGCCCTGGAACCCCTTCACCGCCGCGACCGTCCGGGCGTCGTACGTCCCCGTCGGCGGGGTGATCAGCCAGGCGACCTGATGCAGCCGGGCCTGCGCCCTGCGGATGTCGTCGCCCTTGTCGCCCTCGGACCAGAGCACCTTGGCGGGCTCGGCGGCCGGCCGGTCGCCGTCCTTCCCGCCGTCCGCGGAGCCGGAGGCGCCGTCCCCGCCCTTCGAGGGGGAGGCGGGCTTGCCGTCGTCCTTCTTCGCCGCGCCGGGGGACGGGGTGCGCGAACCGCCGACGCCCGCCGGCCGCCCCTTGCCCTCCGTGTCCACGGCGTGCGCCGTGCAGCCGCTCACCACGGCGAGCACCGCGAGCGCGGCCAGCGATCTCTTCCAGCCAGTCGTACGCATCCGGACCCCTGTTCCACCCGCTCTGTCGTGCACCTCAGGCCCCCGTCCCGCCGTCATGTCACCTGAGATGCTTTCCGCGGGTGACCGGTTGCGAACGGGGCGGCATGGTGGAAGAGAACCATGGAACGAGCCGCCGCACGGCGGAACGGAGTCCCTGTCGTCGGGCCGCTTCACGGGAGGCACAGCAATGACGCGCGAATCCGAGTCCGGACTGCCCATCGAACCGGTCTACGGCCCCGAGGCCCTGGCCGGCTGGGACCCGGCCGAGAGACTCGGCGCGCCGGGCGCGTACCCCTTCACCCGCGGTGTCTACCCGTCGATGTACACGGGCCGCCCGTGGACCATGCGCCAGTACGCGGGGTTCGGCACCGCCGTGGAGTCCAACGCCCGCTACCGGCAGCTCATCGCCCACGGAACGACCGGCCTGTCGGTCGCCTTCGACCTGCCCACCCAGATGGGCCACGACTCCGACGCCCCGCTCGCGCACGGCGAGGTCGGCAAGGTCGGCGTGGCCGTCGACTCGGTCGACGACATGCGCGTCCTGTTCGAGGGGATCCCGCTCGACAAGGTCTCCACCTCGATGACGATCAACGCGCCCGCCGCGCTGCTGCTGCTCATGTACCAGCTCGTCGGCGAGGAACAGGGCGTCCCCGCGGACCGGTTGACGGGCACCGTCCAGAACGACGTCCTCAAGGAGTACATCGCCCGCGGCACGTACATCTTCCCGCCCAAGCCGTCCCTGCGGCTGATCGCGGACATCTTCAAATACTGCGGGGCCGAGATCCCGAAGTGGAACACCATCTCGATCTCCGGCTACCACATGGCCGAGGCCGGCGCCTCTCCCGCGCAGGAGATCGCCTTCACGCTCGCCGACGGCATCGAGTACGTCCGCACCGCCGTCGCCGCCGGCATGGACGTCGACGACTTCGCCCCCCGCCTCTCCTTCTTCTTCGTCGCCCGTACGACGATCCTGGAGGAGGTCGCCAAGTTCCGTGCCGCCCGGCGCATCTGGGCCCGGGTGATGCGCGACGAGTTCGGCGCGAGGAACCCCAAGTCGCTGATGCTGCGCTTCCACACCCAGACGGCGGGCGTCCAGCTCACCGCGCAGCAGCCCGAGGTGAACCTCGTCCGGGTCGCGGTCCAGGGCCTCGCCGCGGTCCTCGGCGGCACCCAGTCGCTGCACACCAACTCCTTCGACGAGGCCATCGCGCTGCCCACCGACAAGTCCGCCCGGCTCGCCCTGCGCACCCAGCAGGTCCTCGCCCACGAGACGGACGTGACGGCGACGGTCGACCCCTTCGCCGGCTCGTACGTCGTCGAGTCGATGACCGACGACGTCGAGACGGCCGCCGTCGCCCTCATGACCCGGGTCGAGGACCTCGGCGGCGCCGTCGGGGCCATCGAGCAGGGCTTCCAGAAGGGCGAGATCGAACGCTCCGCCTACCGGATCGCCCAGGAGACCGACTCCGGTGAGCGCGTGGTGGTCGGCGTCAACCGCTTCCGGATCGACGCGGAGGAGCCGTACGAGCCGCTGCGCGTCGACCCGGCCATCGAGGCCCAGCAGGCCGAACGCCTCGCCAGGCTCCGCGCGGAGCGCGACCAGGGCGCCGTCGACGCCGCCCTCACCGCGCTGAAGAAGGCCGCCGAGGGCACGGACAACGTCCTGTACCCGATGAAGGAGGCGCTGCGCGCCCGTGCCACGGTCGGGGAGGTCTGCAACGCGCTGCGCGAGATCTGGGGGACCTACGTGCCCTCGGACACCTTCTGACCTGCGCGATTCCTTCGTACGGGTGAACGAGGGCGGAAGCCGCACGCCCCCGGCTGCGCTCGGGGAGAGCGACCCCTGAACGGGAGGATGCCGTGGCCGTACTGCAACACGAGCTGACGTTGGGCGAAGCCGCCGACCTGCTCTCCCGTGCACTGCCTGGGCACCGCGCGGAGATTCTCCAGGGGAGGCTGACTGCGACACCACCGCCGGACGGCTCGCATGCGCTGTCGTTGTCATGGCTGGTCGTGGCGTTCGATCGGGCGGGTGCCCGGGACGCCGGGCTCAGGTACGTCCAGGGCGTCGGCCTCTGGCTGCCCACCCTGCCCGCCGACTTCGCGATCCCCGACTTCTCGATCGTCGACGAGGACTTCCGCGACGCCCTCGTCCAGAAGAACTGCTACGCCCCGAACGTCTTCCGTCTCGTGGTCGAGGTGACCTCGTCGAACTGGTCCGACGGCCTCGGACCGAAGGTCGAGTGCTACGCCGAGGCCGGCGTCCCCGTCTACGTCGTCGTCGACCGCAAGCACGACGAGGTCCTGCTGTACCGGGACCCGGTCAACGGCAAGTACCCGGCCCCCGAGCGCTACGGGCGGGGGCAGAGCTTCCCGGTCCCGGACGTCGTCGGGGTCGCTCTCGACCTCCCCGTGGACACCCTCCTCGACGGTGACTGAGCCGTGATGAGACGCCCGGACGCGATGTCGTAGACGCGTGCGACACTCCTTTTCATGCTTGGTGTCATCGATCTCCCCACCTATCTCGCGGGCCTCGTCCTGATCGTCCTGCTGCCGGGACCGAACTCGCTGTACGTGCTGTCCGTCGCCGCCCGCCGGGGCGTCCGCACGGGGTACACCGCCGCCGCGGGCGTGTGGTGCGGGGACACGGTCCTGATGACCCTGTCGGCGGCGGGTGTGGCCTCGCTGCTCCAGGCGAACGCCGTACTGTTCAGCATCGTGAAGTACGCCGGTGCGGGATATCTGACCTGGCTGGCGATCGGCATGCTGCGCGCCGCGCGGGCGATGTGGCGGGCCCGACGTGAGCCGGTCGCCGAGAGCGCGGAGACCGAGGAGGCGCCGGGGGAGCGGCCGTTCCGGCGGGCGCTGGTGATCAGCCTGTTCAACCCGAAGGCGATCCTGTTCTTCGTCGCCTTCTTCGTTCAGTTCGTCGATCCCGGATACGCCTACCCGGCCCTGTCGTTCGTCGTGCTCGGTGCCTTCGCCCAGCTCGCGAGCGTGCTCTATCTGACCGCGCTGATCTTCAGCGGGACCCGCCTCGCGTCGGCCTTCCGCCGGCGCAAGCGTCTCTCCGCGGGCGCCACGACCGCCGCGGGTGCCCTGTTCCTCGGCTTCGCGGTCAAGCTGACTCTCGCCAGCGCGTAGCGCTCAGCGGGCGCCGAGGCCCACCAGGGCCGCGTACTCCGCCAAGCCCCGCGCGTCCGTGCCCGCCCAGCCCACGTGGCCGTCGGGACGGACGAGGAAGACGCCGGTCCCGTAGCGCTCGTACGACCCGATCCGCGCGGTGCGGACGCCGGGGAGCTCCGGCAGTTCCGTGTCCGTGCCGACGGTGAGCAGCGTCCAGTGCGTGCCCCGGAACGCGTCGAAGAGACGTACGCCGTCCATGGTTCCGTCGGGGGCGCGGTCGCCCGCGCGCAGCGCCCCGTCCGGCAGGTCCGTACGGGTCTCGACCGCGAGGGAGGAGCCGCGGTAGCCGAGGCCGAGCTGACGGGTCTGGCTGCCGCGCCGGGCCTCGCCGCGGTGGATCCGGGTGGAGAGGCCGAGCATGTCGGCGGCGACGGGATGGCGTTCCTCCTCGTAGGTGTCGAGGAGGGCCGCGGGAGCCTCGCCGCGCAGGACCGCGCCGAGCTTCCAGCCGAGGTTGTAGGCGTCCTGGACGCTGGTGTTGAGCCCCTGCCCGCCGGCCGGCGAGTGGATGTGCGCCGCGTCCCCGGCGAGGAAGGCCCGCCCCGCGCGGAGGCGGTCCGCCAGCGCGGCGCGCGGCCGGAACTCCGAGATCCAGGTCGTCCCGGTCACCGCGTCGGCGGCCAGGTGCGAACGGGCGGCGACGACCTTGCGTACGCCCGCGGGTGAGCTGTCGACCGTGGTCCCGGCCGGGAACCCGGCGACGATCTGGAAGTGGTCCGTGCCCGCCAGCGGGCAGATCGCCAGGAAGCCGTCGCTGTCCCCGCCCGGCGGGAAGACGTGCCAGTGGTCGCGGTCCAGGCCGCTGATCCGGGCGTCCGCCACCAGGATCGGGTCCGGGTCGACGACGCCCGAACCGTCGCTCCCGGCACCGGTCATGCCGATGCCGACGGCCCGGCGGACGGCCGAGCGGCCTCCGTCGGCGGCGACGACGTACCTCGCGCGGACGGTCCCCGCTCCCTCGCGCGAGGTGAAGCGCACGCTCACACCGTCCTCGTCCTGGTCGAGGGCGGTCACCTCCCTGCCGAAGGCGACGCGGCCGCCGAGTCCGGCCAGCCGTGCGTGCAGGATCTCCTGCGTGCGCCACTGGGGCACCATCCACGGCGCGGTGAACGCGGAGCCCGCCTCGCCGTCCTCGGCCGGGTCGAACATCGGGTGCTCGCCCGCCCGCTTGCCGTCCTGCCAGATCATCCCGACCGGGTAGTCGCCGCCCGCCGCGCGGATCGCGTCGAGGACGCCGAGGTCCTCGAAGACCTCCATGGTGCGCGGCTGGAGCCCCTTGCCGCGCGAGCCCGGCGCCAGGCCCTCGCCCCGCTCCACGACGAGCGCGTCCACGCCCTGCCGTGCGAGGTCGACGCCGAGGGCGAGGCCGGTCGGGCCCGCGCCGACGACGAGGACGTCCACGTCAACGGGCGCGGACTGAGTGAATGTCATGCCCATGGTTTTCTCCTTAACGCCGTTAAGTTCAATGGGGCGAGCATGCCCTTAACGGCGTTAAACTGTCAAGCGTGGCTACCCAGAGAACCCAGCGATCCCCCGGGCTGGACAAGAAGCAGGTCGTCGACACCGCGCTGCGGCTGCTCAACGAGACGGGCCTCGACGGACTGACCCTGCGGGCCATCGCCAAGGAGCTGAACGTCCAGGCGCCGGCGCTCTACTGGCACTTCAAGAACAAGCAGGAACTGCTCGACGAGATGGCGACGGAGATGTACCGCCGGATGGTCGACGCCCCCGGTGCGGCCGGGGGTGACGGCTGGCGGGAGCGGCTGCTCGCCGCCAACCGCGGCCTGCGCGCCGCCCTGCTGAGCTACCGCGACGGTGCCAAGGTCTTCAGCGGTTCACGCTTCACGGGCACCCTGCACGCCGTCGAGATGGAGCGGACCCTGACGCTCTTCACCGAGGCGGGATTCACTCTCACGCAGGCGGTGCGCGCGACCTCCACCACGTACCTGTACACGCTCGGCTTCGTCACCGAGGAGCAGGGCGTCCAGCCGCTGCCGGGCGAGCGCCGCGAGGGGTACGACACGGACGAACGCGCCCGCCACATGGCCGACTTCCCTCTGTCGGCGGCGGCGGGCGCGGAGATCTTCGAGGACTACGAGCGGCACTTCGAGGAGGGGCTCGGCCTGATCGTCGCGGGCATCGGGGCGCGCTACGGCATCGGCTGAGCGGTGGCCCCGTCTCTCCGGGACGGGATTCCCCGCCCGGCCGTCGGTCATCGCGGCCCTAGGGGCGCGGCCTCGACAGGGCCGTGCGCAGCTTCGGGGTGAGCCGGTCCTCCACGAACCGGTTCAGCAGCCAGGCGAGCAGCAGCATCGTGGTGACCGTAGCGAGGAACGTGCCGTACGACGGGATGTGCAGGGTCCGGTGGTAGGCCTTGATGACGACCCAGCCCAGGTGCTCGTGGACCAGGTAGAACGGGTACGTCAGGGCACCCGCGACCGTCAGCCAGCGCCAGTTGGCCCACCGCAGCCAGCCCAGCGCGATCGCGGCGACGGCGACGTAGCCGAAGGTGACGACGAGGATGATGGCGTAGGACGAGCGGTCGGAGAAGAACTGCGGGTTCGGGGCGTGCCACAGGCGCTGGACCGCGTAGTGCTGGCCGATCAGCCAGCTCACGCCGACGATGCCCCAGGCGTACGCGTCGCGGCGGTTGCGGTGGACGAGGTAGAGGCCGACGCCGCCGATGAAGTACGGGGCGTACTCCGGCATCAGGACCACGTCGAGCAGGGGTTCGTGCACGCCCTGCGCGACGGCCGCGGCCAGCGTCCAGGCGGCGCAGAACAGGATCACGCGCTGCCGGTTCGCCCCCGGGAGCACGATGCACAGCGCGAACAGGGCGTAGAAGCGGACCTCCGCCCACAGGGTCCAGCACACGCCGAGCACCCGGTCGACGCCCAGCGGCTGCTGGAGCATGGTGAGGTTGACCAGCGCGTCGCTCGGGGAGACCGTCTTGTACGCGACCACGGGCAGGGCGAACACGGCCGTCACGATGACGATCGCGGCCCAGTAGGCGGGCAGCAGCCGTGAGGCGCGCGAGGCGAAGAAGGAGCGCAGCGGCCGGCCCCAGCCGCTCATGCAGATGACGAAGCCGCTGATCACGAAGAAGACCTGCACGCCCAGACACCCGTAGGCGAACAGGTGGTGCAGCGTGGGGAACTGGTGCTTGGGGGAGGTGCCCCAAGCCTGGACCACCTCGCCGTCCCGGCCGCCGTAGTGGTACCCCGCCACCATCAGGGCCGCGACGAGCCGCAGCCCGTCGAGGGCGCGCAGCCGGTTCTCCCGGGGTGCCGCGGGTTTGGGTGCGGCGGACGTCTCGGCAGGTGGCAGGACGGTACGGACCACGGTGCCGGTCGACGTCCCGCGGGCCTCCTCGGGCGTGTCGATCACAAGGTTCCCCTCGATGGGACTCAGCTGGCCCACAGCACGTTAGTCCGATAGTCGGGGATGCTTACGGCCTCGCGAGGCCGGTTCTCCTTCTTGCCCACGGGAGTTCATCTGCGGGTTGCCGTCGCGTCGACGACTCCGCCGGCGGTGGGTGGGTCGGGGCCGCGCCGGTGCATCAGGCCGCCGCTGTCGGGCGGAGAAGTGACGGTTAGTGGCGACGGCCATCGATGTACCGGCACGTCCCCTTCCGCCGGATCCCGGCTGCAAGATCCAGCCCCTCCGGCGTTTGCGGAGCGGGGTCCGGGGCGGAGCCCCAGGGGCCCACCTTTCGGGTGCCGTGCAAGATTTCAGCCCCGGCCGGCGAAAGATTCAGCCCCTCCGGCGATTGAGGAGCGGGGTCCGGGGCGGAGCCCCAGGTACGGGACGGGTAGGGGCGGAGGGGGCGAAGGAAGCTGGGGCCGGCACCCGTGCCGGAGGCGCACGCAAGGGAGCGGGGCCCGGTCGCGTCGACCCGGCCCCGCTCCCTGGTGTTCCGCGCGGCGAGCGCGTCAGCGGCCCACCGCCCGCTTCAACGAGCGCGCCCTCCGGGCGACCCGCCGCACGGTCGCGTTGCGCGGGATGAACGCGAGCTGCGCCGGCACCGCCCCGGGCAGCGCGAGCGAGGTCAGGCGCTTGCGCTTGAAGTAGCGCCAGGTGTCGTCGGTGAGCTGGTGCGTCAGATAGCTCTCGGCCGCCGGACGCAGGTCCGGGTAGATCTTGGGCTGCATCGCGAAGCCGACGGCTCTCAGGAGCCTCGTCAGCTCCGCCACGTCCATGCCGGGGCGCTGCGCGGTGACCGCGGCGCCGTCCGCCAGGTCGGGCAGCAGCGCGTCCACGACGGTCACCGGGACGCGGTTGCTGTTCTCGTACGGAGTGAGCCGTTCCAGCAGCGGGCCGGTCCCGACGCGGGCGACCGGCAGGCCGTACAGCGCGGAGGCCGTGAACAGCGCGGTGGAGAAGCAGCCGACGACCAGCGCGGGCCGCATCCGCTGGTACAGCACCTCGGCGAGCACCGGGGTGTCCAGGACGGTGAGGTCCGCGCCCAGCTTCTCGGCCTCCTTCTCCAGCATCCGCGACCAGCGCGCCGGAGCGGAGGGGTGCGGCTTGAACACCACCCGGGTGTGGCCGAGCGCGAGGGCCCCCTGCAGCATCCGTACGTGGAGCTGTTCCTCCTCCTCGGCGGTGAGGATCTCCAGCGCCGAGAGGTACTGCCCGAGCAGCAGCGCCGGCTCGTCGGCCGAGGGGAGTTCGTCACCGGTGTCGACGAGTTCCGCGAGCACCTTCACGAACGCGTCCGTGGGCACGATCTGCGGCTCCACGCCGAACTCGGTGAGCAGCAGCGGCTTCAGACCGGGCACCAGGTCCAGATGGAGCAGCCGGGTCACCCGGGTGCCGACCAGCGGGTCGATCTTGTTGCGGGTGGGGCCGTAGCTCATCAGGCCGTCGGCGTACACCGTGACGGGCGCACCCATGAAGATCTGGGAGACGCCGAGCGCCGGGTTGACCTGGATCGACTCCACGGCCAGTTCGACGTCGTCGTCGCCGAGGTTCCAGGCGAGCCGCAGATGCCGCTCCCACAGGGGGACGTCGTCAGGGCGCGGCGCCCAGCCGCCCGGGTGGAAGGGGGAGATGGTCTCGTTCCACGAGATGACGTCGTCGAAGCGGCCGCGCAGCCGCTCGAAGCCGGGCATCGTGTCCACCCCGGGTGTCGTCTCCGGCGTCGCCGCGTTGTTGGAGACGAGCAGGATGCGCCGGTCGGCGGGCCCGAAGCTGTCGGTGTCGAGGGCCGCGGCGAGCGTGGCCGTCCCGTACAGCGTGGACGCCATGAAGATCTGGGTGGTCACGCGGCCACCCCCGCGGCGGGCGCGGGCCGTCGGCGCAGCCGGCGCAGCCGGGTGGCGCGCTGGACGTCCATCGAGTCGAGCGCGTCGTCGAGCACGCCCTGCGGCATTCGGCGCAGTGCGACGGCACTCATGGACTTCAGTTTCCGTGCCACCGCCGGCTCGAACCTTTCGATGGATCCCAGGTGATGGGAAATAATCGCGCAATACGTGCGCACGGCTTTGGGAAGGAGTTTTTCCGCGTCCCGGTCCTCGGCGGTTTCCGCCACGACCTGGTCGAACGCCCGAATGAAATCGAGTTGACGCACGTCCCCGATCTGGGTGAGGGAGGAGGCGACGCCACGCCGGTAGAAAACGCCGAGCAGCCCCACCGTGGCGAAGGATTCCGCCTCCCGGTGCAGCTTCCAGATCCACGGCCGGTCCTCGGCCGTGCGCAGCCCGTCGGTGAAGTGGAGCAGTCCCCGGTCGACCAGCCGGCGGTGGTAGACGCCCGCCCAGGCGTAGGCGTAGTCGACGGAGGTGGACCGGTCGGAGGGAAGGATGGCGTCACGGGGATCCATGACGACCCCGCGGCGGCCGTGCGGGACGCGGTGGACGGAACGGGAGCGCGCGGTGCACTGGACATGGTCCGTACGGACGAAGTCGCAGCCCAGATCCTCGATGGCGGACACGAGTTGTTCGTAATATCCGGGGGCGAGCCAGTCGTCCCCGTCCAGGAACGTGAGGTACTCGCCACGCGCCTTGTCGATCCCGGTGTTGCGGGCGGTCGCCAGTCCTCCGTTCTTCTCGTGTCTGACATACACCGCACCCGGGAGCTCGCGCTCCGCGCGCGCGAGGATGTCCGGTGTCTCGTCGCGCGAGCAGTCGTCGACGAGAATGAATTCGAAATCCTGCCGTGCGTTCGCACGCAGGCTCTTCAGGGTGTCGGGCGCATATTGCTGCACGTTGTAGAACGGCACGATGACGGAGAGCTTGACCACCCCTGTGACGTTAGGGGGAAGCCCGGCATTCGTCTTTACCGTTGGTGAGATGCAAGGTGAACGACGCGTGGCGGTACCGTGAACCACGCCGCTTTCTCAGCCGATCCCGGGCTGAACCCCCATTCGTCGACGCGCTGTTAACCGTTTGTTGTATTCGGGTTGGGCCGCTCCTCGAAATGGCTTCCTAGCGTCTAGGACGTGCCAGCAAGTACCTCGAAGCCGCTGCGGGTGGCCGTCCTCGCGGATTCCGACACCCGGTGGAAGTGGGGATCGCTCACCGCGAACCGCATCTCCCCGGCCGGATCGGACATCCGCCTCGACGGATTCCTCCTGCGCGGCCGTGCCACCCCGACCGCCCGCCAGCTCGAAGAGGTCGGCGTCCGCGCGGACTCCCTCCGCGAGGTCACCGCCCTCGAGTTCCTGCGCGAGCTGGGCAAGGAGGACGCCGCCCCTGACGTCGTCGTCCTCGCCCTGGTCGGCGGTGCCGTCCAGGCGGTCCTGCACGGCCTCGCCCGGGTCTGGGAAGGACGCGCGAAGCGGCCCCTGGTCGTCACCGGCTACGTCGGCGTCGTCTACGAGAAGCTCGCCGACGGGCTGCTCCTGCGGCACGGCGCGGACCTCGTCCTCGCCAACTCCCGCCAGGACGCGGACCGGTTCCGGGCCGTGTACGAGGGAGTCGGCGCGGACGCCGGATCGGTGACCGAGGTCGCGCTGCCCTTCCTCGGCGGGGCCGCGTACACCGGGAGCGATCCGTCCGCGAAGGAAGGGCGCAGGCCCCACACGGTCGTCTTCGCCGCCCAGCCCTCCGTACCGGAGAGCCGCAAGGACCGTACGTACCTGCTGGACCGGCTCATCGGTCACGCGCGGCTGCACCCGGACCGCGAGGTCCTGCTCAAGCTGCGCTCCAAGCCGGGCGAACACACCACGCACATCGAGGAACTGCCGTACCAGAAACTCGTGCAGAAGGCCGATCCGCCGGCCAACTTCCGCCTCGTGTACGGGCACATGGGTGAGGTCCTGGACCGCACCGACCTGCTCGTCACCATCAGCTCCACCGCCGCCCTGGAATCCCTGCACCGGCGCATCCCCACCGTCGTCCTCAGCGACCTCGGGGTGCGCGAGGCGCTCGGCAACCACCACTTCGTGGGATCCGGCTGCCTCGCCTCCTGGGACCAGCTCGACGCGGGACACCGGCCGGTGCCCGACCCGGAGTGGGTGGCCCGCCAGGGCGTCGCCGCCGACGGATCGTACGAGACGGCGTTCGACGCGGCCCGCCTGCGCATCACCGAACTGCTCGCCGCGGACGAGCTGCCGCCCCTGACCCCCTACTACACCCCCGTCACCGCGCCCGGGTATCTGCCCGGCATCCTCGCCCGCCACCACCTCGGCCCGGACGGCAGCCCGCTGCCGGGCGCCCCGGCGGCGGACCGGGAACCCAGCCCCGTACGGCAGTTCGTGCGCCGGGCCGCCCGCGGCGCCTACCGCCACGGCGTCCAGCGCGTCGCACCGGTGATCCGGCGGATGGGCGACCTGTGAGCACCCCGGCAGCGGGCGGCCCGCCGCCCCTCGCCCCCCACGCCTTCCTCACCTCCCTCGTCAAGGAGAACAGCGCATGACCAACTCGGAAGCGGGCAAGGCCGCGCCGGTGCGCCGCGTGCTCGCGGTGATCCCCGCGCGCGGCGGCTCCAAGGGCGTGCCCGCCAAGAACCTCCTGCCCGTGGGCGGTGTACCGCTGGTGGCCCGCGCCGTGCGCGAGTGCCGTGCCGCCCGCCTCGTGACGGACGTCGTCGTCTCCACCGACGACCAGGCCATCGCGGCCGCCGCCCGCCAGGCCGGCGCCGAGGTCGTGCTGCGCCCCGCCGCCATCGCCGGGGACACCGCCACCTCCGAGGCCGCCGTCCTGCACGCCCTGGACACGCACGAGGCGCTGCACGGCTCCCCGGTCGACGTGGTGCTGCTCGTCCAGTGCACCAGCCCGTTCATCGTCCGCGAGGACGTGGACGGCGTCGTGGACGCGATCGTCACCGGCGGCGCGGACACGGCGCTGACCGTGGCCCCCTTCCACGGCTTCGTGTGGCGCGACGGGGACGACGAGCCCGCCGCCTCCGTGGCCGCCGGGACCGGACGCGCGGCCGTCGAGGGGGGAGCCGACGTCCTGGTCGCCGACCCCGCCGTCAGCGGCGGCTACGGCGTCAACCACGACAAGTCCTTCCGCCCGCGCCGCCAGGACCGTCCCCAGGACCTCCTGGAGACCGGAGCCGTCTACGCCATGGAGGCCACCGGCTTCCGCGCGGCGAAGCACCGCTTCTTCGGCCGCACCGAACTCGTGCGCACCGACCCGGCCCGCGTGCTGGAGATCGACGACCCGCACGACCTCGCCCGCGCCCGCGCGCTCGCGCCGCTCTTCGACGCGAACCGGCCGGGCACCCTTCCGACCGCCGACGACATCGACGCGGTCGTCCTCGACTTCGACGGCACCCAGACCGACGACAGGGTGCTGATCGACTCCGACGGACGGGAGTTCGTCTCCGTGCACCGCGGGGACGGACTCGGTATCGCAGCCCTCCGCAGGAGCGGACTGACGATGCTGATCCTGTCCACGGAACAGAACCCGGTCGTCGCCGCACGCGCCCGGAAGCTCAAGCTTCCGGTCCTGCACGGCATCGACCGGAAAGACCTCGCGCTGAAGCAGTGGTGCGAGGAACAGGGCATCGCGCCCGAGCGCGTGCTCTACGTCGGCAACGACGTCAACGACCTCCCGTGCTTCGCCCTCGTGGGCTGGCCGGTCGCGGTCGCGAGCGCCCACGACGTCGTGCGCGGCGCCGCACGCGCGGTCACCACCGTCCCCGGTGGCGACGGCGCGATCCGAGAGATCGCCAGCTGGATCCTCGGCCCTTCTCTCGACTCCCTCGACAAGTAAGGAACTTCTCCACCATGAGCACCAACTCCCGTCTGCGCCAGTTCGGTTCGAAGACCGCCGGTCCCGGCCACCCCGTCTACGTCGTGGGTGAGATCGGCATCAACCACAACGGTGAGCTGGAGAACGCCTTCAAGCTCATCGACGCGGCCGCCGAGGCCGGCTGCGACGCCGTCAAGTTCCAGAAGCGCACCCCGGAGATCTGCACCCCGCGCGACCAGTGGGACATCGAGCGCGACACCCCCTGGGGCCGCATGACCTACATCGACTACCGCCACCGCGTGGAGTTCGGCGAGGACGAGTACCGCCAGATCGACGAGTACTCCAAGGAGAAGGGCATCGACTGGTTCGCCTCCCCGTGGGACACCGAGGCCGTCGCCTTCCTGGAGAAGTTCGACGTCCCGGCCCACAAGGTGGCCTCCGCCTCGCTGACCGACGACGAGCTGCTGCGCGCCCTGCGCGCCACCGGCCGCACGGTCATCCTCTCCACCGGCATGTCGACGCCGAAGCAGATCCGCCACGCGGTCGAGGTCCTCGGCAGCGACAACATCCTGATGTGCCACGCCACGTCGACCTACCCGGCGCAGGCCGAGGAGCTCAACCTCCGCGTCATCAACACCCTCCAGGCCGAGTACCCGAACGTCCCGATCGGCTACTCCGGCCACGAGACGGGCCTGCAGACCACGCTCGCCGCCGTCGCCCTCGGCGCCGCCTTCGTCGAGCGTCACATCACCCTGGACCGCGCGATGTGGGGCTCCGACCAGGCCGCCTCCGTCGAGCCGCAGGGCCTGACCCGCCTCGTCCGCGACATCCGCACCATCGAGGCCTCCCTCGGCGACGGTGTCAAGAAGGTCTACGACTCCGAGCTCGGCCCGATGAAGAAGCTCCGCCGCGTCACGGGCGTCGTCGCCGAGGCCGAGATCGCCGCGGCCGCGGGCGAGCCCGTCTCGGTCTGAACGCCCTGAATCCCTTACGACGGGACGGTCGTACGTCGATGAGCCCCCGCGCCGGTTCCGCCGGCTCCCCCACCCTCGCCTTCGTCGAGAGTCCGGTACAGCTCCTGAACGTGCTGGAGTGGGCGCACGCGCATGCCCACAACGGTGCGGCGCCCGGCGCGGGGCTCACCCTCGTCGTCCTGTCCCCCAACGACCCGATGACCCGCGGCCAGCTCCGCCGGATGGCGGAACTGGCCCGCGACGAGGGGCACACGGTCCGCTGGGAGGAGGCGCGCGGCGGCACCACGGCCCCCTTCCACACCATCGGGGGACTGGCGCCGCTGCTGCGCCGGGCCCGGCGGATCGTCATGGGGGACCCGTTCTCCCGCTACGTGCAGCTCCTGCTGACCATCACCAAGGCGCGCGACCTGGTGGTGGTCGACGACGGCACGGCGACGATGGAGTTCGTCTCCCAGCTCGCCCGCGGTGAACGCCTGGTGCGCTGGCACCGGCGCGGCGGCCGCCCCGGCCCGCGGGACGTGCTCTTCGCCCCCGTGTCCGCCTCGGCCCGCCGCCGGCTGACGCCCAGCGGGCGCCGCAGCGTCGAGGTCTTCTCCTCGATGCCGATCGAATCGGCGCCGGACGGCGTCACGGTCACCGCCAACGACTTCTCCTGGACCCGGGCCCGCTTCGGCCCGCCGCGCATCACCAGGAGCGCGGACATGGTCGGCACCTCGCTCGTCGAGACGGGCGTGGTCGACCCGGACCGCTACCTGGACGCGGTCCGCTCGCTCGCCAAGGCGCACGGCGCGACCCGCTATTTCGCCCACCGCCGCGAGAGCGCGGACAAACTCCACCGGCTGGCCGCCGAGACGGGCCTGGAGATCGTCCGTCCCGACCTGCCGCTCGAACTGATCGCACGGCGCGGCCCCATAGGCCGTACGATCCTCAGCTTCCCGTCGACGGTCGTCCACACCCTGCCGCTCGCCCTGGCCGGCACCGAGGTGCGGGTCGCCGTCTGCGACATCGACCCGGCCTGGCTGACGCAGAACGCCTCGCCGAGGGCCCAGGGCTTCCTCTCCGGGGTCACCGGAACAGCCCGGGACGTTTATCGCCTCTCGGCGGTGTCCACCGTCTAGGTCCAGTCACGAGCGTATTCACGCGTGCGGGGTCCGGCGTACGGCGCCGGGCCCCGCCGTTCGTGCCAACGCGCTCCCCGAGCGTCGCCCGGACCGCTGTCCGCCCGTGTCCCCCACGGCGACCGCACCGAACGGTCGTGGGCCGTTCACCACTGCCGCCACGCCGTCGCCCGACCCGGGACCCGCCGCGGCCGCCACCGTCGACCGGCCGCCTGTCCCGTCGGACGGGACCCTCCCCGCCCGCCCGGCGGCGGCTCCCGCAGGGCCGGACGGGCGCGGGCTGCCGGCGTCGGCAGCCACATGGTGCGCAAACGCGCCGCCCGCACCGATGCCCGCCGGACACCGGCACGCGCCGTGGCGGGCCGCTTCGGCTGAGCCGCCCCCGGCCGGACGAGGACACGCCGCCGGCACCCCGGACCCCCTCATGACGGAACGTGACGCGAAAAACGGCCGGGGACGGTCGCCTCGCCGGGATCCGGGCGCGCCGGTGTGAGACCGTGGAGACCGAGAAGGGGAATGAGCCCGGGGACCCCGGGCCTTCTCCGGTGCACATCGGCGGACACCGCCGACGCGTCGGATCACAGCCGGTCACCGCACCCGTTCAAGATCCAAACGCCCGAAGAGCCGGGCGAGTTTACCCATCCTCGTAGCCGACCATGCACCGCGCGGCCAACTTTTCTTCCCCTAACGGGCTGAACTTTTGTTGATCGTGGGTCAGTTGGCCGCCCGATCGTCCTACCCTTCAAAGGGTGAACCAACTGATGTCCCGAGAGTCCGAGGCCGATCTCCCCGGGGAGCCACTGCTCCCGGGCGCGCTGCCCGAGGCACTGCGCGCCGAACTCGTCGCGTTCCGCCGCGACTTGCACATGCACCCGGAGCTCGGCAACCAGGAGTTCCGCACCACCGCGGCGATCAAGGCGCGCCTGGAGCAGGCGGGCCTCGAGCCGCGGGTCCTGTCCATCGGGACCGGCCTCATCTGTGACATCGGGGACGAGAGCGACGTACGCCCGATGCTGGCCCTGCGCGCCGACATCGACGCGCTGCCCATTCCGGACACGAAGAGTGACTGCGCGTACCGCTCGACCGTGCCGGACCGCGCCCACGCCTGCGGCCACGACGTCCACACCACGGTCGTGCTCGGCGCCGGCCTCGTGCTCGCCGACCTGCACGCCAAGGGCCTGCTGCCCCGGCGCGTCCGGCTCATCTTCCAGCCAGCGGAGGAGGTGCTGCCCGGCGGCGCCCCGGACGCGATCGAGTCGGGCGTGCTCGAAGGGGTCGGCCGGATCGTCGGCGTGCACTGCGACCCGAGGGTCGACGCGGGGCGCATCGGACTGCGGCACGGCGCGATCACCTCGGCGTGCGACCGGCTGGAAGTCGCACTCGACGGCGCGGGCGGCCACACCGCGCGCCCCCACCTCACCACCGACCTCGTCACCGCCGCCGCGCGGGTCGTGACCGACGTGCCGGCGCTCGTCGCCCGGCGCGTGGACGCCCGCAGCGGGCTCGCGGTGACCTGGGGCCGCATCGAGTCGGGCCACGCCTGCAACGTGATCCCCCAGCACGCCGAACTGTCCGGCACGATCCGCTGCCTGGACCTCGACGCCTGGCGGGCCGCGCCCGACCTCGTCCACGCGGCCATCGACGAGATCGCGAACCTCTACCGCGCCAAGTCCGAGATCAACTACATCCGGGGCGTCCCGCCGGTCGTCAACGACCCGGCCGTCACCGACCTGCTCCGCGACGCCATGACCGCCCGGCGCGGCGCGCAGTCCATCGAGGACACCGAGCAGAGCCTCGGCGGCGAGGACTTCTCCTGGTACCTGGAGCACGTGCCCGGAGCGATGGCCCGGCTCGGGGTGCGCCGCCCCGGCGACCGCACCACCCGCGATCTGCACCGGGGCGACTTCGACGCCGACGAGCACGCCATCACGGTCGGCGTCGAGATGTTCACCGCCGCGGCCCTGCTGGACCGGCCCGTCTCCTAGGGCCGCCGGTCCGCCGGCTCCGGGGTCGCTCGACCGACCCGCTCCGGCACCGCTCGACCGACCCGCCCCGGGCCGCCGGAGCGGCCCCCGTCCGGGGCCCCGGACGGGGGGCCGGACACGCCCGGGTGAACTCCGGTCGCGTCCCCCACGGCCCCGCAGTAGCGTGGTCGGCAGTTCCTGACAACAGTCACTTTGTGGAGCAGCGACCACCCGCTCCGTCACACGGGGTCCGTTCTGCGGATTCACCGCGTGCGGTCCGTGATGGGCGCTGCGTCCCCGAACACGCCTTTAGGCCGCATGGTTCACAAGGACGTAACCGGCCATCGGCACGAATGGATAACGGCCAGGCGGAACCCCGTTCCCTGGACGGTCTACGCGCGTTAATGTGCGCCGAACTGAGCACCCACTGCGGGGCTTTGGAGAATGGGGAACTTCAGATGCGTCGGATTGCCAGCTTGACCCGGATCGCGGTGGGGGTCGCGTCGCTCGCACTCGCCGCCACCGCCTGCGGCGGTACCAGCAGCGACAGCAACAGCAGCAGCAACAGCAGCGCGAGCGGCGGCGGCAAGGGCCTCGCCATCGCGTACGACGTCGGCGGCAAGGGCGACCAGTCCTTCAACGACGCCGCGTACGCGGGCCTGGAGAAGGCGAAGAAGGAGTTCGGCTACCAGACGGCCGACGTCGAGCCCACCGACAACGAGACGGACGCCGACAAGCAGCAGCGTCTGGAGTCGCTCGCCAAGCAGGGCTACAACCCCGTCATCGGCATCGGCTTCGCCTACGGCCCCGCGCTGGAGAAGGCCGCCGCGAAGTTCCCGAAGACCACCTTCGGTATCGTGGACTCGGTCGTCGAGGGCAAGAACGTCGCCTCCCTGGTCTTCGCCGAGCAGGAGGCCTCGTACCTCGCCGGCGTCGCCGCCGCCAAGGCCACCAAGAGCAACACGGTCGGCTTCATCGGCGGTGTGGACGTTCCGCTGATCCACAAGTTCGAGGCCGGCTACACGCAGGGCGTCAAGGACACCAAGCCCGGCGTGAAGGTCCTCTCGCAGTACCTGACGCAGACCGCCGCCGAGGGTGGCTTCTCCAGCCCCGACAAGGGCAAGGCCGCCGCCGAGGGCCAGATCGAGAAGGGCGCCGACGTCCTGTACGCCGCCGCCGGTCTCTCCGGCCAGGGTGTCATCGAGGCCGCCTCCAAGGCGGGCGTGTGGGCGATCGGCGTCGACTCCGACCAGTACAAGCAGGAAGCGCTGGCGGCGTACAAGGACAAGATCCTCACCTCCGCGCTCAAGGACGTCGGCGGCGCGGTCTACACGCTGTCGAAGTCGGTCCACGACGGCAAGCCGCTGACCGGCACGCAGACGTTCGACCTCAAGGTCAACGGTGTCGGCCTCGCCGACAGCAACCCGAAGATGGGCGAGATCGCCGGTCTGAACGACGCCGTGGCCAAGGCCAAGGCGGCCATCATCGCCGGCGACATCAAGGTCAAGACCTCCTAGTCGTCGCGTGAACCGCGGGTGACGGCGGCGGGCCCCGGTCCGCCTCCGCCCTCCTGGCGGGCGAACACGATCGAAGTACCGTGGAACGGGCGGGCACCCCAGGTGCCCGCCCGTTCCGCCGTCCGCCCGCGATCTCACCCTGCGCCACCTTCCCTTTGCGATCGGCATGTGCGCGGCCCCTGGGCGAGTGGCGTCGAGCACAGCCGCATAACAAGGTGGACAGAAGGGGTTTTCTAGTTGGTCTACGCGCGTTAATCTGCGGCGAAGCCAGCGCCGAAGCTGAACCGTCGGGCGCTGTACGACAGGAGCACATGTAATGCGCCGGGTTACCCGCATCGCGCTCGCAGGCACTGCGACCGCCTCTCTCGCCCTCGCTCTGTCCGCCTGTGGCGGCACCTCGACCTCCTCCTCGTCCTCCTCGGACTCCAAGGGTGGTCACAAGGGCCTCGCCATCGCGTACGACGTCGGCGGCAAGGGCGACCAGTCCTTCAACGACGCCGCGTACGAGGGCCTGAAGAAGGCGAAGAGCGAGTTCAAGTACGCCACCGCCGACGTCGAGCCCACCGACGGCGAGACGGACGCGGACAAGACCCAGCGCCTGGTCTCCCTGGCCAAGCAGGGCTACAACCCGGTCATCGGCATCGGTTACGCCTACGGCCCGGCCGTCAAGGCCGCCGCGGCGAAGTTCCCGAACACCACCTTCGGCATCGTCGACGACTCCACCGTCACGGCGAAGAACGTCGCGGACCTGGTCTTCTCCGAGCAGGAGGCCTCCTACCTGGCCGGCGTCGCCGCCGCCAAGGCCACCAAGACCAACACCGTCGGCTTCGTGGGCGGTGTGGACGTTCCGCTGATCCACAAGTTCGAGGCGGGCTTCGAGCAGGGTGTCAAGGACACCAAGCCCGGCGTCAAGGTCCTCTCGCAGTACCTGACCCAGACCGCCCAGGAGGGTGGCTTCTCCAGCCCGGACAAGGGCAAGACGGCCGCCGAGGGCCAGATCGAGAAGAAGGCCGACGTCGTCTACGCCGCGGCCGGTCTGTCCGGTCAGGGTGTCATCGAGGCCGCCTCCGCCAAGAAGGTCATGGCGATCGGCGTCGACTCGGACCAGTACCTCCAGGAGGCGCTGGCCCAGTACAAGGACTCGATCCTGACGTCCGCGACCAAGGATGTCGCCAAGGCGGTCTACAACCTGGCGAAGTCGGTCGAGGACGGCAAGCCCGAGAGCGGTATCGTTCGGGGCGATCTGAAGTCCGGTGAGGTCGGCCTGGCCGACTCCAACCCGGCCTTCAAGAGCAACACCGCGATCCAGGACGCCGTCAAGGCCGCCCAGGAGAAGATCATCAGCGGTGCGATCAAGGTCAAGACCAGCTGACGAGAGTTACCTCAGGAGCAGCCAATGCGGTCCCGGGGAAGTTCGGGCAAGTCTTCGTGCCGGCCGGCACGGGGAGGCGCCCGTTCTGCCCCGGAGCCGCTTGGTAACCGCGGGGTTACGTCCGCTCAACGGGATACGAGGAGTCTTGCTCCACGTATCCCGTTCTCGCGGCCTGTGGCCCCTTTCGTTGCCGTAGGGGCGCTACGCGCGTAGACGACCCCCTTTCCCTCAGGAGAGTGCGCCATCAACGCGTCCAGCAGCCCTCCGGCCGACGCGGTCAACGGTCAGGTGACCGCTGTCGAACTCGCCGGGATCACCAAGCGATTCCCTGGCGTCGTGGCCAACCACGACATCCACCTCAGCGTCCGCAAGGGCACCGTGCACGCCCTCGTCGGGGAGAACGGCGCCGGCAAGTCGACGCTGATGAAGATTCTCTACGGCATGCAGAAGCCGGACGAGGGCACCATCGCCGTCGACGGCGAACAGGTCACCTTCTCGTCGCCGGGCGACGCCATCGCCCGCGGCATCGGCATGGTCCACCAGCACTTCATGCTGGCCGACAACCTCACCGTCCTGGAGAACGTCACCCTCGGCAGCGAGAAGCTGTACGGGATCGGCGCCAGGGCCCGCCGCAAGATCGTGGAGATCTCCGACCGCTACGGCCTCGGGGTCCGCCCCGACGTCCTGGTCGAGGAGCTCGGCGTCGCCGAACGGCAGCGCGTGGAGATCCTCAAGGTCCTCTACCGCGGCGCCCGCATCCTGATCCTGGACGAGCCCACCGCCGTCCTCGTGCCGCAGGAGGTCGACGCGCTCTTCGACAACCTGCGCGAGCTCAAGGCCGAGGGCCTGTCGGTCATCTTCATCTCGCACAAGCTCGGCGAGGTCCTCTCGGTCGCCGACGACATCACGGTCATCCGGCGCGGTACGACGGTCGGCACCGCCGTGCCCTCCGAGACGACCCCGCGTCAGCTCGCCGAGCTGATGGTCGGCAGCGAACTGCCCACCCCCGAGACCTCCGAGTCGACGGTCACCGACCAGCCCGTGATCGAGGTCGAGGACCTGACGGTCTTCGCCAAGGGCTCGGTGTCGCTGGGCAAGGGCTCCGCGGCCCTGCTCATGGACCAGGTGGAGCGCGGCGCCGTGCGCCTCGTCCTCGACCACGTCTCCTTCACCATCCACGCCGGTGAGGTGATGGGCATCGCGGGTGTCGAGGGCAACGGCCAGACCGAGCTCATCGACGCGCTGATCGGCCTCAAGGCCGCGGACTTCGGCGTCGTCCGCTTCCTCGGCGACGACATCACCGGTCTGTCGACGCGCAAGCGCCGCGAGAACGGCATCGGCTACATCCCCGAGGACCGCCACCGTCACGGCCTCCTCCTGGAAGCCCCCCTCTGGGAGAACCGCATCCTCGGTCACGTCACCGAGAAGCCCAACGCCAAGGGTGTCTGGATCGACATCAAGGGCGCCCAGCAGGACACCCGCCGCATCGTCGAGGAATACGACGTGCGCACCCCCGGCATCGACGTCACCGCCGCCTCCCTGTCCGGCGGCAACCAGCAGAAGCTGATCGTCGGCCGCGAGATGAGCCACCAGCCGAAGTTCCTGATCGCCGCCCACCCCACCCGTGGTGTGGACGTCGGCGCGCAGGCGCAGATCTGGGACCAGATCCGCGCGGCGCGCCGTGAGGGCCTCGCCGTCCTGCTGATCTCCGCCGACCTGGACGAGCTCATCGGCCTGTCCGACACGCTCCGGGTGATCTACAACGGCAAGCTGGTGGCGGACGCGGACCCGGCCACCATCACCCCGGAGGAACTCGGCTCGGCCATGACCGGTGCCGCCTCCGGACACCTGGAGAACGAGGAGCTCGCCGAAGCGGCCGAGCTCGAAGAGCCCGCCGAGAACCCGGCCGACGCCCCGGAAGACGAGGCCCGCTGATGAAGAAGTTCGACAAGGAGCGCCTGCTCCTCGCGGTGGCCGGGCCGGTCATCGCGCTCGTCGTCGCCGTGGCGCTGACCTCGATCGTGCTGCTCGCCTCGGGCAAGAGCCCGATCGAGCCGTACTCGATCATGTTCGAGCAGGCGACGTTCTCCGACATCCAGGTCCTGATCATCAACCAGGCGTCGCTGTACTACATCGCGGCGCTGGCGGTGGCCATCGGCTTCCGGATGAACCTGTTCAACATCGGTGTCGACGGCCAGTACCAGCTCGCCGCCATGATGGCCGCGGTCGTCGGCGCGCACGTCGCCCTGCCGGCCGCGCTCCAGGTCCCGCTGCTGATGCTGACCGCGATCTGCACCGGCGCGTTCTGGGCCGGCATCGCCGGTGTCCTGAAGGTCACCCGCGGGGTCAGCGAGGTCGTCGCGACGATCATGCTGAACGCGATCGCGACCTCCGTCATCGCCTACCTGTGGCTGCCCGACGTCTTCGGCGTCAAGCTCGGCAACAACAACACCACCGGCGAGATGCACAAGTCCGGCTGGATCCCCGGCTTCAACATGGGTGACGCGGGCGAGATCTACGGCCTGGTCATCCTCGCCGTGGTCCTCGGCATCGGCTACTGGATCGTCCTCAACCGCACCCGCTTCGGCTTCGACCTGCGCGCCTCCGGCGCCTCGGAGTCCGCCGCCGCGGCCAGCGGTGTCGACCCCAAGCGCATGGTGCTCACCGCGATGCTGCTCTCCGGCGGCATCGCCGGTCTCGCGGGCCTGCCGATCCTCCTCGGCGACACGCACACGTACAGCCTGAACTTCCCGACCGGCATCGGCTTCCTCGGCATCGGTATCGCGCTGCTCGGCCGCAACAGCCCCGTCGGCATCGCCTTCGCGTCCCTGCTGTGGGCCTGGCTCGACAAGGCCTCGCCCGAGCTGGACTTCCACGGGTACGACAAGGAGATCGCGGTCATCATGCAGGGCCTGATCGTGATCGCCGTCGTCGTCTCCTACGAGTCCGTGCGCGAGTGGGGCCTGCGCCGTCAGCAGCGCCGCGTCGGCGCCGAACTCGCCGCGGGCAACGTCCTCGGCGGAAACGACAACACCGAGAAGGAGGTGGCGGGCCGATGACCACCGCAACCGACGTCAACCAGCCCACGGTGCAGCCCCCGGCCCCCAAGAGCCGCCGGATGTCGCTCCCCGTCCTCCTGCTGGTGATCGCCGGCGCCCTGGCGCTGACCTCGATCGTCCGCATCATCACCGGCGCCGACGGCATCACCAACGTCAGCCAGATGTCGACCGCGCTCGAACTGGCCGTCCCGATCGGTCTGGCCGGTCTCGGCGGTCTGTGGGCCGAGCGCTCCGGCGTCGTCAACATCGGCCTCGAAGGCATGATGATCCTCGGCACCTGGTTCGGTGCCTGGGCCGGATACCAGTGGGGCCCCTGGACCGGTGTCCTGATCGGCATCATCGGCGGCGCCGTCGGCGGCCTGCTGCACGCGATCATCACGGTCACCTTCAACGTCAACCACATCGTCTCCGGTGTGGCCATCAACATCCTCGCGCTCGGCGTCACCCGCTACCTGTCCCCGCTCGCCTTCGTGGGCGTCCAGGGCGGCTCGGCCAAGCAGTCCCCGCCGGTCGAATCGCTCGGCCAGTTCACCGTGCCCGGGCTCTCCGACTGGCTCACCACCCTGAACTCCAAGGGCTGGTTCTTCATCTCGGACATCGCGGGCCTGCTCGGCGGTCTGGTCACCGACGTCTCCTGGCTGACGCTGATCGCCATCGCGCTGATCCCCGCCACCTGGTGGATCCTGTGGCGCACCGCGTTCGGTCTGCGCCTGCGGTCCTGCGGCGAGAACCCGGTCGCGGCCGAGTCGCTCGGCGTGAACGTCTACAAGTACAAGTACATGGCCGTGATCATCTCCGGTGGTCTCGCCGGTCTCGGCGGTGTCTTCCTCTCGATCGTCGCCAACCCCTTCTACCTGGAGGGCCAGACCGCCGGCCGCGGCTACATCGGTCTCGCGGCGATGATCTTCGGCAACTGGATGCCCGGCGGTCTCGCGCTCGGCGCCGGACTCTTCGGCTACACCGACAGCCTCAACCTGCGCGGCGGCTCCGAGAACGTCCACGCCCTGCTGCTCCTCGGCGCGATCCTGCTGGTGATCGGCGCGATCTGGCTCTCGGTCAAGAAGAAGTACGTGTCCGCCGCCATCACCGTGGTCATCGGCGGCCTCGTCTTCCTCTGGTACTCCGCGACCGACGAGGTGCCCAGCCAGATCGTCTCCGCCACGCCGTACGTCATCACCCTCCTCGTCCTCTCCCTGTCGGCGCAGCGCCTGCGCATGCCGAAGGCGGACGGCCTGCCGTACCGGAAGGGACAGGGGAAGTGACGGCCGCCGGCGCGGAGTCCGCGGACGTCGACTGGGAGGAGCTGCGGGAGGTGGCCCGTACGGCGATGACCCGCGCGTACGCCCCCTACTCGGACTTCCCGGTCGGCGCCGCCGCCCGCGTCGACGACGGCCGGATCGTCTCCGGCTGCAACGTCGAGAACGCCTCCTACGGCCTCGGCCTGTGCGCCGAGTGCGGTCTGGTCTCCGAACTGCGGGCCACCGGAGGCGGCCGGCTGACGCACTTCACGTGCGTCGACGGGCAGGGCGAGATCCTCGTCCCCTGCGGACGCTGCCGGCAGCTCCTGTTCGAGTTCGGCGGGAACGAACTCATCGTGGAGACACCGCGCGGGCTCGTCCCCCTGTCCGAGATGCTGCCGCAGGCCTTCGGGCCGGGCCATCTCACCAAGTAATGCCCCGCGGCCCCTCCGACCGGCTGACGCCGGGGAGGGGCCGCTCATCTTTCGGAAGGAACGCCATGGCCATGGACGCCGTCTCCGTCATCCGCACCAAGCGGGACCGCGCCGAACTCAGTGACGCGCAGATCGACTGGGTCATCGACGCGTACACCCGCGGCGAGGTCGCCGACTACCAGATGGCCGCCCTCAACATGGCGATCCTGCTCAACGGCATGAACCGCCGTGAGATCGCCCGCTGGACGGCCGCGATGATCGCCTCGGGCGAGCGCATGGAGTTCTCCTCCCTGTCCCGTCCGACCGCCGACAAGCACTCCACGGGCGGCGTCGGAGACAAGATCACCCTTCCGCTGGCCCCGCTCGTCGCCGCCTGCGGTGCCGCGGTGCCCCAGCTCTCCGGCCGCGGCCTCGGCCACACCGGCGGCACCCTGGACAAGCTGGAGTCCATCCCGGGCTGGCGCGCGCTGCTGTCCAACGAGGAGATGCTGCACGTCCTCGACACCACGGGCGCGGTCATCTGCGCAGCCGGCGACGGACTGGCCCCCGCCGACAAGAAGCTCTACGCGCTGCGCGACGTCACCGGCACCGTCGAGGCGATCCCGCTCATCGCCTCCTCCATCATGTCCAAGAAGATCGCCGAGGGCACCGGCTCGCTGGTCCTCGACGTGAAGGTCGGCACCGGCGCCTTCATGAAGACCATCGAGGACGCCCGCGAACTCGCCTCCACGATGGTGGGCCTCGGCACCGACCACGGTGTCAAGACGGTCGCGCTCCTCACCGACATGTCCACGCCGCTCGGCCTGACCGCGGGCAACGCCCTGGAGGTCCGCGAGTCGGTCGAGGTCCTCGCCGGCGGCGGCCCCGCCGACGTCGTCGAGCTCACCGTCGCCCTGGCGCGCGAGATGCTCGACGCCGCCGGGATCAAGGACGCCGACCCGGCGAAGGCACTCGCCGACGGCTCCGCGATGGACGTGTGGCGCCGCATGATCGCCGCGCAGGGCGGCGACCCGGACGCCGCGCTGCCCACCGCGCGCGAGACGCACGTCGTCAACGCCCCGGCCTCCGGCGTGCTGACCCGCCTGGACGCGTACGACATCGGGATCGCCGCCTGGCGCCTGGGCGCCGGACGCGCCCGCAAGGAGGACCCGGTGCAGGCCGGCGCGGGCGTCGAGCTGCACGCCAAGCCGGGCGACACGGTCACGGCGGGCCAGCCCCTCATGACCCTGCACACCGACACCCCGGACCGCTTCGAGTACGCGCTCCAGTCCGTCGAGGGCTCGTACGACATCGCCGCGCCCGGCACCGACTTCAAGCCCAGCCCGATCGTGCTGGACCGCATCGCCTGACCCGCGGTCTCCTCATGCGGGTGAACGGGACCGGTGGACCTCCACCGGTCCCGTTCCGCGTGCCGCACGCCGGTGACGCCCCGGCCGGACGGACCGAGCGGTCTCACCGGCCGCGGCGTTCGCGGGGCCGGGTCAGCCGAGCAGTGCCGCCACCACGACGAGTACCGGGACCGAGGCCATCGTCGACAGCAGGATCGAGTCCCGGGCCAGGCGCTCGCCCACGCCGTAACTGGAGGCGTAGGTGAAGAGGTTCTGGGCGGCGGGGAGAGCCGAGGTCACCACCACGTCGAGCAGATGCGCTCCGCTCAGGCCGAAGACGCCCGAGGCCACGACCCAGGCCACGGCCGGCTGGCCCACCGACTTCAGCGCGACCGACAGCAGGACCGGGTACCGGTCGGGGCCCCGGCCCGGCATCGTGCTGCCGCACAACGAGATGCCGAAGGCGAGCAGGACCGCCGGGACCGACATGTTGCCGATCAGCGTCAGCGGGTCCAGGAGCGGGCCGGGGATGCGCAGGCCGCTCGCCGAGACGACGACCCCGGCGAGCGAGCCGACCGCGATCGGATTGCGCAGCGGAGTGAGCAGCCGACGCGCCGGCGAGCCCTTGGCGCCCTCGCCCGACAGATCGAGGACCGTCAGCGCGACGGGGGTGACGCCGATCAGCTGGAACAGCAGCACGGGCGCCACCAGCGAGGCGTCCCCCAGGACGTAGACGGCGATCGGGATGCCCAGGTTGCCGGAGTTGACGTAGCTGGAGCACAGCGCGCCGATCGTCGTCCGGCCCACGCCCCAGCGCCGGACCGCACCCACCGCGATGAAGACGCCGGCCACCGCGGCCGTGCTCATCGCCGTGACCAGGAGCCGGCTGGAGAAGATCACCGACAGGTCGGCCCGCGCGAGCATCGTGAACAGCAGGGCCGGGGACGCCACGTGGAAGGCCAGCCTGGTCAGCACCTCGCGCCCGTGCTCGCCCAGATGACCGCCCCGGCCGAGCGCGTAGCCGACCCCGATCACGACGGCGATGACCGCGAAGCCGCTCAGTACCCCTTGCACCGGGCCCCCTCGGCGGGGAGGGCGCGCTCGGGTATCGCGGGCGGAACAGATTCATGGGGCATGCACCCAACCCAAGAGGGAGGAGCGGGCGCCGGTCAATGTGATCTTCCGCGCCGGCCGCGATGAGTTCGTGGCCGCCGGGCGGTCTACTGACCGTGGACTCCGCGAAACCGGCCGTGCTCGTGCTGCCAGGACTCGTCACCCGGGACGAGGTGCCCCGGCTCTGCGAGGCTGTCCGCGCGCTCCTCGGGGCGGGCGGCTGCGGGGTCGTGGTCTGCGACGTCGCCGGACTCGGGCCGCCCGGCCTCACCGCCGTCGACGCGCTGGCCCGCATGGAACTCGCGGCCCGCCGGGCGGGCGGCCGGATCCGCCTGCACGGCCCGGACCCGGCGCTGCGCGCCCTACTCGACCTCGTCGGCCTTCGCTTCGAGACCACCGACGGCCGCGGGCCCGCCCTCGCCCCGGGGGCCGGGAGTCCCGGGTCCGTCGAGATGGAGGGGGAGTCCGAAGAGCGGGAACCAGCGGGCCGTGTCCAGGAAGAAGTGGAACCCGGAGATGCGGCCCCCTGAGATCTCCAGCACCTGCACCGACCAGGGCGTGTGGCCGCCCGCCTCCTCGTCAGGCTTGTACTGCGCGAAGCCCGGCAGGCCGTTGACCTCCACCGGGATCAGGCGCGAGTCGGCGCAGGCGGCACCCAGCGTCGTCATGAAACCGGTGATGTCGTCCGTGCCCCGCAGCCACAGGTCGAACGGCGGCATCGTCATGACCGCGTCCTCGTGCAGGAGCGCCGTCAGTGCCGTCATGTCATACCCCTCGAAGGCCGCCACATAGCGCTCCAGGAGCTTCTGCTGCTCCTCGTCGAGCGGGTCCGAGGTCGCGGCGACCGCACCCGCCCCTTCGTTCTCCGCGAGGGTGGCGCGGGCCCGCTGGAGCGCGCTGTTGACCGAGGCGACGCTCGTACCGAGCAGCTCGGCGACCTCGCTCGCCCTCCACGCGAGGACCTCACGCAGGATGAGCACCGCGCGCTGCTTGGGCGGAAGCTGCTGCAGGGCCGCCATGAAGGCCAGCCGCACCGACTCCTTGGCCACGGCTGCCTCCGCCGGATCGCCGGTCGTCGGCAGGACACGGCCGTCGGGCATCGGCTCCAGCCAGGTGTTGTCGGGGCGGGGCGTGAGCGCGGCCTGCGCCAGCGGCGAGGGGCCCGTGAGATCCATCGGACGAGCCCTCCTGTTGCCCGCGTTCAGCATGTCCAGGCACACGTTCGTCGCGATCCGGTACAGCCAGGACCGCATCGAGGAGCGGCCCTCGAACGAGGCGTAGCCGCGCCAGGCCCGCACCATCGTGTCCTGCACCGCGTCCTCGGCCTCGAAGGACGAGCCGAGCATGCGATAGCAGTACCCCGTCAGCTCGACCCGGTGCTGTTCCAGCCGGACGTCCAGGTCCGCCGTAGTCGCCGTACCCTCGCTCATCGCCAACCCACCCCTGTGGCCACTTCCGATTCGCGCGTCATCGCGCCGGCACTTCGGAAGCTACCGCAGCCCACTGACAATGGCGTGCGGAGCGGGGAAAGCTGCAGGTCGCAGCGGGTGTCCCGGAAGCGGGCCGGGCCCGGCGGGATTCCGCCGGGCCTCCCTCGGGCACCGGGCCGTCAGTGGGCCGGTACGGGCACGCGCCGCGCGGCGGTACGGGCCGCGCGGGTGCCGAACAAGGTGATCGAGACGACTCCCAGCACCGCGAACAGCCCCATGGCCACCGTGCCCGCCCAGCCCCCCGCGTGGAAGGCGACCGCGCCGAGCGTGCTGCCCGCGCTGGAGCCGATGTAGTACGCGGACTGGTAGAGGGCCGACGCCTGCGCCCGCCCCTCCTTCGCGGTGTGGCTCACCGACGACGACGCCACCGCGTGTCCCGCGAAGAAGCCCGCCGTGATCAGGACCAGGCCGAGCAGCACCGTCGCCAGGGAGCCGGTCAGGGTCAGCAGCAGTCCCGCGGTCGTGGTGGCGCCCGCCACGTACAGGGAGCCGCGGCGGCCCAGCCGGCCGGCCAGCCGGCCCGCCGTCGACGCCGACACCGTGCCGACGAGATAGACCAGGAAGACCGAGCCCACGATGCCCTGCGGGAGTGAGAACGGCGCTTCGCCGAGGCGGTAGCCGATCACCGTGTAGACCCCGCCGAACACCATCATGAACAGCGCGCCGATCGCGTACAGCCGGCACAGCAGCGGGTTCGCGAGGTGGTCGCGCACCGTGCGGGCCAGCACCCGGGGCCGCAGCGAACCCGGCGTGAAGTGCCGCGGCGCCGGGAGCAGCAGCCGGAAGGCCACCGCGCAGACCACGGCGATCAGCCCGATCGTGCCGACGGCCACCCGCCAGCCCCATTCCTGCGCCACCCAGCCGGTGATGACCCGGCCGCTCATCCCGCCGACGCTGTTGCCCGCGACGAACAGACCGATCGCGGTGATCAGCGCCTTGGGGCGGACCTCCTCCGCCAGATAGGCCGTCGCCGACGCCGGGAGTCCCGCCAGCGCCGCGCCCTGGATCGCCCGCAGGACCACCAGCGCCCCGATCGAGGGCGCGAAGGGGACGAGGAGACCCACGGCGACCGCCACCGCCAGGGACGCCGTCATCACCGTACGCCGACCGAAGCGCTCCGACAGCGCGCTCATCGGCAGGACGAACAGCGCGAGCCCGCCCGTCGCCGCCGACACCGTCCAGCTCGCCTCGCCCGCGCTCACCCCGAAGTCCGAGGAGAGCAGCGGCAGCAGGGCCTGGGTGGAGTAGAGGAGCGCGAAGGTCGCGACGCCCGCGAGGAAGAGCGCGAAGCTCATCCGGCGGTAGCCGGGCCCGCCGGGCGCCATGCGGGCGTCGTCGGCGGAGGTGGGCAGGGAGACGGCGGCAGGAGCGGAGACGGCGGCGCCCGTGGTGACGGGCGCCCCGGTACTGGCGGAAGGCATACCCCGAACCTAGGGAGCCGCCGTTCATCCGTCCAATGCATGGAATCGCCATAATCGTTCCCATGCCGCATCAGCAGAGGTCACAGACTCACCTGTCACCATCCAGTGACACAGAAGACAGCGCGCACTTCGTGAAACTGCTCGCACCGCGCCTGGCGTACTTCGCCGGCGTCGCCCGCACCGAGCACGTCACCCGGGCCGCGGAACAGATGCAGGTCCCGCAGTCGACGCTGTCCAGGGCGATGGTCAGGCTCGAACAGGACCTGGGCGTCGACCTGTTCGCGCGGCACGGCCGCACGGTGTCGCTGACCCCGGCCGGCCGCACCTTCCTCGCCTCCGTGGAACGGGCCCTCGCCGAGGTCGGGCGCGCCGCCGAGGAGGTGCGCGCGGACGCCGACCCGGCCACCGGCAAGGTCGCCTTCGGCTTCCTGCACACGATGGGCTCGGAGACGGTGCCGGGGCTGATCCGCGCGTTCCGCGCCGATCATCCGGGCGTCCGCTTCAGCCTCGTGCAGAACTACGGGGAGGCCATGCTGGAGCGGCTGCGGTCGGGCGAACTGGACCTGTGCCTGACCTCGCCCGTGCCGGACGCGCCCGACCTGGTGGGCCGCCGCCTCGACGAGCAGAAGCTCCGCCTGGTCGTACCGGCCGACCATCCACTCGCCGCGCGCAGACGCGTCCGGCTCGCCGAGGCGGCCGACGAGACCTTCGTGACCCTGGAACCCGGCTACGGCATGCGCCGCATCACCGACGACCTGTGCCAGGAGGCCGGGTTCCGGCCGCGCATCGCCTTCGAGGGGGAGGAGGCGGAGACGCTGCGCGGCCTCGTCGCCGCCGGCCTCGGTGTCGCGCTGCTGCCGCCACCGGCCGTCCCCCGTCCGGGAGTCGTCGAACTGACGGTGACCGCCCCGCGCGCCGTGCGCGAGATCGGGGTCGCCTGGCTCGACGGCCACCCGGACACCCCGCCGGTGGCCGCCTTCAAGAAGTTCCTGCTCTCCCGCCGCGGCAGCCTGCTGCCCCACTGACCGGCCGCACGGCCCGCATGGCCCGAACCGCTCGCACGAGGCGGCCGCGACCGGACGAGGCGGCCGCGACAGGCCGGGGCCGCCCCGGCCGGTCGTCGCGGACCCGCCCGCCCTAGCGGCGCAAGGACTGCCCGAAGCCCGCCGCCAGCGGCATCCGGAGCCCGAGCGGCGGCGGCGCGGCGAAGGCGTCCTCCACCGGGCGGGAGTACGCGTGTCCGAAGAGCGAGCCCATCACGAAGTCCTCGGCGAGGGCGAGGACTTCGTGCCGGTACTGGTGCAGCGCGTGTCCGTCCGAGTGGACCTCGAAACGGCAGATGCCGCGGTTGGCCTTCTTCGCGCGCGCGGCGAGCCGGAAGGACAACTCCGGGTCGGTGCGCGCGTCGTTGGTGCCGTGCACGATCAGCACACGCCGCCCCGCGAGCTGTTTCACCGGTTCGGGTGGCGCCGCGACGTCCTCCTCGGGCAGCCAGGGGGCCAGCGCCAGCACGGAGTTGACGGCCGCGTGCCCGCCCGTGCGCAGCGCCGCACGGCCGCCCATGCCGACGCCGGCCAGGCACACGGGCACGTCGCCGTAGCGGCGGACGACCTCGTCCGCGGCCCAGGACGCGTCGGCCGCGAGATCGGCCCCGCTGCCGTTCCAGCCGCGGACCCGGTAGTGCACCACGTGGCCGACCAGGCCTTCCGCGCGTCCGGCGCGGGCCAGCCGGCGCCCGAGCGCGCGTACGGAGGCGGTCGCCATCATCGGTGAGGGTCTTCGGGACGAGGTCTCCTCGCCGCCCGGAAGCAGCAGAACCACGCCGCTGACCGCCGTCGGCTCCGGGCCGAGAGCCCTCCCCAGCCGGGCCCTGCGAACCGGCGTCGCTTGCTGTGCCATGACAGAACAGTGTCAGAAGCAAGGGTGTACGCCACCCGTCCGCACGGTCACCGTTACGTATCGACGGAAGTGTGCGACAGGAGATCTACGCGCGTAGGGGCTACAGTGCGGAAATGACGAGCCAGATCCGGAACACCCCGAGCTCGGAGCAGATCCGCCGGGCGCCCAAGGTCCTGCTGCACGATCACCTCGACGGGGGCCTGCGCCCCGGCACGATCGTCGAACTCGCCCGTGAGACGGGCTATTCCGACCTCCCCGAGACCGATCCCGGCAAGCTCGGGATCTGGTTCCGCGAGGCCGCCGACTCCGGTTCGCTGGAGCGGTACCTGGAGACCTTCGCCCACACCTGCGCCGTCATGCAGACCCGTGAGGCCCTGGTGCGGGTCGCCGCCGAGTGCGCCGAGGACCTGGCCGAGGACGGCGTCGTCTACGCGGAGGTGCGGTACGCGCCCGAGCAGCACCTGGAGGGCGGGCTCAGCCTCGAAGAGGTCGTCGAGGCCGTCAACGAGGGCTTCAGGGAAGGGGAACGGCTGGCCCGCGAGAACGGCCACCGCATCCGGGTCGGTGCCCTGCTGACCGCGATGCGGCACGCGGCCCGCGCCCTGGAGATCGCCGAACTCGCCAACCGCTACCGCGACTCGGGCGTCGTCGGCTTCGACATCGCGGGCGCCGAGGCCGGGTTCCCGCCCACCCGGCACCTGGACGCCTTCGAGTACCTGAAGCGCGAGAACAACCACTTCACGATCCACGCCGGCGAGGCGTTCGGCCTGCCCTCCATCTGGCAGGCGCTCCAGTGGTGCGGCGCCGACCGGCTCGGGCACGGCGTCCGCATCATCGACGACATCGAGGTGCGCGAGGACGGCTCGGTCGAGCTCGGCCGGCTCGCCTCGTACGTCCGCGACAAGCGCATCCCGCTGGAGCTGTGCCCCAGCTCCAACCTCCAGACCGGCGCCGCCGACTCGTACGCCGCCCATCCCATCGGGCTGCTGCGGCGGCTGCACTTCCGCGCCACGGTCAACACCGACAACCGTCTGATGTCGGGTACGAGCATGAGCCGGGAATTCGAGCACCTTGTCGAGGCGTTCGGTTACTCGCTCGACGACATGCAGTGGTTCTCGGTCAATGCTATGAAGTCAGCATTCATTCCTTTCGATGAACGACTGGCCATGATCAATGACGTGATCAAGCCCGGATATGCAGAATTGAAGTCCGAATGGCTGTTCCAGCAGACCGCCTCCACCAGCGGTTCTTCCGGCGAAGGGGCCTGATCGAGGCGAAGCGAAAGCGGCCGGGTCTTCACTTCTCCTCCATGACTCGGCCGCTTTTCGATGTTTGCGGACGGCGGGATCGCGTGTTTACGGTTCTGGACCGCTCACATAACGTCTCACCCACCCCAAGGACGCATTCACGATGAAGCAGTCTGCTGTCAAGACTCTCGGTGTCGCCGCTCTCGGCGCCGCTTTCGCCGCCGTCGGCGCGGGTGCCGCGAACGCCGCACCGGCCCTTCCGGAGGCCGCCCCGTCGCTGGACACCGTCACCAAGGCGCTGCCCGCGGAGAAGGTCACCTCGGCGCTGCCCGCCGCCTCGGGCCTGCTCGCCGACGGGCCCGCCGCGCCCGTGGCCGGACTGCTCGGGGGACTGCCGCTGCAGGGGCTGCCCACGCACGGCCTGCCGGTCAACGGCATCCCGCTGGGCTGACGTCCGCCGCCGGACGGAGGTCCCCGGCCTGTCCGAGCCCGGGACCTTCGCTCCGTACGCGCAGGGGCCGTACACACCGCGGCCGCGCCGACTTTGGCCGTACGAACGCCGGTGGGGCACACCCGACTCGGGTGTGCCCCACCGGCGTTCGCCGTGAGCGTGCCGTCCGCCACCAGGCGCCCGCCCGGGTCACCAGGCGTTGCGGGAGACCTTGTCCTCGGACGGGAAGAGGATCCACAGCGCTATGTAGAGCAGGAACTGCGGGCCGGGAAGCAGGCAGGACAGGACGAAGACGACCCGCATCGTCGTCGCCGAGGTGCCGAAGCGCCGTGCCAGCGCAGCACAGACTCCGCCGATCATGCGGCTGTTCGTGGGGCGGGCGAGGGCGGTCATGGTGGCTCCTTCGCGAACCGTCGTCGAGTGCCGGCGGGGCCGGCTTCGTCGTTCTCATCGGTGCCTTCACCGATGCCCTCAACGCTACGAGGACGACGTGCGCGAAACCTCGCTCCAGGGGGCGATCCCGACCCTGGCAATCGTCGGGGTCCGACCCTGAGCCAGGTCCTCCCGCAGGACGGCCGCCCGGCGCCGCGTCTCGGCCCTGCGGCGGAACCGGGCCCTGAGGGCGGGCACGAGCGCGAGATGCGCGAGCGCCACGCCGAAGGTGTTCAGGATGATCGAGTCGATGTCCACGACCTGGCCCGGCACCCCGGTCTGGAGCAGTTCTATGCCCAGCGACAGCAGCACGCCGGCGGCGGTCGTCCGCAGCAGCGAGCCGAGGGGGGAGACGACGAGCCTGCCCCCCGCCATCGGGAGCAGCACACCCAGCGGGGCGAGCAGGCCGAGGCCCGCGGCGATACGCCGGGCCGCCATCGCGGGGCCCAGTGCGAGGTCGGCTCTGATACCGGCGAAGGGCCGCAGGTTGGCGGCGCTCACCCAGGGGACGTCCAGCGGCCGCAGCGTGATCCAGGCGACGAGCGCCAGGTGTGCGACGAGGAGGACACCTCCTGCCACACGGACGCGGGTGACGGCGCTGCCGTCCTCAGAACCTTGACGCTGCACGCCCCCCAAGACGCCGCGTCCGGCACGATCGGTTCCGCTGTGACGGGTTTCGGCCCCGTAGCGTTACGAACCCCGGACAGTCGTCGACGCCGGGGCCGTGTCGCCCGGGGCGGCGCGCATCTCGGGGGTGCACTCGTAACTGCGCAGGCCGGAGGGGGCGGGACCGCCCAGGACGACACGGCCGTCGTCCCGCGCGGCCGCCGAGTCCGAGAAGGTGCAGACGATCTGCGCGAGAGCCGTCCGGCTGAGGTCCTGCGGCGCGGTGCTCAGCCGCAGCGTGTCCTCGGGGTCCCCTCCGCGGGGACCGCCGACCGTCATGCCGCCGCGCACGTCCGTCGTGTACCCGGCCTGCTCCTCGGGCGTCGAGGGCGCCTCGGCGAGCTCGTCCAGCAGAGCCTGGGCCACCAGGACCCGGCGCGCCGACTCCGCCGTGCCGTCCGCGATGCGCACCGACCGGTCGACCGTGACCAGTTGTTCCGAGCACAGCAGGAAGACCTGGACCGGCACCCCGTGCGAGGACTGGGTGGTGATGTCCGGGCCGGAGAGGGCGCAGGGCACCCGGGAGGGCGCCGGACCGAAGTCGGTGGGCACCTGCGTGGGACGGATGCCGCACCCCGCGAGCAGCCCCGCGAGCAACGGCACGGCCAGCCAGGGCAGCGCCCTGCCCCGGGAAGCGGTGCGCGTCCGGGGGCCGGTGGGGTGTGCGGAGGTCATTCGGTGGTGCCTTCCGTGCCGTTCCCGTGCGCGGCGGCGTCCCGGCCCCGCGGGTGGTCGGCGAGCAGTTCCGACGCGTCCTGCGGCAGGCGCAGCGTGAAGACCGCCCCGCCCTCGGGAGCGTTCGCCGCGGTGATCTCGCCGCCGTGGATGTGCGCGTTCTCCAGGGCGATGGAGAGGCCGAGACCGCTGCCCTCGGAGCGCGGGCGGGACGCGCTGGCCTTGTAGAACCGGTCGAAGACGTGCGGCAGGACGTCCTCGGGAATGCCGGGACCGTGGTCCTGCACCTCGATGACCAGTTCCTCGCCCTCCACGCGGACCGACACCCGCACCGGTGAACCGCCGTGCTTGAGCGCGTTGCCGATCAGGTTCGCCAGGATCACGTCGAGGCGGCGCGGGTCCAGCCGCGCCATCATGCCGCGCTCGGCGTCCAGTTCGACGGCGTCCAGCCAGGCGCGCGCGTCGATGCAGGCGGTGATCTGGTCGGCGATGTCCACGTCGTCGAGGATGAGCCGGGCGGTGCCCGCGTCGAAGCGGGTCACCTCCATCAGGTTCTCGACGAGGTCGCCCAGGCGCCGGGTCTCGCTGACGACGAGCCGTACGGCCGGCTCGATCATCGGATCGACGCTGCCGGTCTCCGCGTCCAGTTCCTCTTCGAGGATCTCGGTGACGGCGGTGATCGCGGTGAGCGGCGTACGCAGTTCGTGCGACATGTCGGCGACGAACCGGCGGGACGCCTCGTCCCGCGCGCTCATGTCCGCGACCCGCTTCTCCAGCGACTCCGCCGTCCGGTTGAACGTCCGGGACAGATCGGCGAGTTCGTCCGTTCCGGAGACCCGCAGCCGGGTGTCCAGCTTGCCCTCGCCGAGCCGGCGGGCCGCGATGCCCAGCCGGTGCACCGGCTTGAGGACCGTGGTCGCGGCGGCCTGAGCGAGCAGCGCCGAGCCGATCAGCGCGAGCCCCGTCGCGATCCCCAGCGACCAGGCCAGGGAGTTGAGGTCCTTGGCCTCCGGTTCCAGGGACTTGAGCATGTAACCGGTCGTGCTGCCGTCGATCACGCGGGCCCCGCCCACGAGGTACGACTTGTCGTGCTGGGTGATCCGCTGCCAGTACAGGTGGTACGCGGACGTGTTGGTCGAGGTCAGCGGCTGCCGCTTGTTCACCGCCTTCTGGAGGGACTTCGGTACGTCCTCCAGGGTGAACGTGTCCAGCTCGGAGTTGCCGGTGATCATCTTGCCGTCGGCGGCCTCGGCGGTCAGCAGCACGCTGAAACGCTGGCTGCTGTTCGCCATCTGCCCGGCCGTGCGCTGGAGTTCGTCCTGCGCCGGGTGCACGGGCAGCATGCTCGCGTGGTTGCGCATCTCCTGCTGGAAGTCACGCAGCACCGCGTCCTGGGTACGCGTCAGCACGGCCTCGCGGTTGAGCCAGTACGCGATGCCCGACGCGGACACCGCCGCGGTGAGCGCGACGAGCCCGAACACCACGACCAGCCGCAGCCGCAGACTGGTGAAGCGCAGTCCGGACAGCAACGCCTTGCGCGCCGCGGCCCAGCCGCGGAGCTTGTCCTGCGGTTTGGTCACTGAGGGTTGTCCAGCCGATAGCCGACGCCGCGCACGGTACGGATCAGGGTGGGCGAGGACGGCACGTCCTCCACCTTCGCGCGCAGCCGCTGCACACAGGCATCGACCAGACGCGAGTCACCCAGGTAGTCGTGCTCCCACACCAGACGCAGCAGCTGCTGCCGGGACAGGGCCTGCCCCGGCCTGCGGCTCAGCTCCAGGAGCAACCGCAGCTCGGTGGGCGTCAGTTGCAGATCCTCACCGTTCTTGGTGACCGTCATCGCGGCACGGTCGATGACCAGCGAGCCGAACGACGCCGAGTCGTTCGCCTCCCGCTCGCCGCGGCGCAGCACGGCACGGATCCGGGCGTCGAGCACCCGGCCCTGCACCGGCTTGACGACGTAGTCGTCGGCGCCGGACTCCAGCCCGACCACGACGTCGATGTCGTCACTGCGCGCGGTCAGCAGGATGATCGGAAGCTGGTCGGTGCGCCGGATGCGCCGGCACACCTCGAATCCGTCGATGCCGGGCAGCATCACATCCAGCACGATCAGATCCGGTCGCTGCTCGCGCAGCAGCTTCAGACCGTCCTCGCCGGTGGCAGCGGTGGCCACGCGGTGTCCCTGGCGCGTCAAAGAGAGCTCCAGGGCCGTCCGGATGGCGTCGTCGTCCTCGATCAGCAACAGGGAAGGCACGGACGTCATTCTGGCCCATGTCATGCTCGGGTATCGACTGTTGGAGCGCTCCCACTCGTCTCCCGGCCCAACGAAAGGCCCCGCGGGCGGCCGCGGGGGCCCAAGTGGTCATCTGCGTAGTCGTACCGCTCTTCTCTGTGATCGCGCTGTGCCGTGCCTGGGGGCGACCCCTGTGACAGGTCTGTGACAGTCGGCGGACACGGCCATGAAGTGGGCCCGGCAAGCTTTTCGACACAAGGCAGGACGCACGACGGAACGAACCGAAGATCCGGGACTCCACGACGGGGGGCGCGAGATGAACACGCTGCACAGCACCAGCACTAGCGCAGTTGTCACGCGGCTCCACGACGTCACCCGGGCCACGGAGAAGTCCGGGGTCGTGAGCGGACGGGGGTGCGCTCGCGGTGCCGGGCGTCAGCACACCGCGTACATGACGGTGGTTGACGGTTTCACGGGGGAGAACACCACGGCGCAGGCCGCCGTGGGCACGACGGGGGGGAAGGCTCACGGGGGAGCCGCGTACGGGGAGGACTCGGGGGAGCGTCGTTCCGGGGTGGGCAGCGTGGAGGCCGAAGCGGCCTTCACCGCCTACGTCCAGGAGCGCCGCGCCTCCCTGTACGCAACCGCCTACCACCTGACCGGTGACCGCTTCGAGGCCGAGGACCTGCTGCAGAGCGCGCTGTTCTCGACGTACCGCGCCTGGGACCGGATCAGTGACAAGGCGGCGGTCGGGGGCTACCTCCGCCGCACCATGACCAACCTGCACATCAGCGCGTGGCGCCGCCGCAAGCTGAACGAGTACCCGACCGAGGAGCTGCCGGAGACGCCCGGTGACACGGACGCGATGCGCGGCACCGAGCTGCGCGCGGTCCTGTGGCAGGCGCTGGCCCGGCTGCCCGAACTCCAGCGCACGATGCTGGTCCTCCGCTACTACGAGGGCCGCACCGACCCGGAGATCGCGGAGATCCTCGGCATCAGTGTCGGCACGGTGAAGTCCAGCATCTGGCGGTCGCTGCGCCGGATGCGCGAGGACGAGGTCCTCAGCTTCGGCCGTGACGAGGAGGAGTCCTTCGGGGAGCTTGTCGCCTGAGGGTGCGGGGGGAGCGGTAACAAGGACGGGGGCCGGCTCCGGGGGGAGCCGGTGGTGGGGGAGTCGGTTCCGGGGGGAGCCGACACCGAACGGGGTCACGGGGAAACGGGGCACGGGCGAAACGGCCGTGTCACGGGGGACCACGGGGGAAACGGAAGAAGGTCCATGCGGTCGGGGGTCCGCCTGGACCTTCTTTCGTGCCCGGGAACGGGCGGTTACGCGCTCGCCGTGGGCGCCGACGCCCGTGGTGCGGCCGAGGGGGCCGAAGCGGTCTTCAGCCGGTCCAGAGCCTCGGCCCGGTCGCAGGGGTGGGCGCCCAGAGCCGCCTGGCGCGCCACGATGGAACGCTCGGAGCGCATCAGCCGCCAGCCGCGCCGCAGCAGGAAGGGCACCGACTTGCGGCCCTCCTTCAGGTCCCGCACGAAACGGCGCCGGAACGTGGTCACCGCGCCCCGGGACAGACACAACGCGTCGGCGAGGACGCCGAGTTCACGGCACCGCCCGACGATCTCGGCGGCGAAGATCCCCTCCGCGATGAACAGCGGTGCCCCGTCGATGCCCAGGGCCTCGGTCCCGGTCCGGGCGCTCAGGGAGATGTCGTAGACGGGGACGGTCGTACGTCCCGTGCGGCACAGTTCCTCGATCGCGGCGACGGCGGTGTCCGCATCCCACGACTGCGGGTGGTCCCAGTCGATGTCCTCGCTGTCCTCGACCTGGGGCAGCGTCGGGTCCGTGGCCTCTTTGTAGAAGTCGTCGAGGCGCAGCACGGGGAGCCCGGAGGCGGCGGAGAGAAGGGACTTCCCGGAGCCGGAGGGGCCGCAGAGCAGCACCACGCGGGCGGGTATCGGGAGAGGGGAACCCAATGGTCTGTACCTTCTGTGACAGGTCCGGCGGCGCCGCGCGACGGCGCGGCTCCCGGCCATTATCCCCGGCTTCACCGAACGGACGGACGGATGTCGGGCGAATGTGACGAGTGGCGCTGACGCGCCGGTTGACCCGCAGGGGCGAATCCTCCGACGGGGTTCCACGGACACGCCCCAGGTCAACTACTGTGCGTGTCGCACCCCTTGCACTCCGTGCTTCCCCCTTCGCTCTCCGCTAGTCAAAATGAGGACAATCTGATGGCGCGACACGCAGCCCAGCGGAACACCCTGGCCCGGACGACCGCGCGGATCGCCGCGGTGGTCGGTGTGGCCGCCGCCGGTACGGCCGCGGCCGCACCCGCCTTCGCGGACACGGCCCCGGTGGTGGACGCCCTGCACACCCGGCCCGCCCCGCTCGGCAAGATCGACCCGCTGTCGGGACTCTCGGCGCTGAACGGGACCGTGGGGTACGTCACGGGCCCCGTCGAGGGTCTCAAGCCCAACCCGCTGGCAGGCACCGGTTCGGACCCGCTCGACAACGGCGTGGGCACCCAGCTCGCGGACTTCAAGCCGTTGACGTCCAAGGCGCTCACCGGACCGGTGGCGCAGGCACCCTCGATCGGCAGCATCCCGGTGATCGGCCAGGTGACCGGACTCCTCCACTGACGTCCCGCGCACGGGCCGCCGGCGGTCCCTGGACATGAGAGAGCCGCGCTCCCCCTGGACGGAGGGGAAGCGCGGCTCTCCCGTGTCGCGGGGCCCCGGGGACACGGATCGGGGCCCGGCGTCTCAGCCGGCGCCGATGCGGCGGACCGGGCTCAGTAGGACGAACCCGAGGCGCCCAGGGAGCCCGTCGGGTGCCAGACGGTCTTCGTCTCCAGGAAGGCCGTCAGGCGCTCGGTCCCGGGAGTCCGCGCGTAATCCACAGCCTGTGGACGGACGACGCGCTTCAGGTTGTCCGCGGCCGCGATCTCCAGCTCCTTCGCCAGCACCTCGTCCGCGCCGGCCAGGTCGATCGCGTTGACGTCCTGGTGCGCGGCCAGCGGGGCCGCGATCTCCGCGGTCCGGCCGGACAGGATGTTCACGACACCGCCGGGCACGTCGGAGGTGGCCAGCACCTCGCCCAGCGACAGCGCCGGAAGCGGGGACTTCTCGCTCGCGATCACGATCACCGTGTTGCCGGTGGCGATCACCGGGGCGATCACCGAGACCAGGCCGAGGAAGGACGACTCCTGCGGAGCCAGGACCGTCACCACGCCCGTCGGCTCGGGGGAGGACAGGTTGAAGAACGGGCCCGCGACCGGGTTGCCGCCGCCCACGACCTGGGCGATCTTGTCCGTCCAGCCCGCGTACCAGACCCAGCGGTCGATCGCCGCGTCGACGACGGCCGCCGCCTTCGCCTTCGACAGGCCCTCCGCGTCGGCCACCTCGCGGACGAACTGCTCCCTGCGGCCCTCCAGCATCTCGGCGACGCGGTACAGGACCTGGCCGCGGTTGTACGCGGTCGCTCCGGACCAGCCGCCGAACGCCTTGCGCGCGGCGACGACCGCGTCACGGGCGTCCTTGCGGCTCGACTGCGGCGCGTTCGCCAGCCACTTGCCCTTGGAGTCGCTCACCTCGTACACCCGGCCGCTCTCGGAACGCGGGAACTTGCCGCCCACGTACAGCTTGTAGGTCTTGAAGACGCTCAGACGCTGCTGCTCGGACTTCTCGGCTGCACTCATTTATCGCTCGCCCTCCGGGCTAGACGGGGCGAGGTACGCCTCCAGGCCGTGACGGCCGCCCTCGCGGCCGAAGCCCGACTCCTTGTACCCGCCGAACGGCGAGGTCGGGTCGAACTTGTTGAACGTGTTGGACCAGACGACGCCCGCGCGGAGCTTGTTCGCCACGGCGAGGATCCGGGAGCCCTTCTCGGTCCAGATGCCCGCCGAGAGGCCGTACGCGGAGTTGTTGGCCTTGGCGACCGCCTCGTCCGGGGTGCGGAACGTCAGGACGGACAGCACCGGACCGAAGATCTCGTCCCGGGCGACGGTGTGCGCCTGGGTGACGTTCGTGAAGAGCGTCGGGGCGAACCAGTAGCCGGCGGACGGGAGTTCACAGGCCGGGGACCAGCGCTCGGCGCCCTCCGCCTCACCCTGCTCGACGAGCGTGGTGATACGGGAGAGCTGCTCGGCGGAGTTGATCGCGCCGATGTCCGTGTTCTTGTCCAGCGGGTCGCCCAGGCGCAGCGTCGACAGCCGGCGCTTGAGCGAGTCGAGCAGCTCCTCGTGGATCGACTCCTGGACCAGCAGCCGGGAGCCCGCGCAGCAGACCTGGCCCTGGTTGAAGAAGATGCCGCTGACGATCCCCTCGACGGCCTGGTCGATCGGGGCGTCGTCGAAGACGATGTTCGCGCCCTTGCCGCCCAGTTCGAGCGTGACCTTCTTGTGCGAGCCCGCGATCTGGCGCGCGATCGCCTTGCCGACGGCGGTGGAGCCGGTGAAGGCCACCTTGTCCACGTCCGGGTGCGCCACGAGGGCCGCGCCCGCGTCGCCGTAGCCGGGAAGGATGTTGACGACACCCTTGGGCAGGCCCGCCTGGCGGCAGATGTCCGCGAAGAACAGCGCCGTCAGGGGCGTGGTCTCCGCGGGCTTGAGGACGACCGTGTTGCCGGTCGCGAGGGCGGGCGCGATCTTCCACGCCAGCATCAGCAGCGGGAAGTTCCACGGGATGACCTGGCCCGCGACACCCAGCGGGCGCGGGTTCGCGCCGAAGCCGGCGTGGTCGAGCTTGTCGGCCCAGCCCGCGTAGTAGAAGAAGTGCGCCGCGACCAGGGGCAGGTCGGCGTCCCGGGTCTCCTTGATCGGCTTGCCGTTGTCCAGCGTCTCCAGGACGGCCAGCTCACGGCTGCGCTCCTGGATGATCCGCGCGATGCGGAACAGGTACTTGGCGCGCTCGGAGCCCGGCAGCGCGGACCACTTCACGAAGGCCTTGCGGGCCGCCTTCACCGCGCGGTCGACGTCCGCCTCGCCGGCCTGGGCGATCTCGGAGAGGACCTCCTCGGAGGAGGGGGAGACGGTCTTGAAGACCTTGCCCTCGGCGGCCTCGGTGAACTCACCGTCGATGAACAGGCCGTAGGAGGGGGCGATGTCGACGACGGAGCGGGACTCGGGCGCCGGTGCGTATTCGAATGCGGAAGCCATGATGGATCAGTCCACCGTCACGTAGTCGGGGCCGGAGTAGCGGCCGGTGGCCAGCTTCTGACGCTGCATCAGCAGGTCGTTCAGGAGCGAGGACGCGCCGAAGCGGAACCAGTGGTTGTCCAGCCAGTCCTCGCCCGCGGTCTCGTTCACCAGGACCAGGAACTTCACGGCGTCCTTGGTGGTGCGGATGCCGCCGGCCGGCTTCACACCGACCTGCACGCCCGTCTGGGCGCGGAAGTCGCGGACGGCCTCCAGCATCAGCAGCGTGTTCGCGGGCGTCGCGTTCACGGCCACCTTGCCGGTGGAGGTCTTGATGAAGTCGGCGCCGGCCAGCATGCCGAGCCAGCTCGCACGCCGGATGTTGTCGTACGTCGAAAGCTCGCCGGTCTCGAAGATGACCTTCAGGCGGGCGGCGCCCGAGGCCTCCTTCACGGCGACGATCTCGTCGTACACCTTCAAGTATCTGCCCGCGAGGAACGCCCCGCGGTCGATGACCATGTCGATCTCGTCGGCGCCCGCGGCGACGGCGTCGCGGACGTCCGCCAGCTTCACGTCGAGCGCGGCGCGGCCGGCCGGGAACGCGGTCGCGACCGAGGCGACCTTCACCCCGGAGCCGGCGACGGCCTCCTTCGCGACGGCCACCATGTCGGGATAGACGCAGACCGCCGCCGTGGTGGGCGTCGTGCGGTCGGTCGGGTCCGGGAGGACCGCCTTGGCGCCGAGCGCCCGGACCTTGCCCGGGGTGTCCGCGCCTTCCAGCGTCGTCAGGTCGACCATCGAGATGGCCAGGTCGATGGCGTACGCCTTCGCGGTGGTCTTGATGGATCGGGTGCCGAGCGATGCGGCTCGCGCCTCCAGGCCGACCGGGTCGACGCCGGGCAGCCCGTGGAGGAAGCGGCGCAGCGTGCTGTCGGACGCGGTCACTTCGCCGAGTGCGTGTGCTGGTGCAGAGGTGGGCATGGTCACCAGACGAGCATATCTACGCGCGTAGCGGCTTGTACAGTCCCGGGGTCCTCCGGGGATTTTTCGCCCGCCGGGGCGGGGTGCCGCATGGCCCTCCGGGCGGTGACCTTGCCAGGCCGCCCCTGTGCCCGCCGGGCGGGGAGCAACGGGAACGGCCCCCACGCCCCCTCGACCAGCCTTCCTTCGCCCCCTCCGCCCCTACCCGTCCCGTACCTGGGGCTCCGCCCCAGTACCCCGCTGCTCAAACGCCGCAGGGGCTGAAACTTGCCCCGCGCCCGAGAAGTGGCCCCCTGGGGCTCCGCCCCAGACCCCGCTCCTCAATCGCCGGAGGGGCTGAAACGTTGCCCCGTACCCGAGAGGTGGGCCCCTGGGGCTCCGCCCCGGACCCCGCTCCTCAATCGCCGGAGGGGCTGAACTTTTCCCCGGCGCACCCGCAGCCGGGATCCGGCGGAGGGGGCCGGTAGGGCGGGTCACCACGACGTGTCCGCAGTCGGCGACGCACGTGAGGGGACGTGCCGGTACATCGATGGCCGTCGCCACTAACGGTCACTTCTCTGCCCGACAGCGGCGGCCTGATGCACCGGCGCGGCCCCGACCCACCCACCGGACCGAAGCCGTGCCCGGACATGACCGCCCCACCGGACCGGGGCCACCCCCCCCGGACGGGATCTATCCGGCCTGGGCGTCGATCTGCCAGCACGCCGCCGTGAAGCGGACCTCCTCGCCGGAGACGTACGGTTCGAACGCCGCGCGGACCGTCGGGACGACCCGGGCCCTCGTCGCCTCGTCCACGTCCCGCAGCGCGATCCCGACCGGCCCGAACCGGCTGAAGTACGGGACCAGCTCCTTCTCGGCCATGACGCACTCCACGTCGACCGCCCGCAGCCCGACCCCGCCCCAGCCCGCCCCCTCCAGCAGCCGCCGCACGCGGCCCGCGTCCGCCAGCGCGAACTGCCCCGGCGCTTCCGGCTCACGCGCCGGCAGACCCGGCAGGAGCGGCGCCGCCGCCCGCTCGGCCGTCGTCATGAACGGGTTCTCCGCGATACCGCGCCAGACGATGAACCGCAGCACGGCGTCGTCCGAAGCCGCCCGCCGCAGATTGGCGAACGCCCGCAGCGGATCGGAGAAGAACATGACCCCGAAACGGGAGACGACCGCGTCGAAGACCCCGGCCGGCTCGAAGACGTGATCCTGCGCGTCGGCGCGAAGGAACGAGACGGCCCCCGCACCCTCCCCCTCCTCCCGCCCGGCCCGCACCCGAGCCGCCTCCACCATCGGCTCCGAGATGTCCACGCCGACACACCGCCCCCCGGCCCCCAGCCGTCGAGCGATCGCCACCGTCGTCCCGCCCGTCCCGCAGCCGACGTCGAGAACCCGTCCCCCCTGCCCGGCCGGAAACGTCCCGACGAGCAGCTCCTCCAGCGGCGCGAACAACGCGTCCACCATGTCCTGGGCCCCGACCCAGGCGTTCCCGGACGGCCCGTTCCACCGCGCGGCCTGCTCGTCGCCCACCGTGCCCCCCGCTCCGCGATCGGATCCCATCACGCCTCCTGTGGTTGCCCTCACGGCCTGGAGATGACACCGTCCTACTTCAAGCCGACTTGAGGTCAAGACGATGCCGGATCTGGATATCGCCGAAGTGGCACGCCGCGCCGGAGTGCCCGCTTCGACCCTGCGGTACTACGAGGAGAAGGGGCTCATCGCCCCGACGGGCAGACGCGGTCTGCGCCGGCAGTACGACCCAGCCGTGCTCGAACGGCTCGCACTCATCGCGATGGGCCGCTCCGCCGGGTTCTCCCTGGACGAGATCGGCCGGATGTTCGCGCCGGACGGACGCCCCCGCATCGACCCCCGTGCCCTGCTCGGCAAGGCCGACGAACTGGACCGGACGATCCGGGAGCTGGAGGTCCTGCGCGACTCCCTGCGGCACACCGCCGCCTGCCCCGCGCCCAGCCACATGGAGTGCCCGACGTTCCGCCGGATCATCGGCGCGGTCGTGTCCGGCGCGGTCGCGGTGCCGGGCAGGCGGGCGGCGCGGACTCCTTCGCGACCATAGCGAGACCCGACCGAGCTCAAGCCCGCGGCGCGCGTCGTGCACAATCGGGACCATGACGACCCCCGACCACCAGTCACCCCTTCCGGACGCCTCGCGACCCGAGGCCAGGGACCGGATCTACCGGTCGCCCGCCGGTATCGCGGGCGGCGTCCTCCTGCTCCTCATCGTGGGCTGGCTCGGCTTCGACGCGCTGGTCTCCGGCCACGGCCGCACCCCCTGGCTGGCGCTCGCCGGACTGATCCTCATCGTTCCGGTCGTGGCCGCGTTCACCCTGCGCCCCGCCGTCTACGCCAACGAGGACCGGCTGCGCATCCGCAACCCGCTGCGCGTGATCGTGCTCCCCTGGAGCAAGGTCGCCTCGCTGCGGTCGCACTACTCGAACGAGGTGGTCGACGCCTCGGGCACGAAGTACCAGCTCTGGGCGGTGCCCGTGTCGCTGCGGGCCCGCAAGAAGGCGGCCCGGCAGGCGCAGGGCGCGGCCGGCCGCGGGGGCGGCAGTCGCTCCTTGTCGCTGGGCCGCGCGTCCGCCTTCGGCGGCAGCCCCGCCACGGACGCACCGGTCCGCCCCGAGACCGACCGGATCATGGACGATCTGCGCGAGCTCGCCGAGAACCGTGCCGCCGCGGAGGGCGCGCAGGGAGAGGTCACGGTGCGCTGGGCGTACGAGGTGATCGGCCCCGCGCTGGCCGGCCTCGTGGTCCTGGCCATCCTGCTGGCCGTGGGCTGACGCGGTGACGGGCACCCGGTGCTCCCCCTCCCTCTCTGAGGGCCGGCAAGGAGCCACCGGGCCCACCCGAAAGCCGGTGCCCTAGGGCGCACTCGGCCACACCAGGACCATGTACGCGCCGCAGTAGGCCGAACCGAGGACCGCCGCCGTCAGGAACAGCGTCCGCAGGCGGCGGGACGCGCGCGCCAGGTACAGGGCCAGGGGGAGCAGCAGCGGGAAGCCCGGGAGCAGGAAGCGGGCCCGCGGGAAGTAGACGCCGCCGCTGCCGAGGACGATCAGCAGCAGGATGCCGGTGAGGACGAGCAGCGGGACCGGCTGGCGATCGCCCACGGAGAGCGCGTACAGCGCCACGGCCGCCAGCAGGGTCACGGTCACCATCACCAGGAACAGCTCGGGCGAGGAGTTCTGCGCGAGGACCTCCCGCAGCCGGCGCACGGTCTCCGCGCCGCCGTCCCACTCGTTGTGCCACAGCCGCTGCACGGCGAAGTAGCCGTCCCAGCGGCCCAGCCTGTGACCCACCCAGCCGACGTACGCGAGCCAGCCGGCCGGGGCCAGGACGACCGCGGCGAGCGCGCGGACACGGAAGCCGCGCCGCAGCGACAGCAGCGCGGCCACGGCCACGGCGGCGGCCACCGCGACACCGGTCGGCCGGGTGAGCCCCGCCAGCGAGGCGAGCGAGGCGGCCCACAGCAGCCGGCCGGTGAGCGCCGCGTACAGCGCCCACGCGGTGAACGCGGTGAACAGCGACTCCGTGTAGCCCATCCACTGGACCAGACCCACCGGCAGGGCCGCCCACAGCACGGTCAGCAGCACGCCCACCCGGCGGCCGTGCAGATGGCTGCCCACCGCGTGGACGCCCCACGCGGCGACGAAGGAGCACACGACCGCGATCGCCAGCCCGGTCGAGGCGCGCGAGCCGGGGGTCACGGCCGCGACGGCCTTGACGAGGACCGGGTAGAGCGGGAAGAAGGCCAGGTTGTTCGCGTCGAACGCGGTGCCGAGATGGCGTGCGTAACCGTGGTCGGCGATGCCGAGGTACCAGTCCGCGTCCCACTGGGCCGCCAGGATCGGCCAGACGCCGTGATGTCTGCGGTGCGCCCAGAGCGCGAGGGTGAGCAGTCCGGCGAGACGGACGGCCGCGTAGGCGGTGAGGGCGGGGGCCGCGTGCCGCAGACCGGCGCGGACCCGGGCGGGGAGACCGGTCGCGCGGTGCGCGCGCCGGGCGGCCGGGACGCCGGGGACGGCCTCGCCCGGGTCGCTTCGGGGCGGGGCGGACGTCGGCCGGGAATCGGTCGAGGGCACGCGGCGGCTCCTGGGACTCGATGGTGCGCTGCCGGTAACCGTTCCTCGGTCGTCCGGTGGCGCACGGGAGCGCTGCGTCAACTGCCCTGCGGAAATCACCCGTAAGAAGGGTAGGAGGCGACGGAACGCCACCTCCCACCAGAGCACTGCTTTCACCGAAGAGCACTGCTCCTACTGGAGAGCACCGCTCTCCCCGGAGAGTGCTGCTCCCACTGGAATGCACCGCCCTCCCTGGAGAGCGCTGCGCCTACTGGGAAGCACCGCTCTCCCTAAAGAGCACCGCTCCTCCCAGCAAGCGCCGCCCTCGCCGGAGAGCACCGCTCTCACCCCGAAGCACCGCTCCTACCGGAGAGCAGCACTCCCGGCCAGAAGCCCCGCTCGCACCGGAGAGCACCGCTCTCACCCGGAAGCACCGCTCCTATCGGAGAGCACCGCTCCCACCCAGAAGCACCGCTCTCCCCAGAGAGCACCGCTCGCACCGAAGAGCACCGCTCCCACCCCGGAGCATCGACTCAGATGCCGGCCGCCGCCGACAGGTCCCGCTTGATCGCCGACAGCAGCTCGGCCGCCTTCGCGTGCGCCGCCGGAAGCTCGTCGTGGCCGCCGACGGGCACCACGACCTCCAGGTAGCACTTCAGCTTCGGCTCGGTGCCGCTCGGCCGGACGATGACCCGCGCGCCGTCCAGGGTGTAGCGCAGGCCGTCCGTGGGCGGCAGTTTGTCCGTCCCCCGGGTCAGGTCCTCGGCCCGGGTGATGGCGAGGCCGGCGAGCTCCGTGGGCGGCTGCTCGCGCAGCCGTCGCATGGCGTCCGCGATGACCGAGAGGTCCTCCACCCGCACCGAGAGCTGGTCGGTGGCGTGCAGCCCGTACGCGACGGCGATGTCGTCGAGGAGATCCAGCAGGGTCCGGCCCTGCTCCTTGAGCTCCGAGGCCAGCTCGGTGATCAGGAGGGCCGCGGTGATGCCGTCCTTGTCGCGTACGCCCTCGGGGTCGACGCAGTAGCCGAGCGCCTCCTCGTACCCGAAGCGCAGTCCCTCGACGCGGGCGATCCACTTGAAGCCGGTGAGCGTCTCCTCGTACGGCAGGCCGGCGCCCTCGGCGATCCGGCCGAGCAGCGAGGAGGAGACGATCGACTCGGCGAAGACACCGCGCGCCCCGCGCCGCACCAGGTGCTCGGCGAGCAGCGCGCCGACCTCGTCGCCCCGCAGCATGCGCCAGTCGGCGCCGGCCTTCACGGCCACGGCGCACCGGTCGGCGTCCGGGTCGTTGGCGATGATCAGGTCGGGTTCCGCCGCGCGGGCCGCCGCGAAGGCGAGGTCCATCGCGCCGGGCTCCTCCGGGTTGGGGAACGCGACGGTCGGGAAGTCCGGGTCGGGCTCGGCCTGCTCGGCGACGAGCACCGGCTCCGGGAACCCGGCCCGGGCGAAGGCCGCGAGCAGCACGTCCTTGCCGACGCCGTGCATCGCCGTGTAGACGGTACGGGCCGTGCGCGGCGAGCCCTCGGCGAGGACGGCGTCCGTACGGGCCAGGTAGGCGTCCAGGACTTCCTCGCCGAGGGTCTCCCAGCCGGAGTCGGGGCGGGGCACGTCGGCCAGCGCGCGGACCGCGTCGATCCCGGCGGCGATCTCCGCGTCGGCCGGCGGGACGATCTGCGAGCCGTCGCCGAGGTAGACCTTGTAGCCGTTGTCCCGGGGCGGGTTGTGGCTGGCGGTGACCTCCACGCCCGCGACCGCGCCGAGGTGCCGTATGGCGTAGGCGAGGACGGGGGTGGGCAGCGGCCGGGACAGGACGGCGGCCCGCAGGCCCGCGCCCGTCATCACGGCCGCCGTGTCGCGGGCGAAGTCGGCGGACTTGTGGCGGGCGTCGTAGCCGATCACCACGAGTCCGCCGGTCTGCCCCTTGGCCTTGAGGTAGGCGGCGAGTCCGGCCGCGGCCCGGATGACCACGCTGCGGTTCATCCGCATCGGCCCCGCGCCGAGCTCACCGCGCAGACCCGCGGTGCCGAACTGGAGCGTCCCGCTGAAGCGGGCGGTCAGCTCGGCGACGTCCTGCGCCTCGACGAGCTTGGCGAGTTCGTCACGGGTCTCCGCGTCGGGGTCCTCGGCCAGCCACGCCTCGGCCCGCGCGACGATGTCGTCCTGCACCTGGGGTGCACCTCTCTTCGGTCGTACGGCTTCCGTGTGCCCGGGTCGTTCAGCCCCCGGCCCCGGGGACGCGCGACCCTGTCGCCTACAGACGATCCAGCACCTGGGTCAGGAGTTCCCCCATGCGCGCGGCCGAGTCGCGGCCCGCCTGGAGGACTTCCTCGTGGTTCAGGGGCTCGCCCGTCATGCCGGCGGCGAGGTTGGTGACGAGGGAGATGCCGAGCACCTCGGCGCCCGCCTCGCGCGCGGCGATGGCCTCGAGCGTCGTCGACATGCCCACCAGGTCGGCGCCGATGACACGGGCCATCCGGATCTCGGCGGGGGTCTCGTAGTGCGGGCCGGGGAACTGCGCGTAGACGCCCTCCTCCAGGGAGGGGTCCACCTCCTTGCACAGCGCGCGCAGCCGCGGCGAGTACAGGTCGGTGAGGTCGACGAAGTTCGCGCCGACGATCGGCGAGGTGGCCGTCAGGTTGATGTGGTCGCTGATCAGCACGGGCTGACCGGGGCGCATGCCCTCGCGCAGACCGCCGCAGCCGTTGGTGAGCACGATGGTCTTGCAGCCGGCGGCGACGGCGGTACGGACACCGTGCGCGACGGCGGCGACGCCGCGGCCCTCGTAGAAGTGGGTACGGCCGAGGAAGACCAGGGCGCGCTTGTCGCCGATCCGGTACGAGCGGATCTTGCCGCCGTGCCCCTCGACCGCCGGCGGCGGGAAGCCGGGCAGCTCGGTGACGGGGAACTCGGCCTCGGGGGTACCGAGGGCGTCCACCGCGGGGGCCCAGCCGGAGCCCATCACGAGGGCCACGTCGTGGGTCTCGGCGCCCGTCAGCTCACGCAGGCGCGTGGCGGCGGCGTCGGCGGCGGCGTGCGGGTCGCCCTGGATGTCGTCCGGAAGAAGAGATGCGTTCACGCGCAAGAGCGTAGCCGGTTTGTGCCTACGCGCGTAGATGACAGTGCTCACGGTCTTGCGATCGTTGTCTTGTCGTTTCCGACAAATGCGCGAGGCGGACGGAGCTGTGAGACCGCTGTGAGGTCACCACGAGGCTCCCGGCGCGAGGGGGCGGGACGGGCGCGCGGGTGGGGGACACGCCGCGGCGCGGCGGGGCGACGAGTGCGCCCTCGCCACGGAGCGGGACGGCCGGACGGGTGCGGGAAGACGCCGCGGAGCGGCGGGGATTCCCTCGCGGAGCGGCGGGGCGCGCCGGTGGAGCGGGCGTCAGCAGGGACGCTTGCGGAGCTCCATGACGTAGTCGTGCGGCGCCCCCGCGGACTCGGCGGCGTCCGCGATCTCGCCCAGATAACGCGCCGAGGGCAGTCCCCCCTCGTACCCGTTCAGTACGTAGACCCACGCGCCCTCCTCACCCTCCAGTGTGTGCACACGTACACGCATCCGGCGGTAGACGTCGAGGCCGACGCCCTCCCAGCGGTCCATGGAGTCCTCGTCCAGCGGGGCGATGTCGTACAGCGCCACGAAGACCTGGGACCGCGGCGCCTCGACGATCGTGGCCAGCGCCCCCTCCCAGCCCATGTGCTCGCCGCCGAAGGTCAGCCGCCAGCCGTTCAGCCAGCCCGTCGCGCGCAGCGGCGAATGCGGGGCGCGGCGCGTCATGAGCCGCGGGTCGAGATTGCCGGCGTACGCGGCGTAGAGCGACATGTGGTCGAGGGTACGTCAGCGGCACGCGGGCCTCTCGCGTAACAAAGTGGCTCGGATGCGCCGGACTCGGGGCCCCTGGGCGGAAGCACCTTGAAGCGTGCGGGACAATGGAGTACGTGACTCGGATCGTGATCATCGGTGGCGGACCCGGCGGATATGAAGCGGCGCTGGTGGCCGCGCAGCTCGGCGCGGAGGTGACCGTCGTCGACTGCGACGGTCTCGGCGGGGCGTCGGTGCTCACCGACTGCGTGCCGTCGAAGACTCTCATCGCCACGGCCGAGGTGATGACGACCTTCGACTCCTCGTACGAGGAGCTGGGGATCATCGTCGCCGACGACACCCCGCACGTGGAGCAGGCCGCCCGTGTGGTCGGTGTCGACCTCGGCAAGGTCAACCGCCGTGTGAAGCGCCTCGCGCTCGCCCAGTCGCACGACATCACCGCCTCGGTGACCCGTGCCGGCGCCCGGGTCCTGCGGGGCCGCGGACGCCTGGAGGGCATGCAGTCCCTGGACGGCTCCCGCAAGGTCGTCGTGAGCGCCGCGGACGGCACCGAGGAGACCCTCACCGCCGACGCCGTGCTCATCGCCACCGGCGGGCACCCGCGCGAGCTGCCCGACGCGCAGCCGGACGGCGAGCGCATCCTGAACTGGACCCAGGTCTACGACCTCGACGAGCTGCCCGAGGAGCTCATCGTGGTCGGTTCCGGTGTCACCGGTGCCGAGTTCGCCGGCGCCTACCAGGCGCTCGGCTCCCGCGTCACCCTCGTCTCCAGCCGCGACCGCGTGCTGCCGGGCGAGGACCCGGACGCCGCCGCCGTCCTGGAGGACGTCTTCCGCCGCCGCGGCATGAACGTCATGGCCCGTTCCCGCGCCGAGTCCGCCAAGCGCGTCGGCGACCGGGTCGAGGTCACGCTCGCCGACGGCCGGGTCATCAGCGGCACGCACTGCCTGATGGCCGTGGGCGCCATCCCGAACAGCAGCGGGATGGGCCTGGAGGAGGCCGGCGTCAAGGTCCGCGACTCCGGGCACATCTGGACCGACAAGGTCTCGCGCACCACCGCCCCGGGCGTGTACGCGGCCGGTGACGTGACGGGCGTCTTCGCCCTCGCGTCCGTCGCCGCCATGCAGGGCCGCATCGCCATGTACCACTTCCTCGGCGACGCGGTGGCCCCGCTGAACCTGAAGACGGTCTCCTCGAACGTCTTCACCGACCCCGAGATCGCCACGGTCGGCTACACGCAGGCGGACGTCGACGGGGGCAAGATCGACGCCCGGGTCGTGAAGCTGCCGCTGCTGCGCAACCCGCGCGCCAAGATGCAGGGCATCCGCGACGGCTTCGTCAAGATCTTCTGCCGCCCCGGCACCGGCATCGTCGTCGGCGGTGTGGTCGTCTCCCCGCGCGCCTCGGAGCTCATCCATCCGATCTCGATCGCGGTCGACAACAATCTGACGGTCGAACAGATCGCGAACGCGTTCACCGTGTACCCGTCCCTGTCCGGCTCGATCGCCGAGGTGGCACGCCAGCTCCACACTCGGAAGACCAACGGCGAGGGCTGACACCTGTGCCGACTCCCCGCTGGTCACAGGGAGTTGGTGGCGCGGCGCGGTGCGGGGATGCCCGGAGTGGGCACGTATACCACTGAGCACCCCGCCATGCGAACAACTTCTGTTATTCGGCGCAAACTGCTGAAAGCAGACGGTCGTTGGGGTTACTGTCAGTTTCGTGTTCGCTGCAGAACGTCGCCAATTGATCCTCGAAATGGTGCGAGCGAATGGGGCCGTGTCGCTCCGTGAGCTCGCCCGCGTCGTCCAGACCTCCGAAGTGACCGTACGGCGGGACGTGCGCGCGCTGGAGGCAGAAGGACTCCTCGACCGCCGGCACGGCGGTGCGGTATTGCCGGGCGGGTTCACGCGGGAGTCCGGCTTTCCGCAGAAATCGCATCTCGCGACCGCCGAGAAGACGGCCATCGCCGATCTCGCCGCGGGTCTCGTCGAAGAGGGCGAAGCCATCGTGGTGGGGGCGGGGACCACCACGCAGGAGCTGGCCCGCCGGCTCGCGCGGGTGCCCGGTCTGACCGTCGTCACCAACTCCCTTCTGGTGGCCCAGGCGTTGGCCCACGCCAACCGCGTGGAGGTCGTGATGACCGGTGGCACCCTGCGCGGTTCCAACTACGCCCTGGTCGGCTCGGGTGCGGAGCAGTCCCTGCAAGGGCTGCGCGTCTCCCGGGCGTTCCTCTCCGGGAGCGGTCTGACCGCCGAGCGCGGACTCTCCACGTCCAACATGCTCTCGGCGTCCGTGGACCGCGCTCTCGTCCAGGCCGCCGCGGAGGTCGTGGTCCTCGCGGACCACACCAAGCTCGGGACGGACACCATGTTCCAGACCGTGCCGACCGACCTCATCACCCGGCTGGTCACGGACGAGCCGCCCGCCCATGACGACCGGGCCGCCACCGAACTGCAGGCACTGGCCGATCAGGGCGTGCAGATCGCGGTGGCCGGGTCATCGGCGTCGGGGGGTGCGGGAGGGGATCCGCTCCCGGCGGGGCGCCAGCCGCGTCGGGACGTACCGCTCCCGGGTCCGCGCCGCGGCCAGGTGGTCCCGGGCTCGGGGCCGCAACTACGGAGCGCGACGGTGATGGGGGACCAGCCCCCGGCCGAACGCGCACGAGTGGCCGATCTGCGACGTCGCTGAGCGACGCCGCGGGACGCCGACGCGGACGGCCGATTCCTTCGGCCGACCGGCTCCACCGGCTCACGGGTCCGGACCGCGAGCCGGGCCGGTTCACGGCGTCGCCCTCCACGGGAGGCCGGTTCACCGCGTCCCGGGGTTCCGCGGACAGGCTGGCTTGAGGCGTCTCGGATCCCGGGGCAGGCCAGCTTGAAGCGTCCCGATCCTGGGGCAGGTCGGCTTGAAGCGTCTCGGGTCCAGGGGTAGGCCGGCTTGAGGCGTCCCGGATCCTGCGGGCACGCCGCCAAGGCGCCCCCGGTTTCCGCGGGCGGGTCGGTCAGGCGTCCCAGTTCCGTGTGGGCAGGCCGGCATGAGGCGTCAGGTCGCCTCAAGGCGTCCCGGTCCTCGCGGGCGGGTGCCTTCACGGCGTCAGGTTCGCCGGGGGCCAGGCCCGTTCAGGGCTTCAGGCCGCGCAGTGTCAGGTTCAGCAGACGGTCGGCCAGCGCGGGGTCGGCCGGCGTCTCCTCTGCCGCCAGCGCGATGGCGTTGGTCAGCTGGAGAAGGTCCCCGATCGACACGTCGGGGCGTACGGCCCCCGCCTCCTGGGCGCGGAGCAGCAGCGCGCCGCCCGCCTCACGCATCGGGCCGCTGCACCGGGCGAGGTGCGAACCGTCGTCCTGCGAGGCCGACATGAGGGCGCGCGCGAGTCCTCGGTACGCACCCGCGTGCGAGACGATCTCGCGCAGCCACTCCACCAGCGCGGTGCACGGCTGCGGAGCGTCGAGCAACTCGCGCGAGCGGGCCAGCAGATCGCTCACGGCGTCCTCGAAGACCGCGCTCATCAGGGCGTGGCGATTGGGGAAGTGCCGGTACAGCGTGCCGATTCCGACGCCCGCGCGCCGGGCCACGTCCTCCAGGGACGCGTCGGTGCCGTGCTCGGCGAACGCCGCCCGCGCCTCCGCGAGCAGCCGTCCGTGGTTGCGCCGGGCGTCCGCCCGCATCACCCGCGGCGCTCCTGGGTCCTGGGCGGGGCCGGACGTCCCGGCCCGCTCCTTCGCGGTCGCGCCCACCATGGCCTCCACCTGCCCTCTCCCACCGTCCGGCTGCGCTCCAGGATGCCACCGGCGGCTCTCGGGCGGACGCCCGCGGGCTCCGGGCCGGACGGCTCGAAGCATCATGGACGGTTGCGCGGGAGGGCGAGCGCCGCCGCGGGCCCGTTCCACCCCGTACGGCGAAGCGCCCGGCGTACCGCGGTCGCGGTCCACCGGGCGCTTCGGAGGCGACAGGACGGGCGCGAAGCCCGTCCGTGCCGATCGGCCCTTGATCTCAGCCCTTGACCTCGGCTGTCGGCCTCAGCCCTCGACTGCGGCCGTCGGCCTCAGTCCCTGGCCTCGGTGCTCGGCCTCGGTGCTCGGTCTCAGTCCTTGATCTCGCAGATGGGGGCGCCGGACGTGACGGAGGCGCCGACCTCCGCGCTCAGGCCCTTGATGGTGCCGGAGCGGTGCGCGTTCAGGGGCTGTTCCATCTTCATGGCCTCGAGGACGACGATCAGGTCGCCCTCCTTGACCTCCTGGCCCTCCTCGACGGCCACCTTGACGATGGTGCCCTGCATCGGGGAGGCGAGGGTGTCGCCCGAGGCGACCGGGCCGGACTTCTTCGCGGCGCGACGCTTGGGCTTGGCGCCGGCGGCCAGACCGGTGCGGGCCAGCGACATGCCCAGCGAGACCGGGAGCGAGACCTCCAGGCGCTTGCCGCCGACCTCGACGACCACCGTCTCGCGGCCGGGCTCGTCGTCGGTCTCGGCGTCGGCCGGGGCGGCGAACGGCTTGATCTCGTTGACGAACTCGGTCTCGATCCAGCGGGTGTGGACCGTGAACGGGTCCTCGGAGCCGGTGAGTTCGGGGGCGAACGCCGGGTCCTCGACCACCGCGCGGTGGAAGGGGATCGCCGTGGCCATGCCCTCGACGGTGAACTCGGCCAGCGCGCGAGCGGCGCGCTGCAGGGCCTGCTTGCGGGTGGCGCCGGTGACGATCAGCTTGGCGAGCAGGGAGTCCCAGGCCGGGCCGATGACACTGCCGGACTCGACACCCGCGTCCAGCCGGACACCGGGGCCGGTCGGCGCGGCGAAGGCCGTGACCGTGCCGGGGGCGGGCAGGAAGTTGCGGCCCGGGTCCTCGCCGTTGATGCGGAACTCGATGGAGTGGCCGCGCAGTTCGGGATCGCCGTAGCCCAGCTCCTCGCCGTCCGCGATGCGGAACATCTCGCGGACCAGGTCGATGCCGGCGACCTCCTCGGTGACCGGGTGCTCGACCTGCAGGCGGGTGTTGACCTCCAGGAAGGAGATCGTGCCGTCCATGCCGACCAGGAACTCCACGGTTCCCGCGCCGACGTAGCCGGCCTCCTTCAGGATCGCCTTGGAGGACGCGTACAGCTCCGCCACCTGCGCCTCGGAGAGGAACGGGGCGGGAGCCTCCTCGACCAGCTTCTGGTGGCGGCGCTGGAGCGAGCAGTCACGGGTGGAGACGACGACCACGTTGCCGTGCTGGTCGGCCAGGCACTGGGTCTCCACGTGCCGGGGCTTGTCGAGGTAGCGCTCCACGAAGCACTCGCCGCGCCCGAAGGCCGCGACGGCCTCGCGCACCGCCGAGTCGTACAGCTCCGGTACCTCTTCCAGGGTGCGGGCGACCTTCAGGCCGCGTCCGCCGCCGCCGAAGGCGGCCTTGATCGCGATCGGCAGACCGTGCTGCTCGGCGAACGCGACGACCTCCTCGGCACCCGAGACCGGATCCGGGGTGCCGGCCACCAGCGGCGCGCCCGCGCGCTGCGCGATGTGCCGGGCGGCGACCTTGTCACCCAGGTCGCGGATCGCCTGCGGCGGCGGACCGATCCAGATCAGGCCCGCGTCGAGAACGGCCTGGGCGAAGTCCGCGTTCTCCGAAAGGAAGCCGTAACCCGGATGGATGGCATCCGCGCCCGAGTCCTTGGCGGCCTGCAGCACCTTGGCGAAGTCCAGGTAACTGGAGGCCGGAGTGTCACCGCCCAGCGCGAACGCCTCGTCCGCCGCACGGACATGCAGAGCGTCCCGGTCCGGTTCCGCATACACGGCAACGCTCGCGATCCCGGCATCCCGACATGCTCGGGCCACGCGGACAGCGATTTCGCCACGGTTGGCGATGAGCACCTTGCGCACGATGGCTCCCTCCTTGAAAACAAGCCGAGTTTAGGGACAGCCAACACGACACTTCGAGCTGTCCCCAGTGGTGAGCTTGCCCACACGGAGCGTGATACGAGGCTCGCCCTACCCGCGAAAACCCTTGTCGTGCCAAGGCACGCGGGAATCCTTCCCTGAACCCTAGCCCTCCGGTGTGGCCAAGGTCTCTGTGACTCCGTGCTGCGGCCCACAACGATTCTTTGTCGAGTCCCTACGAATGGCCCAACGATTCTTTGCCCTGGGCGGAACCCTTGTCCCTGGGTTTACCCGTTAGTAGCGTTCGGGATGTCTGAGTCGTACTTGGGGTAACAGCACGCGGAAGTGGGTGGGGCCGGTGGTACGGAGACCGCTGGTGTGGGTGGCGGCGATCGTGCTTTTCGTGGAGGCGATAGGTATCGCTCTCCTCAACTGGTTCCTCGGGGTGGTGGTCGACCGCCAGGACATGTCCATGGCCGGGCTCGACTCCGACATGATGGCGCGGTCGTCGAAGATCGGCGGACTGGTCTTCGGCCTCTACTTCCTGGCCTGTGCCGTGTCGGCCCTGCTGGTCGCGCTCCGGCAGCGCCCCCCGGGCGTGTTCGGGCGTGTCCTGCTGATCAGCGCCGCCGTGGTGCACGTCCTGCTGGGCGCCTTCACGGTGGGCCTGGTGGGCTGGGGAGCATTCACCTTCATGATGGTGGGGCTCGCGTTGATCGTGTTCACCCTTCTGGCGTACGACGGCCGCGAGACCGGCCCCGTCGACGCCGCGCCGGAGGCCGGCGGAACGGGTGACGGCGAGGGCGACGCGGCCGACGCCGGGGACACGGGAGCCGACGGGAGCGCCGACGCGGACGAGAGCACCCGTGCGGGCGAAGGCGTCGCCGCGGGGACCGTCGACCTGGGGAAGGCCGCCGAGCCGAAGGGTGCCGAGGCTGCGAGCGTCGAGGCCGTGGACGCCGTCGAGCAGGAACCCGCGGTCGCGGCGGCGGCTCCTTCGGCCTCCTGACGGCCTCCCGCCGCTCTCCCGGCTTCTCCGGCCGCCCTCGGGCGTTCCGGCGACGCCGTCCCCGGGTGCCGGGGCGCTCAGGCGTGCCCGGAGTCGGGTGCGCCGACGTCCGGGTGGCCTCGGAGGTGCCTTGCCGTGCCTGGCGGCTCGGGCGCCTGAGCGGCAGGGCGTCCGGGGCCTTAGACGTGCCGGCGGCCGGGTGTCCGGAGTTCTGAGCTACGGACGCACGGATCCACGGATGCGCGGACGCACCGATGCGCGGACGCTCGGCGTACGGGCGTGTCCGTGCCTCAACCACCCCGTGCCGTACGGGGGCGTGTCCGCGTCTCAACCACCCGTGCCGTGCGGGGCACGCGACCGCGTCTCAACCGCCCCGTGTCGCTGCGGGACCCATCCGTTGATCAACCACCCTGTGCCGTAAGGACGTTCCCGGAGTGGCCGGGCCGCGGGTCGTGTTGGCCGGGCGCCCGGGGCCGTGGTTCTCAGGCCTCCCTGGGTGTCCACAACTCCGTGATGCCCACGCCCAGTTCGCGCAGCAGCCGGCGGATCAGCGGCAGTGAGATGCCGATGACGTTGCCGTGGTCGCCGTCGATGCCCTCGATGAAGGGAGCCGAGCGGCCGTCCAGGGTGAACGCGCCCGCCACGTGCAGGGGTTCGCCCGAGGCGACGTACGCGGCGACCTCCTCGTCGGTGGGTTCGCCGAAGCGGACCACGGTCGAGGCGATCGCGGACTCCCACCGCTTCTGCGCGGTGTCCCAGACGCAGTGCCCCGTCTGGAGCGTGCCCGCCCGGCCGCGCATCGCCTTCCAGCGCGCGGTGGCCTCCTCGGCGTCGGCGGGCTTGCCGAGCGCCTGGCCGTCCAGGTCCAGCACCGAGTCGCAGCCGATCACCAGCGCGCCCTGGACCTCGGGGCGCGCCGCCACGACGGACGCCTTCGCCTCGGCCAGCGCGAGGGCCAGTTCGGCGGGGGTCGGAGCGGTGACGGCGTCCTCGTCGAACCCGCTGACGATCACCTCGGGGTCGAGTCCGGCCTGCCGCAGCAGATTGAGCCGGGCGGGAGACTGGGAGGCGAGGACGAGACGGCGGCGCGGCTGATCGGTCATGCGATCAGGGTATCGGCGCCGATCCGCCCGTGCCTCGGCTGCCGGGCAGGTTCAGCGGACGCCCACCAGGATCATGGCGACCACCATGGCCAGCGCCAGGAGAACGCCCAGGCGCCGCAGCATGTCCTGCATGTCGCGGAGATCCTCGGGGGGTTCGTTCTCGGGGTCGGACCACAGCATGCTCCCGATCGTGCGACGGGAGGGCCCTTCGGCGCCTGAGTACCCGTACTCAACTTGCGGACATCCTGTGAAACCGAGATGCCCCCGTGGACAGGGTCCACGGGGGCATCAAGGGGTGTCGCGTGCCGGCGCGGGCTAGCCCGGCCAGTAGCTGCGGCCCCACGACGTCGGGCCCGGCTGCGGGAGCCGGTGCGCGGCGATGCGGGCGGGGTCGGACCAGGAGTCACGCGGTCCGGACGCGCCGGACGGGGCGGACGCCACCGCCGCGGCGCGTGCGCGGACCACCGCCAGTGCGGCGGCCAGCTCCTCCGGGGTCGGATTGCCCCGTACGACCTTGATCGTCATGTCTGCTCCCAGGATCCGGGTCTGCGGGGGGTTCTAGAGCGGGATGTTGCCGTGCTTCTTCGGAGGCAGTGATGCCCGCTTCGTGCGGAGCTGACGCAGACCGCGTACGACGTGGGAGCGGGTCTGCGACGGCATGATCACGCCGTCGATGTAGCCGCGCTCGGCCGCCGTGTAGGGGTTCAGCAGCGTGTCCTCGTACTCCTGGATCAGCCGGGCCCGGGTCGCGTCCTGGTCCTCGGCGGCCGCGATGGTGCGGCGGTGCAGGATGTTCACCGCGCCCTGCGCGCCCATGACCGCGATCTGGGAGGTGGGCCAGGCCAGGTTGAGGTCGGCGCCCAGGTGCTTGGAGCCCATGACGTCGTAGGCGCCGCCGAAGGCCTTGCGGGTGATGATCGTGATCAGCGGGACGGTCGCCTCGGCGTACGCGTAGATCAGCTTGGCGCCGCGGCGGATGATGCCCGTGTGCTCCTGGTCGACGCCCGGGAGGAAGCCGGGCACGTCCACGAAGGTCAGGACGGGCACGTTGAACGCGTCGCAGGTCCGCACGAACCGCGCGGCCTTCTCGCTCGCGTCGATGTCCAGACAACCGGCGAACTGCATCGGCTGGTTGGCGACGATGCCGACCGGGTGGCCCTCGACCCGGCCGAAGCCGGTGAGGATGTTCGGCGCGAACAGCGGCTGCGTCTCGAAGAACTCGGCGTCGTCCAGGACGTGTTCGATCACCGCGTGCATGTCGTACGGCTGGTTCGCGCTGTCCGGCACGATCGTGTCCAGCTCGCGGTCCTCGTCCGTGAGGGCGAGGTCCGCCTCCTCCGGGAACACCGGGGGCTCGCTGAGGTTGTTGGACGGCAGGTACGACAGGAGCTGCTTGACGTACTCGATCGCGTCCTTCTCGTCGCCCGCCATGTGATGGGCCACACCCGACACGGCGTTGTGCGTCCGGGCGCCGCCCAGCTCCTCGAAGCCGACGTCCTCACCGGTCACCGTCTTGATGACGTCCGGTCCCGTGATGAACATGTGCGAGGTCTGATCGACCATCACCGTGAAGTCCGTGATGGCCGGCGAGTACACCGCGCCGCCCGCGCAGGGGCCGACGACCAGGCTGATCTGCGGGATGACACCCGAGGCGTGCACGTTGCGGCGGAAGATCTCGCCGTACATGCCGAGAGCGCTGACGCCCTCCTGGATCCGGGCGCCGCCCGAGTCGTTGATGCCGATGACCGGGCAGCCGGTCTTCAGCGCGAAGTCCATCACCTTCATGATCTTCTGGCCGAAGACCTCGCCGAGAGCACCGCCGAACACGGTGAAGTCCTGGGAGAACACGGCGACCGGGCGGCCGTCGACGGTGCCGTAGCCGGTGACCACACCGTCGCCGTACGGGCGGTTCTTCTCCAGTCCGAAGTCGGTCGACCGGTGCCGCGCGAACTCGTCGAACTCCACGAAGGAACCGTCGTCCATCAGCAGTTCGATGCGCTCACGAGCCGTCAACTTGCCCTTGGCGTGCTGCTTTTCGACGGCGCGCTCCGAGCCGGCGTGCGTCGCTTCCTGGATGCGGCGCTGCAGATCCGCGAGCTTGCCCGCGGTGGTGTGGATGTCGGGGTGGTGCAGCTCTTCCGGCTCGGACATCGGGTTGCGGCTCCCTGCCTGATCTAAGGGGACGTGAGGGTGACTGCTCGGAAAACGCGGTGCTCAGAAGCGGGTGCTCAGAAGGGGGGCTTGCTACTCATCCGTAGCGTAGTGGCGGGCCTACCGATCGGCAGTGCGGCGTTTACCACACCTAGGCTGGGTTGCATGACGCCGCGAGATGCAGCAGACGCGAACGACAACCGGTGGTCCGACCTGGACCGCCCGCCGCTGAAAGGGGCCGCCCTGCGCAGGGCGCTGGTCCGCGACGGCGGCCTGTGGTGCGACGTGGAGGTGGTGGAACGGACCGGGTCGACCAACACCGACCTGGCCGCGCTCGTCACCGGTGAGAAGGGAGCCGACGAGGGTGCCGTCCTCGTCGCCGAGGAACAGAACGCCGGGCGCGGACGCCTGGACCGCCAGTGGACCGCTCCGGCCCGCTCCGGCCTCTTCTTCTCCGTGGTGCTGAAGCCCGCCGGAGTCCCCGTCGAACGCTGGGGCTGGCTGCCGCTTCTCACCGGAGTCGCCGTCGCCACGGCCCTCTCGCGCTCCGCCGGGGTCGACACGGCACTCAAGTGGCCCAACGACCTGCTGGTCACCGTGGACGGTGAGGAACGCAAGGCCGGCGGCATCCTCGCCGAGCGCGCGGGAAGCGACGCGGTCGTCGTCGGGATCGGCGTGAACGTCTCGCTCCGCGCCGACGAACTGCCCGTGCCCGGCGCCGGATCGCTGGTGATGGCGGGCGCGACGACCACGGACCGTGACACCGTGCTGCGGGCCGTGCTGCGCTCCCTGGAGCAGTGGTACGTGCGCTGGCGGGACGCGGGCGGCGACCCCGTCGCCTCCGGCCTCCAGGAGACGTACGCGGCGGGCTGCGCGACGCTCGGACGCTCGGTGCGGGCCGAACTGCCCGGCGGCCGCGCGGTCGTCGGTGAGGCGGTGGCCCTGGACGGGGACGGCCGGCTCGTCATCGCGACCGCGGACGGCACCCGGGAGCCGGTGGGGGCCGGAGACGTGGTGCACCTGCGCCCCGCCTGAGCCGGCGCCCCGACGCACGCCATGACCCGACACCCGACGCGCGCTCCGAAGCACGCCATGACCCGACACCCCGACGCACGCCATGGCGCGACGCCCCGACGCGTCACGCCCCGACCGGGCGCCGGGAGGCCCGGCGGCCCGGTGCGGCGGGTGGGGCGGGGTGTGGGCCGGCGGGGGCGTGGGGCGGCACGGGACGGCGAGTGGTCCAGTCCTTCGGCGCCGTCGTCGGCCCCGGTCCCGCCATCGGGAGTGAGCCAGCGCACACCTGCCGTAGAGTTGAGCGCGGTCGAACCTGACCACGGCAGATCGGAAGGGCAGCAGGAGTGACCGTCGACGACACCGGCTCCGGCACGGGTGCCCACCCCGCCCCCGGCGGCGAGCCCGGCCGTACGGCCGGGCCGGTCACGGACGCGACATCCGCACGGGCCGCCGCGGCCGGCGAGGCCCGGCAGGACGCCCGTCCCGACGCCGGGACCGGCACCCGCCCGAACCACCCGAACCACCGTCCGGACGACCGCCAGGACGCGGGAGGCGGCCGTCCCGGGGACGACCGCTACGCCACGGGCAGCGACCCCCGCGGGGACGGCCAGGGCGGCGGTGCGCGGCCGGACGTCCGGCCCGACGCACGCCACGAGGCGAACGGCCGGGTGGACCCCCAGGCCGAACCGGAATCCGAGGACGACCCGCTCGCGCTGCGCCTGGAGGGGCTGATCCTCGGCGCCGAGCGGCGGTACACCCCGTTCCAGGCGGCCCGCAGCGCGGGCGTCTCCATGGAGCTGGCCTCCCGTTTCTGGCGGGCCATGGGCTTCGCGGACATCGGCCAGGCCAAGGCGCTGACCGAGGCCGACGTGCTGGCCCTGCGCCGCCTCGCCGGTCTCGTCGAGGCGGGCCTGCTGAGCGAGGCCATGGCCGTGCAGGTCGCCCGCTCCACGGGACAGACCACCGCCCGTCTGGCCGAATGGCAGATCGATTCCTTCCTGGAGGGCCTGACCGAGCCCCCGGAGCCGGGAATGACCCGCACCGAGGTCACGTACCCCCTGATCGAACTGCTCCTGCCCGAGCTGGAGGAGTTCCTCGTCTACGTCTGGCGCCGTCAGCTCGCCGCGGCCACCGGCCGGGTCGTGCAGGCGGCGGACGACGAGGAGATGGTCGACCGCCGTCTCGCCGTCGGCTTCGCCGACCTGGTCGGCTTCACGCGGCTGACGCGCCGCATGGAGGAGGAGGAGCTCGGCGAGCTCGTCGAGGCCTTCGAGACCACCGCGGCCGACCTGGTCGCCGCCCACGGGGGCCGGCTCATCAAGACCCTCGGCGACGAGGTGCTCTACTCCGCGGACGACGCCGGTGTCGCCGCCGAGATCGCGCTGCGGCTCATCGAAACGATGGCCAACGACGAGACCATGCCGGAGCTGCGCGTCGGCATCGCCTTCGGCACGGTCACCACCCGGATGGGCGATGTGTTCGGTACGACCGTGAACCTGGCGAGCCGGCTCACCTCGATAGCGCCGCGCGACGCCGTCCTCGTCGACGGCGCGTTCGCCGAGGAGCTGACCCGCACCGGTGACGCGCCCGCCTCCGAGGCGGAGGCCGCCGAGGCGGCGGCCGCGGCGGAGAAGGAGGGCGAGGAACCCCCCTCGTACCGTTTCGCGCTCCAGCCGATGTGGCAGCGGCCCGTCCGAGGTCTCGGCGTCATCGAGCCGTGGCTGCTGGCCCGCCGGTCCGACGACGCGTAGCCCCTCGCGGTTACCGCGCGGTGCCGCCGCCGGTCACTGTCCGTCCTGGCCCGACGACAGCAGCCCGTTCACGCAGATCCCCACGATCGGTACGCACACGCCCGGCTGCTGGTGGCCCGGTGCCGTGGCGCTCGGGCTCGGGGACGGGGTGTGCCGCGGCACCTCGGCGGGCGCCGTGGCCGCCGGTGTCGGCCGCGCGGGCGGCGGTGTCGTCGCGGGGGCCGTGGGGATGCCGGTGGTGCCCGGTGCCGTGGCGGCGGGGGCCGCGCCACGGGCCGTCGGTGCCGTGGCGGCCGGTGTCCGGACCGACGCCGGGACCCCGCTCGTGTCCGAGGTGGGTGCCGGGCTCGTCCCGCCCATCGCGGGGCTCGCCGGTGCGGCTCCGGCCCGTGTGGGTGTGGGCATCGCCGCGACGGTGGGGACGGCGTCGTCCGCCTTGCCGTTGTCCGTGGCCGTCGCGACCGGTTCGGCCTCCGCGTTGCCGCCGCCCGCGCTGCCGGTCACCGCGTCCGGCGTCATCCGGGTGAGGCTCAGCACCCCCGCGGCGAGCGCGAGCCCTCCCGCGGCGAAGAGCACCCGGCGCCTGCGGGGCTTGCGGTGCCGGCCCCGGACGGTACGCAGCCGGACGGGTGCGGGCTCGTCGTCGACGGACGTGTACGCGGTGCCGCTCGCGCCCCCGGCCCGCGGCGCCGGAACGATCCCTCGCCCCCGACCAGCACCCTCCGCCCCCGGAACACCTACCGAACCCCCGTCCACAGGGGCCCCGCTTCGAGCTTCCGAACCCGCACCCCCGGCTCCCCGAGCCGCAGTCCGGGCCTCCGAACCCACACCCCCGATGTCCCGGGTCGCACCCGGGCATTCCTGGGTCACGGGCCCAGCCTCGGGAGCCACAGCCTTGGTTCCCTGAGGTACGGCCCGGCTTTCCCGGGCCGCACCCCGGGTTTCCCGGACCAGGGCCCCAGCTTCCTGAGCCACGGCCTTGGTTTCCTGAGAAACGACCCCGATTTCCCGGGCCGCACCCCGGGTTTCCCGGGCCAGGGCCCCAGCCTCCGGAGCCAGGGTCTTGGTTTCCCGGGTCTCAGCCTGGGCTTCCCTAGCCGTGGTCCCGGCTTCCGGAGCCGCACGCCCGGTTTCCCGGGCCGCACCCCCGGCTTCCAGGGCCTGTGTCACGGCCTCCTGGGTGTCCGGTGCGGGTGCCCGCTTTTCGGCCGCCTGCGCCCCGGCTCCCGGCGCCTGCGCCCCGGCCTTCCGCGTCTGCGTCGCGGTCTCCTGGGCCCGTGTCCCGGCTTTCGTTCCGTGGGTGCTCGGCGCCGCCCCGGTGGCGGGGGCCCAGACCTTCGCGGCTCTGTCCGGCGTTCCGACGGCGGGCGTCTTCGCGGTGGGCGCGTCCTGGGCGGCGGCGTCGGGCGGCGCGGGGGCGCGCATCGCCCTGCTGAGCGGCTTGACGCGGATCCACCGGGTGTCCGCCGGTGCCGTCCCGGCGGCCGGGGACGCGGCGGACCCGGTCCGCGCGGCGGCCGCCGTCGTGGAGTCGGACCGCCGCTCGGGCGAGGCGCCCGCCCCGGCGGTGGCCTCGGAGGCCGTCCGCTGGGCCGGCGGCCGCGTGAGTGCGGGTCGCGGCCCCGGCCGGGTGCTGGTGGCCTGCGGTGTTTCGCGGTTCGTCATGGTCGTCCCTCCCCGGTGAGCCGGTGTCCCTGGTGCGCTGCGGCGGTGCGCAGGTTATGCACCCGCTGAGGGCGGCGAAACGAAGTTCGACGACATGTCACTCGAACGGGGAGGTACGTCCCGAGGGGGCGGGTTTCGCCGGACGGCCCCGGCTGCGATGATCGGGGCGTCGATTGTTAACCCGCGTTAACCGGGAGGGTGTCATGGCGCAGCACGAGGCGGACCAGGTGGCGGAGCCGGGGGAGCGGAGGTTCGGTGAGTTCGTGGCCGTGCGGCGGCACGGGCATGTCGCCGAGCTGGTCCTCGACCGGCCGAAGGCCATGAACGCCGTGTCAACGGACATGGCGCGGTCGATCGCCGGCGCCTGCGACGCCCTCGCCGCGGACCGGGACGTACGCGTGGTCGTCCTGACCTCCACGCACGAGCGTGCCTTCTGCGTCGGCGCCGACCTGAAGGAGCGGAACTCCTTCACGGACGCCGAACTGGTACGGCAGCGGCCCCTGGCGCGAGCCGCGTACACCGGCGTCCTGGAACTGCCGATGCCGACCGTCGCCGCCGTCCACGGCTTCGCGCTGGGCGGCGGGTTCGAGCTGGCGCTGTCCTGCGACCTGATCGTGGCCGACCGTTCCGCGGTCGTCGGACTGCCCGAGGTGTCCGTCGGCGTGATTCCCGGCGGTGGCGGCACGCAGCTTCTGCCGCGCCGGGTCGGGGCCGCGCGCGCGGCCGAGCTCATCTTCTCGGCACGGCGTCTGGAGGCCGCCGAGGCGCGGGAGTTGGGGCTGGTGGACGAGCTGGTGGAGGCGGGGCGGGACACGGCGGAAGCGCTCGCCCTGGCCGCCCGTATCGCCGCCAACTCGCCGGTCGGCCTGCGCGCCGCGAAGCGGGCGCTGCGCCTCGGCCACGGACTCGACCTGCGGGCCGGTCTGGAGGTCGAGGACGCGGCCTGGCGGTCGGTCGCCTTCTCCGGGGACCGTGCGGAGGGGGTCGCCGCGTTCAACGAGAAGCGCAAGCCGGAGTGGCCGGGGGAGTAGTCCCGGGATCCGGACCTCGCCGGACGTACCCCTGTTCGCCCCGCCGATATCCCAATTGTGGGCAAATATACCTAGCCTGGGGTGATGGGCGGTGAGGACAGTCGGCTGAGGGCCGTGGTGACGCTGGCGCAGGGGATGGCGGCGGCGCACACCCCGCGGGAGTCGTGGCGCGCCGCGGCGCTCGGTGCGTGCCACGCGCTGACCGGGAGCTTCGCCGCGCTCTCCGTGTGGGAGCGCGAACTCGGGCGGCTGCGCGTGCTGGCCAACGTGGGCGACCGGGCCCCGGACGAGGACGAGTTCCCCGACGGGGAGGCCTACCCGGTGCACCAGTTCCCCGAGATCACCGAGTTCCTGCACGAGCGCTGGGCGGGCGGCGGCGAGCCGAACGCCTGGGTCGAGACCGCCGACGGCCCCGCGGTCGGCGCCTTCGGCTACTGCCACCAGCGCGTGGCGGCGCTGCGCCGGCGCGGCCGCGGCTGCTGCGTCGTCGCGCCGATCGTGCTGCACGGCCGGGCCTGGGGCGAGCTCTACGTGGCCCGCGCGGCGGGCGCGCCGGTGTTCGGCCCGCAGGACGCCGACTTCGCGACCGTCCTCGCCTCCGTCGTCGCGGCCGGGATCGCCCAGACCGAGCGTCTGGAGGAGGCCCGGCGTCTCGCCTACACCGACTCCCTGACCGGGCTCGCCAACCGCCGGGCCGTGGACGTACGGCTCGACGAGGCCGTGGAGCGGCACAAGGAGGAGGGCGCCGTGGTCAGTCTGGTCGTCTGCGACCTCAACGGGCTCAAGCGCGTCAACGACACCCGGGGGCACGCCGTCGGCGACCGGCTCCTCGAACGGTTCGGGTCGGTGCTCTCGCTGTGCGGGGCCATGCTCCCCGGCACCCTCGCGGCACGGCTGGGCGGCGACGAGTTCTGTCTGCTCGCGGTGGGCCCGCCGGCGGACGACGTGGTCCGGATCGCCGGCGAACTCTGCTGCCGGGCGGCCGAGTTGGAGCTCGGCGAAGGAGTGGCGTGCGGGGTCGCCTCGACGGGGGACGCGATCGGCCCCGTACGGTCGGCGCGCCGCCTGTTCCGGCTCGCGGACGCGGCCCAGTACCGCGCGAAGGCCGTCCGGGCCGCGAAGCCCGTGGTCGCCGGGCGCGAGGGCCCCGACGATCCCGTCGTACGCCTCGCGGACGCGCCCTCGCCCACGGCGGGCGAACGCCGCAGGTTCCGCGGACGCGACAGGCCCCGCGCGTGACGTGCCCGCCGCCCCGGACCCCGTGCCCTCGGTGACGTACGAGGCCGCTGCCGTGGCCCATGAGGCCGCCGTCGCGACGTACGGAGCCGCCGTTGTGACGTACGCCGGAGTAAGGGGTCAACCCGCCGCCCACTAGTGACACCATCGAATTCACTGCGTACGCTCCTGAATATGGATATGCACACTGTGGTGGTGGGGACGTCCGGAGTGACCGCGTCCGACGTTCTCGCCGTGGCGCGCGAAGGCGCCCGGATCGAGCTCTCCGACGCGGCGGTGGCGGCCCTCGCCGCGGCCCGCGAGATCGTGGACGCGCTGGCCGCGAAGCCGGAGCCCGTCTACGGCGTCTCCACCGGTTTCGGCGCCCTGGCGTCCCGGCACATCAGCCCGGAACTGCGCGCCCAGCTGCAGCGCAACATCGTCCGCTCGCACGCCGCCGGCATGGGCCCGCGCGTGGAGCGCGAGGTCGTCCGCGCGCTGATGTTCCTGCGCCTCAAGACCGTCTGCTCCGGACACACCGGTGTGCGGCCCGAGGTCGCCCAGACCATGGCGGACATCCTGAACGCGGGCATCACCCCCGTCGTCCACGAGTACGGCTCGCTCGGCTGCTCCGGCGACCTGGCACCGCTGTCCCACTGCGCCCTGACCCTGATGGGCGAGGGCGACGCCGAAGGCCCCGACGGCGTCGTGCGCCCCGCGGGCGAGCTGCTCGCCGAGGCCGGCATCACCCCCGTCGAGCTGCGCGAGAAGGAGGGCCTCGCCCTCCTCAACGGCACCGACGGCATGCTCGGCATGCTGGTCATGGCCCTCGCCGACCTGGAGACGCTGTACAAGTCGGCCGACGTCTCCGCCGCGCTCTCCCTCGAGGCGCTCCTCGGCACGGACAAGGTCCTCGCCCCCGAGCTGCACGCCATCCGCCCGCACCCCGGCCAGAGCGCCAGCGCCGCCAACATGCTGGCCGTGCTGAAGGGTTCGGAGCTCACCGGCCACCACCAGGACGACGCCCCGCGCGTCCAGGACGCCTACTCCGTGCGCTGCGCCCCGCAGGTCGCCGGCGCCGGCCGGGACACCCTCGCGCACGCCCGCACGGTCGCCGAGCGCGAGCTGGCCGCCGCCGTCGACAACCCGGTCGTGCTGCCCGACGGGCGCGTCGAGTCGAACGGCAACTTCCACGGCGCCCCCGTCGCCTACGTCCTCGACTTCCTCGCCATCGCCGCCGCCGACCTCGGCTCGATCGCCGAGCGCCGCACCGACCGGCTGCTCGACAAGAACCGCAGCCACGGCCTGCCGCCGTTCCTCGCGGACGACGCCGGCGTCGACTCGGGCCTGATGATCGCCCAGTACACGCAGGCCGCGCTGGTCAGCGAGATGAAGCGGCTCGCCGTCCCGGCGTCCGCGGACTCGATCCCCTCCTCCGCCATGCAGGAGGACCACGTCTCCATGGGCTGGTCGGCGGCGCGCAAGCTGCGCACCTCCGTGGACAACCTGACCCGGATCGTGGCGATCGAGCTGTACGCCGCCACCCGCGCGATCGAACTGCGCGAGGGTCTGACCCCGGCCCCGGCCTCGCGGGCGGTCATCGACGCGGTCCGCGCGGCCGGCGTCCAGGGCCCCGGCCCGGACCGCTTCCTCGCCCCCGACCTGGAGGCGGCCGACGCGTTCGTGCGCGCGGGCGGTGTGGTGGCCGCGGTGGAGCCGGTCACCGGCCCGCTCGCCTGACGGAGTTCCCGCATGTGGGCCGGGTGTGTCCCGGCCCACATGCCTCTCCTCGCCCCTCCGCACCAGGGTGTGCTACTGTCTCATTGATACGTTTTTGGTACCCATTTACTTTGTGCGCCTGATCGGAATCCTCCGCAGGCGCGTTTTGTTTTACCGGCATCTCCGGCTTTACCCGGTGCATCTCCGGATGGGGGCCCAACTACCTGTTCAGGAGAACAACATGGCTACTGGCACCGTGAAGTGGTTCAACTCGGAAAAGGGCTTCGGCTTCATCGAGCAGGACGGCGGCGGCCCGGACGTCTTCGCCCACTACTCGAACATCGCCAGCTCCGGCTTCCGTGAGCTCATCGAGGGCCAGAAGGTCTCCTTCGAGGTCACGCAGGGCCAGAAGGGCCTGCAGGCGGAGAACATCGTTCCCGCCTAGTTCGAACGCGCTTTTCCAGAGCCGGGTCCCGCGCCTTCGGGTGCGGGTCCCGGCTCAGCGCTGTGACAGCTCATGCAGTCGGTGAGCGCTGTGTGTGCAGTCCGTGGGCCCAGGAAGGAAATCCAGATCCAGCATGACTCGATCCGAACGTCCCGTCCGTAAGCGGCCGGCGAACGCACGTGCCGCACAGTCCGGCGGCTCCGCGCGGAGCACGGGCCGGGGCGCAGGCCGCGCCGGCGCCCGCAAGGTCGCGCCTCCGCAGGAGTTCTCCCTGCCCGAGACGATCACACCGGCGCTGCCCGCGGTCGACTCGTTCGACGCGCTGGACATGCCGGCCGCCCTGACGAAGACCCTCGCGGCCCAGGGCGTCACCGAGCCGTTCCCGATCCAGGGCGCCACACTGCCCAACTCCCTCGCCGGGCGCGACGTGCTCGGCCGCGGACGTACCGGCTCGGGCAAGACGCTCGCCTTCGGGCTCGCGCTCCTCGCCCGCACCGCGGGCCGCCGCGCCGAGCCGCGTCACCCGCTCGCGCTCGTCCTCGTCCCCACCCGCGAACTCGCCCAGCAGGTCGACGACGCGCTGACGCCGTACGCCACCGCCGTCAACCTGCGCGTGGCCACGGCCGTCGGCGGGATGTCGATCGGCCGGCAGGCCGGCACCCTGCGCCGCGGAGCCGAGGTGCTCGTCGCGACGCCGGGCCGGCTCAAGGACCTCATCGAGCGGGGCGACTGCGCCCTCGGCCAGGTCGCGATCACCGTGCTGGACGAGGCCGACCAGATGGCCGACATGGGCTTCATGCCGCAGGTCGTCGCGCTGCTCAACCAGGTCGAGCCCGGCGGCCAGCGGCTGCTGTTCTCGGCCACGCTCGACAAGAACATCGACCGGCTCGTCAAGATGTTCCTCACCGACCCCGTGGTGCACTCCGTCGACCCGTCCGCGGGCGCGGTGACCACCATGGAGCACCACGTGCTGCACGTCGCCGACGAGACCGACAAGAAGGCCGTCGCCCTGCGGATCGCCGCCCGCGACGGCCGGGTCATCCTCTTCGTCGACACCAAGCGCGGCGCGGACCGCTTCACCAAGCGGCTGCTCGCCAGCGGTGTCCGGGCCTCCGCCCTGCACGGCGGGCGCAGCCAGCCGCAGCGCAACCGCACCCTCGACCAGTTCAAGAACGGTCAGGTCACCGCGCTCGTGGCCACCAACGTGGCGGCCCGCGGCATCCACATCGACGACCTCGACCTCGTGGTCAACGTCGACCCGCCGACCGACCACAAGGACTACCTCCACCGCGGCGGCCGTACCGCCCGCGCCGGAGAGTCCGGCAGCGTCGTCACCCTGGTGCTCCCCGAGCAGAAGCGTGAGATGACGCGGCTCATGGCGGACGCGGGCATCACGCCGCGCACCGCCCGCGTGAAGTCCAGCGACGAGGAACTCGCCCGTCTCACCGGCGCCCGCGAGCCCTCCGGCGTCCCGGTCGTCATCGAGGTCCCGCAGCCGGTCGAGCAGCCGAAGGCACGGCCCAAGACGCGGCGGGCCACCGGCGGCGGGGCCAGGCGCCCGGCCGCCGCCGACGGCGGCACGGTCGGACGCGCGAGCACCGGTTCCGACGGTCAGGCGCGCCGCAGGCGCGCCGGACGTCCGGCCACGGACGCGGGTGCCGCGACGGGCGGCACTCCCGCCGGACGCCGCACGGGCACCGGTGCCGGCCGTCGCGCGGAAGCGGGCGGAGCGGCCGCGGGCCGCCGCACCGAGACCGGTGGCACCGGAGGCCGTCGTGCGGACGCCGGTGCCGGCGCGGGTCGTCGTGGCGAGTCCTCCGGCGGCGCCGGTCGCCGTACGGACGCCGGTGGTGGCGCGGGTGCGGGTCGCTCCGGCGGGCGCGGTCGCGCTTCGCAGCGCGGCGGCCAGAACGGCGCCCAGGGCGGCGGCCGCAGGGCCGCCTGACCCGACCGGCCGGATCCGTCCGGCTTCGCCGCGGCCCCGCAACCCATCGGCTCACGCCCCGGGTTGCGGGGCCGTCGCGTGAACGGCCCGCTCCCGGCCCGCGGACCGGCGGGGTGGCTGCTGGAGCCGGGGATCGGCCCCGCGACTGCCCGAGCGGAGGGTTCGGTCTCCGTGGCCGGCGGAGCAGAGGGTTCGGTCTCCGTGGCCGCCCGAGCAGACGGTTCGGTCTCCGTGGCTGCCGGGGGGCGATGGATCGTTGCGTGCCGCTGCCGCTGCCGCTGCCGCTGCCGCTGCCGCTGCCGCCCTGACCGGGCCTCGTGCCGCGGGCGTTCAGACGTCGCCGAGGAAGCCCGGGTCCACTCCGTCCAGCTTGAGGGCGAAGTCCCGGTGCAGGCTCAGCACTTCGGCCAGCGGCACCGCCCGGCGGCTGGTCGACATCAGGTCGCGCCGCGCCTCCGCCGACCACAGGAACGGCACCACGGACAGCCCCTGCGTGCCCGTGAGGGCGCCGGACTCGGCCCGCCAGCCGGGCCAGCGCAGAGTGTCGTAGAAATGGTCCGTGCCCTCGCGCAGGAGCCACTGGAGCCATTCCCCGTGGCCCACTTCGAGCGCCTCCCACTTCAGTGAGTCCGGCGCGAAGTACACGACCTCGCCGGGATGACCGGGACGTCCCACCGACTCCGGGTCGGCGCCGTTGAGGACGAACACCCCGCCCAGCACGTCGTGGCCGACGACGAGCCCGCCGTCCCGCGGGCGCCAGCCGGGATCGAAGTACTCGGGGAACTCGTTGACTTCGGCCAGCGAGGGCAGGTCCGTCGAGCCGCCCGGCAGTCCCGTGGAGGAGTCCTCGGCCGGACTGCCGTAGATCCGCAGCCATCCGCTGTCCAACACCACGCCGCCGCAGTTGAGCACCATCCCGCCCAGCCAGGACCTTGCCGTGACCTGGAGTTGGAGCAGGCTCGCGCGGGCCAGGTCCGGGTCCACGGGAGGAACCTCCATGGACACCCCGCTGGCGGCGAGCGTCTTGGACAGCAGCGGCCAGGCCGGTTCCTCGACGTCGGTCAGCTCGCTCAGCTCTCGCATGGCTTCCCCGTGGGTTGTCCGTGACGCGGTCGATGCGCTCAGTAGGCAATCATGCGCTCTCGGCGCACGGAATAGGCCACGAATCCGGCGCCCAGGCAGAGGAAGAGCGTGCCGCCGACGACGTACGGCGTGGTGTTCACGGCGCCGGTGTCCGCGAGCCGGGTCCCGTCGTCGCCGGAGAGCGTGCGCGGACCGTCCTGGCCGGCAAGGCTGTCCGCCCCGTCGCCGTCGGAGACCGTACGGGCCGTGCCCGGACCGGCGGACATCCGCGTCGTCGACGTGTCGGTCGGTGCCGCGGACGCCGACGCCGTCGCGGCCGGTGACGGTACGTCTTGGGTCGCGTTGGCGGACGGGACGAACCACAGGGCACCCAGGAGGGTCCCCGCTGCGGTGGCGGTCAGCAACGATCGACGTGCGGCGGACACGAAATATCGATCCCCTTGTGGCGCTTGCGAATTGGCCGTGCGGGCCGATGCTAGTGAAAGGCGCGGGTCGCGGGAAAGTCGCGCAGACCACGGGCCGTACGCTCCCTCCCATGAGTACCCCTGAGACTTCACAGTTTGTCCGGCTTCGTGTCGAACTCGTCCTGGAGATCGACGATGCCGACGCCGTCACCCGGGCCGCGCTGGGCCGGATCGGCGACGACGCGGACATGCCGGCCGACGAGAGGGCGCACGCCGAGGGCGCAGTGACGGAAGACACTGCGGAGGCCCTGGCCTATCTCGTGGACCCGTTCGACCTGGTCAGTGCGGTGCCCGGGGTCGAGCTCGCGCAGGCGTCGTGGAGCAGCGAGCCCATCGACTACGACCCCGATTCGCCGGATTGGGACATCGACGAGGATGATGCCGAAGAGGACGACGAGGAGGACGTGCGCGGCTGACGCGGTCCGGGAGTCACGACCCCGGCCGGTGGCCGCCGTCCGGGGCCCTTTACCCCCGGCGCGGCCCGGGCCGCCTCCGAACCACCCCCGCATCACGCCTCCGTACCGTTTTCGGACCGTGCCCCGGAAAGGGGGCGTGGCGTGGGACACACTTCTGCGGGAAGTGGAACGGAGGTAACCGGTTGCGGCGTTCTAACTGGTTACGGGAGTCCCGTGGTCCTTTTGGGAATCGGCGACGATGGAGAAGCGTGTGATGACGATCAGTAAGCGGCGCAAGCGTCTTGTGGCGGCGTCCGCACTGCTCGGCGGGGTGCTGGTGCTCTCTGCGTGCAGCGGGGACGGGGACAAGGCCGGCGCATCGGACGGCGGCGACTCCACGTCGCAGGCCAAGGTCGACGAGGCGGCGGCCAAGAAGACGTCCGAGGCCCTGATCAAGATCACGCCCAAGGACGGCTCCGACAACGCCTCGATCAACAACGGCACCGCCGTCACGGTCAGCAAGGGCTCGCTCACGTCCGTCACGATGAAGACCGCGTCCGGCACCGCCGTCGCCGGTCAGATATCGGCGGACAAGAAGAGCTGGAAGCCGCTGAACCGCCTGGAGCGCGCCACCACGTACAAGATCGCCGCCGAGGCCGCCGACTCCGAGGGCCGCACGGCCCACGAGAACGCGTCGTTCACGACGGTCTCCCCGGCCAACAGCTTCATCGGCAACTTCACGCCCGAGGACGGTTCCACCGTCGGCGTCGGCATGCCGGTCTCGATCAACTTCGACAAGGCCATCACGAACAAGGCCGCGGTGCAGAAGGGGATCACGGTCAGCTCCAGCAGCGGCCAGGAGGTCGTCGGGCACTGGTTCAGCGCCAACCGCCTGGACTTCCGCCCCGAGGACTACTGGACCGGCGGCTCCACCGTCACCCTGAAGCTGAACCTCGACGGGGTCGAGGGGGCGAGCGGCGTCTTCGGCGTGCAGCAGAAGACGGTCACCTTCAAGATCGGCCGTAACCAGGTCTCCATCGTCGACGCCAGCACCAAGACGATGAAGGTCACCCAGGACGGCAAGGTCGTCAAGACCATCCCGATCTCCGCGGGCGCTCCCGAGAACAAGACGTACCAGGGCCAGATGGTGATCTCCGAGAAGTTCAAGGAGACCCGGATGGACGGTTCGACCGTCGGCTTCACGGACGACAAGGGCAAGGGCGAGTACGACATCAAGGACGTGCCGCACGCGATGCGTCTGTCGAACTCCGGCACCTTCATCCACGGCAACTACTGGGGCGCGAAGTCCATCTTCGGCTCCGTCAACACCAGCCACGGCTGTGTCGGCCTGTCCGACACCAAGGGCGCCAACGACCCCAACACCCCGGCTTCCTGGTTCTTCAACCACTCGCTGATCGGTGACGTCGTGGTCGTCAAGAACACCGGCGACAAGACCATCGCCCCGGACAACGGCCTCAACGGCTGGAACCTGGACTGGGCGGCCTGGAAGGCCGGTTCGGCCGTCTGACCCAGGGCCGCGACCGCCCGGCCGAGGCCGGGGCGCCAGCGGGCGAGCGAACACCGATGCGGCGGCGGCCCCCAGGGGCCGCCGCCGCATCGGCGTCTCCCAAAGATTTCTGGGCCCGGCCACAGCCTTCTCATGGTTCTCTTATTTCGGCCTTATTCCTTCATCACGCGCCGTAACTAACTTGCGGCGCATGTTCTTCACCTACCTGAGGCGCGAACTGCGCCGCCGCAGAAAGGCGGCCCTCGTCGTCGCCTCCGGGCTCGCCCTGGGCATCGCCCTGGTCATCGTGGTCAGTTCCGTGTCCTCCGGCATGGAGAAGGCCCAGGGCAAGGTCCTGCAGTCGCTGTACGGGCTCGGTACCGACATGACGGTCACCAAGGCCGCCGCCGCCCAGAACACCAGCGACCGCCCCCGCTTCAACTTCGACGCGAACGACAGCGACTCCGACAAGGAGCAGAGCAGCGACCGCGTCATGGTCCAGGGCTTCCAGACCCTGGCCTCCTCGACCGTCTCCAAGGTCGACGCGCAGAAGGGCGTCGCGGACTCCGTCGGCGGCCTGAGCCTCCAGGTCATCCGCATCAACGGCCAGTTCACCCGCGGTCAGTTCAAGCAGGACCCGAACAGCGGCGGCGGCAACCGGCAGGGCGGCCCCGGCGCCCAGCAGTCCCCGCAGGGACGTGTCGAGGGCGGCGGAGCCAACTTCGACGTCAACAACTACTCGGTCTACGGCACCGACGTCACCAAGCCGGCCCTGGGCCCGCTGACCTCGTCGAAGATCACCAGCGGTCGTACGTTCAAGACCTCCGAGACGAACGCCAAGGTCGTCGTCGCGGACAAGTCGTACGCCAAGGAGAAGAAGCTCAAGCTCGGCGGCACCGTCACCATCAAGGGCGTCAAGTTCAAGATCGTCGGCATCGCGACGCCCGACAGCGGCGACGCGGCGGCCAACCTCTACATCCCGCTCCAGCAGGCGCAGACGCTCAGCGACTCCAAGAACAAGGTCACGACGATCTACGTCAAGGCCTCCGACTCGCAGCAGATCGACGGCGTCAAGAGCACCATCCAGAAGAACATCTCGGGCACGACGGTCACCACCTCCGCCGACCTCGCGGACACGGTCTCCGGCTCCCTGTCCACCGCCTCCAACCTCGCCTCGAACGTCGGCAAGTGGCTGTCGATCGCGGTGCTCGTGGCCGCGTTCCTGGTCGCCGGTCTGCTCACCTCCTCCGCCGTCTCCCGCCGCGTGCGCGAGTTCGGCACCCTCAAGGCGCTCGGCTGGAAGTCCGGCCGCGTGACCCGCCAGGTGGTCGGCGAGGCCATCGTCAACGGACTGGTCGGCGGCGTCCTCGGCATCGCCCTCGGCCTCGCGGGCGCCTATGTCGTCACCGAGATCAGCCCCACCCTCCAGGCCCAGGTGGGCGGCACGGGCGGCGGTGGCGGTCTCGGCGGCGGCCCCGGCGGTGGCGGTCCCGGCGGCGGCGGTGGCTTCGGCGGCCCGGCGCGGCAGAGCGCGTCCAAGGCCCTCGACGTCGCGCTCACCGCGCCCGTCAGCGTCAACACCATCGTCATCGCGGTCGGCCTGGCCGTGGCCGGTGGCCTGATCGCCGGTGCCTTCGGCGGCTGGCGCGCCTCCCGGCTGCGTCCCGCCGACGCGCTGCGCCGCGTCGAATAAGCCCCGCCCCTTACGTACTTACGTATCCCAGGAGTAACACCATGTACGAACTCAGAGGCGTCACCAAGCGCTATACGCGGGGCAAGGAATCGATCAGCGCGCTCGCCGGGATCGACCTGACGATCGGTGACGGCGACCGGCTCGTCATCCAGGGCCCCACCGGCGGCGGCAAGTCCACCCTGCTCCAGATGCTCGGCGGGCTCGACCGCCCCACCGCGGGCAGCGTCGAACTCGACGGCGTCGACATGGCGAAGCTGTCCGAGGCCAAGCTCACCAAGGTGCGCAGCGAGAACATCGGCTTCGTGTTCCAGAGCTTCAACCTGATCCCCACGCTCACCGCGCAGGAGAACGTCGAGACCGCGCTCGTACCGCTGCGGATCAAGGCGAAGGAACGGCGTGAGCGGGCCGCCGCGGCCCTGGAGTCCGTGGGGCTCGCCGAGCGCCTCGGACACCTGCCCGCCGAGCTCTCGGGCGGCCAGCAGCAGCGCGTGGCGATCGCCCGCGCCCTGGTCAAGCAGCCCAAGGTGCTGCTCGCCGACGAGCCCACCGGCAACCTCGACGAGGGCATGCGCGACGAGATCATGGAGGTGCTCGAAGCCATGTGGAAGGAGCACGGGCTGACCTTCATCATGGTCACGCACGACTCCGCGATCGCGAAGAAGGCTCCGCGCCTCGCGACGATCCGCAAGGGGAAGATCACCGTCAAGGAGAACGCGGCACGGTAGCGCGGCACGCGCCCGGCTCGGCGCGGGAGTGAGCCTCGCTCCCCCTCGGAGTGAGCCTCGCGCGCCCCTCGGCGCTGGAGTGAGCCCGCAGCGAAAGGGCCACCGGAAACAGAGCTTCCGGTGGCCCTTCCGTGTTTGTGTGGGGACATGACCGTCTCGACAGTCGAATACATCCGGTACCGCATTCCCGAGGACCAGTCGGCCGCGTTCCTGGCCGCCTACACCCGCGCCGCCGTCCAGCTCGCCGCGGCCCCGCAGTGCGTCGACTACGAACTCGCCCGCTGCGAGGAGGACTTCGAGCACTTCATCCTGAGGATCACCTGGACCTCGACCGAGGACCACATCGAGGGCTTCCGCGCCTCCGAGCTCTTCGCGGACTTCCTCGCCGAGATCCGCCCGTACATCGGCAGCATCGAGGAGATGCGCCACTACAAACCGACCTCCGTGCGGGGGCAGGGCGCCTCCGTGCCCACGCTCTACGCCTGGGCGGGCGGCGCCGAGGCCTTCGCCCGTCTCACCGAGGCGTTCTACGACAAGGTCCTCAAGGACGACCTCCTCGCGCCGCTGTTCGCGGACCTCGCGCCCGAACACGCCGCCCATGTCGCCCTCTGGCTCGGCGAGGTCTTCGGCGGACCCCCTGCATACTCCGAGACCCAGGGCGGCCACGGCCACATGGTCGCCAAACACCTGGGCAAGGGCATCACCGAGCCGCAGCGCCGCCGCTGGGTGAACCTCCTCCAGGACGCCGCCGACGAGGCGGGACTCCCCACCGACGCCGAGTTCCGCTCCGCCTTCCTCGCCTACGCCGAGTGGGGCACGAGACTCGCCGTGTACTTCTCCGGCCCGGACGCGACGCCGCCGGCGGAGCAGCCCGTACCGAAGTGGACGTGGGGGGCCGCGCCGCCGTACCGGCCCTGAGCCGGGCGCGCCTTTGCCCGCGGGGGCCCGGTCGGTGGGCCGGGCCCCGTCTCAGTGGGCCGGGCCCCGTCAGTGGGGTGAGGACGTGCCCGCGCGGGTCGCGTCCGTCCCCCACGACGCCAGCAGCCGCAGCGCCTCGGCCGAGCCCGACCCCGGCTCCGCGTGATACGTGACCAGCGCCAGCTCGCTGTCACCGACCAGCCGGAACGACTCGAACTGCAACGCCAGGTCACCCACCAGCGGATGCCGCAGCAGCTTCACCCCGTGGCTCTTCTCCTTCACGTCGTGCGTCGCCCACAGCCGCCGGAAGTCCTCGCTCTTCACGGACAGCTCCCCGACCAGGGCGGCCAGCCGCGGATCGTCCGGATGGCAGCCCGCGTCCATGCGCAGCAGACACACGATGTCGATCGCCTTCTGCTCCCACTCCACGAACAGGTCCCGGTACTCGGGCCGCAGGAAGACCATCCGCGCCCAGTTCCGTTCCTGCGGCGGCAGCTCCGACCAGTCGCCGAAGACGGCCGCGGCCATCCGGTTCCACACGAGCACGTCGGAGCGCCGTCCGGTGATGTACGCCGGGACGCCGTCGAGGGTGTCGAGGAGCTGGCGCAGGGAGCCCCGCACCTGCTGCGGCCGCGCCGCCTGCTTCTTCTTGTGCTGCTTGGGCTTCGCGAGGTGCGTGAGGTGGTTGTGCTCGGCGTCCGTCAGCCGCAGCGCCTTCGCGATGGCGTCCAGCACCTCCGCCGACACATTGCGCCCGTGCCCCTGCTCCAGACGCGTGTAGTACGCGACGGACACCCCGGCGAGCTGGGCCAGCTCCTCACGGCGCAGACCGGGCACCCGGCGGTGCCGCCCGAAGTCGGGCATCCCGACGTCCTCCGGCTTCAGCCGGGCACGGCGGCTGCGCAGGAACTCGCTCAGCTCGGCACGCCGGTCCAGGGGGAGGGCCGTCTCCCCGGCGGGCTCTGCGGAGGGCTGTTCATCCATGCCTCCAGTATCAACGGGTCGTACGCCGCCGAGCCTGACCCTGCCAGTGGTAGGACCGGCGAACGTACGCAGAACCGTGGTCTGGGTGACAGGCGGGGGATCGGGCAGGCTGGACGCCGTGCCCGACGAGACAGCCGGGCACGGACCACCCCCCTCCCGAGGAGAACCCCGGCATGACCACTGTCGTTGCGTACGCCGCGCCCGCCGCCAAGGCTCCGCTGGAGCGCACCACCATCGAGCGTCGCGCGGTCAGGGAGCACGACGTCCTGATCGACATCAAGTTCGCCGGCATCTGCCACTCCGACATCCACCAGGCCCGCGAGGGCTGGGGCAAGGCCGCCTTCCCGATGGTCCCGGGCCACGAGATCGCCGGCATCGTCGAAGAGGTCGGCCCCGGCGTCACCAAGTTCAAGGTCGGCGACCGCGTGGGCGTCGGCTGCCTCGTCGACTCCTGCCGCGAGTGCGACAACTGCCTGGCCGGTCTGGAGCAGTACTGCACCGGCGGCGGCGTCGGCACGTACAACTCCGTCGGCAAGGACGGCGAGCCCACCTACGGCGGCTACTCCCAGAAGATCGTCGTCGACGAGAACTACACCCTGCGCATCCCCGACGGCATCTCCCTGGACGTGGCCGCGCCGCTGCTCTGCGCCGGCATCACCACGTACTCCCCGCTCAAGCACTGGAACGCCGGTCCCGGCAAGAAGGTCGCCGTTCTCGGCATGGGCGGTCTCGGCCACATGGGCGTCAAGATCGCGCACGCCCTGGGCGCCGAGGTCACCGTCCTCTCCCAGTCGCTGCGCAAGAAGGACGACGGCCTGAAGCTCGGCGCCGACCACTACCACGCCACCAGCGACCCGGAGACCTTCAAGGCGCTGCGCGGCACGTTCGACCTGATCCTGTCCACCGTCTCGGCCCCGCTGGACCTGGACGCCTACCTCGCGCTGCTGCGCACGGACGGCGCCTTCGTGAACGTGGGCGCGCCCGAGGAGCCGGTCCGGCTCAACCTGTTCTCGGTGATCGGCGGCCGCAAGACCCTCGCGGGCTCCGGCATCGGCGGCATCCAGGAGACCCAGGAGATGCTGGACTTCTGCGCCGCGCACGGCTTCGGCGCCGAGATCGAGCTGATCGAGGCGTCCGAGATCAACGAGGCGTACGAGCGGGTCCTGGCCAGCGACGTGCGCTACCGCTTCGTGATCGACACGGCCACGATCCGCTAGCCCCGGCCGGGGGCGGCCGCTCGGGCCGCCTCACCGAGCGTGATCCACGAGGGCGCCGTCCCGGTCGTACGACCGGGACGGCGCCCTTCTGCCGGATGCGGGCCTCAGGGGTTCGGATGCGGGTCTCAGGGGTTGACGACGGCGCCGGCGTAGACGTTGTCGGGGGTGACGATCTCGGTGACGGCCCTGGCGACCAGCGTGGACGGTTCCTGGCCCTGGTAGGTGATGTCGGTGTTGAGCATGACGACCAGGGTGGCCTTCTTCGAGGGCAGGTAGACGGTCACGGTCTCGTACCCCGGCAGGGAGCCGTTGTGCCCGATCCAGCCGCTGGCGTTGAAGATGCCGAGGCCGTACGTCGTTCCCGGGAAGCCGGTCGGGAGCGTCCTGAGGCGCTGTGCCTGGGTCTCGGGGCTGAGCAGCGTGCCGGTGGCGACGACCTTGGCCCAGTGCCGCAGGTCCTGCAGGTTCGAGATCATCGCTCCGGCCGCCCAGGCCCAACTGGGGTTCCAGTTGGTGGAGTTCTCGACCTCGCCGCTCAGCGTCTGGTTGGTGTAGCCCTGCGGGTGCGGCTTGGGGAACTCGTTCCCCTTCGGGAACAGCGTGTGGCGCAGCTGCGCCGGGCGCAGGACCCGCCGCTCGATGACGTCCCGGAGCTTGTGGCCGGTGACCTTCTCCACGACCAGGCCCAGCAGGATGAGGTTGGTGTTGGAGTACTCGAACTGCGCGCCCGGGGCGAAGGTGTTGGGATGCTTGAAGCCGTACGCCAGCAGCTCGCGCGGGGTGAAGACCCGCTGGGGGTCGCTGAGCAGGTCGTGCTCGAAGTCCGCGTCGGAGGTGTACGGGAACAGTCCGCTGCGCATCTCGGCGAGCTGGCGCAGCGTGATCCGGCGGCCGCCGGGCACGCCGGGGACGTAGCGGGAGATCGGGTCGTCCAGCCGGACCTTGTGCCGGTCGACGAGTTCGAGCAGCGCGGTGACGGTGAAGGTCTTGGTCTCGCTGCCGATCCGGACGTAGTCGCCGGCGGACATCGGCCTGCCGGTGCGCTTGTCGGCGACTCCGGTCGCGCGGACGTAGTTCCCCTTGCCGGGCATCCACAGTCCGACGACGACGCCCGGGATGCCGGCCTGCTTGCGCACGTCCGCGACGGCCTTGTCGAGCCGGGCGGTCAGCGCCGGGCCGAGGCTGCTGCCCGTGCCGTCGTCGCCGTATCCGCCCGCGCCCGTCGCGCGGACGCCGGCCGTGTGGGCTCCGGCCGGGCGGACGTCCGTCGCGTGGAAGGCCGCGGCGGGCGTCGTCGTCATCGGGGCCAGTACGGACGCCGCGAGCAGTGCCGCGGCGAACGGACGGCGGTAGGAGGTACGTCGCATGGGGGCGCCTCTTCCGGATCAGGTCCAGGTCACGGGAACAGACGGCAACACCACCATCCGCGCCCCCGCCACGGGCTCCGGTCCGATCAGCGTTCCGGCAAGTCCACTCGATCGGAGCCACGGGGAGCCGGGACGTGCCGCCGGTCGCCGCGGCCCGCAACCATCGGCCGCACTCGTGTGTCTGCTGTACGCCGCGGGAATCGGGGCCCGCCGAGGCACCGCCGGGTACCGCGAGGGACCGCCGGGTACCGCGAGGGACCGCCGGGTACCGCGAGGGACCGCCGGGTACCGCGAGGGACCGCCGGGTACCGCGAGGGACCGCCGGTTACCGGAGGGTCGGGGACGCGAGGGGGACGTGATGAACGGACGGACGAAGCGCTGGACCCGGCTCCGGGGCTTGTTCAGGGCCGTGCCCCGGGCCCGTCCCATGGCAGAGGCGCGGGAAGGAGTGCGGGAAGGGGCGCGAGAGGGACGCCCGCTGCTCGTGATCGCGGGACTGTTCGCCGTGGGCACCTGCGTCACCTGGCTCGCGGTGACGCATCTCGCCTACGCCACGGGGGTGGCGGGCACCTCCGGTCACCTCAGCGTCCAGTCGTGCTCGTACACCGAGACGGGAGCCCACAGGTACCCGCACTGCCACGGCATCTTCCGTTCCGACGACGGGACCGTGGTGGACACCGACGCCACGGTCGACACCGAACTGCCCGTCGGCAGCACGGCGACACTGCGGCGGACGTCCTCCGGCGGTTACGAACAGATCGGCGTGGATGCCACGTTCGGCTGGCTGGCACTCTCCCTGCTCGGCCTGGTGGTGCTGCTCCTGGGCGCCATGGCCACGGCCACGGCCGCACGAGCCCGACCCGGCCCGGGGACCGGCTCCCGCGCACTGCGGGTCCTGCTGGGCGTACTGATCACCGCGATGCTGACCAGCGCGTTCATCGGCGGAGCAACGGGCCTGCTCCAGACCCACTGACCTGTCTCATCTCCTCCGCCGTGGGTGCCTTCCCCGCTCGTACTACCGAGGGGATTCGGTCGGCGGGATCTTCGTGAGAGGGGATTCCCGGCCGCCCAGGTCGAGGCGGAAGGGCGGGTACTCGTCGGTCATCAGCGCGGCGTAGGCGGCTACCCGTGCGACCCAGCGGACCAGGCCGAGCAGGAAGTCGAAGAGGTGAGCCGGGTACCGGCCGGTGAACGTCAGGATGATCACGGCGACCAGGGAGAGAAAGGGAATCAGGCCGACGCCGCGCCAGCTGTCCTCGTCGCCCCAGCCCCAGCCGCCGACCAGGATCCCGACGACGATGTACTGCGGGATGGCCAGCAGCCACCACTTCACCAGGACCAGACCGCGCGAGAGGCGCTCGGGATAGGCGACGTCGAGACGCGCCGGGTAGTCGGGTACGTCCGCGAGGGTGAAAGGGGGGTACTGGTCGGTGCCGAGCGCGGTGTGGGCGTAATAGCCGACACGCCAGTTCCAGCGCAGCACGCCGACATTGAAGTCGAAGAGGGACCGGGGATAGCGGCCGGTGAACAGGATGGCGAAGAACGCGACGAAGGTCACGACGGAGAACGCGATCCACAGGAAGAACAGCACGATGTAGTGCGGGATGGCCAGGAACCACTTCACCAGCCACATCCACCTGGACAGCCGGGGATCGACGAACGCCTCGACTCGTACGGATGACGCGGTGCCAGGAATCATGTGGCCAAACTCCTTTCGGGCGTCCCCGCCCGGCGGCCATCCACAGCTGCCCTCACCCGAACGGGCAGACAGGCGTTCGCCTGATCATGAATTCAGGCTCGCACGCGAGAAGGAGGGCCGCGACTCGGGTGCCTCCGCCCGCCCGAGTGCCTCGTCGGATCGAACGCCGGGTCGAAAATCGGTGGTCACCCGAGCCGGCCGGGCCCACGCCGTACCTCATGGAAGAACCGCAACGTCAGATCCGCGCGGCCCACACGGACTCCACGATCACCGTCTATCAGGCCTACCGCCCGGAGATCGGCGCCCCCGCCGCCCGCAAGGACCGTTTCCCCGCCGCGTGGAAGCCCGACCGCGTGACGTGGATCATCATGCAGCGTTCACAGCCTCTTCCGTGCTGAGGGCAGTCACCGTCCGAGGCTGTTCCACTTCACGTCGAGGCCGTCTCGTGGCAGACATGCGCAGGGTCGTGTGTCCAGGCCGGCGGCCGCCGTTCGGATCACCCGAGGCGGCCCTTCAGGTGACTGCCGGACGTCTCATGAGCCAGGCGGCCGCCGCAGGGGTACGACGTCTCGGCAGGGAACGAACCCGGAACGCCGTGAGGAGCTTGGCGATGTACGCAGCAGTCCGGCGGTACGAAGGGGTGACCGATTCGGCCGAGGCGGCACGTCTCGTGAACGAGGGGTTCGTGGCACTCATGCGCCGGGTCCCCGGCTTCGTGGCCTACTACTGGATCGATGCCGGGGACGGCGTGATGGTCTCGACCAGCGTCTTCCAGGACCAGGCCGGTGCCGAGGAATCGATCTCGAGGGCCGCGGACTTCGTGCGGGACAACCTTGCGTCACTGCTCCCCAATCCTCCCCACGTCATGGCCGGCGAGGTAGTGGCTTCCGCATGACGGCGTGCGGACCGGCCGCATGAAACCTCCAGGGTCGTACAGGCCCGCAGTGCCCACGCGGTCGCCCGTCACATCATTGATCCCGCGAGGCGCGTCGGCAGCAATGACGTCTGTGAACGCTGCTTGACGTGGATCATCAAGCAGCGTTCGCAGACCTTTGCCGCGTGCGGCCCGTTGGTGGTCCCGGCGGTTGTGCCCCTGCTGCCGGTCAGGAGCTCAGGTGGGCCAGGAGTTCGTCACCGGCGGGGTATTCCTGCTCTTGGGGAAGCAGTCGGCTCGCCGCGTCCAGGTCTCCGTCCTTGACGAGTGCATGGATCTCGTGGGCGAGCGGGGTTACGTCACTGATGGACACGATCCACTCGTCCGCGTACCGCGCGGACGCCTCGCCCGAGAGCCCCAGTTGCAGCGAGCGGTACGGCAGGGGACGCAGGTGCAGATCGCGTTCGGGATCCCACTGGACGCGGGCCGGAGCGCGCTTGAGGTCACGCTGCCAGGCGCTGCGATCGGGATGCAGTCCGCGGACGTAGTGCGACAGGCACGCGTTGCGCAGCGCCCAGTCGAAGCCGTCACGCGTGATTTCGACGGCGAGGACGGTCTCCTGTCCCTCCTTCGTCCCCCACCCGGAGCGGTACATCATCCACAGGAAACTGGGCTTGATCCACGTCATGCGGTCGGGCTTCCACGCGGCGGGGAAACGGCCCTTTCGGGCGGCGGGGCCGCCGATCTCCGGGCGGTAGGCCTGATAGACGGTGATCGTGGACGCCGTGTGGAGCGCGCGGATCCTGCGGAGCGGTTCTTCCATGGCGTACAGCGTGGGCCCAGGCCGGCTCGACGGACCACCGATTTTCCACCCGCTGCTCAATCCAACAGTCGCCTGTGCGAGCCCAATCGCGTCCGGCGCATTGAGCGACATCTTGGCAATGCCGCACGCGAGGCACCGACGTGACCGCAAGGCGGCGGACCTCAGAGGGTCGAGCATCGCGACCCTCACAGTGCCGAAGCTGACAGGACGCCCCGGCAGAATCCGATAGCACCGCATTCTTGCCCAGTGTGAGAGTGGGGCACATGGGTAATTCGCGGGCGTATCCCGTCTTCCGCACCAGCGACGCCGTCGAGGCATGGACGCAGGCGCTGCGCCTGAAAGCTCTGCTGGAGGAGCACGACGACGAGGTGATCCTGATGGCCGACATGCTGACTGTCGAGGACACACGACGGATGGCGGCGGTGCTTCCCGATGCCGAGTTCTGCTACGTCCACCCCCGGAGGGACCCCGTGACACACGACTACACGGAGTTCAACCTGGCGATCGCCACCGCGGAGGATTCCACGCTGGAGCCAGAACTGCCCCTGGAAGTCCTGCACTACGTTCGACCAGGCACCGTGGAGGAGCAGTTCGTGCGGGCCGTTGGGAAAGGAATGGCTTCGATCGGCTGGGGCGGCAGATGGCCGGACGACGCCGAGGCGGAGCTGCCCGGCGCCGCCAATTACGACGGCGTGGAAGTCGTCTTCAACGGCGACGATGTCCACTTGTCTCAGCCGGCCGACCACCACACCGTTTTTGTCCATGTGGGCAAATGGGGCGATCTTCCACGGGCGGAGAAACTCGCCGCACACCTCGGCAGCACCGTGCTGGGAGACGCACAGGTCGGCTGGTGACGGGATCAGCTCCATCCGTCCGGTCGGCCCCTTGAACCTGCTGCAAAGGTCTATGCGCGCGGCTTGCGTGGTGGATCAAGCCCAGTTTCCTGTGGATGATGTACCGCTCCGGATGGGGGACGAAGGGGGGACAGGAGACCGTCCTCGCCGTCGAGATCACGCGTGACGGCTTCGACTGGGCGCTGCGTCATGCCTGCCTGTCGCATTACGTCCGCGGACTGCATCCCGATGAGTTCCTGAGTGGCAGGGGAGAACGAGGGCCGGTGGGTGTCCGTCAGGGGGGCGGGGCCTGGAGGGCGTCGTAGGCGGCCGCAAGCAGTTCCATGCCCCGCTGGTCGTTCGACGGTTCGCGCATCGCGTGGGTCACGTAGGCCACCGCCATCCGGTGTCCGGGATCGACCACGACCAGGGAACCGCCCCAGCCGCCCCAGCCGAGGCCGGTGTCGAACAGGCCGTAGCCGAGGCCCCAGCGGACGGGCATGCCCAGCCGGCGGTCCTCGCCGCTGAACTGCTCCCGCCGCGCGAGCCCGCAGCCCGCCGGTGACAGGAGCCGGGTGCCGCGCACCGCTCCGTCGCAGGCCATGACCGACTGCACGAGGGCGACCGAGCGGGCGTTGCCGAAGCCGCTCGCCGCGGGGATCTCCGCGCGGCGCCAGGCCACGCCGTTGCCGTCACGGACCCGTACGCTCGCGGTCGTGGTGACCGGGTCCGTGCCGCCGGGCGCGCTCGCGGTGTAGTCCTCGTCCCGGCCGGGCGGCGGGATCGTGAGGGCCACCCGGTGGTCGTCCTCGGCGGACAGCCCGATGTGGAAGTCGGCGCCCAGCGGGCCCGCCACCTCCCGCGCGAAGAACTCGCCCACGGTGCGGCCCGTGATCCGGCGGACCAGCTCGCCCACCAGGAACCCATGGGTCAGCGAGTGGTACCCGGCCGCGGTGCCCGGCTCCCACTGCGGGGTCTGCGCCTCCAGGCGTGCCGTCACGGACGGCCAGTCGTACAGGTCCCCGACCGTTCCGTCCCAGTCCGGCAGGCCCGCGGTGTGCGCGAGCACGTGCCGCACCAGCACCTTCTCCTTGCCCGCCCCGGCGAACTCCGGCCAGTAGCGGCCGACCGGAGCGTCCAGGTCGAGCTCGCCCCGGTCGACCAGGACGAGCGCGCACAGCGACGTCATCGTCTTCGTCACGGACCAGACGTTGGTGATCGTGTCCCGCTGCCACGGGACCGTACGGCCGGCGTCGGCGAAGCCGCCCCAGACGTCCACCACCGGTTCGCCGTCCACGAAGACGGCCACCGAGGCACCGGCGTCGCCCTCGTCCAGCATCGTGGACAAGGCGTTGGGCACAGCGATGAAGAGGTCGTCGTACGAGCCCTGGATGTCGGCCATGTGTGGTTTGTAGCCCGGGGGTGCCGCGAAGGCAACCGTATCCCCGGGCCCGCGGTCACCCCGGCCCGCAGGCACCCTGGCGCACCGGGGTGACCGCGGGCTCTCGCCTCGCGCGGCGCCGTCAGTGCGACAGCGTCGCCGGGCTGCCGCCGTTGGCCTCGTATCCCGCCACCGCCAGCGCGCGGTATATCGCGTAGTCCGAGGCCGGGTCGGCGCTCAGCGTCCAGGGCAGGGCGCCGACGTGGCCGTCCACGTGCACGAGCTGGTTCATCGCCTCGGACCAGCGCTCGCCGCGGACCAGGAAGCAGATCAGCAGATGGCGGACGTGGGCGAGCATCGGGTCGTCGGGGCGGGCCGCGTGGACCGCGTACAGCGCGCCGTGGACGGCCTTGGTCACGACCTCGCTCTGGTAGAAGCCGCGGACCAGGTTCACCTCGGGAAGGTGCTCGAAGACCGCGAACAGCGGCATCGCCGCGAGGAGGGAGCCCTCCGGGGCGCGTGCCGCCGCGGCCTCCGCGAACGCGTACGCCGTCTCCCGCGAGCCGTGCCACTTCTCGCACCAGTAGTGCAGGGCCGCCAGATGCGCTCCCATGTGGGAGGGCGCGCGGTCCAGGATCTTCAGCCAGAGCTTCTCGAACTCCGGCTGGGAGTAGTTCAGTCCACGGGCCACGGACAGCTCGACGACGTACGGGATCGGGTCACCGGGGGCCAGCAGTGCCGCGTCGCCGCACGCGGACCGCGCCTCCTCCATGATGATCCGGAAGTCGTCGGTTCCCGGCGTCGACGTCCGCCAGGCCTGCTGCACCAGGAACTCGGCGTGCACCGCGGCGCCGCCCGCGTCCTTGGGGGCCTCGGCACGCCACACCCGCAGCCACTGTCCGCCGGGCGTCTCGCTCACCCCGCCGGGCCGCTGCTGGAGCTCCAGCGACGCGGCGCCCGCGAAGGCCTGCACCCGCTGCCAGCGGAGCTCCCCCTCGGTCTCCGTGCCGGCCAGGAGCTGCGAGGCCGCGCGGTAGTCCTGGGTCCGCTGCACCACGTCCAGGACGTTCAGCAGGTCCGCGTCCGGTCCCGGCATGCGGATGTCCAGCTCCTCCTGGCGCAGGAAGCCGTAGTTCGCCGGGTCCGCGGCGTCCGGGTCACCGGGCGTGACGAGCTGTATACCGGAGCGCCTGCGCCGGAACACCGGCAGCAGGACCATGCTGAACATGGCCAGCGCCATCAGGACCCAGAGAATCTGCATGCCTCAAGCGAACCAGACCGGTCGGACAATTGGCCAACCCGGTCCGTCACGCTGTGGGCGAAGGTCCGCTCCGCCGAGGGGTGTACGCCGTCACGAACCCGCGGGGAGCACTACGCTCGGGACTCATGAGCGACAGGCACATCAGTCAGCATTTCGAGACGCTCGCGATCCACGCGGGCAACACCGCCGATCCCCTCACGGGAGCGGTCGTCCCGCCGATCTACCAGGTCTCCACCTACAAGCAGGACGGCGTCGGCGGCCTGCGCGGCGGCTACGAGTACAGCCGCAGCGCCAACCCCACCAGGACCGCACTGGAGGAGAACCTCGCAGCCCTGGAGGGCGGCCGCCGCGGTCTCGCCTTCGCGTCGGGACTCGCGGCCGAGGACTGCCTGCTGCGTACGCTGCTCAGCCCCGGTGACCACGTGGTGATCCCCAACGACGCGTACGGCGGCACCTTCCGGCTCTTCGCCAAGGTCGTCTCCCGGTGGGGTGTGGAATGGTCGGTGGCCGACACCAGCGACCCCGAGTCCGTACGGGCCGCACTGACCCCGAAGACCAAGGTCGTCTGGGTCGAGACGCCCTCCAACCCTCTCCTCGGCATCACCGACATCGCCGTGGTCGCGCAGATCGCGCGCGAGGCGGGCGCCCGGCTCGTCGTCGACAACACCTTCGCGACCCCCTACCTCCAGCAGCCGCTCGCGCTCGGCGCGGACGTCGTCGTGCACTCCCTGACCAAGTACATGGGCGGCCACTCGGACGTCGTGGGCGGCGCGCTGATCACCGGTGACCAGGAACTCGGCGAGGAGCTGGCGTACCACCAGAACGCGATGGGCGCGGTCGCCGGGCCCTTCGACTCCTGGCTGGTGCTGCGCGGCACGAAGACGCTCTCCGTGCGCATGGACCGGCACAGCGAGAACGCGGGCCGGATCGCCGACATGCTCACCCGGCACGCGCGCGTGACGCGTGTTCTCTACCCCGGTCTCCCGGAGCACCCCGGTCACGAGATCGCCGCCAAGCAGATGAAGGCGTTCGGCGGCATGGTCTCCTTCCAGGTCGAGGGCGGCGAGGAGGCGGCCGTCGAGGTCTGCAACCGCGCCAAGGTGTTCACGCTCGGTGAGTCGCTGGGCGGGGTGGAGTCCCTGATCGAGCACCCGGGACGCATGACGCACGCCTCGGCCGCCGGTTCGGCGCTGGAGGTCCCCGCCGACCTCGTCCGTCTCTCCGTGGGCATCGAGAACGTCGACGACCTCCTCCAGGACCTGCAGCAGGCCCTGGGCTGAGCGGAGGGCGGCGGCTCCCGGGCCCCCGGCACCGCCCGCCCTTGGAACACAGAACAACCGACACCGCCGCCCGCGCGCCGCACCACCGGCGTGGGCGGCGGTGCCATGTCACGGGCCCGTCAGGGTCGCGGACCGGTCACCCGCCGCCCGGCCGACGACCGGACCGTCACCCACCGCCCGGTCAGCATCGAGATCCGGGTCCCCCGCCGGTCAGGGGTGCGATCCGCCCGCCCGGTCGGCGGCGAGACCGGTCATCCGTCGCTCAGCGAGACGGTCATCCGCCCGGTCAGCTGCGAGATTTGGGCGCCTGCCCGCCCGCCTGATCGGCCGCGAGCCCCGGTCATCGGTCCGGTCGGACGCGAACCCGGGTCACCTGCAGGTCGGCGGCTGGACCGTCACCTGCCGGTCAGTGTCGAGATCCGGGTCCCCCGCCAGTCGGCCGCGAGACCCGGTCACCAACCCGTCAGTGGTGGAGTCGTCTCCGAGGGCGGCTCCACCCAGGGGCGGGCCGTCGCCGCCCAGACGGCGAAGACGACGACCGCGCCGAGCAGCGCCAGCCACAGCAGCCGCCGCACCGCCCTCGCACGGCGCTGCACACGCCTGCCGCGGCGTACGACCTCGCCGTACAGGTCGGGCGGCACCACGGGCGCGGGTGTCTGCTCCAGCATCCGCCGCACGGTCGCCTCGCGCTCCGACAGATTCACGACGGCGCCACCTCCAGGGCCTGCGCCGGGCCGCGGGGCGGATGCAGCAGCGTCGCCATGGCGCGGGCGCAGATCGCCCGCAGCCGTTCCGCGGGGAGCCCGAGCAGCGCCGCCGCCTGTTCCTCGGCCACTCCCTCGTACAGCCTGAGGACGAGGATCAGCCGTTCCTGGGGCGTGAGGGCGGCCAGGACGTGGTCCGGGGAGGTGCGCCGCCGACCGAAGCTCCCGTACTGGTGCCAGGCGGTGCGCTGGAAGCGCGCGGCCAGCTGCCGGCGGGCGCTGTCGTAGGGGTCCTCCCCGTGCAGCCGGTCCCAGGAGGCGTACGTGTGGGCGAGGGACTGGGTCAGCAGCCGCCGCGCGCGCGGGTTGGCGTCCCGGGGCTCCGCGGTGAGCAGCGTGGCGGTGTGCAGCAGCCGCCCCGCCGCACCGGCCACGAACGCCTCGAACTCCCGGGCCCGGCGAACGCCTTGGGAGGCACGTCGTTCTCGCACCCTGCCTCCCGCCTGAGGTGACCTTGAGAAGGCCCGCGGCCGCGTGCGACCCGTCGCACCCCGTACGACGAGGACCCGGTCTCATATGAGGCCAGGCGGTACCTTCCGGTCAAGAGTTCGGAGCACATGCACGCGCGCGTGCCGGGCGGCGGACACCCCGGGCCCCGGGTGCCGTCCACCGCCCGCCCCCGGCGCGGCTCAGGAAGCCGGCTCGGCCTCCGGCGCCGGCAGGCCCTGGGCCGCCTGGCGGGCGGAGAGCGCGCCGTTGAAGCGGGTGAGGAGCGCGCAGAACGCCTCGCGCTCCTCCGGCGCCCAATCGTGTGTCAGCTCGGCCATCAACTGACGCCGGGAGGTGCGCACTTCGTCGAGCCGGGACTGACCGCGCGGGGACAGCTGGAGCACCACGGCGCGCCCGTCCTCGGGGTGCGAGGTGCGCTTGACGAGCCCCGTGTCGACCAGCGGCGCGACCTGCCGTGTCACCGTCGAGGAGTCGATCCCCATGCTCGCCGCGAGCGCCTTGACGCCCATCGGGCCTTCCTTGTCCAGGCGGTTCAGCAGCAGGTAGGCGGCCCGGTCCATGGAGTTGCGCACCTGCCCCACCCCGCCGAGCCGGGTCTGTTCCGCGCGGCGCGCGAAGACCGCGACCTCGTGCTGAAGGGCTTCGAGAAGACCGGTGTCACCGACGGTCGTCATGTCCATCGACATCTCTGGTGTAGTGGGCATGGCCGGGGGCTCAATTCATGCGTGGGGAGCTGGGTTGGGGGACAGGTTACGCGGCCGGGGCGCGGGCCGTACCGGCGCTGCGCAAACCGAGTCTCGGAGCGTGGTCACCACGGGAGTGCGCCCGCGTGAACTGCGAGACTGACGGTCATGAGCTACAGCACGGCTGACTCCTTTCCCAGTGTGACTCTCGACGACGTGCGCGGCGCGCAGAAGATGCTCTCGGGTGTCGCGCGGGTGACCGCGATGGAGGGCAGCAGGTATCTGTCGCAGCTCGTGGGCGCGCCGGTGCAGTTCAAGTGCGAGAACCTGCAGCGGACGGGATCGTTCAAGCTGCGCGGCGCGTACGTGCGGATCGCGGGCCTGCTGCCGGAGGAGCGCGCCGCGGGTGTCGTCGCCGCGAGCGCGGGCAACCACGCGCAGGGCGTCGCGCTCGCCTCCTCGCTGCTCGGGGTGCGGTCCACCGTGTTCATGCCGAACGGCGCCCCGCTGCCCAAGGTCGCGGCCACCCGCGAGTACGGCGCCGAGGTGCGGCTGCACGGGCAGGTGGTCGACGAGACCCTGGCCGCCGCGCAGGAGTACGCGCGGCGGACCGGCGCGGTGTTCATCCACCCCTTCGACCACCCCGACGTCATCGCGGGGCAGGGCACGGTCGGCCTGGAGATCCTGGAGCAGTGCCCGGAGGTGCGCACGATCGTCCTCGGGATCGGCGGCGGCGGGCTCGCGGCGGGCGTGGCCCTCGCCGTGAAGTCGCTGCGCCCGGACGTACGGATCATCGGTGTGCAGGCGGAGGGCGCGGCGGCCTATCCGCTCTCGCTCGCGGCCGGGCGGCCGATGTCGGTCGAGAACCCGGCCACGATGGCCGACGGCATCAAGGTCGGCCGCCCCGGCGACGTGCCGTTCCGGCTGGTCGAGGAGCTGGTCGACGAGGTCCGTACGGTCTCCGAGAACGACCTGTCCAGCGCGCTGCTGCTGTGCCTGGAGCGCGCCAAGCTGGTCGTCGAACCGGCCGGCGCGAGTTCCGTCGCGGCCCTGCTGCGCGACCCCGGCGCCTTCGAGGGGCCGGTCGTGGCGCTGCTGTCGGGCGGGAACGTGGATCCGCTGCTGATGCAGCGCATCCTGCGGCACGGCATGGCCGCGGGCGGCCGCTACCTGGCGGTCACGCTGCGGCTCACCGACCGGCCCGGCGCCCTGGCCACGCTTCTCGGGGTGTTGTCAGTGGCGGACGCTAACGTCCTCGATGTGAGCCACGTACGGACCGATCCGCGGCTCGGGCTCACGGAGGTGGAGGTCGAGCTGCACCTGGAGACCAAGGGGCACGAGCACTGCGCCGAGGTGAACGCGGCGCTGCGCGAGGCGGGGTACACGGTCATCGACTGACGCCGGAGCCGTCCGCGGAGCCCGGTCGTCCCACTCGGGGAAAATCCATTGAGTGACGCGATACATCGCGTTACGGTGGGTGTCGGATCGGCGTCGGCGGGGCCGGGCCGATGAGTTTCTCGTCGTGCACAGGTCCCCAGTACGCGCACATCCGAAAGCACGCGCACAGCCGAAAAACACGCGCACATCCGAAAATCCCCAACGACGTGGAGAACACTCATGCCAGGCGCCATCTACGCCGAAGGCCTGGTGAAGACCTTCGGTGACGTAAGGGCTCTGGACGGCGTCGACCTCGATGTCCCGGAAGGCACCGTGCTCGGCCTGCTCGGGCCGAACGGCGCGGGCAAGACGACCGCGGTCCGCTGTCTGACCACCCTGCTGCGCCCCGACAGCGGCAAGGCCGTCGTCGCGGGCGTCGACGTGCTCAAGGACCCCGACGCGGTCCGGCGCAGGGTCGGCCTGTCCGGACAGTTCGCGGCGGTCGACGAATACCTGACCGGCCGCGAGAACCTCCAGATGGTCGGCCAGCTCTACCAGATGCGGGCCAAGGCCGCGAAGGTCCGCGCGGACGAGCTCCTGGAGCAGTTCAACCTCGCCGACGCCGCCGACCGCACCGCGAAGACGTACTCGGGCGGCATGCGGCGCCGTCTGGACCTCGCGGCGGCCCTGGTCGTGTCGCCCCCGGTGATGTTCATGGACGAGCCCACGACCGGTCTGGACCCGCGCAACCGCCAGCAGCTGTGGGACGTCATCAAGCAGCTCGTCTCCGGCGGTACGACCCTGCTGCTGACCACCCAGTACCTCGAGGAGGCCGACCACCTGGCGCACGACATCTGCGTCGTCGACCACGGCCGCGTCATCGCCCGCGGCACCGCGGACGAGCTCAAGGCGCGGACCGGCGGCGAGCGCGTCGAGGTCGTCGTGCACGAGCGCGAGCACATCGCGACCGCATCCGAGGTGCTGGCCGGCTTCGGCAAGGGCGAGACGACGGTCGAGGAACACACCCGCAAGCTCACCGTGCCCGTCACCGGCGGCGCCAAGCTCCTCGCGGAGGTGATCCGCGAGCTGGACGTCCGCGGCATCGAGATCGACGACATCGGCCTGCGCCGCCCCACCCTGGACGACGTCTTCCTCTCGCTCACCGGCCACGTGGCCGAGGAGAAGGCGGCGGAGGACGACGGCCGGGCGGACGGCCGGGGCACCAAGGGCAAGGACGCCCGGACCGACAAGAGCGGGAAAGAGGCCGTGAAGTGAGCGCCGTCAGCGACGCCGTGCAGGTCACGGCACCCTCGAACCCGGTCTACCAGTCCATCCGGGACTCCCTGGTCATCGCCAGACGGAACCTGATCAGAATGTCCAGGATCCCGGAGATGGTCATCTTCGGACTGATCCAGCCGATCATGTTCGTGGTGCTGTTCACGTACGTCTTCGGCGGGTCCATGAAGATCGGCGGCAGCACCAGCGCCACCGCGTACACGAACTTCCTGATGGCCGGCATCTTCGCCCAGACGGTCACCTTCGCGACCGCGGGCGCCGGCGCGGGCATCGCGGACGACATGCACAAGGGCCTCATCGACCGCTTCCGGTCGCTGCCCATGGCGCGGGGCGCGGTGCTCACCGGCCGCACCCTGGCCGACCTCGTGCAGACCGCGCTGACCCTGCTGGTCCTCGCGGTGGTCGCCGTACTGGTCGGCTGGCGGGTCGGCTCGAACGGCAGCACCGACGCGTTCCGCGTCATCGGGGCCTTCGGGCTGCTGCTCCTCCTCGGGTACGCGTTCACCTGGATCGGCGCGCTCATCGGCCTGTCCGTGCGGACGCCCGAGGCGGCCACCTCCGGCGGGCTGATCTGGCTCTTCCCGGTCACGTTCATCTCGAACGCGTTCGTGGACACCAGCAACATGACCCCCTGGCTCCGCCATGTCGCCGACTGGAACCCGTTCAGCGCCACCGTGCAGGCATGCCGGGTGCTGTTCGCCAACCCCGGCGTGTCGACGTCCGAGGCCTGGCCCATGCAGCACCCCGTCTGGGCCTCGGTGATCTACTCCGTCCTGATCGTGGTGATCTTCCGGACGCTCGCCGTCCGCAAGTACCGCTCGGCGACGGCGTGAGGTCCCGCCCGGCGACCGCGTGAAAGGGACGCGATCGACGGGACGCGATTGACGGGACGCGATCGACGCGGACATGACGATGCCCCCGGCGTGCTGCCGGGGGCATCGTCGTCGCTGGTCCCGGGATCAGCCCCGGTGCGGTTCGGCCTTGAGGATCTTCACCGAGGCGAGCTTGCCGTTGGGCAGCTCGTACTGGGCGTCCTCGCCGACCTTCTTGCCGTTCACTCCGGCGCCCAGCGGCGACTGCGGAGAGTACGTCTCGATGTCGGAGCTCGCGTATTCGCGGGAGCCGAGCAGGAAGTCCAGGGTGTCGTCCTCGTCGCCGTCGAAGGCGATGGTCACGATCATGCCCGGTGCGACCACGCCGTCCGCCGCGGGAGCCTCGCCCACCTTGGCGTTCTCCAGGAGCTGGGTCAGCTGGCGCACACGGAGCTCCTGCTTGCCCTGCTCTTCCTTGGCCGCGTGGTACCCGCCGTTCTCGCGCAGGTCGCCCTCCTCGCGCGCGGCCGCGATCTTGGCGGCGATCTCCGTGCGCGCAGGACCAGACAGGTACTCCAGCTCGGCCCTCAGCTGGTTGTACGCCTCCTGGGTCAGCCAGGTGACGTTCTCACTGGTCTGGGTCACAGGTGCTCCTCGTAGGTACTGGGAATACAAAGCATCGCCCTACCCAGAAGCATGTTCTCTCACGGGTGGGCGAAACCACGAGCCTAACAATTCAGCGGCTCTGAGGGGAGGACATAAGACATCAGAATTGCATCAACGCTGGTCAGCCCGCGTGGCAGCCGAGGAGTTCCGCCGTGGTGCCCCGGGCCGTCGTACGCAGGGTGACCACCTTGTCGAGGCGGGAGGAGTCCTGGTCGAAGCGGAAGTCCGCGCGGCCCACCTCCAGGCCGTCGGCGTCCTGCGAACGCAGGGTGCAGTAACCCTTCGTACCGGCGTCCTTGTGCACCTCCAGGTGCACCTCGACCGCGCGGTCCGAGACCGCCTTGAAGGTGATCACCTGCGCGCTGATCTTGGACCCGGCGATGTAGTCGTAGCCGAACCAGCCGACCACGCCGATCAGGACGACACCGAGGACGCCGCCGACGATCCTGAGCTTCCGGTCGGCGCGCTCGTCCGCGGAGCGGCCGTAACGGCCCTCGGGCAGGCGCGTGCTCGACGTACTCATGATCGTCCTCTCGGCTGGGGTCACCGGACCGGACCCCGGAATTAATCGCCCCCCGATTCCGTCACTATAGAAGCCGCCCGCAGCGCGGAATCACGCCGGGCGCCGACAGCCGACCCACTGGGGCGACAGCCGAACGACCGAGGATTGAGTCTTGACTGACCAGCTGCGACTGATGGCCGTGCACGCCCACCCCGACGACGAGTCGAGCAAGGGTGCGGCCACCATGGCGAAGTACGTGTCCGAGGGGGTGGACGTGCTGGTCGTGACCTGCACGGGCGGGGAGCGCGGCTCCATCCTCAATCCCAAGCTTCAGGGCGACAAGTACATCGAGGAGAACATCCACGAGGTACGCAAGAAGGAGATGGACGAGGCCCGCGAGATCCTCGGCGTCAAGCAGGAGTGGCTCGGCTTCGTCGACTCGGGTCTTCCCGAGGGCGACCCGCTGCCGCCGCTTCCCGAGGGCTGCTTCGCCCTGGAGGACGTCGACAAGGCGGCCGGCGAGCTCGTCAAGCAGATCCGTTCGTTCCGCCCGCAGGTGATCACCACGTACGACGAGAACGGTGGCTACCCGCACCCCGACCACATCATGACCCACAAGATCACGATGGTGGCCTTCGAGGGCGCCACGGACACCGAGAAGTACCCGGAGTCCGAGTTCGGACCGGCCTACCAGCCGCAGAAGCTCTACTACAACCAGGGCTTCAACCGCCCGCGCACCGAGGCGCTGCACCACGCGCTCCTGGACCGCGGGATGGAGTCGCCGTACGGGGACTGGCTGAAGCGCTGGAGCGAGTTCGAGCGCACCGAGCGCACGCTGACCACGCACGTTCCGTGCGCGGACTTCTTCGAGATCCGCGACAAGGCGCTGATCGCGCACGCCACGCAGATCGACCCCGACGGCGGCTGGTTCAAGGTCCCCATGGACATCCAGCGGGAGGTCTGGCCGACCGAGGAGTACGAGCTCGCGAAGTCGCTCGTGGACACATCCCTCCCCGAGGACGACCTCTTTGCGGGCATCCGCGACAATGCCTGACATGAGCGCAAGCCTGGCACTGACGCACCTCGTCCCCCTCGCCAAGGAGGTCGACGAGAACAAGGTCACCCCCGGCGTCCTCGGCTTCATCGTCTTCGCGGTGATGGCCCTGGCCGTCTGGGGCCTGATGAAGTCCATGAGCAAGCACATGGGCAAGGTCGACTTCGAGCAGGACCCCGAGAACAAGGCGGTGTCCGCCGACGGCTCCGGCGGGACCGCTCCCGCGAAGGGCTGAGAGGGCGCCCGCGAGGGGTCCGGTGGGCACCCGCCGCGGGACCCTGCACCGGCACCCGCGGGACTCCTGACCACGGCACCCGCGGGGCCCAGGTCACGAGCCCGGCGGTGCCTCCGGCCTCCGCCGGACCACAAGGCACGACCGCCGACCCGGTGTGAGCCCCGCGGGCGCACACCGGGCTTCGGCATGCCCCCGCGGGACCGGCCGCCTCACGTCGTCACCGGTACGCCCATCACGTCGCGGGCGTGTCGGCCCGGCACCATGCCCAGGCGCCACGCCTGCCAGCCGGCGTCCAGATCCACCCCCCGCTCCAGCAGCAGCCGGTACGCCCCGATGAAGTCGTCCAGCCTGCCGTCACGGGTGGCGTGGCCGGCCCGGCCGAGCTGCGACAACTCCTCCAAGGCCACCGCGGCACCCACCTCGTGACCGCCCGGCGCCGCGTAGGGGAGCAGGGTGCAGCGCAGGAAGCGGGCCCAGTCCTCCCCGCGGCGGTCGCCGTACGAGGCGAACAGCCCGACGGCCTCGTCGCACAGCGTCAGCGCCTGCTGGGTACGGGCGTTCCCCGCGTCCACGACGGCGAGCTCCAGGCAGGTCCACGCCTCGCCGTGCGCCACCCCGATGCGCTGGAAGTCCGCCCGGGCGTCGACCAGGAGCTGACGGGCGAAGCCCGAGTTCCGCAGGGAACCCGTCTGCGCGGCACGCTGGTCGCGGGTCACACGGGCCGAGTGGTGGCGGGCGCAGGCGAGCCCGTAGACGTCCCGCATGCGCGAGAACATCGTCCGGGACCGCTCCAGCTCCCGCACCGCCTGGTCCAGGCTGCCGGTCTCCTCCAGGGACTGGCCCAGGTAGTAGACCGTCCAGGCCTCGCCGCGCGCGTCCTCGTTCTCGCGATGCCGGGACGCCGCCTGGCGCAACCCGTCGACCGCGGCGGACGGGTCCCCCTCGACGAGCCTCGCCCGGGCCAGCTGCGTCAGCGCCCATGCCTCCCCGCGGGCGTCGCGCGTACGGCCGTACAGATCGAGCGCCTCGCGCAGCTCACGCTCCGCGCGCGGCACGTCGCCCATCCGCAGACCGAGCTGGCCGAGCTGGAAGTGGGCCCAGGCCTCGCCGTGCACCGAGCCGCTCTCGCGGTGCAGGACCAGCGCCTCGGTGAGGAGCGCGAGGGCCTGGCCGAGCCGGGACCTGTCGCGCTCCACCGCCGCGAGCGCGTGCATCGTCCAGGCCCGGTCGGCCGCCAGCTCGGGCGAGGCCTGCAGGTCCATGGCCTCCTGGAGCTTGGCCGCCGCCTCGACGAGACCGCCCTGGTGGTGCAGCGTGATGCCGAGCGAGCACAGCGCCCTCGCCGCCCCCGCGTCGTGATGGGCCTCGAAATACAGGTCCACCACCGCGGCCAGGGTCGTCCGCGCCTTGTCCAGCTCGCCGAGCTGGCGGGCCGCGATACCGGTGCGCCACTGCACCGAGCGGACCAGGAGCCCCTGGTCGACGGCCTGGGTCAGCTCGCTGATCTCACCCAGCCGGTACAGGTCGCCGCGCAGCAGGCAGTAGTCGCACAGGGCGCCCAGCAGATGGAGCACCGCCGCCTGGTCCACCCCCTCCGCGTGTCTGAGGGCCGCCGTGATGAAGCTCGACTCGTCGTCCAGCCAGCGCAGCGCGGCGTCCAGGGAGGTGAAGCCGTGCGGCCCGAACTGGTCGGCGCGCGTCGACGTCTTCCCGTCCACCAGGCGGATCACCGAGTCGGCGAGCTCCGCGTAGTTCACGATCAGACGCTCCTGCGCCGCCGTGCGCTCCGAGGCCTCCTCCTCGTCGAGGAGACGGGCCGCGGCGAAGGTCCGGACGAGATCGTGCAGGCGGTAGCGGCTGCCGCGCACGTGGTCGATCAGACCCGCCCGGGACAGCGCGGTCAGATGACGCACGGCCTCGGCCTCGTCCGTCGCCAGCAGCGAGGCCGCCGCGGCCGCGCCCAGCGAGGCCCGGCCGGCCAGGGCCAGCCGGCGCAGCAGCCGGCGCGCCATGTCCGACTGGTCCGTGTACCGCAGCCACAGCACCCGCTCCACGGGCTCCACCGGGCCGTACGCCGCGAGGTCGCCGGCGAGGGCGCGCGGGGTGCGGGGGCCGAGCGAGGAGCCCGCGACCCGCAGGGCCAGCGGCAGGCCGCCGCACAACTCCCGTATCCGTTCGGCGGATTCGCCGTCGTACGGGCCCGACGCGTCCTGGGCCGCCGCGCTCAGCAGTTCCTCGGAGCCCGCCGCGTCCAGCGCCTCCACGGGGAGCTGGTGCACCCAGGCGGCCAGATCGCCGGGCAGGCCGAGAGGCTTCCGCGCGGTCACCAGGACCAGGCTGTCGGAGCGCTCGGGGACCAGGGTGCGCACCTGCTCGGCGTCGCTCGCGTCCTCCAGCACGATCGTGACGGGCAGGCCCGTCAGATGCTGGTGATACAGCTCGCTCAGTCGCTTGACCTGCTGGTCCTGCGAGGAACGCTCGCGGAAGAGGAGCTGTTCGCGCGGGGCGCCCAGCCGGTTCAGCAGGTGGAGCAGCGCGTCGCGGGTGGTGAGCGGCGGATCGTCCGGGCTGTCGCCCCGCAGGTCGACCACGCACGCGCCGCGGAACTGGTCCTTGAGGGCGTGCGCCGCCCGGACCGCCAGGGTGCTGCGGCCGGAGCCGGGGGCGCCGTGCAGCACGACGACGGTCGGCTTCGTCTCCGTGCTCGCCCGGGCCGCGTGGACCCACTGCGCGATCCGTGACAGTTCGCCGCGGCGCCCGGTGAACGGGCCCTCCTGCTCCGGGAGCTGACCGAACGACTGCTCCAGCACACTGCGCCGCCGGGCGGCCGCGCTCTTGTCGGTGCGCCGCAGCTGGGGGGCGCCCTTCTTGGCGCCGGTGGTGGCGCTGAGCACCCGCTGCTGGTCGAGGAACGGGCGTACGCCCCGTACCTCCAGGGCCGTCAGCCACTGGAGGCGCAGCTGCTCGGGGCCGCCGGGCTGCCCCAGTGCTCCGGCGCGGCGGCTCGCGGCGGGCAGGTGCGCGGCGGTCACCTTGAGGACGGTGGCGGTCGCGCCCGCGACGGCCACGGTCGCGCCGGTGCCGACGGCGGTGCCGGCGCCGGTGCCCAGGGCCAGGTCGCAGGCGACGGCCGCGAGCGCGCCGACCGCGGCCACCAGCAGCGGAGTTCCGGATCCCTCGCGGGCGAAGCGCTGCCCGAAGGTCTGCCGTCCGGCCTCGGACTCCTCCAGCGCGCGTGCGTAGGCCGTGTACTCCTCGGCGGCCGTCTCCGCCATCGCGTCGAGCGAGGCCCGCGCCCGCGACAACAGGGCACTGCCGTCCGCACGCCCCCCTGTGCGCCGCACCTCCTCCTCGACGGCCCGGACCAACAGCGTCTCGGCCTCCGCCCGATGGCCGTCCCGCATGTCACGTCCCCCTCCGGCAGCAACTCCCTGGCCTACGAGTGTCCTTCGGCGACGACGCGAACGCGAGGGGGCGTCGATCATTCGTGCCGTCCGGGACACCGTGGGAGAGTGGCAGGGTGAACCGACTGGCCGATGAGACGTCCCCGTATCTGCTCCAGCACGCCGACAACCCAGTCGACTGGTGGCCGTGGTCGGCCGAGGCCTTCGACGAGGCCCGCAGAAGCAACCGGCCCGTTCTGCTGAGCGTCGGCTACAGCGCCTGCCACTGGTGCCATGTCATGGCCCACGAGTCCTTCGAGGACGAGGCGACGGCCGCCTATCTGAACGAGCACTTCGTCAGCGTCAAGGTCGACCGTGAGGAACGGCCGGACGTCGACGCCGTCTACATGGAGGCGGTGCAGGCGGCGACCGGGCAGGGCGGCTGGCCGATGACCGTGTTCCTGACCCCGGACGCCGAGCCCTTCTACTTCGGCACCTACTTCCCGCCCGAGCCCCGCCACGGCATGGCGTCCTTCCGGCAGGTGCTGGAGGGTGTGGCGAGCGCCTGGACCGAGCGGCGCGACGAGGTCGCCGAGGTCGCGGGGAAGATCACCCGGGATCTGGCCGAGCGGGAGATGTCCTTCGGGGACAGCCGGGTGCCGGGCGAGGAGGAGCTGGCCGGAGCGCTGCTCGGACTCACCCGGGACTACGACGCGGCGCGCGGGGGATTCGGCGGCGCGCCCAAGTTCCCGCCGTCGATGGTGATCGAGTTCCTGCTGCGCCACCACGCGCGGACCGGCTCCGAGGGCGCCCTGCAGATGGCCGTGGACACCTGTGAGCGGATGGCGCGCGGCGGTCTCTACGACCAGCTCGGCGGCGGCTTCGCCCGCTATTCCGTCGACCGGGACTGGGTGGTGCCGCACTTCGAGAAGATGCTCTATGACAACGCTCTTCTCTGTCGCGTCTACGCGCATCTGTGGCGGGCCACCGGGTCCGAGCTCGCGCGGCGGGTCGCGTTGGAGACCGCGGACTTCATGGTGCGTGAACTGCGCACTGCTGAGGGCGGGTTCGCCTCGGCGCTGGACGCGGACAGTGACGACGGTACGGGCAGGCACGTCGAGGGTGCCTACTACGTGTGGACGCCGGCGCAGTTGCGTGAGGTGCTGGGGGACGCGGACGCCGGGTTCGCGGCGCGGTACTTCGGGGTCACCGAGGAGGGCACGTTCGAGGAGGGTGCCTCCGTCCTCCAGCTGCCGCAGCAGGAGGAGGTCTTCGACGCCGGCCGGCTCGCCTCGGTTCGCGAGCGGCTGCTCGCGGCGCGGGACGGGCGTCCCGCCCCGGGGCGCGACGACAAGGTCGTGGCGGCCTGGAACGGGCTCGCGGTGGCCGCGCTCGCGGAGACCGGCGCCTACTTCGACCGCCCCGACCTGGTGGAGGCCGCGATCGGCGCCGCCGACCTCCTCGTACGGCTGCACATGGACGACCGGGCGCGGCTGGCCCGTACCAGCAAGGACGGCCGGGCCGGCGCCCATGCCGGGGTGCTGGAGGACTACGCGGACGTCGCCGAGGGCTTCCTCGCGCTGGCGTCCGTGACCGGGGAAGGGGTCTGGCTGGAGTTCGCCGGGTTCCTGCTCGACCACGTCCTCGCGCAGTTCACGGACGCCGAGTCGGGTGCCCTGTACGACACGGCGGCCGACGCGGAGCGGCTGATCCGCCGCCCGCAGGACCCCACCGACAACGCCACGCCCTCGGGGTGGAGCGCGGCGGCCGGGGCGCTGCTGTCGTACGCCGCGCAGACCGGCGCGGAGCCCCATCGCACCGCCGCCGAGCGGGCGCTCGGTGTGGTGAAGGCGCTCGGGCCGCGGGCGCCGCGTTTCATCGGGTGGGGGCTCGCGGTGGCCGAGGCGCTGCTCGACGGTCCCCGGGAGGTCGCGGTGGTGGGCGAGGGCGGTGATCCGGCCACGACTGCGCTGCGGCGTGCGGCACTTCTGGGTACGGCGCCGGGTGCCGTCGTCGCGGTGGGGGTGCCGGAGAGCGGTGAACTCCCGTTGCTGTCCGGGCGCCCGCTGGTGGACGGCAAGCCGGCCGCGTACGTCTGCCGCAACTTCGTCTGCGACGTCCCGACGACCGATCCGGACCGGCTCCGCGCGGTTCTGAACGGCCGAAACGCGTAACCTCCAACCGGTCCAAACACCCCCAGAGAGCGGTTAGTTCGGCAATTTGACCGAGCGTGACGAAACACGCTCTTCATCAGAGCAACCCGTGTCCTTCACAGTTCACCCATAGCGTCTGCGTGGGGTCGTGACAGCCGTGACGTGCTGTCACGACGGGGGTTTGGGGATCTGGGGGGATCTGTGCTCACGTCTGTCTTCATCGCTGCCGTTTCTCTGGCGCTCTTTTGGATGGCCGCCTTCACCCTGTGGTGGCAGATGCACGCGTGGCGTACGCCCGAAGTGCTGGCCTCCACCCGGTTCGGCAGTCCGGACGGGGGTGAGAGCCTGTCCTTCTCGCTGCTGCTTCCCGCGCGGCACGAGCAGGCGGTGCTCGACCACACCATCCGGAGGCTGCTGGAATCCGGCCACACGGACTTCGAGATCATCGTCATCGTCGGCCACGACGACCCGGAGACCACCGAGGTGGCCCGGAGCGCGGAGGCGCGCGACCCGCGGGTGCGGGTGGTCGTCGACCACCACGAGAAGAAGAACAAGCCGAAGGCCATGAACACGGCCCTGCCGCACTGCCGCGGCGAAGTGGTCGGGGTCTTCGACGCCGAGGACCAGGTGCATCCCGAACTCCTCGCCCACGTCGACCACGCGTTCCGCACGACGGAGGCGGACGTCGTCCAGGGCGGGGTGCAACTCATCAACTTCCACTCCAGCTGGTACAGCCTGCGCAACTGCCTGGAGTACTTCTTCTGGTTCCGCTCGCGCCTTCACCTGCACGCCCAGAAGGGGTTCATCCCGCTCGGCGGCAACACCGTCTTCGTACGGACGAAGGTCCTGCGCGAGGCGGGCGGCTGGGACCCCGAGTGCCTCGCGGAGGACTGCGATCTGGGCGTACGGCTGTCCAGCGCCGGAAAGAAGGTCGTCGTCGCGTACGACTCCGGGATGGTGACCAAGGAGGAGACGCCCGGTTCGCTGATGTCGCTGCTCAAGCAGCGCACCCGCTGGAACCAGGGCTTCCTGCAGGTCTACCGCAAGCGCGACTGGAAGCAACTGCCCACCTTCGGGCAGCGGTTGCTCGCCCGCTACACGCTCATGACGCCGTACCTCCAGGCGGTCTCCGGGGTGATCATCCCACTCAACGTGGCGGTCGCGCTCTTCCTCGACGTGCCCGTCGGGATCGCCTTCGTCACCTTCCTGCCGGCCGTGACCGCCCTGGTCACCTTCGTGTTCGAGCTCGTCGGACTGCACGACTTCGGCAAGCAGTACGGACTGCGCGTCCGCACCGTGCACTACCTGAAGCTCGTCGCGGGAGGGCCGTTCTATCAGCTCCTGCTCGCGGGCGCCGCCGTACGAGCCGTCTGGCGTGAACAACAGGGCCGCAACGACTGGGAGCTGACCCGTCACGCCGGCGCGCATCTCACCGAAGCGATCCGAGAGGACGTTCCCGCGTGACCTCCACCCTTCCCGCGGCGGCCACCCCCACGGCCCCCGCGCAGCGGCCGCCCGCGCCCGAAAACGGCCCGGCACGGCCTTCTGGACCGCGTTTTCGCGGCTCGCGTCCCGATCTGCTCCTGTGCGCGGCGCTGCTCGTCGCGATCCTCGCCGTCCAGGGCTGGAACATCGCCGCCTATCCGGCCCTCAGCGACGACGAGGGCACCTACCTCGCCCAGGCCTGGGCCGTCCAGCAGGGCAGAGGCCTGGCCCACTACACGTACTGGTACGACCATCCGCCGCTCGGCTGGATCCAGATAGCCCTGCTGACCTGGATCCCCGCGCACATCAGTCCGTCCCTGATGACGGTCGGCTCGATGCGCTTCGCGATGCTCGTGATCAGCGCGGCGAGCGCGGTCCTGCTGTACGTCCTCGCGCGCCGGCTGTGGCTGCCCCGGTGGGCGGCCGGGCTCGCGATGGTCCTCTTCGGGCTCTCCCCGCTCTCGGTCGTCCTCCAGCGGGAGATCTTCCTCGACAACATCGCGGTGATGTGGACGCTGCTCGCGTTCTGCCTGGCCGCCTCGCCCAGCCGTCATCTGTGGCACCACTTCGGCGCGGGCCTCGCGGCCGCCGCCGCCGTGCTGACCAAGGAGACGATGCTGGTCGTCCTGCCCGCGCTGTTCGTCACGATGTGGCGGCACAGCCACCGCGACACCCGCAAGTTCGCGCTCACCGGCGCCGTCACGGCCTGCGTGCTGATCGGCACCGCGTATCCGCTCTTCGCGCTGCTCAAGGGCGAGTTGCTGCCGGGCGGCGGCCATGTCTCGCTCTGGGAGGGCATCACCTACCAGATGAGCCGCCCCGGTTCCGGATTCCTCCTGGAACGCGGCACCGGCTCGTACGGAGTCCTCCACTCCTGGCTCTACTACGACCGGGTGCTGCCGCTCGGCGGACTCGCCGGCGCGCTGCTGCTCCTGGTCACCTTCCGCTGGTCGGTGACGGCCCGCGCCCTGGCCGGTCCCGCGCTCGCGGTGGCGATCCTCGCCCTGGTGGCGCTGCGCCCGAACGGCTACCTGCCCGCGATGTACGTCGTCCAGGCGCTCCCCTTCCTCGCCCTCGTCCTCGCCGGCGGAACGGCGAGCGTCGCCCACGCCGTGCTGCGCAGACGGCGGGCGGCGCGGGAGCCGGCCCATGTCACGTGGGGGCGCCGGGGGCTGGCGGCGGTGCTCGTGGTGGCCGCCGGATCCTATGTCGTGCCCCGCTGGTACGACGGGAACCGCACCGCCGTGACGGCCGACGCCAACGCCCCCTACCGGGCGGCCTCCTCCTGGCTGAGGACCGAGGTGAAGGACCCCGGGGACACCCGTGTCCTGGTCGACGACGGGCTCTGGCTCGACCTCGTGCACGACGGCTACGAGCCGGGCCTCGGCGCCATCTGGTTCTACAAGGCCGACCTCGACCCCGCCGTCACGAAGACGATGCCGCGGGGCTGGAAGGACCTCGACTACGTGGTCGCCTCCCCGACGGTACGGCGTGACGCGGCCGACCTGCCGAACGTGAAGGCCGCGATCGAGCACTCCACGCCCGTGGCCACCTTCGGCACGGGCGAGGACCGGATCGAGATCCGGCGGATCGACGACAGCGACAAAACCGGCGGCACCGGCGGCGCCGTCGGCACCGGCGACAACAAGGACACCACCACGGCCCGTTCCGGAGGCGGTCGATGAGCAGTTACGAGAGCACTGTCCCGGGCGAGCTGGGCGATCCGGCGGTACGCGCCGCAGAGGTCCCGGAGCCGGGTGCCGTCACCATCGTCGTGCCGACCTTCAACGAGTCGGCCAACATACGGCAGTTGCTCCGCCAGATCACCGAATCGGTGCCGGCCCGGCTGCCCTGCGAGGTCGTCTTCGTGGACGACTCCACGGACGACACCCCCGAGGTGATCACCGAGGCCGCGCGGGACTGCCCGTTCCCGGTGACCGTGCTGCACCGCGAGGTGCCCGAGGGCGGACTCGGCGGCGCCGTGGTGGAGGGGCTGAAGGCGGCGACCTCCCAGTGGATCGTCGTCATGGACGGGGACTGCCAGCATCCGCCGTCCCTCGTACCGGAGTTGATCGCCATGGGGGAACGCACGCACGCGGGCCTCGTCGTCGCCAGCCGGTACATCAAGGGCGGCAGCCGCGAAGGGCTCGCGGGCGGTTACCGGATCGCGGTGTCGCGCGGCGCGACCTGGCTGACCAAGGCGCTCTTCCCGCGCCGGCTGCGCGGCATCAGCGACCCGATGAGCGGGTTCTTCGCGATACGGCGCAGCACGGTCACCGCCGGGGCCCTGCGACCGCTCGGCTACAAGATCCTGCTCGAACTGGCCGTGCGCAGCCGTCCCCGCCAGGTCACCGAGGTGCCCTTCGTCTTCCAGGACCGCTTCGCGGGGGAGTCCAAGTCGTCGGCGGCGGAGGGCCTGCGGTTCCTGCGCCATCTCGTCGGGCTGCGCACGGCCTCGCCGGTGGCCCGCATGACGGTCTTCGGGCTGATCGGCGCCACCGGTTTCGTGCCGAACCTGCTCGGTCTCTACGCGTTCACCGCCGCCGGACTGCACTACGTACCGGCGGAGATCCTCGCCAACCAGCTCGGTGTGGCCTGGAACTTCCTGCTCATCGAGCATCTGCTGTTCCGGGAACGCAGGCGGCATCGCAAGGGGTGGGACCGGGCGGGCCGGTTCGCGCTGCTCGCCAACGCCGATCTGGTGCTGCGCATCCCGCTGATCGCGCTCTTCGTCGGCCGTTTCGGCATGGGAGCGCTCTCCGCCACGGCCCTGGCCCTGGTGACGACCTTCGTCCTGCGCTTCGCGGGGACCGAGGCGCTGGTGTACCTGCCGCGCCGCGGCGCCGGGCGTGGGAGCCGTACGCAGAGGAGGACGGCATGAGATCCCGGACGGGTCCACGACGCAGGACCGCCCTGCTGGCCGTGACGGGTCTGGCCGCCGGGCTGCTGCTGGTGTCGCCGCAGCCCGCGTCCGCCGCAAACCTGGTCACCAACCCGGGCTTCGAGACCGGCGGCACCGACGGCATGCCGGCCTGCTGGGAGAAGTCCGGCTGGGGCGACAACGACTTCAGTTTCGCGACCGTGTCCGACTCCCACTCGGGCACCAAGGCCATGAAGGTCACGCTGACCCGCCGGGTCGACGGCGACCGCAAGGCGCTGATCACCGAGTCCACCGCGTGCGCGCCGGTGGTCGCCGCGGGCAAGCAGTACGACCTCGGGCTGTACTACAAGACGACGACCCCCGACGCGGCGATCACGCTCTTCCGGCACGACACCACGGCGGGCTGGCAGTACTGGACCGACCTCAAGACCCTGGACATGGCGGCGGCCTGGACGCAGGCGACGGTGCGCACCCCGGCCGTCCCGGCGGGCACCGACCGGATCACCTGGGGTGTCTCCGTGTACGGCACGGGTTCGGCGACCACCGACGACTACACGATGGAGCAGGTCTCCGACCCGGTCCCGCCGGCCACCTGCACGGGCACGGCAGAGGAGTGCGCGAACGGGAAGTGGACGGTCCTGCCCACGCAGAACCCGGTGCGTTCCATGCACTCCGTCGTCCTCAACAACGGCAAGGTGCTGCTGATCGCGGGCTCCGGAAACAGCGAGGAGAACTTCGCGGCGGGCACCTTCACGTCGGCGGTCTACAACCCGGCGACCGGCTCGTACAAGGTGGTCCCCACGCCCAAGGACATGTTCTGCGCCGGGCACGTCCAGCTCGCCGACGGGCGGGTGCTCGTGATGAGCGGCAACAAGGCGTTCCCGGTGGTGGGCGGGCACGGGTACGAGGGGTACCGGGAGTCGTACATCTTCGACCCGGTGACCGAGACGTACAGCAGGACGAACGACCTCAACGACGGTCACTGGTATCCGTCCGCGACCGAGCTGGGCAACGGGGACATCATCTCGTTCGGCGGTCTGCGCGAGGACTCCTCCGGTTCGGTGACCGCCGAGCGCTGGTCGAACGCCCAGCAGCAGTGGCTGCCGCTGTGGCAGGTCAACCAGACCTGGTCGTTCTGGGGGCTGTACCCGTCGATGATCCTGATGCAGGACGGGCGGCTCTTCTACTCGGGCAGCCATGTCTTCGGCAACGGCACCCCGGGCACCGGCTCCGCGATCTACGACTACGACGCCAACACCACGACCGCGATCCCCGGTCTGCAGAACAAGGACCAACGCGACCAGTCCGCGAGCGTGCTGCTGCCCCCGGCGCAGGACCAGAAGGTCCTCACCCTCGGCGGCGGCAACATCGACTCGAACCCGGCCGCGAACCGGCTCACCGACATCATCGACCTCAAGGCCGCGAACCCGGCGTACACGATGGGCCCGAAGATCCCGCAGGGCACGGTGGACCTCGGCAACGGCAAGGTCGCCCAGACCGGCGACCAGGGCAAGATGTACGTCTCCGCCGTGCTGCTGCCCGACGGGAAGGTCCTGGAGACGGGCGGCGCGCTGCACAACCGGGCCGACCCCGTCTACGAGACGTCGATCTTCGACCCGGCGACCTCGACCTTCGACCCGGTGGCCGTCGACCCGGAGGCCCGGGGCTACCACTCCTCCGCGTTCCTGCTGCCCGACGGCCGGGTGATGACCACCGGTGACAACCCGGGCAACGGCACCTGGAACCACGACGTCTCCGTGTACACCCCGCCGTACCTCCTCAAGGGCAGCCGCCCGGCGATCACTTCGGTGATCGACAAGGAGTGGGTGTACGGGGACACGCAGCGCATCACCGTCGACCGGCCCGTCGTGAAGGCGGAGCTGATCAGGCCGGCCGCGGTCACGCACTCGTCGGACCCCAACCAGCGGTTCGTGGACCTGCCGCTGAGCGTGGACGGGAACAACGTCGACCTCAACGTCACGAGCAACCCGAACCTGGCGCCGCCCGGCTGGTACATGCTCTTCGCGGTCGACGCCAACGGCGTTCCCTCGGTGGCCGAGTGGGTGCACCTCCAGGGCCCGTCCGCGCTGGCCTCGGACACCGCGTCGGCGCACGTCCACGCCTTCGCGGACTCCCTCGGCGGCAAGGTCAGCGAACCGGGCGGGAAGCGGACCTCGCAGAAGGTGTCCACCACCATCTCCGGCTGCGACCGGCACTACGGAACGGTCAACGTCTGTGTGCCGACGGTCTTCCCGGAGGGGGTGAGGAAGACGACCGCCTCCCGCTGCGCCTGGCTGAAGAAGAACGACTACGGACGGCTCAGGATCAACGGCAAGGACGATCCCCTGGGACTCGACCCCAGCAGGGACGGACTGGCCTGCGGCGCGAAGGACCTCATCAGGCGGTAGGCGCCGGGGCCGGGGCCCGGAGGCCCCGGCCCCGGACGGGTCCCGCGGAGCGCCGCGGGCCCGCCGTCAGGTCCCGAACTCCGCGAGGGCGCGCTCCACGACGGTCTCCAGCCGGTCGTGGTGCGCGCCCTTCCAGTAGGCGCGCCCGCACTCGGCGCACTGCGCGAAGACGTCGTAGGACCGCTCGGTGCCGCTCTCGAGCTGGTCCGCGACCTGCTCCTTCGTGGCCTTGGCGAGCAGGCCGTTGCACGCGGTGCAGCGCGTCCAGGGCTTCAGCTCGGGTGCGAACCGACCCAGGACGTCGCGGAGTTGGTCGTCGGGGCGGGTGCTGTAGACGAAGCCGCCCGCCCACAGTTCGCGGCGCCGCAGCAGACCGCGGTCGCGGCTGAGCAGGACGCGCCGCTCGGCCGCCGAGCGGGCGGCGAGCGCCGGGTCGCCGATGTCGGTGGACTCGTACGCCGTGTCGACGCCGAGCAGTCGCATCCGGCGGGCGAGGGTGCCGAGATGGACGTCCAGGAGGAAGCGCAGGGGAGCGCCGGGGACGCGCTGGGGGCGTTCGACGGCGCGGACCCGTACGGACTCCTGCGCGGCCGGGATGTGCGAGAAGGGCACCTCGCGCCCGTCCACGACCAGGGTGCCGACCTCCGTCAGCGGGACGCCCAGCGACTCGACGACGTGGCCGAGGGTGGAGGAGCCGTCGGTGCCGACGGGGGTGACCCCGCAGCGGCGGGCGTGCGGGACGAACAGCCCCAGTTCGGGGGCGAATTCGATGTGGATCTCCGGTCCGTTCACGCGGTCAGGATGTCACGCGCGGGGTGTCCGCGGCCTCCGGGTTTCGGGGCGCCAGACCGTGCTCCAGGACGTTCACGGCACGCTCGACGAGTTCGGCGAAGTCGTCCCGGTGGCCGTTGTCGGCCCAGTAGAGGGAGGTCTCCATCAGGCCGCCGATCAGGGCCATCGCGAAGACACGGACCTCCAGACCGTCCGGGTCCCGGCCGGTGCGCTCGCCGATGGCCCGGCTCAGCAGCCGCCCGGTGACGGACGCGCTCTCCATCATCCGGGACCGCACCGCGGGGACCTCGACCATCAGCCGGGTCCGGAGCCGGCTGATCCGGGGGTCCTCGGTGTCGTTCAGACCGATGGCCTTGGTGAGCACATGGCGCAGGGAGTCGAACCACGGCTCGTCCGCCGGGCGTTCACGCAGTTCCTGTTCGAGGAGCGGGTCGTACTCGTCGGTGAGGACGATGTCCTCCTTGGTGGGGAAGTAGCGGAACACCGTGGAGGGGGAGACCTCGGCCGCCTCCGCGATCTGCTCGATCGTCGTGGCGTCGTACCCCTGCCGCTCGATCAGCCGGTACGTCGCCTCGCGGATCGCGATGCGGGTCTTGATCTTCTTCCGCTCGCGGAGCCCGGGCTGGGGCTCCGCGGCGGGAGTGGAACTCTGTGCGGTGGCGGCCATGGGTCTCATTGTCCGGCATCGGCCGGGGCCTGTGCCATGTCGGTGTCCTCCTCGGGCGCGGGCGCGGACCGGGGCGGGTTCGGGAGGAGCGCCGCCGCCAGCAGCGCGGTGACCAGCGCCGCGATCCCGCTGACCAGCAGGACCAGGTCCATGCCGTGGACGTACGCGGCGTTCGCGGAGGCTTCGAGGGCCCGGTCGCCGAGCCGGCCGGCGACGACGTGGGCGCCGACCACCGAGTCGTCGGCTGCCCGTGCGGCGGCCCGCGGCAGCGCGGAGGTGTCGAGACGGCCGGCGTAGGTGCTCGCGAGCAGGGAGCCGAGCAGGGCGATGCCGACCGCGCTGCCCACCTGGCGGACCGTCATCAGCAGTCCGGAGCCGCTGCCGGCCCGGTCGCGGGGGAGTGCGCCGAGGGCCGTGGACATCGCGGGAACCACGGCGAAGCCGAAGCCGAGTCCGGCGACGGTCAGCCACAGGGCGGTGGCGCCGTAGCCGTCGTCGACGGTCGTGCGGCTGCCGAGGAAGGCGGCGAAGGCGAGGACGACGAGACCGGCGCTGATCACCGCGCGGGGCCCGAAGCGGTCGACCAGCGGCTGCGCGGCCCGCGAGGCGATCAGCAGCCCGCCCATCATCGGCAGCAGACGGACGCCGGTCCCGAGGGCGTCGTGGCCGAGGACCGCCTGGAGGTAGGGCGGCAGCACGAACATCAGGCCGGACAGGACGAACATGACGAGCGTCGCGGCGAGGGTGTTGAGCAGGAAGCCGCGCTGCGCGAGCAGGGCCAGGTCCAGCATCGGGCGGGGGCTGCGGCGTTCGCGGACGACGAGCAGGGCGATCAGCACGACGGAGGCGGCGAAGCAGCCGAGGACGAGCGGGTCGCCCCAGCCGCGGGAGGGGGCTTCGATGATCGCGTAGACGAGGACGCTGAGACCGACGGCGGTGAACGCGGTGGAGAGGGCGTCCACCCGGGGCGAGGCGGGGTCGCGGGTCTCGGGGAGCAGGAGGACGCAGGCGGTGATGCCGAGGGCGGCCATCGGCACGTTGACCAGGAAGACCGATCCCCACCAGAAGTGGTTCAGGAGCCAGCCGCCGATGATCGGGCCGAGCGGCAGACCGAGCGCCGAGGCGGCGGAGACGGCTCCGACCGCCTTGGTGCGCTCGTCGGGTCCGAACAGCGAGGGCAGCACGGCGAGCGCCAGCGGCATCACGAGGGCGCCGCCGACGCCCATCAGGGCGCGGGCGACGATCACCCAGGTGACGTCGTCGACGAGGGCGCCCGCCAGGGAACCGGCGAGGAACACCGCGAGGCCGGTGATGAGCATCCGGCGCCGCCCGAAGCGGTCGCCGAGCAGGCCCGCCGGGAGCATCAGCGAGGCGAAGACGACGACGTACGCGTCCGCCATCCACTGCTGTTCGCCGGTGGACGCGCCGAGGTCCCGGGCCATGGTCGGCAGTGCCACGTTGAGGATCGTCATGTCGAAACCGAGCACGAGCATGCTCGCGACCAGGGCCCCGAGGGCCCACCAGCGTCGGGGGTCGCGCCGAACGGCGCCGTCCTGCGTGAGAGTCACCATGAAATGAGAGTAACTCTCAAAAGATGGTTGATGTCAATCCGATACGGCTCGCGGTCGGTGGGGCGGGAAGTGGCCGGAAAACGCGCAGTGGCCGCGGCTGGAGAGCCGCGGCCACGGGGAGGGTGGTTGCGAGGAGGTGGGGTGAGGGGTCAGCCGTGCTGGTAGGCCACCAGGGAGATGCCGACGTAATGCACGATGAACGCCGCGAGGGTCAGGGAGTGGAAGACCTCGTGGAAGCCGAACCAGCGCGGTGACGGGTTGGGCTTCTTGATCCCGTAGATCACGCCGCCCGCGCTGTAGAGCAGCCCGCCGACGATCACCAGGACGAGGACGGCGATGCCGCCCGTGCGCATGAAGTCGGGCAGGAAGAAGACGGCCGCCCAGCCCATCGCGATGTAGCACGGCGTGTAGAGCCAGCGCGGGGCGCCGACCCAGAACACCCGGAAGGCGATGCCCGCCGCCGCGGCGGCCCAGATGCTCCACAGGAGCCACTGCCCCTTGGCCTCCGGCAGCAGGAGCATGGTCAGCGGGGTGTAGGTGCCCGCGATGATCAGGAAGATGTTCGCGTGGTCGAGCCGGCGCAGGACGCCGTCCATCCGCGGACTCCAGTCGCCGCGGTGGTAGAGCGCGCTCACGCCGAACAGGAGGCAGGCGGTCAGGGCGAAGATCCCGCAGGCGATGCGGCCCCGGGTCGAGTCCGCCAGGGCGGTGAGGACCAGTCCGGAGACGAGGGCGGCCGGAAACATGCCGAGGTGCAGCCAGCCGCGGAGCTTGGGCTTGATCTCTTCCGACAGGGAGTGCGCGACAGACGTCCGGCCGGCGGCCGGCGAGTCCGTGGGCGCGTCGGGGACGGACGCAGTCATGCGCCGAATCGTACCTACGGAACCGTAAGTTACGTATCAGTACCGCGTCGGTGAACCGCAGGAGTGGCCATGATCTCACGGCGCCCCGGGTGTCGTCAGGGGTACGCGCCATGAACCCGGGGTGAGCGGGGGGAAACCTTCCGGAAAGTGGCGATGCTCACGCCGCTCAGGTGTGAGGCCCTCTGGACATATGCGCGACCCAGTCGGATCATCAAATGAGTGCGGTCGGCACCGGATGAGCGCCAGAGGTCCAACCATCGTGAAGCATCCGGGTCGCAGCCCCCACGGGGCACAACAACAAACCCCTCATCTAGGAGCAATCGTGGCGCGCGACATCGCGGCTCCCGTCCCGACCAACCACAAAGAACTGATCTCGTGGGTCAACGAGATCGCCGAACTGACCGAGCCGGACAGTGTGGTCTGGTGTGACGGATCCGAGGCCGAGTACGAGCGCCTGAGCGAGGAGCTCGTCAGCAAGGGCACCTTCAAGAAGCTCGACCCGATCAAGCGCCCCAACTCCTACTACGCCGCCTCCGACCCGACCGATGTCGCGCGGGTCGAGGACCGGACGTACATCTGCTCCGAGAAGGAGGAGGACGCGGGCCCGACCAACCACTGGAAGGCCCCCGCCGAGATGCGGGAGATCTTCTCCGGTGAACAGGGCATCTTCCGCGGCTCGATGCGCGGCCGCACGATGTACGTGGTCCCGTTCTGCATGGGCCCGCTCGGCTCCGACCTCTCCGCCATCGGCGTCGAGATCACCGACTCCGCCTACGTGGCCGTCTCCATGCGCACCATGACCCGCATGGGACAGCCGGTCCTGGACGAACTCGGCACCGACGGGTTCTTCGTGCGTGCCGTGCACACGCTCGGAGCGCCGCTGGCCGAGGGCGAGGCGGACGTGCCGTGGCCGTGCAACTCCACGAAGTACATCTCCCACTTCCCCGAGACCCGCGAGATCTGGTCGTACGGCTCGGGCTACGGCGGCAACGCGCTCCTCGGCAAGAAGTGCTACGCCCTGCGCATAGCCTCCGTCATGGCGCGCGACGAGGGCTGGCTCGCCGAGCACATGCTGATCCTCAAGCTGACGCCGCCGCAGGGCGAGTCGAAGTACGTCGCCGCGGCCTTCCCGAGCGCCTGCGGCAAGACCAACCTCGCCATGCTGGAGCCCACGATCTCCGGCTGGACCGTCGAGACCATCGGTGACGACATCGCCTGGATGCGGTTCGGCGAGGACGGCCGCCTCTACGCGATCAACCCCGAGGCCGGCTTCTTCGGTGTCGCGCCCGGCACCGGTGAGCACACCAACGCCAACGCGATGAAGACGCTGTGGGGCAACTCCGTCTTCACCAACGTGGCGCTCACCGACGACAACGACATCTGGTGGGAGGGCATGACGGAGGAGACTCCGGCCCACCTGACCGACTGGAAGGGCAACGACTGGACCCCCGAGTCCGGCGTCCCGGCCGCCCACCCGAACGCCCGCTTCACCGTCCCCGCCTCGCAGTGCCCGATCATCGCGCCCGAGTGGGAGGACCCGAGGGGCGTGCCGATCTCGGCGATCCTCTTCGGCGGCCGCCGCGCCACCGCCGTCCCGCTGGTGACGGAGTCCTTCGACTGGAACCACGGTGTCTTCCTCGGCGCGAACGTCGCCTCCGAGAAGACCGCCGCCGCCGAGGGCAAGGTCGGCGAGCTGCGCCGCGACCCCTTCGCCATGCTGCCGTTCTGCGGCTACAACATGGGCGACTACATGGGCCACTGGGTCGACGTCGCCAAGGACAAGGACCAGGCGAAGCTCCCGAAGATCTACTACGTGAACTGGTTCCGCAAGAACGACGCGGGCAAGTTCGTCTGGCCCGGCTTCGGCGAGAACAGCCGCGTCCTGAAGTGGATCGTCGAGCGCCTGGACGGCAAGGCCGAGGGCGTCGAGACCCCGATCGGCGTCCTGCCGACCCGGGAGTCCCTCGACACCGACGGCCTCGAACTGGCCGACGGCGACCTCGACTTCCTGCTCACGGTCGACAAGGAGGTCTGGCGCGAGGAGGCCGCGCTGGTCCCCGAGCACCTCAACACCTTCGGCGAGCACACGCCGACGGAGCTGTGGGACGAGTACCGCGCCCTGGTGCAGCGCCTGGGCTGACGCCCTCAACCACTCCGCGGCCGACCCGAGTTGCCCTGACCTGCGACCGTTGCGGCGGTCGGCCGCGGTGACCGCACCCGCCGGGGTTCCGCGCACATCTGTGCGGGACCCCGGCTTTTTCGTCCCCTGCGCCCCCGCCCGTGCCGGAACGGCTGAAAAAGCGGGGATTTCGAGGGACACTCCTGACATCCTGCAGTGGACCCCGAAATGAGGTGGGCGGGGTGCGTACGCCTGTCAGTGACCCCATGAAGATCGGTCCGTACCGCATCGTGGGCCGGCTCGGCTCCGGTGGCATGGGATGGGTGTATCTCGGCCGCTCGCCCGCCGGGCGCGAGGTCGCGGTCAAGGTCGTGCGGGCCGAACTGGCCGCGGAGCCCGAGTTCCGGGAGCGCTTCGCGCGCGAGGTCGCCGCGGCGCGCGTGGTCAGCGGCGCCTACACCGCGGCCGTGGTCGACGCCGACACCGAGGCCGAACTGCCCTGGCTGGCCACCCTGTACGTGCCCGGTCCCTCCCTCGCCGAGGCGGTCCACGCCGACGGCCCCCTGCCCGAGCCGCAGGTGCGGCGGCTCGGCGCCGGCCTGGTCGAGGCGCTCCAGGCCATCCATGCGGCCCGCGTCGTGCACCGGGACCTCAAGCCGGCCAACGTGCTCCTGGCCTCCGACGGACCGCGTGTCATCGACTTCGGGATCTCCCGCGTGGACGGCGCCCCCGGGCTCACCCAGATCGGCGTCGTCGTCGGGACCCCGCCCTTCATGTCGCCCGAGCAGATCAGGGGCGCCAAGGTGGGCCCGGAGAGCGACGTCTTCTCCCTCGGCGGTGTCCTGGTGTACGCGCTCACCGGACGTCCGCCGCACGGCGGCGGAGAGGCCGTGCGCCACCGCGTCGCCTTCGCCGACCCCGAACTCGACGGCATCGCGGGCCCGATGCGGGAGGTGATCGCGCGGTGTCTGGCGAAGCGTCCCGAGGACCGGCCCCGGCTGGAGGAGCTGCTGGCCGGACTGCTGGAGGAGGAGCCCCGGCGGGCCGACTGGCCGCCGCCCACCGTCGCCCACACCATCAGGGTGCGCACCCAGGATCTGGTGAAGCGCCGCAAGGAGAGCACCAGCGTGTCCGTACCCTCCTGTCTGCTGTCGCACGCCCAGGCGCTGCTCGACGCCGGACTGACCGACGCGATGGTCGCCGAGGCGGTGGGCCGTGGCGACGCCTGACTCCTTTCCCGGGCGGAGCCGGGAGATCCTCGAAATCGGAACGCACTGGCGGCAGTTGGTGCAGACCTGGGTGACGAGACGGAATTTCCACACGGTGACCGACACCGTTTCCGTCTCCATGCGATTCGATCTCGAGGAAACGGGCCGGATGGTCACCGTCCGATTCATGACGACCAAACGGCTGCTGGTCGCTTTCGCGACCGACGGGCATTTCCTGCGCAAGGACCAACTGGCACTCGCCGCCGCCGCGTCGAACGCATGGAATACCGAACAACTGAACCCCATGCTGTCGGTGTGGGACGTACGGGGGCCGCGTCCCTGTCTCGCGGGAGTGTGCGACCTTCCGCTGACCTGCCGGATGACGCAAACGGATTTCGATGCTTTGGCCAGCGATTGGGTGGAGCGGGCGAGACAGATGTTCACCCGATGCCATCAGGTGTTCGAGTTGTAGAAGTGAAGTCCGCCGCGTTCCCCAAACCCTTACGGACACCCGCGGGTTTCCGCCACTATGGGCGAGTGCCTTTCAGGGCCACGGGGGTGTTTTCGTAAGGCCACGGGGGGTCTTTTCATGCGGCGTCGCCTTTCCCTCATCGTGCTGTCCGGGCTCCTGGCCGCGTTCGCTCCCGCGGTGCCCGCCGCGGCCGGGGAGCCGTGCGGGCCAGGCTTCGAGCAGCATCTCGGCTGCCTGTCCGACGTGATCGACGAGGGGCCGGTCCGCATCACCGTCGACAGGAAACTGGCGTTCGGCGGCGGGGACGAGGGGCGCCGCAAGGGCTTCGAGAAGAAGCTCGCGGACCGCAGCGGAAGCCTCCTGGTCGAAGTGCCTTCGGGAGTCCACACCGGGGAGGGCGGAGCCGCGCTCCTCGCGCTGGCGGACACCAAGGGCAGGCTCGTCGCGGAGGACGCCGTCATCGACCCCCTGAAGCCCGGGACCGTGACGGAGCTGGCCGGCCGCGGAGCCTGCGCCCCCGAGGACGAGGGGGGTCTGTGCGCCCAGCTCGCCAAGGGCCGCCCGATGAAGGGGGCCGACCTGATCCGCCTGGGCCTGGCCGTGGCCCTCTCCCCGCGGCACCTGTACACCGTCACTGGCTCGGGCAACGGCTCGTCCGCCACCTCGGCCCCCACCGGTGAGACCACCGCGGGCAGACAGGATCAGGGCCAGACGCACAGCCAGGGCCAGGCGACCGGGACCATCGGCAAGGACGGCCCCGACTCCGGAACCTCCACCGGCACGGACGACAGCGCCGGCTGGGACACCGCGACCGCGGTCCTCACCGTCCTGTGCGCCGTCCTCGTCCTCCTGCTCGGCCTCCTGCTCTTCCTGATCCGCCGCTCCGCCCGGTCCGTCGCCGTCGGCACCCTGTCCAGGCGCTCGCTCGCCGCTCCGGGCGTCGGAGCCGTGCCGGCCGCCGCGGCCCCCCGTCCCCGGACACGTCCCCGCCCCCAGATGCCCGACGAGGCCACCACCCGCATCCGGGCCACGCCCGCGCCCCGCAGCCACGGACGGCGCGTCGGCAACGTACCGGGCCCCGCCCGGCCCGCCGTCGTACGCACCGAACTGCACCCGCAGGGCTATGTCGAGATGGACCACGTGCTGTACCGGGCGGTGTGGGCCGAGCCGGGCCGCCCGCCGCCCGCGCCCGGCGGACTCGTCGATGTCACCGAGGCCGGGGAGCGGGACTCCGACGTCCTCTACGCGTTCCCGCCGACACCCGGACGGCACGCCAAAGCCGCCCGGCCCTGAGACCAGGAGACCCACATGCACAGCGACTACCCGCCCACCCTGCCGGCGGAGTACGCCGACATCGAGTTCGAGAACAACGCGCAGCGGCTGCCGCTCGTCCTCTGCCTCGACATCTCCAGCTCCATGGCGGGTCAGCCCATCCAGACGCTCAACAACGCGCTCGCGGAGTGGACCCGGGAACTGCACGACGACGTCAGCCTCAGCTACAGCGTCGAGGTCGCCCTGGTCACCTTCGGCGGCCAGGGCGTCGCGGCCTGGCGCGGACCCCAGCTCCTGCCCGCGCACACGCCGGTGAGCCCCTTCGTGCCGGCGCACATGTTCCACCCCCCGCAGCTCGCCGCGGCCGGGGTCACCCTGATGACCGAGGCGCTCGAACTGTCCATGAACATCGTCGCCGCCCGCAAGGCCGAGCTCCGCGCCTCCGGACTCCAGTACTACCGGCCCCAGATCTGCCTCGTCACCGACGGACTGCCCACCGACGCCACGGGCCATCTCACCGACTCCTGGCACCGGTTGATCCCGGTCCTCGCCGACGAACAGCAGGCCCGCCGCTTCCGGCTGTACGCGATCGGCGTCGGCGGCATCACGGACCGCGGCGAGCAGGTGCTCCGGTCCTTCGCGCCGAAGTTCAACGCCCGGCTCCAGGGATTCCCGTTCCGCGAACTGCTCCAGATGATGTCCGCGAGCGCCAACGCCGAGCAGAAGGGCGCGGGCGACGAGGTCTTCGAGAAGATCTTCAGCCAGTTCAAGACGCAGCGCCCGGCCTGGGAGTCGTGACCGATGACCCGATGGGACTCCTGAGTGATGACCGCAGCCGACGAGCCGGACACGCCGTGGCGGATCCACGGAATGAGCGTCGAGGGATACCGCCACCGCCGCCAGGGACAGCCCTGCCAGGACGCCTGCGGGCACACGGTGACGCCGTCCGTCGCGGTCCTCGCCGTCGCCGACGGCGCGGGCAGCCGGCCGCGTTCCGAGGAGGGCGCGCGGCTCGCCGTGGAGCTGGCCACCGAACACTTCGCGCGCCGGGCCGCCACCGCGGCGGACCGCCGCCCCGGCAAGGCGGTGCGTGAGCTGCTGCAGGACGCCTTCCACGACGTCTGCAAGGTGTTCCTGGACCGCACGGGCCCCGACGCGGCGGACTTCGCGACCACGCTCACCGTGGTCGTGCTCGCGCGGGGCTGGCTCGGCCACCTGTCCGTCGGGGACGGCTTCGTCGTCCTGCGGGCCGGTACGGAGGACGGCGAGCGGCAGTTCCATCTGCTGCCGCAGCCGGCCGCGGTCAGCGAGTACAGCAACGAGACGGTCTTCCTCACCTCGCCGGACGCGGCCCGCCGGGTGCACACCGACTGCGTGTCCGACGAGGGGATCGACGGGGTGCTGCTGTCCACCGACGGACTGGCGCAGGCCGCGCTCAACCGGTCCACGGGCGGCGCGCTGTCCCCGAACGCGTCCTTCGCCGAGGCCGTGTTCCGTTCCCTCGACGTGCCCGGAGGGGTGACCGCGAGCGCCCACGAGGGCCTGGGGACCCTGCTCCGGTCGGACCGGCTCACGGCCCTCAACGCCGACGACAAGACCCTGCTGCGGGCCGTGCTCAAGGCGCGGCCATGAGCGGGCGCACGGTGTTCCTGGACGGCAAGCCGGTGACCCTGGCCGAACTGCCCCTGAAGGGCGGCGGCCAGGCGGCCGTCTTCCCGGTCGTCGGCGACGACGGCATCGTCGTCAAGCTGTACCGCGAGGCGCCGGGTCCCAAGGAGGAACAGCGGCTCAAGCGGATGCTGACGATGTCCCCGCTCGTGACCCGCCCCACCGACGCCTCCCAGCCGCCCGAACTGGCCTGGCCGACCGCCCTCGCCCGCGGCCCGCAGGGCGAGTTCCTGGGCTACGCCATGCGGCGCTTCGGCGAGCCGCAGCACGTCCAGCTCATCGGCCTGTTCACCCGCGCCCAGCGCCTCAAACTGTTCGCCGACCGGGCCGACTGGCGCTTCCTGCTCGGCGTCGCCTGGAACCTCGCCTTCATGACGGCACGCATGCACTACGACAACCTCGTCATCGGCGACTTCTCCAGCAGCAACGTCGTCGTCGACGCCAACGGGTTCGTCACCTTCCTGGACTGCGACTCCATCGCCTTCAACGACCCGGAGACCGGGGAGCTGTTCCCCTGTCTGATGCACACCACCGACTACTCCTCGCCCGAGCGGCAGGCCGGCGGCCCGGCCACCCGCGCCACCGACGAGTTCGCCCTCGCCGTCCTCGTCTACCAACTCCTGACGGCCGGGAACCATCCCTTCGGCGGCGTCCCGCACGACAGCGCGTCCGAGTCGACCGTCAAGGACAACATCGCCGCCAGCATCTCCTACGTCGTGCGCCCCGAACGGGTCGTCATCCCGCGCGGCACCGTCGACCCCTCCGTGCTCCCGCCCGAACTCCTCGCCCTGGCCCGCACCGCCTTCGGCTCCGGCGTGCACGACCCCGCCACACGGCCTCCCGCGGAGGCGTGGCTGCGCGCCCTGGACAAGGAGCGCGCGCTGGTACGGGTCTGCCCGGCCCGCCCGCTGCACGCGTTCGGCTCGCACCTGGCCTCGTGCCCCTGGTGCGCCCGGGCGGCGCTCACCGGGCACGACGTGTTCAACGGTCCGGCCTCCGTCCCGGTACCGGGCGTGCCGGGGCCCCAGCCGCAGCCGCCGGTGCCGGTACCGGGCGAGCCGTGGCCCACGGGGCTGAAGGTGGCGCTGCTGATCCTGGCGGTCGTGATCCTGGTGGTGATCGTGGCGAACGCCTGAGCCGCCGCCGTCACTGCGAGCGGCCGCGGTCCTCCAGGTAGCGGGTGTGCGACTCCTGGCGGCGGGCCTCCGTCTCGCGCAGGGCCGCCGCGAGCCGGTCCGACTCCTCCTGGAGCACGCCGAGCTGACGCTCCAGATGGCGCTCGGGAGGTTCGGTTCCGGGGGCCAGGCGGGTCCACCACCGGGTGCGGACGAAGGTGTCGACCGCCTCCGGGATGTCCTGGCGTACGGCACGCGACAGGGCGTGCACGCCCTCGGGGTCCTGGGCGAGGACCTCGGCGACCCAGCCCGGGTCGAGCAGGGCGGTGAGGACCTCGGTCAGCTCGGTGAGCCGGCCGGCCGCCGCCGGAGGCAGCTCGACGCCGTCCAGGTACTCCCGCAGCTTGCCGAAGTCGACGCGAAGTTCGGCCAGTTGGGCGGAGGGGTCGGGGAAGTCGGGCGGGGCCGGGCGCTCCGGCGGCGCGATCAGCGCGCCCGCGCCGTACAGACCCGCCACGACGGCCGGCCAGTACGGGCCCGCGAGACCGGTGAAGGTCAGCGCGAGTCCGGCGATCCCGCACGCGCTGCCGGTGAGGTTCTTGCGTGATTCTAGGAAGGCCAGGAGCTTACTGGTAGCCACGGATCTCCTCGAAGGCGCCGTCCAGCGAGCCCTTTTGGGCGTCGAAGAGACGGCCGCCGGTCAGGTCGGCGATGTGCTGGAGTTCGCCGCGGTCGGAGTCGCCGAACAGGATGGGGAAGACCGGGATCTCCCGCCGGGCGCCGGGCAGCCGGTCGTAGAAGCCGTCGAAGTCGGAGGGGCTCGCGCCCTTGGTGTTCTCGCCGTCCGTCATCAGCACGATCGAGGTGAACGTGTCGTCGCCGGCGCCCAGATGCTCGTACGCCTTCTCCAGCGAGGTGTAGATCGCGGTGTCGCCGTCGGCGCTCAGCGCGCGGGTGTCCTCGCGGATGGCGTCGAGCCCCGCCTTCGGGTCGTCGGGGCGGACGACGTGCGTGCGGACGCTCTTGACCTGCGAGCCGAACGGCATCAGCGTCACCTCCTCGCGGTCGCGGAAGTCGCCGGTCAGATCGGCGAGGGACTTCTTGAGCCGGTCGAGGCGGTCGCCTTCCATCGAACCCGAGGTGTCGAGGACGTACACCGTCCGGGACGGCCGGCGCAGTTCGTTCTCGTAGGAGTCGAGAAGCCGGTCGGCGACGGACCGGGTTCCGGGGAAGGGGAGTTCACGCCGTCGTGCGGTGTCGAGTCCGGCCGCCGGGGCGACGGAGGCGACGACCGGGCGGCGGTGCGTCTTCTCGGTGATCAGCTTCTGGGCGGTCGGCGCGCGCAGTGCCTCCGCCTGGCGCCGGACGTCGTCGCGGGTGTCCCGGGAGGACGCGGCGAGGGAGGAGAGGGGATAGTCGGCCGTCACGACGCCGTCGCGCGGGCGGATGACGGTCAGGCCCTTCATGCCCTGGAGGACGGACTCGTAGTTGAGCAGGGCGTCCACGGTGCCGCGGCGTTCGTAGGCGCCGGCCAGCCAGCCCGACGAACCCGACGTCAGCTTCTGCCCCTTGAAGAACTCCCGCAGCCGGGGCGTCGCCTCGGCCACGTCGGTGTCCGTGAGCGCCGACTGGGCGCCGGACAGGGCCGAGGCCACCGAGATCAGCGTGGAGAAGCCGGAGTTGGAGCGTGCCGGATCGGTCATGCCGTACGTGAGCCGCCCGTCGGTCACGGCCTTCTCCACCTGTGACCAGGTGACGTCCTGGGGCTTCCAGCCGAGGGCGCGCACCGTGGCCGGCTTCACGCCGATGGCCACCGGGCTCGACATGATCGGCGTCTCCGAGACGACCTTCTTCGCGGCTTCCGGACGCAGGTGGAGGTAGTCGTCGGAGGAGAGCCACAGGGCGTCGTACCGGTCGTCCGAGGCGCCTCGCGCGATCAGGTCGACGGCGGCGAGGGTGCCCATGTAGGTGGGCCGGACCTCGATGCCGGTCTCCCGCTCGATCCGGTCGAGCACGGGCTTCATGTCGCCGAGTTCACTGGAGGCCAGGACACGCAGGGTGCCGGGCCGCGGCTTTCCGTCGTCGCCGGACCGCGCTTCGCCCTGGGCCGTGCAGGCCGTCATGGCGGCGAGGGCGACGGCGGCTGCGGCCGCCCGCCGGAGCGCTCTCATCCTTGCCCTCCTTCCAGGGCTCCCCGCGTGCGGCTGCGGTCCAAGTAGGCCCCGGCGTTCTGGAGTTCGGAGGTCAGGGACTCGACGGTCGCGGCCATCGTCTCGGTCGCCCTGACCTTGTAGGTGTCGATCGCGTCGAGGGTGCGGTAGATCTCCTGGAAGGCCGTGCGCAGGGTCTCGGCGCCGACGGCCGGGTCGGCGGCGATGCGCTGGATCTCCCCGCTCTGGGTGGAGAGCATCTCGGCGTTGCCGCGGATGAGGTCCTCCGTCGTGCCGCGCAGGGCGTTGACCTGTTCGACGACCTTGCGCTGGTTGTCGAGCGCGGAGGCGAGCATGACGGAGATGCGCAGTGCGGAGACGGTGGTGGTGGCCGCGCGGTCGACGCCCTTGATGAGTTCGTCGTTGTTGCGCCGGACCACGTCCATCGCCAGATAGCCCTGGGCGCACACCGCGAGCTGGGTGAGCAGGTCCTGGTGCTTCTGCCGGACGGGGAAGAGCACGTCGGAGCGGAGCGTGTCGGCCTGCGCGGGGTCGGCGGCGTCGACGCCCGCGATGTGCGTCTCGACGGCGGTGTCCAGGGCCTGCGTGAGCACGACGTACTCCTGGAGCTTGCCCATCGTCTCCCAGAGCCGGACGCGCTCGGTCTGCAGGGCCGCGTTGTCCCGGCGCAGTTCGTCCTGGCCGCCGCGCAGCGAGCCGACGATCCTGTTCAACGTGGCTTGTGCGGAAGCGTACTTGGCGACGTGGTCGCGCAGTTTGCTGCCGCCGGGCAGCCTGGACAGGAACTTCCTGCCCTTGCCCGCGGACGACTCGCGCGGGTCCAGGTCCTCGACCACGCGCCGGAGTTCGACGAGGGAGCCGGCGACGTGCGACTGCGCGTCCTCGCCCTTGGACGGCAGGCTGCGGACGGTGCGTTCCAGCATGCGGTTGGACTGGGCGGCGGCGCCGCGCATCTCGGTGGCGCCGAGCCCGGCGATCTCCCCGACCTTGCCCGCGAACTCGGGGGAGCGGGCGTCCAGGACGGCGAGTCCTTCGATGTACTCCGCGGCCCTGCGTGCCATCTCGTCCCGCACCCCGGGGTCGACGGGCACGAGCCCGCCCGCCTTCTCGCGCGGCACGGGGGCCACGGCCTCGGGCGGTGTGAGGGTGAACGTGTCTTCGGTGCTCATCAGTCGATTCCCCCTAGTCCCCGGCCCGGCGCGCCATCTCGTGCAGCACCTTGTAGGCGGGCACGGGCGCCTGCCGGACGCCGGTCAGCTTCTGGTTGAGATAGGCGGCACGGTCGGCCGTGGCCGCCGTGAACTCGCCGGTGGCGCCCTGCGGACGGAACCCGTGCCGGACGGCGAGGCGGCGCAGCGTCGGGTCGGTGCTGAGGAGTTCGCCGAGCGCGCGCCCCTCGGGCGTGAGCGGTACGACCGTGTGGTCGCTGTTGGCCGTGGTGTCCGGGTAGAGGACCGTGAGGTCTCCGGCGTCCTGGCCCTCTCCGAGCAGCGCGGCGACCTGCGACTCGTAGACGAGGACGAGCGGGTTGCCCGCGCCGCTGACGAAGTCGGCGAACGCGGCGTCGGTGCTGGGCTGCTGGGCGCCCTGGACGCTGATGAGCCGGTGCATCAGGGACGCCGTGCGGCCGATGGCCGCGGTGTCGGCCGCGACGCGTCCGCCGTCGGCGACGTAGGACGCGGCGGCGAGGTAGAGGGCGCCCGAACTGGAGGTCTCCGGGTCGGTGCTGGCGATGTACAGCGTGCCGGTCAGTTCACCGTGGGCCGTGGCGCCCTTGAGCCGCTGCCAGGTGCGCCCGTGCCCGGCCGCGTCGAGGTAGGCGGCCATCTTCAGGGTGCCGGTGTTCCTGTCGAGGGTGGCCAGTCCGTTGGCGGCGAGGACCTGGGCCGCGCCGCGGTGGGCCACCACGACGAGGGGCGAATAGAAGGGCCGGGGCAGTGGCCGGCGGACGTGGTACTTGTCCGCGAGCTCGTCGGCCGGGGCCTGGCTGGAGGGGAAGGCGAAGTCGTACCCCTTGAGGTCGAGGCCGTCCATGGCCCAGGACCCGGAGGTCTCCGCCTTCACGGTGTAGCCCTTGGCGGCGAGGGCCTTCACCACATCCGGATCGGAGAAGAACCCGGCCTTCTCCGAACCGATCACTGCTCGCACGGTCTTCGTTGCCGTGCTCTTGTCCTGACCAGTGCGGCCTGCGACGACGGCTGCTGCCACTCCGCCGATCAACAGGACCGCCAGGACGATTCCCGCGACGCGTCTCACGCCTGGAGCGTGCACCTCGGAATCCAACGTTCCCGGTCTCGGGGGGTGAACACGGGGTGACCAGGGGGTCCCGGTACGCAACCGGAGGAGGGGCCGCCGCTAGCGGGCCCCGCCGGGCACCGCGCGAGGTGACGGGTGGCTGTGGCACCCGGTCCGCGCGTCGCTTCGAAGACGCGCGGACCGGGGCCGTACGGGGACCCGGGCCCGTGGGCCCGAGGGGGTCGGCGCGGAGGCCGGAGGGTCGGCGCGGAGGCCGGGGTTTCAGTGGTGCGCCGGCTCGCGGGCTTCGGCGGCCGACGCGTGGGCGTCCATGCGCTCTGCGGAGAGGATCGCCGCGGCCGTGTCGGCGCGGGAGGCCGCAACGACCAGGGCACGGCCCGCGAGGGTGTGGGCCCTTCGGTGGAGCGTCGCGAGGCGCGACGCGTCGGCTGAGGCGCCGGCCGGGGCGGCCAGTGCGCGCAGCGGGGCGCCGCCGCGCAGCCGGGTCACCTGTTCGCCGAGCCGTTCGGCGCCCGCGTCCAGGTCGGCGGACGGGGCCAGCGCGCGGATCTCGTCCGTGACGGCGAGCAGCGCCGCGAGGTGACCGGCGAGCTGGATGTCCAGCTCCTCCTCGCGCGACCGGTGGGGGAAGTCGGAGGAGGGGGCGCCGGCCATCGTGTGGACCGACTTCGAACGGATCGGTTCGTACATGGAATGGCCTCCTGTGCCTGACAGGAAGCCATCCTAGCTTGGATTTCGTCTAAAGTTGAGCTGGTTCGCATATTGGGACGCGGTGCACACGCAGGGTGAGCGCGGGGCGTGCCCCGGCGGGCGTCACGGCTGGCTGTAGCCGTCCAGGAAGGTGCCGATGCGGGTCACCGCGTCCGTCAGGTCCGCGACCGTCGGCAGGGTCACCACCCGGAAGTGGTCCGGCTCGGGCCAGTTGAAGCCCGTCCCCTGCACGACCATGATCTTCTCGGCCCGCAGCAGGTCGAGCACCATCTGCCGGTCGTCCTTGACCTTGAAGACCTTCGGGTCGAGGCGCGGGAAGAGATACAGCGCCCCCTTCGGCTTCACGCAGGTCACACCCGGGATCTGTGTCAGCAGCTCGTGGGCGACGTCCCGCTGTTCCTTCAGGCGCCCGCCCGGCAGGACCAGGTCGTTGATCGTCTGGCGTCCGCTGAGCGCTGCCACCACTCCGTGCTGCCCCGGCATGTTCGCGCACAGCCGCATGTTCGCGAGGATCGTCAGCCCCTCGATGTAGGACGCGGCGTGCGCGCGCGGCCCCGACACCGACATCCATCCGACGCGGTAGCCCGCCACCCGGTACGCCTTCGACATGCCGTTGAAGGTGAGGGTGAGCAGGTCGGGGGCGATCTTGGCGGTCGCGGTGTGCGTGGTGCCGTCGTAGAGGATCTTGTCGTAGATCTCGTCGGAGCAGACCAACAGGTTGTGCCGCCGGGCGATGTCCGTCAGCCCCCGGAGCATCGCGTCGTCGTAGACCGCGCCCGTCGGGTTGTTCGGGTTGATGATGACGATCGCCTTGGTGCGGTCGGTGATCTTCCGCTCCACGTCGGCCAGGTCGGGCATCCAGTCGGACTGCTCGTCGCAGCGGTAGTGCACGGCCGTGCCGCCGGACAGGGAGACCGCCGCGGTCCACAGGGGGTAGTCCGGGGCCGGAACGAGCACCTCGTCGCCGTCGTCCAGCAGCGCCTGCATCGCCATCACGATGAGCTCGGAGACGCCGTTGCCGATGAAGACGTGATCGACGTCCGTCTCGATGCCGAGGGTCTGGTTGTGCATGACGACCGCGCGGCGGGCGGCGAGCAGGCCCTTGGCGTCGCCGTAGCCGTGCGCCGAGGAGACGTTGCGGAGGATGTCCTCGAGGATCTCCGGCGGGCACTCGAACCCGAAGGCCGCCGGGTTGCCCGTGTTCAGCTTGAGGATGCGGTGACCGGCCGCTTCGAGCCGCATCGCCTCCTCAAGAACCGGACCCCGGATCTCGTAGCAGACGTTGGCGAGCTTCGTGGACTGGATCACCTGCATGTCGTGAGCTTACGGCCGCCCGCCGCGCGCCGGGGCGTGTTTTCCACCACGTGAGACGCGTCGGTTCCGGCGTCTTTGTCCGCGGGCTGCCCTGAACCCCCTGGTAGTCCCTACAATGCGCGATCATGTCCTGGCAGTCCGGAGATCCCGAAGCCCGGCCGACGGTGTACCTCCCGCAGAGCGACGGGGCGACACCTTTGGCCTACGAGACGTACGCCGATCCCGCCGAGGCGCACGGCTGGCAGAAGGCGTACAAGGACGGCGACGACACGAGCGTTCTGCCCGTCATCGGCGGAGACCCGGCCGGGCGGCGGCAGGCGCGGCGCCGCAGGCGCACCCGGAACAACCGGCGGCTCGCCGTGGCCGGGGGCGCGGCCGCCGCCGTCGTCCTCGGTGCCGTCGTCGTGGGCGCCCTCGGCTCCGGCGACTCCGACGGGTCCGGCGGCGGCACGCCGGTCCGGACGGACGGGCCCGTACGTCTGGCGACCGGGCCGGCGGAGCTGGACACCTCCTCGGCGCAGCCGTCCGCCACCGCGCCCGTGGCACCGGCCGCTCCGTCGGCGTCCGCCACCGCCTCCGCGAGCGCGGGCACCGCCTCCCCGGGGGCGACCGCGAGCTCCTCCGCGAGCCCGGGCGCCGGCGCGTCCACGGAGCCCGCGCCCACGACCTCCGCCCCCGCCCCGTCGGCGACGAGCACCACGGGCGGCCGCGGCCACGGGCGCGGACGCGGCCACGACGGCTGGTCCGGCTAGCCGCTCGGCCATGTCCGCGCCCCGACCCGCCACGAGCGGCACACCCCTCTTCCGCCGCGCAGCGAAGACGTACGGGGCCTGCGACTCCTGAGTCGAGTCCGGGAGGTGGGCCGTGTCCGTGAGGTCTAAGGGCCCTTGAGTCGCGTCCGCAAGCTTCTCGGGCCCTTGAGCCGTGTCCGCGAGGCCTAAGTGCCCTTGGGCCGTGTCCGCGAGGTCTCCGGCGGCCCTCGATCCGTGTCCGCGAGGTCTCAGGGTCTTGGTCCGTGTCCGCGAGGTCCCGTCCGCCCTTCGGGCCGACGGCCCGAGTCACGGACGCGGGCCCGATGCCGCGACGGGGCGACGCTCGCCCCGTCCCCCTGTCGTCGCCTGCCGCGGCACTAGGCCGGAAACCGCTCCTTGTTCACTTTTCCCTCTCCCCTCACAATGCGCATGACAACAACTGGCCGGAAGACCTCCGGTCAGCGGAAGGCGGCCGGACGACCTTCGGCCGCCCCAAGTCGCAAGAGGGGACCCCCACATGAGAAAGCCTCTCGTCGCCGCAGTGTTCGCCCTGGTGCTGTCCGGGGCGGGTGCGGCACCCGCGGTCGCGGCACCCGCTCCCCACACGGCTCCCGCGCCCGTGTCCGTGTCCGCCTCCGCCGGGACGGCCGGTACGAAGGCGGCGCCCACCCTCCAGGCCGTCAGCCTCGCCGGGACCGTCGCGCTCAGCAACTGCTCCGGCTCGGTGATCCGCTTCCCCAACTCGGCGGACACCGACCCGGCGCTCGTGCTCTCCAACGGCCACTGCCTGGAGACCGGTTTCCCGGACCCCGGCGAGGTGATCGTCGGCCAGTCCTCCAGCCGGTCCTTCGGTCTGCTGAACGCGTCGGGCACCAGGGTCGCGACGCTGCGCGCGAACAAGGTCGCCTACTCGACCATGACCGACACGGACATCACGATCTACCAGCTCACCAGCACCTACGCGACCATCAGGAACTCGTACGGGATCAGCGCGCTGACCGTGCAGAACACGCACCCGACCGCCGGCACCGCCATCACCGTGGCCTCCGGCTACTGGAAGCGCCTCTACAGCTGCAGCATCGACGGGTTCGTGTACCGCCTCAAGGAGGGGGACTGGACCTGGAAGGACTCGGTCCGCTACACCTCCGCCTGCCAGACCATCGGCGGCACCTCGGGCTCGCCGGTCATCGACCAGTCCACCGGCAAGGTCGTCGCAGTCAACAACACCGGCAACGAGGACGGCGAGCGCTGCACGGTGAACAACCCCTGCGAAGTCGACGCCAACGGCACCGTCACCGTGCGCCAGGGCATCAACTACGCCGAGGAGACCTACCAGATCCCGGCCTGCTTCACGACGGGCAACAAGCTCGACCTGAGCCTGAGCGGGTGCGTCCTGCCCAAGCCGTAACACCGCGGGAGGGCGGGCGGTCACGCCGTCCGGCGGACCGCCCGTCCCGCCAGCACATCCGTCCGGCGCCCGTCCTCGACGACGAAACGGCCGTCGATCAGGACATGGGGGACGCCGGTGGGCAGGGTGCGGGGCGCCGCGAAGGTCGAACCCGCCGCCACCGTCGCCGGATCGAAGAGGACCAGGTCGGCGCGGTACCCCTCGCGGACGAGACCGCGGTCGGGCAGCCGCAGCCGGGCGGCCGGCCTGCCGGTGAGATGGGCGACGCACTCCTCCAGCGTCAGGACGCCCAACTCCCTTACGTACCGGCCGAGATAGTGCGGGAAGGTGCCGTAGGCGCGCGGATGCGGTTTGGCGCCGTGCAGGATGCCGTCCGAGCCGCCGGTGTGCACACGGTGGCGCATGATCGCCCGGACGTTCTCCTCGTGCCCGACGTGCTGGAGGATCGTGGGGCCGAGCCGGTCCTCGACCAGCAGCCGCCGGGCGGTGGTCCAGGGCTCCTCGCCGCGCAGGTCGGCCGACTCCTGGACGGTCCGGCCGACGTACGGGGCGAGGCCGGGGTCGTTCACCCCCGAGATCTCGATCGTGTCCCACGCGATGGGGACGCCGTGGCAGCCGTCCGCGCCGACGACCTCCATGTGGTGCCGGACCCGCTCGGCGGTGCCGTCGTCCCGCAGCCGGGCCAGCACCGCCTCCGGGCCGCCCTCGCCCGCCCAGCTCGGCAGCATCGCCGCGAGGGTGGTGCACCCGGGGGTGTACGGATAGGTGTCGAGGGTGATGTCGGCGCCCTGCGCCAGCGCCCCGTCCAGCAGGGCGAGGAGGTCCGGCGCCTTCCCTTCGTTCACCCCGAAGTTCATGGTGGCGTGGGCGAGATGGAGCGGGCAGCCCGCCTCGCGGGTGAGGGCCACCATCTCCTCGTACGCCTCCAGGGCGCCCGCCCCGTACGAGCGGTGGTGCGGGCAGTAGTAGCCGCCGTGCTCCGCCACCACCCGGCACAGGGAGGTGAGTTCGGCGTCCCGGGCGTACATCCCCGGTGTGTACGTCAGCCCCGAGGACATGCCGACCGCGCCCTCCCGCAGCCCGTCCACCACCAACTGCCGCATCCGGTCCAGCTCCCGGGGGGTCGCCTCGCGGTCCTCCCAGCCGACGGCGAGCATGCGGACGGTGCCCTGGGGGACGAGGTAGGCGGCGTTCACCGCGATGCCCTCGCCGTCGAAGCCGTGGTCGAGCCGGTCCAGGTACTCGCCCACGGAACGCCAGTCGAAGTCGACGTCGTCGCCGTCGCCGTTCCAGCCGGTGATCGTCCGGCGCACCTCGGCGAGCGTGCGGTCGTCGACCGGCGCGTACGACAGGCCGTCCTGGCCGATGACTTCGAGGGTCACGCCCTGGGCGGCCTTCGCGCTGTGGTCCGGGTCCCGCAGCAGCGCGAGATCGCTGTGCGCGTGCATGTCGATGAAGCCGGGGGCCAGGACCAGGCCCTCGGCGTCCAGCTCCCGTGTGCCGCGCGGCCGTTGGCAGCCGGCCGCCGCGGCCTCCTTGACGATCGCGACGATCCGGCCGCCCTTGACGGCCACGTCCGCGCGGTACGTCGGCGCGCCGCTGCCGTCGGCGACGTCCACGTCCTGGATGACCAGGTCGGCGTGGTCCATGGGGTGACTCCCGTCTGGGTGGGGCGCAGCGATCTTTCGGAGGGGGAGGGACGTACGGATCTCTAGAAGAACGTACGGATGTAGTCGACGACCGTGCCGTCCGCCTCGACCAGCGGGATGAGCTGCCACTTGTCGAAGGACGTGCACGGGTGGGACAGCCCCATGCCGACCCAGTCGCCGACCTCCAGGTCAGCCCCGGGGTCCGTGCGCAGCCAGGCGTGCTGGTCGGAGAGCCTGCTCACCTCGATGCCGTCCGCCGGGCGCTCGGTTCCGGCGCGGCGCACGGCCTGGGCGACGGGCAGATCGAGGTCGTGGGCGGCGTCCCGCTTGCCGGCGTTGGTGAAGGCCTGTTCGGCGGAGGGCCGCGAGACGACCTGAGACCAGAGGCGGAAGGCCGGGTGCAGGGCGCCCTCGCGCGGGACGCGGGTGAAGGGGGTGAGCCTGCGGTAGTGGCCGTCGTCGTGCGAGACGTACGCGCCCGAACGCAGCAGCTTCAGGACGGGCAGGGAGAGTTCGGGGATCTCCGCGAAGACGTCGGCGACCGCGTCGAACCAGGCGCTGCCGCCCGCGCTGACGACGATCTCGTCGACGTCCTTGAACCGCCCGGCGACGTCGAAGGCCGCCGCCAGACCGGTCAGCCGCCGCAGCCAGGCGTGCACCCGCTCGGGGTTCGCGTCCGGCACCTCGCCCTCGTACCCCGCGACACCGGCCAGCCGGAGCGTCCCGGTCGCCGCCACGGCGTCGGCGACGGCCGCGCAGTCCTCCTCCGTCCGCGCGCCGGTGCGGGCCCCCGCGCCGGCGGCGAGTTCCACGACGACGTCCACCGGGCGGGCGCTCCCGCGCAGCGCGGCGTCCATCAGTTCCACGCCGCGCACCGAGTCCACGTAACAGACGAACCGGAAGTCCGGGTCCGCGGCGAGTTCGGCGGCGATCCAGCGCAGGGCCGCGGGGTCGACCAGCTCGTTCGCGAGGAAGATCCGGTCGATGCCGAACTCCCTCGCCACCCGCACCTGGTGGGGGACCGCGAGGGTGATGCCCCAGGCGCCGTGCTCGATCTGCCGCCAGAAGAGCTGGGGTGCCATGGACGTCTTGCCGTGCGGCGCGAAGGCGAGGCCGTGCCGGACCGCGTATGTCTCCATGAGTTCGAGGTTGTGGGTCAGGCGCTCGGCGGAGAGGGCGAGGACGGGGGTGGTGAATCCGTCCGTGAAGAGGTTGCGGCGCTGGGCGGCCAGCTCGCCGACGCTCAGACCGCCGGCGTCCGGCGGCAGGCCCTTGAAACGGTGGTCGACGCGCTCCGCCGCGAGAGCGGCCAGTGGTGCGGCGGCGGTGTCGGCGCTCATGGGGCCTCCTCGGCCTGTCGGTACGTGCGTTGCATCATGCGCAACGCTCATTGCGTATGTCGTTCGCTGCTGTCTAACATCCCAGCCGACGCAGGGTCAACGGTGCCGTTCGCCGCCGTGGGCCGCCAGAGCGAGGAGCCCCGACCACCGTGAGCAGCAACGGACCCGTGGATGCCGTGTCCCCCGGCACCGGCACCGACGTCGACACCGGCACCGGCACCGACGTCGACACCGGCACCGGTACCGACATCGAGGCCGGCACCGGCACGGGGACCGGCACCGGGGCCGGCACTGGCAATGGCACGGCGGCCGGCACCGGCACCGTCGACGTGGTGGCGCTCGGCGAGTCCATGGTCACCTTCCTGCCCACCCGGCCCGGACGCCTCGCCGACGTGCCGTCGTTCGAGCGGGGGATCGGCGGCGCCGAGTCGAACGTGGCCTGTGTGCTCGCCCGCGCCGGCCACTCCGCCCGCTGGGTCGGCCGGGTCGGCGCCGACGGGTTCGGCGACCACCTGGTGGAGGCGATCACCGCGTACGGCGTCGACACCTCCGCCGTGCGCCGGGACCCCGCCCGGCCGACCGGCGTCTACTTCCGCACCGCGGGCGACCGGGCGACCGACGCCCACGAAGTCGCCTACTACCGGGCCGGATCCGCGGCCTCGGCCATGACGGCGCGGAACACCGACCTGGCCGCCGCCCGCTCCGGCCGCGTGCTCCACCTGTCCGGCATCACCGCCGCGCTCTCCGGCGGCTGTCTGGAGCTGATGCGCGAGCTGACCGCCCCGCGGACCGGCCGCCCCCTCGTCTCCTTCGACGTCAACCACCGCCCGGGCCTGTGGCGCGGCCACCCCGAGGGCCCCCGCGTCCTGCTCGGCCTCGCGCGCGGCGCCGACATCGTCTTCGTCGGCGACGACGAGGCCCGCGACGCCTGGGGACTGCGCGGAGCACGCGCGATCCGCGCGGCGCTTCCCGAACCCGACGTCCTGGTCGTCAAGTTCGGCGCGGACGGCGCCGTCGTGTTCGACAAGTCCGGTGCGGAACGGCCCGAGCGAACCGAGGACACTGCCGGCACCGCCACCTTCGTCCCGGCCCTCGGGGTCGACGTCGTCGCGGCCGTCGGCGCCGGTGACGCCTTCGCCGCCGGGTTCCTCTCCGCCACCCTGCGTGGTCTCCCCGCCCGCGAACGCCTGCGGCACGGCCATCTGACGGCCGCCGCTGCCCTCACGGTCCCCGGCGACCTCGCCGAGCCGCCCGCCCGGGGGCTCGCCGACCGGCTGGCGGCTCTCGACGACCGGGCCTGGGAGACACTTCGTCTCGGCCCCGGCTGGACCGAAGCCGACACACGGGCCGCGGAGGAGGTACGTACGCCATGAGCCAGACCGTCGACCGAGCGCTGAGCATCCTGCCGCTGCTCGCCGAGGGCCCCGCCGACCTCGGCCAGGTCGCCGACCGCCTCGGCGTCCACAAGTCCACGGCCCTGCGCCTGCTGCGCACCCTGAACGAACACGGCCTGGTGTACCGCCAGTCCGACCAGCGCTACCGGCTCGGCGCCCGTCTCTTCGCCCTCGCCCAGGAGGCCGTCGAGAACCTCGACGTCCGCGAGATCGCCCACCCCCACCTCGTCCGCCTCAACGAGAGCTGCGGACACACCGTCCACCTCGCCGTGTACGAGGAGAACGAGGTGCTCTACATCGACAAGGTGGAGAGCCGTTACCCGGTGCGCATGTACTCGCGGATCGGGAAACCCGTCGCCATCACCGTCGCCGCGGTCGCCAAACTCCTCCTCGCCGACCTGTCCGAGGCCGAGCGCCGCGCCGTCGCCGACAAGCTCGACTACCCCATGTACACGGCCCGTTCGACACCGAACGCCCCCGCCTTCCTGAAGGAACTGGCGACGGTGCGCGAGCAGGGCTGGGCCACCGACCTCGGCGGCCACGAGGAGTCCATCAACTGTGTCGCCGCCCCGGTCCGCGGCGCCGACGGACGCGTCGCGGCGGCGATGTCGGTCTCCGCGCCCAACGTCGTCGTCACCGCCGAGGAACTTCTCACCCTGCTCCCGCTGGTACGCCGTACGGCCGACGCCATCAGCCGCGACTACTCCGGCAAAGCCCCCACGAAGGAAGACCCGAAGGAATGAGCACCGCATGACCGACAAGATCGCCCTCACCCCCGCGACCCACACCACCCCGCCCGCCAAGTTCTCGCACGGCGTGCGGAAGGGGAACATCCTCCAGGTCGCCGGACAGGTCGGCTTCCTGCCCGCCGAGGAGGGCAAGCCGCCGACGCCCGCCGGTCCGACCCTGCGCGAGCAGACCCTCCAGACGCTCGCCAACGTCAAGGCCATCCTCGAAGAGGGCGGCGCCGGCTGGGACGACGCGATGATGATCCGCGTCTACCTCACGGACACCGGCCACTTCGCCGAGATGAACGAGATCTACAACCAGTACTTCGAGGAGCAGGGCCTCACCGCGCCCCCCGCCGCCCGCACGACGGTCTACGTCGGACTGCCGGCCGGACTCCTCGTCGAGATCGACGTGCTCGCCGTCCTCGGCTGACGCCCCCTCCGGGCCCACGCCCGCGCACCCCGCGCCACCGCGCACCCACCCCTTTGCGTGACCCGCCGGTCCGCGTGACCCGCCCGCCCGCGCAACCCGCGCAGGCGGCGGTCCGCGCGACCGCGCACCTCGCGCACCTCCCGCACCCCGTACGACGTCACGGTGCGGCACCCGCCACCCCGGGGGAGCCGCACCGCGATCCGCCCTGCCCGAAAGCCCCCACGGACTGACGAAAGAGAGGCTCCCCCGACATGTCGTCGTACCCGCTCGCAGCGACAGCCCCGGCCCCGGAGACACCACCGCACACCGGCGGTCTCCTGCTCCTCCTCGACGGCACGGCCGGACTGCTCACGGTCGCCGCCCTCGGCATCGCGCTCCTCCTCTTCCTGATCATCAAGGTCCGGCTCCAGCCGTTCGTCGCCCTCCTCGCCGTCTCCATAGCCGTCGGCCTCTCCGCCGGACTCTCGGTCACGGAACTGTTCGGCACGGTCCAGCGGTCCACCGCCGTATCGGTCATCGAGACGGGCATGGGCGGCATCCTCGGCCATGTCGCGATCATCATCGGCCTCGGCACGATGCTCGGCGCGATCCTCGAAGTCAGCGGCGGCGCCGAGGTGCTGGCCTCCCGGCTGCTCGGCCTCTTCGGGGAGCGGCGGGCCCCGCTCGCCATGGGCCTGACCGGCCTGATCTTCGGCATCCCGGTCTTCTTCGACGTCGGCATCTTCGTCCTCGCGCCGCTCGTCTACGCCGCCGCCAAACGGTCGGGCAGGTCGATCCTCCTCTACTGCCTGCCGCTGCTCGCCGGTCTGTCGATGACCCACGCCTTCCTGCCGCCGCACCCCGGCCCGGTCGCCGCCGCGGGACTCCTGCACGTCCAGCTCGGCTGGGTCGTCCTCATGGGCATCGTCTGCGGTGTCCCCGCCGTGCTGGCCGCCTGGGTCTGGTCCGCCTGGATCGGCAGGCGCATCTTCGTCCCCGTACCGCAGGACATGGTCGAGGCGGCCGCCGAGGCCAGGCGGGCCGTGGCCGAGGAGCAGCGGCGCGCGGGCGTCGCCCCGCCCGGCGGGTCCGACGGCCCGGACGACGGTGCGGAACCGCGGGAGAAGCCGGTGCCGCTCGGCACCGTCATCGGCATCATCGGTACGCCGCTGGTGCTCATCCTCGCCGCCACCTTCTCCTCGATCGCCCTCGACCCCTCCACGCTCCGCTCGGTCGTCGAGTTCTTCGGCAGCCCGTTCGTCGCCCTCACGATCGCCCTGCTCCTCGCCTACTACCTGCTCGGCATCCGGCGCGGCTGGTCCCGCAAGTCCCTGGAGGCGGTGTCGACTTCGTCGCTCAAGCCGGTCGGCAACATCCTGCTCGTCGTCGGCGCGGGCGGTGTGTTCGGCGCCGTGCTGAAGGCCAGCGGGGTCGCGCAGGCCCTGTCGGACACCTTCAACGACGTCGGTCTCCCGGTGATCGTCCTGGCCTATCTGATCTCCCTGGTCCTGCGGGTCGCCCAGGGCTCGGCGACGGTCGCGATCGTCACGACGGCCGGCATCGTCGCGCCCCTGCTCGGCGAGGGCCACCACTCGCAGGCCTTCGTCGCCCTCGTCATCATGGCGATCTCGGCGGGTTCGATCTTCGCCTCGCACGTCAACGACGGCGGCTTCTGGATGGTGGCCAAGTACTTCGGCATCAGCGAGCGCGACACCCTGAGGACCTGGACCGTCCTGGAATCGGTGCTGTCCGTCGCGGGGTTCGCCGTGGCCGCCGTGATGAGTCTCTTCGTGTAACAGTGGCATCGCCAATTCGGGGCTGGCTGTGCCCCGCACAGGATCTTCGACCATACTTCCCGCTGTGGAGCAGCGCATAGGTTCGAAGAGTCAGCCCCTGGACGCCGCCGCGGTGAACCCGGCGTACATCCCCGGGCTCACGTCACCCGTGCCGGCGGAGCCGAAGGACGCGGTCGTGGAGACCGGAGAGGCCGCCGCGGAGGAGACCGTCTCGGAGGAGGCCGTTTCCGAGGAAGCCGTCTCGGAGGAGGCCGTTTCCGAGGAGACGGTCTCCGGCGAGAAGGCGTCCGACGACGCGGCGTCCGAGGCGGCGTCCGACGAGGCGGCGTCCGACGAGGCGCCCGCCGCCGAGATCCCGGAGGAGGCCGAGGCCGAGGAGGAGAGCGGCCCCGCCCCCGACGGTCCCGTCTTCGAGGCGTCCGACCGGCGTGCCTCGATCAGGGCCGACCACAGCGGTGTCCGGCTGCGCCTGGACGACCAGGAGGCGGAGTTCCGCTGGGACGAGATCGGCGCCGTCGAGACGGAGTCGCCGCGCTTCGGCAAGCGGTACACCATCACGGTGCACACGCCGGAGCGCCGCTGGTATCCGATCGAGATCGAGGCGAACGCCCGGGCACGCTTCAAGGAGTGGGAGGAGCAGCTCGACGCCGTCCTGGACGCCTACTTCGAGGACGGCGAGGACGACACCGAGGCGCAGGCCGAGACCGAGACCGAGGCCGGGACGGTGGCCGAGACCGAGGCCGGGACCGAGTCCGAGTCCGAGGTGAAGGGCGAGTCCGAGTCCGAGGTGAAGGGCGAGTCCGGGAGCGAGGACGAGGACACCTCGGCCGGCGCGGACAAGGGCGAGAAGCCGTAAGCGGTACGGGGATCCGCGCGCCCGGTCAGGAAGGGCACGCGGATCCCCGGCCACCGGCCGGTACGGCCGGGGCGTTCTCGCCTACGAGCAGTACTGGGCGGCCTTGCCGATGGACCGGTACATGCAGTCGGCGTTCTCCAGGAGCTGGAGCACCGCGTCCCGGTTGCGGGAGGTCTCGCGCTCGATGACCTCGTCGGGCGGGTAGAAGCCGCCGCCGGAGCTGGACGACGGATACATCTCGAAGGTGTAGTCGAAGATCTTCTGGGTGCCCCAGAGATAGTCGTCGATCGAGCCGTCCGTGATGTACAGATCACTGGCCTGCTCGGCCGTGTACCCGTTGCTGGCGGCCATCTTCTGGCCGACGGCCTTGAACGCGGCGGCGTCGTCCGCCGTCATCCCCGTCGCGGTGTCGGCGGTGGTGTACCCGAACGGCCAGAGCACCAGCTCGCTGTAGGTGTGGAAGTCGATGCCCGCGGTGATCTGCTGCTTGCCGCCGACGACCCGGCCGCGTACGAAGTCGGAGACCACCTTCACCTCGGGCGCCGACTCGGCCGACGCGCCGCGGTAGGTCTCGGAGGACTTGGAGGACGAAGAGCCGCCGCAGCAGCCCCACTTGTAGTTCCAGTTCCGGTTCAGGTCCGTACCGACGTACGAGGAGCCGGAGTTGGGCTGGCGGTTCTTGCGCCACGAACGGTACGAGCCGCTCGCGATGTCGTACTCGCCGCCGTCCGGGTTGAGGTCCGGGACGATCCAGATCTCGCGGTTGTTCACCATGTTCGTGACCCGGGAGTCGCTGCCGTAGCCCGCCCCGAGTTCGCGCAGCAGATACAGCGCCATCTCCACCGTGAGGTGCTCACGCGCGTGCTGGTGGAAGGTGAGCAGGACCTCGGGCTCGCTCTCGTCGGTCGCCACGTTGTCGCTGACCTTGATGGCGACGATGTCCCGGCCCTGGTAGGACTTGCCGATCACCCGTTTACTCATGATGCCCGGGTAGGCGGCGAGCCGCTGGTCGATCTCCGTGTTCATCTCGGCGTAGTTGTGGTACTTCGAGTCCGCCGTCGGGAAGTCGAAGAGCCGTAGGTCGCCGGCGGCCGAGCGGTCGGGCGCCGAGCCCAGCGGCGTGACGTCGTAGCCCTGCCGGCGCAGCGTGGCGATCTGGTCGGCGCGGCCCGAGACGACGACGGTCTCCTCGTCGGCCTCGTCCACGGTGACGCCCGAGCGCTGGATCTGCGTCCGGGACGCGGAGGTCGAGCTCTGGTGGATCTCGTACTGCCTGACGTCGTCGGACGAGGGCGCGAGGGCCCTGGCCCCGCTCGCCGTGGCGTCGGTCGCCGTGGCGGTCAGGGGAGCCGCGAGGGCGAGTGCCGCGAGGACCGCGAGGGCGGCGCCGCGTCGGCGGCCTGTGCCTCTGCCGTCGGCGCTGCCACTGCCACGTGGGCGAAGTCGCATGAAGTCTCCTTGTTTCTCCGGAAAATTCCGGGATCTCCGGAATGTAGGGGAACGGAGCTGGGGGGTGGCTCAAGGTGACGTGCCTGGTGCGGGTGTGGCGCTCATGGTGAGGGTCATGGCATGAGCAGGTCAAGAGACGACAAAGGGGCGTCGGCGGGAATCGGCCGCGCGGAACGGCACCGGCCCCGCTCGCCGCGGGAGCGGTGAGCGGGGCCGGAGGGGGGACCTTCGGGGGGGTCCGCCGGGGAAGTCCGCCGCCTCGCCCGCCGCATGTGGGGTGCGGCGGGGTGGGGCGGTGGAGTGGTGCGGTGGGGTGGTGCGTTGTGGTGATGCGGTGGCGTGGAACTACAGCGCGTGCACGTGCGGGCCCACCGCGTTCGACCAGGCGTTGCCCGCGGAGGCGTCCCAGTTGGTCGACCAGGTCATCGCGCCGCGCAGGCCCGGGTAGGCCTTGGCGGGCTTGAACGAGCCGCAGTTGGTGAGCTTGGTCAGGCAGTCGAGGGCGTTGTTCACAATGGTCGGGGAGACGTAGCCGCTGCCCGCGCCGCTGGTGGAGGCGGGGAGGCCGAGGCCGACCTGGGACGCGTCGAGACCGCCCTGGAGCTGGATGCAGGCGAGCGCCGTCAGGAAGTCGACCGAGCCCTGCGAGTAGACCTTGCCGTCGCAGCCGAGCATCGAACCGCTGTTGTAGTACTGCATGTTGACGACGGTGAGGATGTCCTTGATGTTCAGCGCGGTCTGGAAGTACGCGTTCGACGTGGACTGCATGTCGATGGTCTGCGGGGCCATGGTGATGACCAGGGACGAGCCGGCCTTCCCGGACAGCGAGCGCAGCGCCTGGGACATGTAGGTCGCGTTGAGGCCGTTCTCCAGGTCGATGTCCACGCCGTCGAAGCCGTAGGTCTGCATCAGGGAGTAGACGGAGTTGGCGAAGTTCGTGGCCGACGAGGAGTCGTTCACCGAGATGGTGCCGTTCTGGCCGCCGATGGAGATGATGACCTTCTTGCCCGCGGCCTGCTTGGCCTTGACGTCGGCCTTGAACTGGTCGACGGTGTAGCCGCCGAGCCCGGCCGAGTCGAGCGTGAAGCTGACGGCGCCGGGCGTGCTCGTGGCGTCGGCGAACGCGACGGCGATGATGTCGTACTGCGACTGCACGGCGGAGAGCTTCTGCACGGTCGCGCCGTTGTTGAAGTTCTGCCAGTAGCCCGTCACGGCGTGCGCGGGCACGGTGCCGCCGCCCCCGCCGCCGCCCGAGGCGCTCGTCGTCCCGGTGACGGCCGACGACTTCGCGGACTCACCGGCCGAGTTCGTGGCGCTGACCTGGAACGAGTACGACGTCGAGGCGGAGAGCCCGGAGACGGTCGCGGAGGTCCCGGACACCGACTGGACCTTGGAGCCGCCCTGGTAGACGTTGTAGCCGGTCGCGCCCGACACGGTGTTCCAGGCCAGGGAGACCGACGAGGAGGTCGTGCCCGACACGGCGAGGCCCGCGGGGGTCGCCGGGACCGTCGGGGCCGGGTCGCCGCCACCGCCGCCGTCGGGGCCGAACACCGAGAAGTCGTCGGCGAAGTAGGCGGGCTGTCCGTACCAGCCGTGCGTCCAGACCGTCACCGAAGTCGTCGAGGCACCGGTGGTGAAGGTGGTCGAGAGCTGCGTCCAGGTGGTGTTGGGCGTCCAGGTCGACACGTCCGTCGTCCCCGTGCCGCTCGCCCCGAGGTAGGTGTAGGACCCCTGGACCCAGGCGCTCAGCGTGTACGTCGAGTTGGGCTTCACCGCGACGGACTGGGAGCACTGCGCGTAGTCCTGGCCCGCGGGCGTGCCCTTCAGGGCGGCCGAGCCGCCGTGCACCGGTGAGGAGACGGTCGCGCCGCTGCCCGCCGAACAGGTCCAGTTGCTCAGGCCGGACTCGAAGCCGCCGTTCTTGACGTTGTTGACGTCGGCGGCCTGGGCCTGGCCGGCCAGTCCGGTCAGGGAGAGGACGGACGCGATGACGGCGGCGGCGAGGGCTCCCGCCCATCTGCGTCCGGGCATACGGATGACGCGGTCCACTGGGTCCTCCAGGGAGAGGTGGGGGAGGGGAGGGGGAACGGAACGGTGGCCACCGCCGGTGGATACAAGTTGGTCCAGACCAATCTGGTTGTCAAGACCTCCGGCACCCTCAACGCCCTTATGCGAGGGCCGAGTTGTTTTGAGACGGCTCACTCTCCGTTGATCACGCCCGCACCTTCGGTGAGATGATCTCGGAGATTCGGTGTTGAGCGGGCCATGCCGTGGATATGGTGCTGATGCAAGAGGGCGTCACCGTGGCGATCCGTGGCCGTTCGATGAACGGCCATGACGCTCTATGGCGACAAAGGGGCGATCTGAGGCGGTGGTTGACCACCCCGCCGCAGCGAACGGGGTGTGTGCAGCGTGCCGACCGCGATAGCCGTCACCAGTCCCGATCTGGTGCTCCCGCCGCACGACCGGCAGACCCCGCCGGCGGCCGTCCAGCCGCTCGGCACCCTGGAGGACTCCCTCACCGGGATGCACACGCTCATCGAGCAGCACGGGTATGTCATCTCCCTCTACCCGGCCTCCGCCGAGACCGCCGTCACCCGGCGGCTGCACACCGTCCGCTCGGTCCTGGAGAGCGACCGCATCGCGCTGCTCGGCATCGACCTGCCCCCGCTCGGAATCGCCCTGCTGGCACAGCAGTTGCGCCAGCTGTCGGTCTGTGACTTCAGCCCCGGTGTGCTCGCCTCCGCCGCCCGGCTGCTCGCGCACTACATCTACGCCGGCGCCCTGCTCGGCTCGGTCGCCAAGCTCGACCGCGTCCCGGTCTCCCTGAAGTCGCACGCCAAGTCCTGGGTGCCGGGAGCCCAGTTCGCCGTCCTCGCCAATCCGCGTGCCGAGCTGATCAGAGTCGGCCAGGAGGACCTGCCCGGACCGGAGTTCGGGACCCGGCTGCTGTCGGCCGCCGGCCAGCCGCCCTCCGACTGGGTCACCTCCACGCTCGCGCCCGCCTGGCAGGTCCAGGGCGCCGCGACCGTCCCGCTGCCCGAGGAGTCGGTCCGCTGGTGGGGGACGAACCGGCTCGTCGAGTTCGCCGCCGGGCTGTACGACGTCTCGGTCCTCTACCAGCTCGTCTCCTCCGTCCGGCGCGACGAGTGCCGCTGGTGCGGCCTCGAACTCATCGGTGACCGCTGCGGGTTCTGCGCGGCCCCGCTGCCGTCGACACCCTCCGCGCAGGAGCTTCCGGCCACGACCGTACGGGCAGCCTCTCCGGTACGCGCCCTGCCCCGAGGCGCCACCTAGGCCCCTCGGGTCCGCTCCAGCCGCATGCCAGGCACGACCGCACCGGCACGACCGCACAGCGCAACCCGGCACGAACCGCACAGCGCATCAGGCACCACCCGCCCGACCCCGCCGTCCCCGTAGATCGAGGTTGTCCTGAACATGCTGCATCAACCCGGAGGCCAGCTCCCGGATCCCCGGCAGGAACGACAGCCCGGTCCACGTCCCGGTACCGCCCCACGAGGAGAGATTCAGTGAACTCGCGCCAGCGCCGCGGCGTCATCCTGCTGGTCCTCTCGGTCCTGGCCGCCCTGGGCGCCTTCGCCGGAGTCCTCTCGGTGATCCGCGACGTGAACTCCAAGGTCGGCCCGGAGGTGACGGCGTACCGCCTCAAGAGCGACATCGCGCCCTACAAGGAGCTGACGGCCGACCAGTTCGAGAAGATCTCGATGCCCGAGCGGTGGCTGTCGTCCACCGCCGTCACCGACCTCGCCCGGATCCGCGGGAAGATCGCCGTGACCCGGCTGGAGAAGGGCTCCCTGCTGCAGGCCGACATGATCGTGGACAAGCCCCGACTGGCCGCCGGGCAGCAGGAGATCGCCATCATGATCGACGCGTCGACCGGCGTCGCGGGCAAGATCGACCCGGGCTCGCGGGTCAACATCTACGCCACGTTCAAGGCCGAGAACGACAAAGGCAGGGACCAGTCCAAGGTGATCGTCGAGAACGCCCGCGTCATCGACGTCGGCAGGCTCACCGCCCTCGAACCCGACCAGTCCAGCGCCGACCGGCGCAGCAGCGTCTCCCAGGCCGTCCCGATCACCTTCGCGCTCGGCACCGCCGACGCCCAACGCGTCGCGTACGCCGAGTCGTTCGCCGAACACGTCCGGCTCGCCCTGGTCGCCGGCGGCTCCGACACGATCGTGGCGCCCGGCGACCGTACGTACACCCTCGACGAGGACAAGTAGGAGGCCGCGCATGAGGTCCATGCCCACGGGGCGGTGCCCAGGGCCGCGCACGAGGCCGGCCCGGGCGACGCGGCCGGCGCCGGGCCCCCGGGCCGGGACGCGGCGGCGGGGGCGCGGGGTGCCGTCGCCCGCCGCGGCACCGGGCACGGGGACCGCGGCGCGGTACGCGAGCGAGGAGCTTCGCCGATGACCGTCCGTATCCTTCCCGCCGTCGGCGACATCGACTCGGCCCGCGCGCTCACCACCCTGCTGAGCCAGCTCGCCGACACCGAACCCGCCCCGCCCGTACCCGACTCGACAGCCCTCCTCGACACCCTCGCGCGCCTCGCCGCCGAATCCCTCGACGAACTCCCCGAAGTCGTCCTCGTCCACGAACGCATCGGCCCCGTACCGGCGCTGGACCTGATCCGCGACCTCGTGATGCGCTTCCCGGCCGTCGGGGTCGTCCTCATCACCGCCGACACCAGCACCGGCGTCCTCACCGCCGCCATGGACTCCGGCGCCCGCGGCATCGTCGGTCTGCCGCTCGGCTACGACGCCCTCGCCGAACGCGTCCAGGCGGCCGCCGCCTGGTCCGCCGGAATGCGCCGCCACCTGCACAGCGGCGCGCCCGAGCTGTACGCGGGCCCCGGCGGCACCGTCGTCACGGTGACCGGTGCGAAGGGCGGCGTCGGCGCGACCGTCACGGCCGTCCAGCTCGCGCTGGCCGCGAAGGCGTCCGGACACAACGTGGCGCTGGTCGACCTGGACCTCCAGTCCGGGGACGTGGCCTCGTACCTCGATGTGCAGTTCCGCCGGTCGGTGGCCGACCTCGCGGCCATCACCGACATCAACCCGCGCGTCCTCCAGGACGCCGTCTACACCCACGACAGCGGCATCGCCCTCCTGCTCGCGCCCGCGGAGGGCGAACGCGGCGAGGAGGTCACCGACCGGGTGGCCCGCCAGGTCCTCGGCGCGCTGCGCTCCCGTCACGACGTCGTGGTCGTCGACTGCGGCTCCCAGATGAACTCGGCCACCGCCGCGGCCGTGGAGATGGCCGACCGGGCCCTGCTCCTCGTCACCCCGGACGTCATCGCCGTACGCGCCGCCAAACGCATGGTCCGGATGTGGGACCGCCTCCAGATCCGCAAGGCGGAGGAAACCACGACCGTCGTGAACCGCTTCGCCCGCGGTACGGAGATCCAGCCGTCCCTCGTCGAACGCGTCACCGGCACCAAGGTCGCCCGCTCCGCGGTTCCCGCCGCCTTCAAGGAACTCCAGTCGGTCGTCGACGCGGGCCGGCTGCAGGACCTGGACGCCCGCTCGACCGTCAAGCAGGCGCTGTGGTCGCTGGCCGCCGAGCTGGGCCTCGTGGTCCCCCAGGAGGGCGGAGCGGGAGGCAGGCGCCGCAAGGCGTCCCTGTCGGACCGGGGCGCGCTCTCCCTGCGCCGGGGCGGCGACCGCGGAGCGGTCACCCTCGAATTCGCCGGGATGTTCCCGCTGCTCCTGGTCGTCATGACGATCCTGTGGCAGTGCGTGCTGTTCGGGTACTCCTACTCGCTGGCCGGGAACGCGGCCGACGAGGCGGCACGGGCCGCGACCGCCGCCTACGCCGTCAACGGCGACGTCTCCGGCGCCTGCGCCGCCGCCGGGAGTGAGCACCTGCCGGGCTCCTGGAAGGACGCCGGCATCGCCTGCGGCGCGGCGGGCCAGGTCATGACGGCCACCGTGGAGGTCGACGTCCCGCTGTTCTTCCCCGGCTTCGACGCGGGCTTCCATGTGACCGGCGAGGCGGGCGCGGCGCTGGAGGGGGACGACGGATGAGGACGCACCCGACGACGGCATCCGGCGGAAGGGGGCGTGCCGGTACACCACATGCCCGTCGCTCACGTTCGGATCGAGCAACGCCTCACGCCACACCGACGTCTGACCCAGCGGCGACGGACGGATGTACCGGCACGCCCCCGACCCACCACACGACCGCACCCGCACCCGCACCCGTACCCGTGCGACGGCTCCGGGGCGACCGTGGTGTCTCCATCCTGGAGTTCGTCGGGTTCCTGCCGATCCTGTTGCTCATCGGGATGGCGGCGATCCAGCTCGGGCTCATCGGGTACGGCGTCAACCAGGCCGGTTCCGGGGCGCGGGCCGCGGCGCGCGTCGCCTCGCAGGAGGGCGGCCCCGGGGCGGGCGTGGCGGCGGGACGGGCCGCCGTGAGCGGATGGCTCGACCCGGAGGTCTCGCCCGTGCGGGGAGCCGAGACCACCACCGCCACGGTCCAGGTCCACGTCCCCGGCGTCATCCCCCTCTTCGGCGGCTACGACATCACCCGCCGCGCCACCATGCCCACCGACGACTGACCGGGAGGAGCCGACACCATGAGCCTGCGTTCCCGCATCGCCACCCCCGACGAGGGGGGACCGGACCGTGAGGACGGACACCTCGTCGCCGTCTACCGCGCCAAACTGCTCGAGGAGATCGACCTCGCCGAGATGTCCAGCCTGGCGGCGGCCGAACGCCGGGTCCGTCTCGAACGCGTCCTCGGCCACATCATCAGCCGCGAGGGCCCGGTCCTCTCCACCGCCGAACGCTCCCAGCTCATCCGCCGGGTCGTCGACGAGGCACTGGGACTCGGCGTCCTCGAACCGCTCCTCGCCGACGCGTCCATCACCGAGATCATGGTCAACGGCCCCGACTCGATCTTCGTCGAGCGGGCCGGCCGCGTCGAACAGCTCCCGCTGCGCTTCGCCTCCGACGAGCAGCTCATGCAGACCATCGAACGCATCGTCTCGACGGTCAACCGCCGCGTGGACGAGTCCAATCCGATGGTCGACGCCCGCCTGCCCACCGGCGAGCGCGTCAACGTCATCATCCCGCCGCTCGCCCTCACCGGCCCCACCCTCACGATCCGCCGCTTCCCCCGCGCCTACACGCTCTCCGAGCTGATCGGGCTGGGCTCCCTGGACGAGCAGACGCTCATGCTCCTCGCCGCCTTCGTCCGGGCCCGCTTCAACGTCATCGTCAGCGGCGGCACCGGCAGCGGCAAGACCACCCTGCTCAACGCGCTCTCCGGTCTGATCCCCTCCCACGAGCGCATCATCACGATCGAGGACTCCGCCGAGCTCCAGCTCCAGCAGGAACACGTCATCCGCCTCGAATCACGCCCCCCGAACGTGGAGGGCAAGGGCCAGATCACCATCCGCGACCTGGTCCGCAACTCGCTGCGCATGCGCCCCGACCGCATCATCGTCGGCGAGGTCCGCGGCGGCGAGACCCTGGACATGCTCCAGGCCATGTCGACCGGCCACGACGGCTCCCTCGCCACCGTCCACGCGAACTCCGCCGAGGACGCCCTCATGCGCCTGCAGACCCTCGGCTCGATGTCCGAGGTCCAGATCCCCTTCGAGGCCCTCAAGGACCAGATCAACTCCGCCGTCGACGTCGTCGTCCAGCTCTCCCGGCACGCCGACGGCTCCCGCAAGGTCACGGAGGTCGCGCTGCTCGTCTCGCACGGCCGCGAACAGTTCCGCGTCACCCCCGTCACCCGCTTCGTGCCCCGCCCGGTCGGCCCCGACCGTGTCGTGCGGGGCCACTTCGAGCACCTTCCGCTCCCACGCCCGGTCGCGGAGAAGCTGTACGTCGCCAACGAGCCGCTGCCGCCCGCCTTCGGGGTCGCCGAGGCCATCGACGGGCGCAACACGAGGCAGGCGATCGGATGACACCCCTCGACCCGAAGTCCCCCGTCGTCACCCTCGCCCCCGTGGCTGCCGGTGCCGTGCCCCTGGCCACCGGTCCCGCCTCCGCCGGCCGCCCGGCCCCGGTGCGGCCCTCCTCCGCGCGGCCCACCCCCGCGCCCCCCACCTCCGAAGGGAGGCAGCCGTGAACGACCCCGCACTCCTCGCCCTCGGCGGGACGCTCCTCTGCGGCACGTTCGCCGTCGCGGGCGTGCACACCTACGCCTCGGGCCGCGCCCAGCGACGCGACCTCCTCGACCGCCTCTCCGGCGGCGGCCTGCCCGCCACGGCGGGCGGCAGGGCACGCCGGTTCGCGGGCGTGGACCGCAGGCTGCGCCGCACCCGGCTCGGCCGCACGATCCACCTGCGCCTGACCGCCACGGGACTCGATCTCACGGCGGGGGAGTTCTTCACCTACGTCACCGCCGTGGTCGTCGCGCTGTGGCTGATCGCGGCCGCGACCCTGGCCCCCTTCTTCGGCCCGATCGCGGCCCTCCTCGGCGCCTGGAGCGCGGGCATCTTCCTCAACTGGCAGCGCCAGAAACGCATCGAGGCGTTCATCAACCAACTCCCCGACGTGGCACGCCTGCTGGCGAACGCGACGGCCGCCGGCCTCGCCCTGCGCACCGCGCTCGCGATGGCCGCGGAGGAGCTGGAGGCCCCGGCGGGCGAGGAACTGGCCAATGTGGCGGACCAGTTGATGCTGGGCCGCACGATCGACGACGCCCTAGGGGAACTCTCGGAGCGGCTGCCCTCCCGCGAGCTGATCGTCCTCGTCACCACCCTCGTCCTGGCCAACAAGGCCGGCGGCTCCGTCGTCAGCTCCCTGCGCAACCTCACCCAGACCCTGGAGGACCGCAAGGAGACCCGCCGCGAGGTCCGCACGATGCTCTCCGAGGTCAACGCGACCGCCTTCACGGTCCCCTTCCTCGGCATCGGCTCGCTGGTGCTGATCAACTCCTCGAACGAGGGAGCCCTCGCCCGCGTCACCGGCTCCCCTCTCGGCCAGGGCCTCGTCCTGCTCTCCCTCGGCCTCTACACCGTGGGCTTCTTCGTCATCCGCCGGCTCGGCAAGATCGAAGTGTGAGGGAGGGATCACCATGCTGCCGCTGCTGCTCGCCGCCCTGATGGGCGTGGCCGTCTGGGGCGTCCTCCTGGGCGTCCGGATGATCCGCTCCGAGGTCAAACTCCCCAGCGACCTCCAGCTCGCCCTGGAGGTCGGCGGCAGCCGCGTCTCGGTCGCGGACTCGGCCGTCGACCGCCTCGGCATGCGCTTCGCGCCGACCGTCCTGCGGCTGATGGGCCCCCGGCGCGTGGACGCCAAACGCCGGCGCATCGACATGGCCGGCAACCCCGGCGGTCTGACCCTGAACCGCTACGCCGCCCGCCGCGCGGTGTACGGGGTCTTCGGCGTCGTCCTCGGTCTGGTCTTCCTCTCCAACGGCCAGCTCCTCTTCGCCGTGCTCACGTTCGCCTTCGGGATCGTCGCCGCGGACGCCCTCATCTGGCAGGCCGTCCGGGAGCGCAAGGAGGTCATCGACCGCACCCTGCCCGACTTCCTCGACGTCCTCGCCGTCGTCGTCTCCGCGGGCCTCGGCTTCCGGCAGGCCCTGGACCGGGTCGCGGAGAAGTACGAGGGACCCTGGGCGGACGAACTGCGCATCACCCTGCGCCAGATGGACATGGGCGTCAGCCGCCGCCAGGCCTTCGACGAACTGCGCAGGCGCAACTCCTCCGAGCAGGTCGCGCAGTTCGTGTCGGCACTCCAGCAGGGCGAGGAACTCGGCTCCCCGATCGCCGAGACCCTGATCCAGCTCGCCACCGACATGCGCCGCACCGACGCCCAGAACGCCCGCCGCCGCGCCGCCAAGACCATTCCCAAGGCCACGATGGTCACCCTGGTGTTCATGCTCCCGGCGACGATGATCCTCATCGCGACGGGCATGTTCCTGGGCTCGGGCACCGACTTCGGCTCGATCCTGGGGCGCTGATGAAGAGCCTGCCGAGGGGCCGGGGCCACGCGGTCCGCGCACACGTGCGCCGCTCCCTCGACGCCACGAGAAGCCGCGTGCACCGGTCCCTGCACCGCACGCGAAGCCACGTCCGCCGGTCCCTCCGGCTCGCGCGGACCCACGAACAGCGGGGTACCGGATACCTCGCGGACGACGCCCCCGCGCCCGGCGGCATCCGCCTCCAGCTCAACGCCCTCCAGGCACTGTGCCGTCAGGCCTTCGCCGTCCGCCTCGCGGCCATCGTGGTCGGCGCGCCCTTCGCGATGACGAACGCCACGGGAGGCCTCCTGCGCTACGCGGTCCTCGCCGCCGCCGTCCTCGGGGTCATGGGCTCCTACGCCATGCTCCGGGACTGGGACCGCTTCGGCCCCCGCCTCCTCGCGCACCCGACCCTGATGGGCCTCGACCTCACCTTCGGCGCGGTCCTGCTCCTCACCGCGTCCCCGGCCTCGCCGCTCGCCTACGCCACGGTCTGCACCCCGCTCCTGTCGGGCCTGCTCTACGGCTGGCGCGGCGCCGGCGTCTTCACCGGATTCCAGCTCATCGTGCTGCTCACGGTGTTCCGGGCCTGGGAGCACCGGCCCGGGGCGGGCTCCAACACCCTGCTCATCGCGGGCTTCTGCATAGGCGCCGGCATCATCGGCGTCACGCTGCGCAATCTGCTGTTCCGCTTCGGCACGGCGGGCCAGGCCCTGGCCGAGGCGACCAGCAGGCTCGCCGTCGCGGAGGCCGTGGAGTCCGAACGGGCCCGCCTGGCACGGGAGATGCACGACTCCGTGGCCAAGACGCTGTACGGACTCGCGCTGGCCGCGGAGGCCCTGGCCGCCTCCTCGGACGACGCCGACCCGGGGGCACTCAAACGCCAGGCGACCGTCGTGGCGGACGCGGCGCGCCTCGCCGCGGCCGAGTCCCGCACCCTCCTGACGGACCTGCGACGGCACAGCGACCTGACCGACCCCGACATCGATCTGCTCCGTGAACTGGGCGTCCTGACGGCCGGCTTCGAGGCACGCACCGGCCTCGCGCCGGTCGTGCGGCACCGGGGCGCGCCGCCGGTCCTGCCCAGCAGCGCCGCCCACCACGTCCTCGCGATCGTGTCCGAGGCCCTGGAGAACGCCCACCGGCACGCGGGTGCGAACGTGGTCACGGTCGAACTCGACGTTTCCGCAAACGAGTTCGCGCTTCTCGTCCGCGACGACGGTGTCGGTCTCCCGGCTCCGGCGACTCCCGCCATGCTCACCGCCTGGACGAGATCCGGCCATTTCGGCCTGCTCGGCATGACGGAACGGGCCGCGTGCGTCGGCGGCGTCATCGGGCTGGACCGCTCCCTCGACGGGGGCACCGAGGTCCGGCTGACCCTCCCGCTCCACACGGCCGCCCTTCCCGCTCCCCCCACTTCCCAAGAGGAGGCCGCACATGCCTGACCAGGCATCTTTCGGTCCGTCCCTGCGTGTCCTCGTGGCCGACGACAACCCGGTCGTACGGGCCGGCCTGACCGCGCTGCTCGACGCACATCCCGACATCGCGGTCGTCGCGGCGGCGCGGGACGGCGCCGAGGCGCTGGCCCATGCCGCCCTGTTCACCCCGGACGTGGTCCTCCTCGACGTCCGGATGCCCGGCACGGACGGCCTCACCGCGCTGCCCGGGCTGTGCGCGATCGCCCCCGTGATGATGCTGACGTACAGCCGTGAACCCGAGGTCGTGGCGGAAGCCCTGCGCAAGGGCGCGTCCGGCTACCTCGTCCATGGCGAGTTCACGGCGGCCGAACTGATCACCGCCGTGCGCGAGGTGCGCCACGGGCGCCCCACTGTCCCGGAATCACTCGGAGGTTCGTACCAACCGCACCCATTCTCTTCGCACCTGCAATCAGCTGTGGCACAGTCTTCGGGGGCTCGGCCCTTACCGGCGGCGGGACTTCACCGCCATGCCGTCCATCAGTCCGAGTTCGGCCTGAGTTCGAGGGAGGTGGAGGTGATGGACCTCATCGCGGCGGGCATGAGCAACCGTCAGATCGCCGCCACCTGCTTCATCGCGGAGAAGACCGTGAAGAACCACATCAATCGCATCTTCGCGAAGCTGCAGAGTTCCTCGCGGAGCGAAGCGATCGCCCACTGGCTGGGCACGGCGCACGAGGGGTGGAGCCGATGACTCCGTCCCGCGTTCCCCACCAGCGAAGTTGGGCCCCTGGGCCCACTCGCGGTAGGCGACTTCTCACGTACGGTGCTCGGGTCGTTAGTGGCGTCGGCAGGGAGGGCAGTCCTGATGAACAGGTTCACCGCATGGACCCGAACGGTGATCGCCCGCACACGGGGCGCCCACCGGGACGCGGGAGCGGGATTCGTGGAGTACGCGGGCCTGATGATCATCATCGCGGGGATCTTCACGTTGATCGACCAGATCGGCCTGGACGGCCTGATCTCCGGTGCGATCCGGAACGCGGTCACTCAGGTCACCGGAGGCTGACCCTTGCGACCCGCTGCGATCGCGGGCAGACCCTCCCCATCTACATCTGGCTGACGGGGATTCTGCTCTTCGCCGCGTTCGCCTTCTTCGCCTTCGCCCAAGCAGCGTCCGCCCGGAATGGAGCTCAATCCGCGGCGGACGCTGCGGCGTTGGCGGCCGCGCAGGACTCCCGCGACGAACTCGTACAGGGGCTGACGGGAGCCATCGGTACGGACGACGACTGGCTGGACTGGCTCGACGGCGACAAGTTCGAGGGCGTCGGGGCCTCGGCCGCCGCCGGCCGGCTGGCCGCCGAGAACGACTCGGACCTGCAGGGCGGGGCTCAGCCCACCGTCGTGAACGGATTCCCCGGCTATCGCGTGGCGATCGAGACCCGGTACACGGTCGGCAAGTCGATCATCCCGGGCACGGAGAGCCGTCATGCCACGGCGCACGCGACAGCGGTCATCGAGCCGCGCTGCACCTTTGCCGCCGACGCGGACCCCAAGAAGCCCGTGCGGCTGGATTGCGCCGGGCGCTCTGTGGACATCGATCCCGAAGATTTCCATTCGGACGACCTTCCCGACGCGTCCGTGCTGTTCTCAGTGCATCTGGCCGAGTGAGAGGAAGCCGTACCGATGGATCTCCGGCACACCATGAAGGGCCGCAGGGTCATGGCCGCGGTGGCGATCAGTACCGGATTGCTCCTCACGGTGTCCGGATGCGGCGGGGGAGACGACGCCGACAAGCCGAAGGCCGTCTCCTCGTCCTCCCAGTCGGACAAGGGAGGCGGTGACGGCGCCAAACAGTCGTCGCCGACGGCGAATGAAAACCAGGTGCTGGCCGAGGTCAAAGGCGGAGACGTGACACTCACGATCACCTCGGCCGTGCGGGACCAGGGTGGATTCGTGACCGTCAGCGGAACGGTGACCAACAACGGTGGGCAGTTCTGGGTCGCCGCGAACTGGCGCGGGGACGAACGCGAGTTGAGCCGGAACGGTGCCTCGATGGCCGGGGCCGCCCTGACCGACAGCAAGGGCAAGAAGAAGTACCTGGTCCTGCGGGACACCCAGGGCCGGTGCCTGTGCACCAAGTTCGACGGCGGCGGCGTCGAAGCCGGTCAGTCGGCCGACTGGTTCGCCCAGTTCCCCGCACCCCCCTCCGGAACCTCCGCCGTCGACTTCCAGGTCGGCTCCATGCCACCCGCCTCCATCGAGATCTCCGAGGGCTGACCCATGGCCCTCCCGCCCCGTTCCGCTGCGACCACGTTCACGGCTCTCGTCGTGCTGATCACCCTCGGTCTGCCGGGGCCCGCGTTCGCCGACGACAGTGACCCCAGTGCCCCGCCCGGCAGCGTCACCACCTCCCCGCCCCCCGACGTCGACGCCAACAGTCCGGGGCTCAAGCTCGCCGACGGCGCGACCCTCGCGCCCGCCAAGGTGCTGGACATCAAGTCGGTCGTGGAGGACCTGGGCGGCGAGGAGCGCCGGGAGGACACCAACGCCGACGTGACGTTCGCGCTCCAGGCGGAGGTCCTGTTCCCCAAGGACAGCTCGAAGCTCAACCCGGACTCCCAGGCCCGTATCCAGGCGATCGCCGACGAGATCAAGGCCCAGCACGCGACGACCGTCCGCGTCTTCGGGTTCACGGACAACCTCGGCTCGTACGCGCACGGCCTGACCCTGTCCAAGAAGCGCGCGGAGGAGGTGCACGACCGGCTGGCCGCCGCGCTCGGTTCTGCGGACGCGGACATCACCTTCGTGGTGCGCGGCTACAGCGAGGACTACCCGATCGCGGACAACACCTCGGAACAGGGCCGCCGCAAGAACCGCCGGGTGGAGGTGACCTTCCCGAGGGGCGCCGCCGACGGGAACAGCGCCTGACGCGCGCGTCACCTTCTCCCGCGCCCGGCCTCCTGGCAGCATGCCCCCGACGAACGGGTCGCGCACGAGGTCGATGGAGTCCGCCATGAGGAAGATCGTGTTGATGTCGTCGGTGTCCCTGGACGGATACATCGAGGGCCCGAACCGCGAGATCGACTGGCACCGGGTCGACGCCGAACTGCACCAGCACTTCAACGACCTGGTCAGAGGCTTCGGCGCCCTGATGTCCGGACGGGTGACCTACGAACTGATGGCCTCCTACTGGCCGACCGCCGACAAGGACCCGGACATCAGCCCGGAGATGGCCGAGTTCGCCGGGATCTGGCGGAACATCCCCAAGGTGGTGTTCTCGCGGACCCTCGAACGCGGCACCGGGCACACGACGGTCGTCCGGGAGGTCGTGCCCGAGGAGATCATGGCGCTCAAGGCGCAGGAGGGCGGCGACCTCGCGCTCAGCGGCGCCGACCTCGCCGCGGAGTTCCTGCGGCTGCGCCTCGTCGACGAGATCCGGCTGTACGTGCACCCCGTCCTCATCGGGGCCGGCAAGCCGCTCTTCCCCGAGTCCGAGGCCCCGACCGACCTCCGCCTCGTCGAGACACGGACCTTCGGCAACGGCGTCACCCTCCTGCGCTACGAGCGCGACACCGCCGCGGAGACGGGCGATGCCGGCGGGACGGCCGGGACAGCCGGTGCGCAGGGCGCGTAAAACCGTTGTCGTGACGGGCGGCCCGGGTAGGAAGACGCCATGACGTCACTCGGTGTTGTCTTCCGGCCCCAACTGCCCCCCGAGCGGCTGCGTGCCCTGGCGCGCGAGGCGGAGGAGGCGGGGCTCGAGGAGCTGTGGCTGTGGGAGGACTGCTTCCTCGAAGGCGGCATCTCCGCCGCCGCGGCGGCGCTCGCCTGGACCGAGCGCCTGCGGGTGGGAGTGGGACTGCTGCCCGTCCCGCTGCGGAACGTCGCCGTCACGGCGATGGAGGCCGCCACCCTGCACCGGCTGTTCCCCGGGCGGGCCGTGCTCGCGGTCGGCCACGGCGTCCAGGACTGGATGGGACAGGTCGGGGCGCGGGCCGAGTCGCCCGTGACGCTGCTGCGCGAGCATCTCGACGCGCTGCGCGCCCTGTTGCGCGGCGAGCGCGTGACGACCGAGGGGCGGTACGTGAGACTCGACGGAGTCGCCCTCGACTGGCCGCCCGCGCAGGTGCCCGAGGTCCTCACCGGCGCCACCGGACCCCGTACGCTCCGCCTCGCCGGTGAGGCCGCCGACGGTACGGTCCTCACCGCCTCGACCACCGTCGACGGGGTACGGCGGGCCCGCCGGCTCATCGACGAGGGACGGCGGGCGGCCGGCCGGACGGAGGGTCACCACCGGGTCGTCGTCTATCTGCTCGCCGCCACCGGGGACGGTGCCGCCGCCCGGCTGCGCGCCGGGATCGAGGCCGACGGCGACAGCGCCGTCCCGGGGCTCGGGGTCGCGGGCGACGCGGACACCGTCGCCGCGGCCGTCCGGCGTCTCATGGACGCCGGCGCCGACACGGTGGTCCTCCAGCCCACCGCCGACGAGCCGGACCCCGAAGCCTTCGTCCGCTTCGCCGCGGAACAGGTGCGCCCGCTCGTCCCCTAGTCCGCGGGCTTCCGGTCCGCGGGCTCCCGGTCCGTGGGCTCCCGGTCCGTGGGCCCTTGGTCCGTGGGCCCTTGGTCCGGGTCGTGATCCACGCCCGGCCGGGCAGATTGACCGAAAACCTCCCCATGAAGGCCGCTCGGCGTGAGATGTCCTTCCGGAGGGCGGACGATGGACCGGACGCGCGGCGTGCCGTGTGCGGAAGATCTGCACGGGGTTTCCACATCGTTACCGATCGGCTGTCGCCAGAGATGTTTGGCTGACGTAAGTTCAGACCAAGGTAATTCGCGTCAGCAAAGCTGCGCGTGTGGCACCGCGCAGAGGAGGGGGCTGCGCGGTGCTGCCCTGCCCGGTGACGTGGGGTCAGGCGCGGCGGACCGTGATCCGAACGCCGCGCCGCACGCCCCAGCGCTCCATCGACCCGGCCTCCGCCTCCAGGACCTGCCGGGCCCGCGGTCGCGGCAGCCCCAGCCGGCCCGGACGCATCGTGCGTACCGCCATGACCCGCGACGAGCGGTCCAGATAGGCGACGTCGATGGTGAACCGCATTCCCAGGGTGTGCACCGAGTTCGCCGGTGCGAGCAGCAGCGCGCCCTCGATCCCCGAGCGCCCGAGCAGTCCCCGTCGCCGGGCGCGCGCCGTGGTGGCGAGCTCCAGGGGTACCGGCTCGGGCGTCCCGCCCGGCGTGTCCGTCGTGAACGTGGCCATGGGCGCGACGGTAGCGGGCGGGTCAAGCGGGGGGCGCCACGCCGATCACTCGCGCGGAGTACGGGGCGGCGCGGCGGTGCCGGGCCCCGGAGGCGGGTGCGGACCCATTGGATCTCCGCCGATCCGTCACGATTCCCTTTGAATCAACCATGATTCGGCCATGATCACACCCGGAATCGATGGTTCCACGCTCATCACGGCGTCGCCGGACGACTCCGGAGAGTAGTTGTGGCACGCGGATGCACGCAGCATCACTTACGAAGGGTTATGGTGGAAACCCCCCCTCGGGCCGGTCCGTCTCCCCCCCACGGACCGGCCCGTTTTTTGTGCCCGCGACGGCCCGCCCGGCGGGCGCCCCCGTGCGCCCCTCCGGCCGGGCCGCCGCGCGCGGCGGGGAATCCGGTGACTCAGCGGCGCTGCGCCCAGATGTTCGTGCCCCGGGTCGACACCGCGAACGTGTCGATCTCCTTCAGCTCCTCCCCCGTGAGCGGCGGCGCCGCCAGCGCCTCCAGGTTCTCCTCGAGCTGGCGCACGCTGGACGCGCCGATGAGGGCGGAGGTCATCCGCTGGTCGCGCAGCACCCAGGTGATCGCGAGCTGGGCGAGCGACTGGCCGCGCCGGGCCGCGATGTCGTTGAGCCCGTTCAGCCTGCGCACGACCTCGTCGCTCAGCAGGTCCGGGTCCAGCGACTTGCCCTGGGTGGCGCGCGAGCCCTCCGGGATGCCCTGGAGGTACTTGCCCGTCAGCAGGCCCTGCGCGAGCGGCGCGAAGGAGATGCAGCCCATGCCGGCCGCCTCCAGCGTGTCGAGCAGGCCGTCGTCCTCGGTCCAGCGGTTGAGCATCGAGTACGAGGGCTGGTGGATGAGCGGACGGACGCCCATCCCGGTCAGGATCCGGGCCGCCTCCGCCGTCTGCTCGCTGCTGTACGAGGACACGCCGACGTACAGCGCCTTGCCCTGCTGGACGGCGGACGCGAGCGCGCCCATCGTCTCCTCCAGCGGGGTGTCCGGGTCGAAGCGGTGCGAGTAGAAGATGTCGACGTAGTCCAGGCCCATCCGCTCCAGCGACTGGTCCAGCGAGGCCAGCAGGTACTTGCGGCTGCCCCACTCGCCGTACGGGCCGGGCCACATGTCGTAGCCCGCCTTGGTCGAGATGACCAGTTCGTCCCGGTACGGCGCGAAGTCCTCCTTCAGCAGCCTGCCGAAGTTCAGCTCCGCCGAGCCGGGCGGCGGCCCGTAGTTGTTGGCGAGGTCGAAGTGGGTGACGCCGAGGTCGAAGGCGCGGCGCAGGATCGCGCGCTGGGAGGCCAGGGAACGGTCGTCGCCGAAGTTGTGCCACAGGCCGAGTGAGACCGCGGGCAGTTTGAGCCCGCTGCGGCCCGTACGCCGGTATTCCATCGAGTCGTACCGCTCCGTCGCGGCACGGTACAGAGTGGGGTCGTTCATGGGGACGAACCTATGCCAGGGCGCACAGGACCCGTGCCAGGGCGCACGGGCCCCTCGGCAGGCCTCGCGTTTCGCAGGGGTAGGCTTCGCCCCGGGGGACCGCCATATGGACATCGACTGTGCTCGGGCGCGGCTGTCCGATCCGCACGGAGGGGCTGACAACACGTGACCTTGCGCGACAACCTGCGCCGTCTGCTGGTCAGGTTCTATGCACGCAGGGTGGAAGGCCACCTCGACCACGACCAGGTGCCCAAGCACATCGGGGTCATCATGGACGGCAACCGCCGCTGGGCGAAGGCCGCCGGGTCGACCACCGCCCAGGGACACCGGGCCGGAGCGGACAAGATCGAGGAGTTCCTCGGCTGGTGCTCCGAGACCGATGTCGAGGTCGTCACCCTGTGGCTGCTGTCCACCGACAACTTCGACCGCCCGCAGGAGGAGCTCGGTCCGCTCCTCGGCATCATCGAGGGCGTCGTCCGCACGCTGGCCGCCGACGGCCGCTGGCGTGTGCACCACGTCGGGACGCGGGACATCCTGCCCTCCCCGATGCAGTCGGCGCTCAAGGAGGCCGAGGAGGCCACCGCGCACGTCGAGGGCATAGTCGTGAACGTTGCCATCGGTTACGGCGGCCGCCAGGAGATCGCGGACGCCGTGCGCTCGATGATCCTCGACGCCGCCGACAAGGGGACCTCGATGGAGGACCTCGCGGACCGCGTTGACGTCGACCTCATCGGCAAGCACCTCTACACCGGTGCCCAGCCCGATCCCGACCTGGTGATCCGCACCAGCGGCGAGCAGCGGCTGTCCGGATTCATGCTCTGGCAGACCGCCCACTCCGAGTACTACTTCTGCGAAGTCTTCTGGCCGGCCTTCCGCAAGGTCGACTTCCTGCGCGCCCTGCGCGACTACGCGGCGCGACACCGCCGTTACGGAGGCTGAAACCCGGGGTGTCCCGCGTACCCGTGGACACCCGGGAGGGACACCCGTCACCAGGAGTTAACGAACGCGCCGTCATGTGCCCTGGCATGGCTTGGCTCGTTCGAGGGCATAAGCCTTGCAGGTCGACGCCCGAACCACGGGTGTCGTATCTCAGCGGACGGCACGGGGCCGTCCGCCCGGGAGGCCCTTTGCACCAGCCCGATCGTGCGGTCAGCACGGACGAAGCGGAGGGCCGGTTTTCGGCCCGTGCATCGGTGCCGCGAACCGGTCCAGATCTCCTTCGTCGCTCCCCGACCTCATCCGAGGGGGTACGTCCTTCCGTGGTGACCAGCACAAAGCGCCGCAAGCCAGACCGGCGCACCTATGTTCTCGACACCAGCGTCCTGCTGGCCGACCCGAATGCCCTGAGCCGCTTCGACGAGCACGAGGTCGTGCTTCCGATCGTCGTGGTCACGGAGTTGGAGGCCAAGCGGCACCATCCCGAACTCGGGTACTTCGCCCGGCAGGCCCTGCGCCTGCTCGACGAGTTCCGGGTCCGGCACGGCCGCCTCGACTCCCCGATCCCCGTCGGGGACCTCGGCGGGACGGTACGCGTCGAGCTCAATCACTCGGACCCCAGTGTCCTGCCCAGCGGGTACCGCCTGGGGGACAACGACTCCCGCATCCTCGCGGTCGCCCGCAACCTGCAGGCCGAGGGATACGACGTCACCGTCGTCTCGAAGGACCTGCCGCTCAGGATCAAGGCGTCCTCCGTGGGTCTCCTCGCCGAGGAGTACCGGGCGGAGCTCGCCATCACGGGCTCGTCCGGCTGGACCGGAATGTCCGAACTGGCCCTGTCCGGCGAGCAGGTGGACGTCCTCTTCGAGGAGGGGCACGCCTACGTCCCCGAAGCGGCCGGCCTGCCCGTGCACACGGGGCTGACGATCCAGTCGGAGCGCGGCAAGGCCCTCGGCCGTGTCACCGCCGAGGGCAACGTCCGTCTCGTGCGCGGCGATCGTGAGGCGTTCGGCATCAAGGGCCGCAGTGCCGAGCAGCGCATCGCGCTCGATCTGCTGCTCGACCCGGACGTCGGGATCGTGTCGATGGGCGGCCGGGCCGGCACCGGCAAGTCCGCGCTCGCGCTGTGCGCGGGCCTGGAGGCCGTCCTCGAACGCCGCCAGCACCAGAAGGTGATGGTCTTCCGGCCGCTGTACGCGGTGGGCGGGCAGGAGCTCGGCTATCTGCCCGGCTCCGAGTCCGAGAAGATGAGCCCCTGGGCCCAGGCGGTCTTCGACACGCTCTCCGCGGTCACCAGCCGCGAGGTCATCGAGGAGGTCACCGCGCGCGGCATGCTGGAGGTCCTGCCGCTCACGCACATCCGCGGCCGCTCGCTCCACGACGCGTTCGTGATCGTGGACGAGGCCCAGTCCCTGGAACGGAACGTCCTGTTGACCGTTCTGTCCCGTATCGGCGCCAATTCACGGGTCGTTCTGACCCATGACGTGGCACAAAGGGACAATCTGCGCGTCGGGCGCTACGACGGAGTGGTCGCCGTCGTCGAGAAGTTGAAGGGCCATCCGCTCTTCGCGCACGTCACGCTGAATCGTTCCGAGAGGTCCCAGATTGCGGCACTCGTGACCGAAATGCTGGAGGACGGGCAGGTCTGATCCCGGCTGTCCCCCCTGGTCAAAGGGTGGTGGATACACGCTGGTTGGCGCCGTCCGGCAAAGGCGAAGAGCCTAGCCGGGCGGCGTCTTGCTGCGCTGGTGTTTCCGTGAAACAGCCGTGGCAAACGGGGTGTGAGCTTTCACACGCGACGCGGAATTGCCGCGCGGCGCCGGGGAACGGCTAGAGTCTCACTCCTGTCAGGCCCCGCATACGACACACCTGTACCCCCAGCGGTACGGAACACCGGAACCTCAGAACTCCATAGAGCCGTCGTATGCCGCCCGCGCACCACGCGGCGCTCCCCGAGCGGGAGTTGCCCACCGGGCCCGTGTCTCCCCGTGACCCCGCAGTTGGGAGGCCAGCGCCGAGGGGCACGATTGCGTCCGCGAGGGTCACCTAAACGGGCGATGCTGGAAGGAAACCGTGTGAGCCGGATTTCGGTCCGGGGATTCGCAGTGGCTTCGGCCACCGCGGTCACCGCTGTCGGAAGCGTGGTCGGAGTTGCCTCGGGCAGCGTCGCCCAGCCCTCGAACGATGCCGAGGCGACGGCGAGCGACTCGACTCTCCTCGCAGACATACCTGCGGGCCAGCAGGCCCAGGTGCAGACCGCGTCCCTGACGCAGCAGGCCGACGCCCAGGCCATCGCCGCCGACGCGAGCGCCAAGAAGGACGCGGAGGCAGCCGCCCGCAAGCAGGCGGCCGACGACGCTGTCGCGAAGCAGAAGGCTGCGGCGAAGGCCGAGAAGGAAGCCAAGGAGCGCAAGGAAGCCGCGGAGGCGGCCAGCCGCTCCGCGACGCGTGACGCGTCCAGCTTCTCCGTCCAGTCCTCGTACACCGTCGCCCAGATCCAGGCGATGGCGGCTCAGATGGTGCCGAGCGGTCAGTTCCAGTGCTTCAGCAACATCGTGAACCACGAGTCGAGCTGGAACTACAGGGCCGTCAACGCCTCCTCGGGTGCCTACGGTCTCTTCCAGGCCCTGCCCGGCTCCAAGATGTCGTCCGTCGGCTCCGACTGGCAGACGAACCCGGCCACGCAGATCAAGTGGGGCCTCAACTACATGAACAGCCGGTACGGCAGCCCGTGCGACGCCTGGTCGTTCTGGCAGGCCAACCACTGGTACTGAGTCAGGCGCCGTACGCCGGCGACTCAACCCTGCGAAGCCCCTCCCCGTCCTAGGGGGAGGGGCTTCGGCCATGTACGGTCGGAGCCGACGACTCCAGGGGGGAGTGGTGGGGAGCAGCGGGGGAAGAGGACGCATCATGTCGCGTGTACCAGGATGGCTCGGCCGGATCAGTGCTGGACTCGCCGAGCTCGGCGAACGGCTGGACGAACGCCGGGCCGAGGTCGAGCTGGAGTCGCGGGGCCCGCTCGACGGCGAGGACGGCCTCGACAGGTCCGCGCCTCGCGACGAACCCGGCATCCTCCCGCGGGCGCACGGGACTTCCGGAGACGCCCCGGCGGCGGACGCCGAGGCCTCCGCCCTCCCGGTCCAGCGCCCCTCCGAGGAGAAGGCCGCGCCGCCCGCCTACACGCAGCCGCACCGCCCCGACCCCGCCCTCGCCGTGCCGTGGGGAGTGCGCGTCGCCGCCGAGGCCGGCTGGCGGCTGCTCATCCTGGCGGGCACGGTCTGGGTGCTGATGCGGGTCATCAGCGCCGTCCAGCTCGTCGTGCTGGCCTTCGTGGCCGCGCTGCTCATCACCGCGCTGCTCCAGCCCACGGTGGGCCGGCTGACGCGTCACGGAGTGCCGCGCGGGCTCGCCACCGCGCTCACCGCGATCCTCGGCTTCGTCATCATGGGGCTGGTCGGCTGGTTCGTGGTGTGGCAGGTCCAGGAGAACATCGACAACCTCTCCAACCAGATCCAGGACGGCATCGACGAGTTGCGCAAGTGGCTCCTCAAGGGCCCGTTCCATGTGACCGACAAGCAGATCAACGAGATCGCCAAGAACCTCCGCGAGGCGATCGGCGCGAACACGGACCAGATCACGTCGGCGGGTCTGCAGGGCGTGACGGTGATCGTCGAGGCCCTCACGGGCATCCTGCTCACGATGTTCTCGACCCTCTTCCTGCTCTACGACGGCAAGCGGATCTGGGAGTGGTCGCTCAAGCTCGTCCCGGCCGCCGCCCGGCCCGGGGTCGCGGGCGCGGGCCCGCGCGCGTGGCGCACGCTCACCGCCTACGTCCGCGGCACGGTGATCGTCGCCCTGATCGACGCGATCTTCATCGGCCTGGGCATCTACATCCTCAAGGTCCCCATGGCCGTGCCGCTCGCCGTCTTCATCTTCCTCGGCGCGTTCATCCCGCTGGTGGGCGCGGTGATCTCGGGGGCGCTGGCCGTGGTGGTCGCGCTGGTGACCCAGGGCGTCTTCGCCGCCGTCATGACGCTCGTCGTGGTCCTCGCCGTCCAGCAGATCGAGGGGCACATCCTGCAGCCCTTCATCCTGGGCCGCGCGGTCCGCGTCCATCCCCTGGCCGTGGTCCTGTCGGTGGCGGCCGGCGGGATGATCGCCGGCATCGGCGGAGCGGTCGTCGCGGTCCCGCTGGTGGCGGTGACCAACACGGTGGTCGTGTACCTGCGTTCGTACGCCGGTGAGGCGGAACTGCGGCACACGCCCGAGCCGCGCGGCGCCACGGCGGTGGACGCGTCCCCGGCCCACCGGCCGAGCTCCTAGCGGTCCCGGACGAACGCACGGGGCCCCGCCCACCGTGACGGTGGGCGGGGCCCCGTGCTTGCTCCGCGTGTCTCCGTGTGCCGAGGACTAGTCGGCGAGGTGCGCCTCGGCGTCCAGCGTGGCGGCGACGGCCTGGAGCACGGCCGCGATCTTGAACGCCTCCTGGATCGTCTCCCGGTCGACGCCCGCCTTGCGGAGCACCTGCTCGTGGGAGTCGAGGCACTGCCCGCAGCCGTTGATCGCGGAGACGGCGAGCGACCACAGCTCGAAGTCGACCTTCTCCACGCCCGGGTTGCCGATGACGTTCATCCGCAGACCGGCGCGCATCGTCCCGTACTCCGGGTCCGACAGAAGGTGCCGCGTCCGGTAGAAGACGTTGTTCATCGCCATGATCGCGGCGGCCGACTTGGCGGCGGTGTACGCCTCCGGCGAGAGCTGTGCCTTCGCCTCGGGCTCCAGCTCGCGCAGCACCTGCGGGGACCGCGAGGCGATGGCGCAGGCCAGCACCGTGCCCCAGAGCTGCTGCTGCGGGAGGTCACTGTTGCCGATCACCGAACCGAGGTTCAGGCGAAGGTCCTTGGCGTAGTCCGGTATGGCGGACTTCAGTTCGTCGAGGGCCATGGAAGGTCACTCACCGGCCAGCAGGGCGACCGGGTCGAGGGTGTTCTCGCCCTTGGTCCAGTTGCACGGGCAGAGCTCGTCCGTCTGGAGGGCGTCCAGGACCCGCAGGACCTCCTTGGGGTTACGGCCGACGGAGCCGGCGGTCACCATGGAGAACTGGATCTCGTTGTTCTGGTCGACGATGAAGACGGCACGCTTGGCGAAGCCGTCCTCGCCCTCGATGCCGAGGTCGCGCATGAGCTCGTGCTTCGAGTCGGCCATCATCGGGAAGGGCAGGTCACGCAGGTCGTCGTGGTCCTTGCGCCAGGCGTGGTGCACGAACTCGGAGTCGCCGGAGAAGCCCAGCACCTGCGCGTCACGGTCGGCGAACTCGTCGTTCAGCTTGCCGAAGGCCGCGATCTCGGTGGGGCACACGAAGGTGAAGTCCTTGGGCCACGCGAAGACGATCTTCCACTTGCCCTCGTAGGTCTTGTGGTCGATCTGCTCGAACTCCTTGCCCTTCTCCAGCGAGACACAGGCGGTCAGGTCGAACGTGGGGAACTGGTCACCGACAGTGAGCACGAACTCTCCTTGCAGCAAGGGACGGCCCTTTTTGGGGGCATTTCCCTAGGGGGGTGGACGGGCTCGATCGTGGCACAGGCAGTATTGATTCGGGAAATAGCTACACTTGGTCGTGTTGATCGACTGCGGCTATCAGTGACGCCCGGTGAACCGACCCGGAAGGACGCGTACGGCCATGGCGAGCCCCACCGGCAGAGCGGGCGGCAAGGGCGGCGGGCGGCGCAGCCCCAGCCTCGCGCAGCTCCGCGCCTTCACCGCCGTCGCCGAGCATCTGCACTTCCGGGACGCGGCCGCCGCGATCGGCATGAGCCAGCCGGCGCTGTCCGGTGCCGTCTCCTCGCTGGAGGAGACCCTCGGGGTGACCCTCCTGGAGCGTACGACCCGCAAGGTGCTCCTGTCGCCCGCCGGTGAGCGCCTGGCCGTGCGCGCCAAGGCCGTGCTGGCCGAGGTCGGCGCGCTGATGGAGGAGGCGGAGGCGGTACGGGCGCCGTTCACCGGGGCGCTGCGCCTCGGGGTCATCCCCACCGTCGCGCCCTACCTCCTGCCGACCGTCCTGCGTCTCGTCCACGAGCGCTACCCCGACCTCGACCTCCAGGTGCACGAGGAACAGACGGCCAGTCTGCTGGAGGGCCTGACCGTCGGCCGGCTCGACCTGCTGCTGCTCGCGGTCCCCCTCGGCGTCCCCGGCGTCGTCGAACTCCCCTTGTTCGACGAGGACTTCGTGCTGGTGACCCCGCTCGGCCACCCGCTCGGCGGACAGCGGGGCATTCCGCGCGAGGCGCTGCGGGAACTGCGGCTGCTGCTGCTCGACGAGGGTCACTGCCTGCGCGACCAGGCCCTGGACATCTGCCGCGAGGCCGGGCGCGCGGACGCCCCCGTGACCACCACGGCCGCCGGCCTGTCGACCCTCGTCCAGCTCGTCGCGGGGGGTCTCGGGGTGACCCTGCTGCCGCGCACCGCGGTCAGGGTGGAGACGACGCGCAGCGATCAGCTCCTCACCGGGTCCTTCGCGGACCCGGCGCCCACCCGGCGGATCGCTCTCGCGATGCGGACGGGTGCCGCGCGGAGCACGGAGTACCGGGAACTGGCGGAGGCCCTGCGCGAGGCCCTGCGTCCCCTGCCCGTACGGGTGTTGGGCGCGGACGCCTGAACTGCCGTACAGAGTCGGTCAATCGGACGACCGATGAAGTCCCGTGGCAGCCGGGATATTTCAACTTCCGTCAGGTAGTGCGACTCCCGTAGGGATATCCGCCCCGGCTGATACACATACTCCCTCAGGGTGATTCGTCAGGCATCTGTGCGAAGTGCCGGAAGTTCCAAGGGGAGTGATGTCGGGCATTCGGGATTCCCTTGGCAGGGTTGGATACGACCTGCTGTCGCGTGCCCTGAGCGAATGCCAGAGCGCACACGCGACGGGGAAAGTGCGGGTGTCCGGAAAACCCGGGGGAGTCTTCCACCTCCGTGACGGCACCGTGGTCGCCGTCGAGAGTCCCGGCGCCCCGGGTGCCGAGGCGCGGCTGCTGCGCTCCGGCCGGGTCAGCGGTGAGCAGTGGGCCGAACTGCTCCGCGAGTCCGGCGGCGCCCGGTGGCCCGAGGCGGGGCTGATCGCGCACGGATACGCGGGGGCCGCACAGCTCCGGGTCGTGTGCATGATGGCGATGCAGGACGCGGCGTTCGCCGTCGTGGCCGGTGACGTCGAGGCGTGCGACCCGCTCGACGCCGCCTTCGAGCCGTACGCGCCGGTCGCCCTCGGAGAGATCCCGGCGCGGCTGCTCCAGGACGCGGCGCGAAAGCTCGTGGCCGTCGCCGCCCTGCCGCGGCCCGTACGGCCCGACCGGGAACGACCCGTGCCGGCCGCCGTGCCGGACGAGATACGTGAGCAGCTCCCGCCACCGCAGAAGGAGCTGCTGGCCCATGCCGACGGCCGCCGGACCGCCCGCGACATCGCCTTCGCGACCGGCCTCGGCGCCTACACCGTCACGGTGGGGATGGCCCGCATGCTCGGCGAGGGGCTGCTCGAACTGCCGGCGGAGTCCGATTCCGCCACCCGCGTCACCGTGCGGGACCTGCCGAGCGGAGCGCTGCGGCAGCGGCCCGCCGGAGCCCCGCCCGCCCTGGACCCCGAGGTGTTCTCCGCCCTGTCCTCCGCGGTGACCGCCGCGGCACCCGAGCCCCGGCCGGACCCCGGCCCGCGCCCCGGGGAGATCGCTCCGGCCCTGCCCCGCAGGGATCCCGGCACGCACGCCCCGTCGCTGCCCCGCCGTGAGCCCGGCGCGAGCGGAATCGCCGAAACCCTCGCCCCGGAAAGGGCCGGGGCGAGCTGGAAAGGATTCTTCCGGCTGCGCCACCGGATCTGGACCCCGGACTCCGGAACGTAGAACAGAAATACCCGTCAACGACCGAATGCGCACCATCATCAGGGAGTTCAACGCATGAATCACGAGGCACTGGCCAGGGAAATGAGGGAACTCCGGGAACAGGTGCCCGGAATCACCGACACGGCGGTGGCGGCCGCCGACGGAATGCTCATCGCGGCCGACACCGCCGACACGATCGATCCGGAGAGCCTCGCCGCGATCGCCGCCGCGGGACTCGGCATCGCGCGCCGGGCGACCGCGGTGACCGGCCGCGGCGCGTTCCGCCAGACCGTGACCTACGGCAGCCAGGGCCTCGCGGCCTTCTACGCGGTCGGCGACACCGCGCTGATGATCGTCCTCGGCGACGAGGGCATCGACATCGAACGGCTCCACGAGCAGACCCGGCCGGCTCTCGGCCGCATCGGATCGATCCTCACCGGGGCCGGCCCCGACCCGCTCGCCGGGACGCCCGCCGGAACCGGTCCGCACGCCGCGGCTCCCGCCGCACCCGACGCACTCGTCGGAGCCGTGACCGACACCGCGACCGAAGGGGTATGACGACATGGCCAGCAAGCGAATGACACCCGGGTTCTCCGACCAGATCATGGGCCTGGTCAAATCACTGCGCACCGACGCCCCGGACTGCGTCGCCTCCGGAGCGGTCGACATGTCGACCGGCATGCTGCTGAGTTACGAGACCGTCGACAACCATCCGCCGGAGGTCCTGGACCTGCTCGCGGGTGCGACCCTCGACCTGTTCCAGGGGCGTACGGTCCAGATGATCGAGGACGTCTTCAAGGAGCGGCGGGGCATCGAGTCCGACGCGCACTTCTTCCAGGAGATCCTGGTCAACAGTGACAACCTCACCCATCTGTTCGTGCGGATGAGCGACTCGCAGGACGTGGTCGCCGTGGTCGTCTGCCGCAAGGCGGTCAACGTCGGCATGCTCTTCGCCCAGGTCCGCCGGGTGGTGAAGGAGTACAGCCTCTGAACGCGGACGGGTGGCCCTCCCCGACGGGAAGGACCACCGGCGCGGCACGGCGGGACGCGCGAGGCGTCCCGCCGTGCCGCGCGTCCGTCCGGCGTCCTACTCCGTGCGCAGTCCCTCCGGCCGCATGAGCCGGATCAGCGGCGGCAGGCTGAGCAGGGTCACCAGGAGCACGACACCCGCGCCGATGCCCGTCATCGACAGCACGCTCACCCAGTCCACGCTCACCGAGGTCCCGGTCATCCTGAGCAGGACCGTGCCGAGGGTCAGCCCCACGAGGGCCGCGAGGCCGAGCCCCAGCGCGATCGGGATCGCCGTCTGCCACAGCACCGACATGCTCAGGGTGCGGCGCCGCGTGCCGAAGGCGACCAGCGCCGACAGCAGCTTCCTGCGCTCGCGGAGCTGTTCCAGCTGGGAGACCAGCAGGCTCACCCCGATCAGCGCCAGCACACAGGCGGCGCCCACGAACAGGCCGGTGCGGATGGAGGTGAACCGGCCGGACTCCACGGTGGCCGACCAGGTCATGGGATCACCGAGCGGATCGATCCGGGCCGCCGTGTTGCGCACGTACTCCTGCGCGTCCGGTACGGAGGGGTCGAGACCGAGGAAGACGTGCCCGCGGACGGTCTGCGCGCCCCGCGCGGGCAGCGCCGACGGGGTGACGAGGAAGCCGCCGCGCTTCACGCCGGTCATGTCGGGGCGCGTCCGCGCCTGCTTCAGCCCCTGCGGCACCGGCCAGGCGACCGGGGTGCTCTCGGTGTCCTCGTCGCCGTCGGCGGGGTCGAGGTACAGGGTCCGGGACCCGGCCAGCTTCCGTGTGCTGTCGTCGTAGTCGGAGCCCCGCAGCGCGAAGACGTCGCCCTCGCGGCACGACGGCAACGTCGCCACCTCGCGCAGCGCCGCGCAGTCGCCCACGGTCACCTGCGCGTTCACCTCGGCGGACATCCGCCGCTCGCCGACGTTGCCCTCGGACAGCGCGACGGTCTTGCGCACCCCCCGGGTGGCGCGCATCTTCTCGGCCACCTGCGCCATGGGGATCCCGTCCGGTACGGGCATCTCCATCTGGGCCCGGGTGACGTCCTGGCCGGTCGCCTTCGTGTAGTCGGCGTCCACCCCGGTGAACAGCATCTGCAGGGCGATCGCCCCGGCCACCGCCACGGCGATGCCGTTGACCATGCGGGCCGCCGAGCCGCTGCTCAACTGGAGCCTGCGCACCGCGAGCTGCCAGGCGACCCCGCCCGAGTGCAGCCGCGCGACGACCGCCTCCACCACCCAGGGCAGCAGCGCGGTGACCCCCACGAGCAGCAGCAGCACACCGCCGGTGACCAGGTACTGGTTGAACTCCCCGTTCCCGCGGCCCTGTCCGAGCATCGGGTACAGCAGGGCGAGCCCCCCGGCCGGCATCAGCAGCCGCCACCACAGCCGGCGGCGGGCGGGCCTGGCCGTGCGCACCACACCGAGCGGCTCGATGACCACACCGCGCAGCGCGAACAGGGTGACCAGCACGGCGGCGACCGGGACGGCCACCGCGACCAGCACGGCGAGCGCGGGGGAGGGGTTGAGGTAGCTCGGGAAGACGCTCACCCGGAACACGTCGGCGGTGCCCGCGATCTGCCGTCCGATCAGGAAGAAGAACGTGCCGAGGACCAGTCCGAGCAGTGCTCCCGCGAGTGCTTCGCCGGCCGCGATCCGCCGCACCATCCGGCCGTCGGAGCCGATCAGCCGCAGCGCGGCCAGCCGCCGGTCGCGCCGCTCGCCGCCGAAGCGCACGGCCGTGGCGACGAACACGGCGACCGGCATCAGCAGGACGGCGAACACGACGAGGACGAGCAGCAGCAGGACCGGGTCGGCGGCCTCCGCGGCGAATGGGTGGGGCTCGCCGAACGCGCTGATGCGGGCCACGTTCGGCGGGTCGATCCTCGCGTCGAGGTCGTCGACGCCCGCGTAGTAGGCGAGCTCGTGCGAACCGACCAGGCCGCTCTCGCCGATGGTCCCGGCGATCCGGTACGGCAGCCGCTCGCGCAGCAGCGCGCCGTCGTCGGACGCGAGCAGCCTCTTCAGCGCGGGGGAGACGACCATGTCGCCCGTCGCCGGGAACGCCCCGAGGCCCGGCGGCAGCGGAGCCCGCGGTCCGTCCGGCTGCATCAGCCGGCCGCGGACGTCGTCGCCGCGGTAGGTGGTGTCGAGGTCCGCGATCACGAGGGTGTCGTCGGCCGCGGGCTTCGGGGTGTAGTCGTAGGTGTAGTCCCGCCGCGCCTGCTCGCGCTCGTGCCGCACGCTCAGCGCGTTCGGCAGCGCGGTGGTGAGCAGCAGCAGGGCCACCCCCAGGCCCACGCCGACGGCCGTGAGCAGCGTGCGGATCCAGCCCTCGCGCCCGCCGGTGAAGGCGAAGCGGACCCCCATGGCCAGGTCCCTGGACCAGCCCCAGGACCTCGGCCCCTCCGGCGCTCCGGAGCGTCCCCCCTGCACGCTCATACGATCCGCTCCATGTCCCGGGACCTGCCGTCGCGTACGACGACCTCGCGGTCCGAGTACGCGGCCACGCGCGCCTCGTGCGTGACGAGCACGACGGCGGCGTTCGTCGAACGGGCCGCGTCGGTCAGCAGCTCCATCACGCGCTCGCCGTTGAGGGAGTCGAGCGCGCCGGTCGGCTCGTCGGCGAACAGCACCCGGGGGCCGGTGACCAGCGAGCGGGCGACGGCCACGCGCTGGCCCTGCCCTCCGGAGACCTCTCCGGGCCGCTTGCCCCTGAGGTCGTCGACCTCCAGCCGCTCCATCCACGACAGCGCGGCGCGCTCGGCCTCCTTGCGGCCCGTGCCGTTCAGCCGCAGCGGCAGCGCGACGTTCTCGACACAGCTCAGCTCGGGCACGAGCTGGCCGAACTGGAAGACGAACCCGAACTCGGAGCGGCGCAGCGCACTGCGCCGGGCGTCGTTCATCGTCGCCATCTCGCGGCCGTCGTACGTGATCGATCCGGAGTCGGGCGTGACGATGCCGGCGAGGCAGTGGAGCAGGGTGGACTTGCCGGAGCCGGAGGGGCCCATCACCGCGACGACCTCGCCGGGGTGGATGGAGAAGTCGGCACCGTCCAGCGCGGTGGTGGGGCCGTAGGCCTTGCGCAGCTGCGACGCGGTGAGCAGGGAGCCCGGGGGAGGGGCGGTGGCGGTCATCGGGTCGTCACCGCCTCGGCGAGCCTGTCGAGGCGGGCGGCCGTCAGTTCGAGCCATCGCAGATCGGCCTCCAGGTGGAAGAGGGCGTGGTCGCAGATGAGCTGGTCGGCCAGATCGCCCTTGCGCTTGCGTTCGGTCAGCATGCGCATCATCCGCAGGTGCTCCGAGCGCTGGGTGTCGAGGAGCTCGCTCGCGTCCCGGTGGGTCAGCAGGGCGAGGACGACCTTCGTGTACAGGGTCGACTGGAGGTAGGGCTCGGGCGTCTCCGGCGTGGCGAGCCAGCGCTGCACGTCGGTGACGCCGGCCTCGGTGATCGCGTACCGCTTGCGCTCGGGCCCGTCGCCCGCCTCGATCCCGTCGATCTCGACGAGCCCGTTCTTCAGCAGCCGCGACATCGTCGAGTAGACCTGGCCGTAGTGCAGCGGCCGGTCGTGACCGAATTTCTCGTCGAAGGCCCGCTTCAGGTCGTAACCGTGGCGCGGCCCGGACTCCAGGAGTCCCAGAAGGGTGTGACCGATGGACATGCCGAGCACTCTACACACGGCGTATACACCGCGTGTATACGCCTCGCTTATAGATGGCGGGAAGAGTGGTTCACGAGCGGAGAACCCCCTGCTCACGGCCGATTGTCACGGTTCTGGAACCGTCCGGCCGCTCCTTCCCGGCTCCCGGGTCCGCACCCTCCCGCCGGCGGGGCGGCGCTCTCGCGGACCCGGGCGCCCGTCCCCTCGCGACCCGGGAGCGCGGGGCCCGGCGGGGACCGGACCGTGCGCCGGACGTGCGCTGTTCGTCGTCTCACTTTCTCCCGTCCCGGCAACCTTCCGGCCCTTCCGCACGTCGGATTCAGTGAGGCGGTGCCCATGGCGTGCTGATTGTCACGTCCGGAAAAGGCCGGATCGGCGCCCCTTTGTCATAGCGCGCGGTGTTAGCTTGCTGAGCTGACCTGACCGGCGAACTTGTGTGCCACACGAGAATGAAGCGGAGCGGATCGACGCATGGGACGAGCTGAAGAGAGACGAGCGCGGCAGGCGCAGGGCCGCCGCGCGGCGCCCCAGCGCTCGTCCGGGCACGAGTCCGAGGGCGCCGCGCCCGGGGCGAAGGCGGGCGGCAAGCCGCGCCGCACGGGCATACGCCGCTTCGTGAACTGGAAGACGATCCTCGGGACGTTCTTCGGCTTCTGCCTGCTCGGCATGGGCGGCTTCATCGTGCTGTACCTGATAGTCCCGGTGCCGGAGGGCAACGCGGCCGCGAAGCGCCAGAGCAACATCTACAAGTACAGCGACGGCTCGATGCTCGGCCGCAGCGGCAAGGTCAACCGCGAGATCGTCGACCTGGCCAAGGTGCCCAAGAGCGTCCAGAAGACGTTCGTCGCCGCAGAGAACAAGACCTTCTACGGCGACTCGGGCATCGACCTCAAGGGCACCGCCCGAGGCCTGATCAACACGCTGTCCGGCAAGGGCAAGCAGGGTGGTTCGACGATCACCCAGCAGTACGTCAAGAACTACTATCTCAGCCAGGACCAGACCGTCACGCGCAAGCTGAAGGAAATGGTCATCTCGCTGAAGGTGGACCGCAAGAAGTCCAAGGAGGACATTCTCGCGGGCTACATCAACACCAGCTACTACGGCCGCAACGCCTACGGCATCCAGGCCGCGGCGCAGGCCTACTACCAGGTCGACGCCGAGGACCTCTCGGTCGCGCAGGGCGCCTACCTCGCCTCGCTGCTCCAGGCGCCGAGCCAGTACGACTGGGCGGTCGCCTCGAAGACCGGCAAGAAGCTCGTCCAGGCCCGCTGGAACTACACCCTCGACAACATGGTCGAGATGCACTGGCTCGACGCGGGCAAGCGCGCGGGCCTGAAGTTCCCGGTCCCCAAGGAGCCCAAGGGCGCCCCGGGCATGGAGGGCCAGACCGGCTATCTGGTGGAGGCGGCCAACAACGAGGTGGCCAAGCAGCTCGTCGCCCAGGGCACCGCCGAGGACCTGGACGACGCCAAGGCCATGCTCACTGCGGGCGGCTGGACCATCACGCTCAACGTGGACGACAAGAAGCAGGCGCTGCTGGAGAAGACCGTCAAGCAGCAGCTCACCAGCAAGCTCGACCCGAAGAAGCGCAAGGTCGACGCCAACATCCAGGCCGGTGCCGTGTCGGTCGACCCGAAGACCGGCAAGATCCTCGCGATGTACGGCGGCAAGGACTACTTCAAGCACTACATCAACAACGCGACACGCCACGACTACCAGGCCGCGTCGACGTTCAAGCCGATGATCCTCGCCGCCGCCCTCGAAGAGCAGGCCAAGACGCGTTCCGGGCAGCCGATCACCGCGAACACGGTCTACGACGGCACCAACCGCCGTCCCGTCGTCGGCAGCGACATCGGCTTCGCGCCGCCGAACGAGGACGAGGCCAGCTACGGCCCCGTCACCGTGCAGACCGCGATGAACAAGTCCATCAACTCCGTCTTCGCCCAGATGGGCGTCGACGTGGGCATGGACGAGGTGCTGAAGGTCGCCGGCAAGCTCGGCATGGACACCAAGGGTCTCCAGGCGGTGCCCGCGCAGACCCTCGGCTCCATGGGCGCGAGCCCGCTGGAGATGGCGGGCGCGTACGCCACGCTCGACAACCACGGCAAGAAGGTCACCCCGTCCCTGGTCGCCAAGGTCGAGCACAAGGACACCACGGTCGAGATGCCGGACCCGATCGGCGGCCAGGTCATCAGCGAGGAGGCCGCCGACACGGTCACCTCGGTGCTCACCGGAGTGGTCGACGACGGTACGGCGCGGGTCTCGGTGCGGAACAACCCGGCCCGTGCCGGCCAGCAGGTCGCCGGCAAGACCGGTACGTCCGACAACAACAAGTCGGCCTGGTTCACCGGCTACACGCCGAACCTGGTCACCTCCGTCCTGCTGTTCGGCGAGGACGCGAAGCCGCCGCACCGGCAGGTCTCCATGAAGGGCGCCACGGGCCTCTACCTGGAGGGCGGCCGCGTCAACGGCGGTGGCTACCCGGCGAAGATCTGGGCGGCCTACACGTTCGCGGCGATGGAGGGGAAGGTCACCAAGTTCGACCTGAACACCACGTCGGGTGCCGCGGTGGCGCCGACCGATCTGCCCACCGCCAGCCAGACGCCGTCCAGCACGCCGTCCTCGACCCCGACCACCGAGGAGCCGTCGACGGAGCCGCCCACCACGAGCGCTCCGCCGACCCCCACGGACGAGCCGACGACGACCGAGCCGACGACGACGGCCCCGTCCACACCGACGAGTTCACCCACCGACGACGCCCTGCAGAATCCGTTCGACCGGTCGAGCGGGTAGCGCGGGCGGCTCCGACGCACGAGGAGGGCACCCGGATCCCCGGGTGCCCTCCTCCTTCGCTGCCGTGGCGGGCCCTTCGGTGTCTCCTCCGGGGTCTCAGTCCCCGTCGAAGGCCCGCGCGATCCGGTCGCCGGTCTCCTTGTCCACGGTGCGCCAGTACTGGAAGGCCCGCTCCAGCACCGGCCGGGTGACACCGTCCCCGAGATGACCGGTCACGTTGTCCACCAGCCGGTCCCGGGCCGCGTCGTCCAGCACCTCGCGGACCATCGTGCCCGCCTGGCCGAAGTCGTCGTCCTCGCGGTGCGGCGCGTACGCCTCGCGCACCAGCTCACCGGCGGCCCGCCAGCTCGCGGGGTCGCCGAAGCGGCCGTCGTAGTCGGCCGCCGGGCCGCCGTAGGAGTTCGGTGCGTACGGGCGGGCCGCCTTCGACGGCTCGTAGCGCATCGGCCCGTCCTTGGCGTACGAGTTCACCGGGGCGTGCGGACGGTTGGGCGGAAGCTGGCTGTAGTTCGGGCCGATCCGGTACCGGTGGGTGTCGGGGTACGAGAACAGCCGGCCCAGCAGCATCTTGTCCGGCGAGGGACCGATGCCGGGCACCATGTTCGAGGGCTCGAAGGCGGCCTGCTCGATGTGGACGAAGTAGTCCTCGGGATTGCGGTCCAGGACCATCCGGCCGACGTCGATCAGCGGGTAGTCCCCGTGCGGCCAGACCTTCGTCAGGTCGAACGGGTTGAACCGGTAGTCCGCCGCGTCCTCGAACGGCATGATCTGGACCTTCAGCGTCCAGCTCGGCGCGTCGCCGGACTCGATCGACTCGAACAGATCGCGGCGGTGCCTGTCCGGGTCCGTCCCCGCGAGCTCGTCCGCCTCGGCCTGGGTGAGGAAGTCGATGCCCTGGTCGGTCTTGAAGTGGTACTTCACCCAGAACCGTTCACCGCCGCCGTTGATCCACATGTAGGTGTGGGAGCTGTAGCCGTTCATGTGGCGGTACGTCCTCGGGATGCCCCGGTCGCCCATCAGCCAGGTCACCTGGTGCGCGGACTCGGGCGAGAGGGTCCAGAAGTCCCACTGCATGTCGTGGTCGCGCAGCCCCGTCACGGGGTGGCGCTTCTGCGAGCGGATGAAGTCCTGGAACTTGATCGTGTCACGGACGAAGAAGACCGGGGTGTTGTTGCCCACCATGTCGTAATTGCCGTGCTCGGTGTAGAACTTCAGCGCGAAACCGCGGGGGTCGCGCCAGGTGTCGGGGGAGCCCTGCTCGCCCGCGACGGTCGAGAAGCGCGCCAGCATCTCGGTGCGCCTGCCCGGCCGGAACAGATCGGCCTTCGTGAACTGAGTGACGTCGTTGGTCACTTCGAAGAATCCGTACGCGCCACTGCCCTTGGCGTGCACCACCCGCTCGGGCACCCGCTCCCGGTTGAACTGCGCCATCTTCTCGATGAGGTAGTGGTCCTGGAGCAGGATCGGGCCGTCGGGGCCGACGGTGAGCGAGTGTTCGTCGCTCTCCACCGGAATCCCGACGTTGTTCGTGGTGTACGGAGCCTTCCGGGATGCCTGCGTCACGAGCGTCCTCCCGTCGGAGATGAGGTCGTCAGGTCGCTTCGCCCACCCCAGCAGTCAACGCCGCCGACATCATGTCGGCAACATGGGACGCGGGTCCTGGCACCGCTTGCACCCGGCCGCGGCGGCCACCCCGGGACCGGCGCCGTACGGCACCGGCCCGGGTGTCGTCCACAACGGCACGGGCGCGGTCAGGACGGCCGGCACAAACGTCGATGCGGCCGGTGCGGGCGCCGTCGGGCACCCGCACCGGCGCGGTTCGGCGCCGGTCCCACCGGGGCGGGGCCGGACGAGTACCCGGTCAGTTCCGGTTCAACTCGAACCAGACGACCTTTCCCGTACTCAGCCGGGTCGCCCCCCACCGCCGCGCCAGCCGGTTCACCAGGAACAGCCCGCGACCGCCCTCGTCCGTGGCCCGCGCCTGCCGCAGCCGCGGAAGCTGCGGCACGTCGTCACCGACCTCGCAGCGCAGGACGTCCGTCCGCAGCAGCCGCAGCGTCACCGGCCGTGACGCGTAGCGCACCGCGTTCGTCACGACCTCGCTGACCAGCAGCTCCACCGAATCGGTCAGATCCTCCATGCCCCAGCGGGCCAGGGCACGCCGGGCCAGGCGCCGGGCGCGGCCGGGCGCCGCGTCCTCCGGCTCCAGGAACCAGTACGCGACATCGCTCGGCGCGATCCCGTCGAACCGGGCGGCGAGCAGCGCGATGTCGTCGTCCCGGTCGCCCGGGCCGAGCATGTCGAGCACCTCGTCGCACAGCGCCTCCAGCGGCGGCGGATGATCCGGCCCCGTCAGCGCCGCGACCGCCGCGAGCTTCTCCCGCAGCTGCTCTATGCCCGTCCAGACGTCGCGGAGCCGCGACTCGACCAGGCCGTCCGTGTACAGCAGGAGCGTCGCCCCGGCCGGCGCGTCCAGCTCCACCGCCTCGAAGTCGACCCCGCCCACACCGATCGGGGCACCCGGAGGCACCCGCAGCACCTCGGCCCGCCCGCCCAGGTGCAGCAGCACCGGCGGCGGATGGCCCGCGTTGGCGATCGTGATCCGGTGCGACACCGGGTCGTAGACGGCGTACAGGCAGGTCGCCATGCGGTCGGTGCCGAGCCGCTGCGCCTGCTCGTCGAGATGGTGCAGCACCTCCTGCGGCGGCAGATCGAGCCCCGCGAGGGTCTGCGCCGTCGTCCGCAGCTGGCCCATGATCGCCGCCGACGTCATGGAGTGGCCCATCACGTCACCGACGACCAGCGCGACCCGGCTGCCCGGCAGCGGGATCGCGTCGTACCAGTCGCCGCCCACCCGGGCCGTCTCCGCGGCCGGCAGATAGCGGGACGCGAGCCGCACCCCCGTGGGCCGCGGCAGCGTCTCGGGCAGCATCGTGCGCTGGAGCTCGTCGGCGATGTACGCCTCACGGCCGTACAGCACCGCCTTGTCGATGCCGAGCGCGCTGTGCGTGGCGAGCTGCGCCGCGACCAGCAGGTCGTCCGCCTCGAAGGCGAGCCGCTCGGGCCGGCGCAGGAACAGCGCCGCCCCGATCACCCGGCGGCGGCCGCGCAGCGGGGCGAGGATCGCACGCTGCCCGCTCGGCACCGGCAGATCGTCGCCCAGCAGCTCGGGCAGCGCGGCCCGGGCGGCGGGCGCGTCCGCGAACACCGGCCGCACCCCGCGCAGCACCTCGGCGAGCGCGCCACCGGGGCGCACCTCGCACAGCTCCGCCGTCATCGCCGACAGCTCGCTGGGCTCCGGGCGCAGCGCGGGCAGGAAACCGCTCTCGGTGTCCCGCTCCTCGGGAATCCGGTCCGTGCGCCGCAGCCGCAGCACGAGAGGTCCCGTCGGCCGCTCGTCACCGACCGGCAGCGGGTCGCGCAGATAGACGAGGATCGCGTCGGCGAAGGTCGGCACGGTCGCCCGGCACAGGCCCATCACGATCTCGTCGAGGTCGATGCCGCGGGCGATCCGCCGGGTCGCGGCGCCCACGAAGCGCAGCCGGTCCCCGTCCCGCCGCATCGGCATCGGCCCGCCCTGCGGCACACCCTGAGCGGTACGGCGCTCCTTGCCGCCGGAGGACCGCGAGGCGCGGCCCTGCTCGGCGTCCGGCTGGATCGGAATGCCCTCCGGCGCGGGCCGCGGGCGGTGCGTGTCGGGCTCGGTCGCCGAGGGCTGCGAGTGCTCGGAGCCGGCGCCGGAAGCGGCGGCCGAGGGCACGCCCGTGCCCGAGGACGCGGACACGCCGGTGTCGGCGGACGCCTGGCCGCCGGACTTGCCGCGTTTGCCGCGCGGCTTCGACGCACCCGGACCCCTCGGCGCGTCGCCCGTACGGGCCTGTACCGGTAACGCCCCGGAACCGGGGACCTGGGACGGCGGCTCCGAGGTACGCAGGAGCGCCCCGCGAGGGTCCGCGGGGGCGGGCGCGCCGCTCTGCCGGCGCTCGTGCGAGGTGGGGTGCTCCGTCACGCGTGTCGAGTCCGTCCGTCCGGGGCTGCGCGCCGTGCGCGCAGTTCTTCCCGCAGCCCCGATACCCGGAATGTGTGCCCCAGGAACGGATTCTGCGTGTCGTCAGGGCCGGGACCGGCGGCACGAACGGCCGCCACCCGGCACGGTACGGCTCGCCGCCGGCCCGAAACGGCCCGTGCCGGCACCGGGGCGGCGGCCGAAGCCCCGGCCCGTACGGCCGTCGTGGCGGGTTCGCGCGGTGCGACCGGTCTTTGGCCGGCCACGCCGCCGTACGCCTCGTACCCCTCGCTCACGTCCTGCCGCCCCTCGGTGACATATGGTCAAGCCCGGCTCATCCTGCGGGAGTTGTCGCTGCCGTGCGCCCTTGCGGAAGACGATCCTACGGTTGTACCACGGGGGCGCATCAAGGGTCTCATGAGGACACGTGCGCGGGCGTACGGTCCCAGTCATCCGGCAGAGCGGGAACCGGCCAGCCCGGATCCGGCCTCCAGTGCTGCCATCCGTCCGAGAACGGCGCGCCCCAGGCGCGGATCACCTCCACCGCAGACCACCCCGCTTCCCGTACGCGTGCCGCCAGTTGAGCATCCATCAGACCGGCCCGCTGCGCCATGGCGAATTCGTCCTCGTCGAGCCAGCGCCAACTGCGGTCGGGGTGCACCGAGATGTCGAGGAAGTGGTCCTCGGAGTCCACCCCGCCCGCCCAACGGGCCAGCGGAGCCTCCAGGTTCACGTACCAGTTCTTGAAACGCCAGCCCTGTTCCCAGAACAGCCACACCGACCAGGCCTCGCCCGGCCGTGCCAGCTTCAGCACACCCGTCCCGAACCAGCGGCCGCGGCGCACCGCGCGAGGCTTCGTGTAGCGGGACTCCAGCGGTTCTCCGTGCACCGGCGAACCGTCGGCGAGCACCGGCTTCACGCATTCGGTGCCCGGTGCCATCCACACCGCGAGCAGATCGGCGTCGTCGCGTACGACCGTCACCGGGCGGCAGATGTGGACGCCGTCGCCGCCGTTCTCCCGGTACCGCCACAGGATCTGGTTCCCGGGTTCCCAGTACCCCGCAGGCCCGCCCGCTTCCGCTCGTCTCACCGCTCCACCCTCTGCCATGACCAGATATTAGGTGCCCCGGGCATACGACGCTGCGGCAAGCGTCACGGTTCACGCCATCGGGAACCCGCTGTTACGGAGCCGTCATCAGGCGTTTCTCCGCGGGCGCCGCCCGTTACGGGTGCGTCATCCGCAGGACATCCAGGGCCTCGTCCAACTGCTCCTCGGTCAGGTCCCCGCGCTCCACGTACCCCGATTCCAGCACCACCCGGCGGATCGTCTTGCGCTCCGCCAGCGCCTTCTTCGCGACCTTGGCGGCCTCCTCGTACCCGATGTACCTGTTCAGCGGCGTCACCACGGACGGCGAGGACTCCGCGTACTCACGGGCCCGCTCGCGGTGCGCGACGATCCCGTCGACCGTGCGGTCGGCGAGCAGCCGCGAGACGTTCGCGAGCAGCCGGACCGACTCCAGGACGTTCTTCGCGATCACCGGCAGCATCACGTTCAGCTCGAAGTTCCCGGCCGCGCCCGCGGCGGCGACGGTCGCGTCGTTCCCCGTGACCTGCGCGGCGACCATCAGCACCGCCTCGGGAATCACCGGGTTGACCTTGCCCGGCATGATCGAGGAGCCGGGCTGGAGGTCCGGGAGGCTGATCTCGGCCAGTCCCGTGCGCGGCCCGGAGGCCATCCACCGCAGATCGTTCGCGATCTTCGTCAGCCCGACGGCGATGGTCCGGAGCTGGCCGCTCGTCTCCACGATCCCGTCGCGCGCCCCCTGCGCCTCGAAGTGGTCGCGGGCCTCGGTCAGCGGCAGGCCGGTCGCCCGTGCCACCTCCGCGATCACCGCGGCGGAGAACCCGGGCGGCGTGTTGATCCCCGTCCCCACCGCCGTTCCGCCGAGCGGCAGTTCGGCCAGCCGCGGCAGCGAGGACTCCAGTCGCTCGACCCCGTACCGCACCTGGGCCGCGTACCCCCCGAACTCCTGGCCGAGCGTCACCGGCGTCGCGTCCATGAGATGGGTGCGCCCCGACTTCACCACGTCGGCGAACTCCTCCGCCTTGCGCTCCAGCGCGGCGGCGAGATGCTCCAGCGCGGGCACGAGGTCGCGGGTGACGGCGGCGGTCGCGGCGACGTGGATGGAGGACGGGAACACGTCGTTGCTCGACTGCGAGGCGTTCACCTGGTCGTTGGGGTGGACGTCCCGGCCCAGCCGCTCGCCGGCGAGCGTCGCGACGACTTCGTTGGCGTTCATGTTCGAGGAGGTGCCCGAGCCCGTCTGGAAGACGTCGACGGGGAAATGCGCGTCCCAGCGCCCCTCGGCGACCTCCTCCGCCGCCTCCTGGATCGCCTCCGCGACGTCCTTGCCGATCACGCCCAGCTCGCCGTTCACCTTCGCGGCGGCCCCCTTGATCCGGGCCAGGGCCTCGATGTGCGCGCGTTCCAGGCGCTGCCCCGAGACGGGGAAGTTCTCCACGGCGCGCTGCGTCTGCGCCCGCCACTTCGCCTCCGCGGGCACCCTCACCTCGCCCATGGAGTCGTGCTCGATCCGGTACGCGTCCTCGCCCTGGCCATCCGTCATGGGTGACACCTCCATGGGGGACAGCATCCCGGAGCCCGCCGGTGTTCCCGCCCGGCGCGCGTCACCCGTACGGCGTCCACCCCGCGGGGTGGACGCCGTACGGGCGCGTCCTACGCCAGTCCGGGGCCGCGCACCGGGATCGTGGTGAAGGTCGGGGCGGGTGCGGGGTCCTGGAAGAAGTCGTTGCCCTTGTCGTCGACGACGACGAAGGCGGGGAAGTCCTCGACCTCGATCTTCCAGACGGCCTCCATGCCGAGCTCCTCGTACTCGACGACCTCGACCTTCTTGATGCAGTCCTGGGCGAGCCGGGCGGCCGGTCCGCCGATGGAGCCCAGGTAGAAGCCGCCGTGCGCGTCACACGCGTCGGTGACCTGCTTGCTGCGGTTGCCCTTGGCCAGCATCACCTTGGAGCCGCCCGCCGCCTGGAACTGCTCCACGTAGGAGTCCATGCGGCCGGCGGTCGTCGGGCCGAAGGAGCCGGACGCGTAGCCCTCGGGGGTCTTTGCCGGGCCCGCGTAGTACACCGGGTGGTCCTTCAGGTACTGCGGCATGTCCTCGCCCGCGTCCAGCCGCTCCTTGATCTTGGCGTGCGCGATGTCGCGCGCCACGACGAGCGGGCCGGAGAGCGAGAGGCGGGTCTTGACCGGGTACTTCGTCAGCTCGGCGAGGATGTCGTCCATCGGCTGGTTGAGGTCGATCCGGACGACGTCGCCGGCCTCGTCCAAGTGCTCGTCCGTGGTCTCCGGCAGGAAGCGCGCTGGGTCGGTCTCCAGCTGCTCCAGGAAGACGCCCTCGGCGGTGATCTTCGCGACGGCCTGGCGGTCGGCCGAGCAGGAGACCGCGATCGCGACCGGGCAGGACGCGCCGTGGCGGGGCAGGCGCACCACGCGCACGTCGTGGCAGAAGTACTTGCCGCCGAACTGCGCGCCGATGCCGATCTTCTGGGTCAGCTCGAAGACCTTCTCCTCCAGCTCCTTGTCACGGAAGCCGTGGCCCAGCTCGGAGCCCTCCGAGGGGATCTCGTCCAGGTAGTGCGCGGAGGCGTACTTCGCGGTCTTCAGCGCGTACTCGGCGCTCGTGCCGCCGACGACGATGGCCAGGTGGTACGGCGGGCAGGCGGCCGTCCCCAGCGAGCGGATCTTCTCCTCCAGGAACTTCATCATGGAGCCCTCGTTGAGGACCGCCTTCGTCTCCTGGTAGAGGAACGACTTGTTGGCCGAGCCGCCGCCCTTGGCCATGAACAGGAACTTGTACGCGCCGCCGTCGGTGGCGTAGAGCTCGATCTGGGCCGGCAGGTTCGAGCCCGTGTTCTTCTCGTCCCACATGGTCAGCGGGGCCATCTGCGAATAGCGCAGGTTCAGGTTCTTGTACGCGTCGTAGATGCCGCGCGAGAGGGCCGCCTCGTCGCCGCCCTCGGTGAGCACGTTCTGGCCGCGCTTGCCCATGACGATCGCGGTGCCGGTGTCCTGGCACATGGGCAGGACGCCCGCGGCCGCGATGTTCGCGTTCTTCAGCAGGTCCAGGGCGACGAACTTGTCGTTCGCCGAGGCCTCCGGGTCGTCGATGATGCGGCGGAGCTGGGCGAGGTGCGCCGGGCGCAGGTAGTGCTGGATGTCGTGGATGGCCTCCGCGGCGAGCTTGCGCAGCGCCTCCGGCTCCACCTTGAGGAACGTCCGCCCGTCGGCCTCGAAGGTGGAGACACCCTCGGAGGTCACCAGCCGGTACGGGGTGGTGTCCTCTCCCTGGGGGAGCAGATCGGTGTACGCGAACTCAGGCATCTCGCCCATTCCTCACTCGACAGTCGGCTTTGCGGTGCTCGGTCGCCTCGGGCACCCCTACGGCTGATCACCGGAGGCCGGCCGTCGTCGGCAGCGTCCACCAGCGTAGAACCTGACACGGACGGCGAGCCTGTGAGGTAAGGCTCAGTTCGGACACCGGACCGTCGGTCCCGGTGCCGGCGGGTTTCCCGCGGGGCGGGCGCGAGGGGTAGTCGCGATCTATCGCGTTTGGGTAGGCTGTTGCCGTGGACCTTCAAAAGAGCCCCGACGCGAGTGCCGCCACGGCGGCGAAGCCGGCCGAGCTGCGTGCCTCGGACGCCGACCGCGACCGGATCACCGACATCCTGCGTGAGGCCGTCGCCGAGGGGCGTCTGACCCCGGAGGAGCATGCCGAGCGGGTCGAGGGCGTGCTGGCCACCAAGACGGTCGGCGAGCTCGACCGGTTCGTCCGTGACCTGCCCGCCGCCCACACCGGCCGCGCGGCCTCCGCGTACACCTCCGCGCCGAACCGCCCGACCCAGGGCGCGATCCCCGCGGAGGCCGACGAGAACGTGGTGGCGGTCTTCAGCTCCGCCGTCCGCAAGGGCCGCTGGAGGGCGGGCCGGCGCATCCACGCGTACTCGGTGTTCGGCAACGTCGAGATCGACCTGAGCGAGGCGATCTTCGAGTACCAGCAGGTCGTGATCAAGGCGGTCTCGGTGTTCGGCAACGTCGAGATCTTCGTGCCGGAGAACGTCTCGCTGCGCGGCAGCGGCGGCGGCGTGCTCGGCAACTTCGAGGTGGACACGCTGGACTCCGGCGACCCCGACGCGCCCGTGGTCTACATCGACGGCCTCGCCGTCCTGGGGAACGTCGAGGCGAGGCCCCGGCGCGGCAAGCTCATCGCGGACATCCTCGACCGGGTCACCAGCCGGGTGAACGAACGGGTGGCGGACCGGCTGGACCGGAGTTTGCGCAAGCATCTCGACCGTTGACGCCCGTGAATATGCGGGCGGCGGATGCGGCCGGTCCGCGGCGGACGATCGATCACGCGTGAGAACGGCCGGGCTTCGGCACGCAGTGCATAGGCGCGCGCACAGCGGGTAGGGCTTGCTGCATCGTCTCTTGGAGGGCGCTGCGGGACTTCCCCGGCGCCCGGCACGCTTGCGAAGCCGTCGTCAGGAGTAGACCGTGCTGCAACCGCCGCATCAGTCCCTGCAGGTAGCTGCCGTTCCGGCCCAGCGGGCGCCCGTGCGGGACAGGGATCAGGAAGCGCCATGGCACACGGAGGCGGTGTGCAGGCGTGACGAAGCCGGCCTGTTCTTCGCCCCCTCCAAGGAGCCGACCGCCTCACGCCTCTCCCGCGAGGAGGCGGCCAAGCGCGTCTGCGCCCGCTGTCCGGTCATGGTCGAGTGCCGCGAGCACGCGTTGCTGCAACCCGAGCCGTACGGCGTCTGGGGCGGCCTGACCGCCGCCGAGCGCCGTGTCGTGCTCGCGAGGCGCCGCCGCCGCGACATGGAACTGAAGAAGGCCGCCCGCGGCACGATAGCCGCGGCCGGCTGACCCCAGCGGGAAGGCCGGGCCTTTTTGGCCGGTGAGGAGGCCGGGGCCTCCCGGCGTCGGTGCGGAAGGCGGGGCTTCCCGGCATCGGTGCGCAAGACCCCGGGCTTCCGGGCGTCGGTGCGCATGACCCCGGGCTTCCGGGCGTCGGCGTGAAGACCTCGGGCTTCCCGGCGTCGGTGCGTAAGAACCGTGCTTCCGGGTGTCGGCGTGAAAGGCGCAGGTCTCCCGGTGTTCGGCGTGAGGAAAGGGGCGCCCCTCCGCACAAGGGGCGCCCCTTTCGCGCCTCACGGGCGCCGGGCCCACGGGCCCGCTGGTCCTACTTGGCGCGGTCGAAGTCGATCGCGCTGTACGCACGCAGCTTGCTCAGCCGGTGCTCGGACCGGATCTGGCGGACCGTGCCCGACTTGGACCGCATCACGATCGACTCGGTCGTCGCGGTCTCGGAGCGGTAGCGCACCCCGCGCAGCAGCTCGCCGTCCGTGATCCCGGTCGCGACGAAGAAGACGTTCTCGCCGGAGACCAGGTCGTTCGTGGTCAGGACGCGGTCGAGGTCGTGCCCGGCGTCGATCGCCCGCTGCCGCTCCTCGTCGTCCTTCGGCCACAGCTTGCCCTGGATGGTGCCGCCGAGGCACTTGACGGCGCAGGCCGAGATGATGCCCTCGGGCGTGCCGCCGATGCCGAGCAGCAGGTCGATGCCGGTGCCCTCGCGCAGCGCGAGGATGGAGCCCGCGACGTCGCCGTCGGAGATCAGCTTGATGCGCGCGCCGGTCTCCCGGATCTCCTTGATGATCCCGTCGTGGCGCGGCCGGTCGAGGATGACGACCGTGACGTCCTCGGGCGTGACCCGCTTGGCCTTGGCGACCCGGCGGATGTTCACCGCCACCGAGGCATTGATGTCGACGAAGTCGGCGGCCTCCGGGCCGGTCACGAGCTTGTCCATGTAGAAGACCGCGGACGGGTCGAACATGGTGCCGCGGTCGGCGGCGGCGAGCACGGCGATCGCGTTCGTCATGCCCTTGGCGGTGAGCGTGGTTCCGTCGATCGGGTCGACGGCGATGTCGCACTCGGGGCCGGTCCCGTCGCCCACGCGCTCCCCGTTGAAGAGCATCGGGGCCTCGTCCTTCTCGCCCTCGCCGATGACGACGACGCCGTTCATCGAGACGGTGGAGACGAGGGTGCGCATGGCGCGGACGGCGGCGCCGTCGGCGCCGTTCTTGTCGCCGCGGCCGACCCAGCGGCCCGCGGCCATCGCGGCGGCCTCGGTCACGCGGACGAGTTCGAGGGCGAGGTTGCGGTCGGGAGCTTCCGACGGGACTTCGAGTTCGGAGGGCAGATGATGTTCGGTCATCGACACGCACCTTTCTGATACGACGACGGCCGGATGAGGGTGTGGCCCCGACTCTATCGCCAGGCTTACAAAATGAGCAGGGGGCCCCACGGATGAGCAGGCCAGGGCACCTGCGACGATGGGGGCGTGGCAGGTATGAAAGGCAAGCAGTCGGTCCGGGACATGATTCTTTCCCTGGGCCTCATCTCGCTCATGGCGGGTGTCATCTACATCTTCATTCCGCATGACGACTCCGAGCCCGATCTCAAGCGCGTCGACTACCAGGTCGAGCTGCTGACGGCTCGCCGCGCGGCGAGCTATCCCGTGGCGGCGCCCGAGGGTCTGCCCTCGGCGTGGAAGGCGACCTCGGTGCGGTACGACGGCAGTGAGTTCGACACCTGGCATCTGGGTTTCCGGGCCCCCGACGGTCAGTACGTGGCGGTCGAGCAGTCCACTCAGCGGCCGGCCGTGTTCATCGACTCGGCGAGCCAGGGCGCGCGGGAGACGAAGGTCACGCAGCGCATCGGCGACCGGACCTGGCAGCGCTACGAGGGCGACCACTACGACGCTCTCGTCCTTCAGGGCAAGAGCTCCACGACGGTGGTGACCGGCACCGGTTCGTTCGGCACGCTGGTGAAGATGGCGGAAGCCCTGAAGACCTCGTAGGCCCCCGGGTCCCCCGCGGAACCCGCACGGCAGGCAGAACCCGTACGGCATGGAGAAGGGCCCCCGGCGCCGGCGCCGGGGGCCCTTCTCGTTCGGTGCGGGCCGGCCGGTCACGCCGGCCGGCCCGCTGGTGCCGCAGGTCAGACGGTCGTGATGACCTGGTCGGCCTCCAGGCGCGGGGAGCGCGCGAACCAGGCGTCCTCGCCCGGCTTGCCGATGTTGACGATCATCAGCGGGGTGTGGTCGTCGTCCAGGAACTCCTTCTGGACACCGGCGAGGTCGGCACCGGTCATCGGGCCCGCGGCGAGGCCGGCGGCGCGGACGCCGATGATGAAGTACGCGGCCTGGAGCGCGGCGTTCATCGCGGCGGAACCCTCACGGACCGGGCGCTCGGAGAAGAACATGTCCTTGGCGGCCGGGAAGTGGGGGAGAAGGGCCGGCAGCTCCTCGTGGAACTCGTTGTCCGCGGAGAGGATCGCGACCAGCGGGGCGGCGGCGGTCTTCGCCTGGTTGCCCTCGGCGAGGTGGCGCACCAGGCGCTCACGGGCCTCGGGGGAGCGGACCAGGGTGATGCGCAGCGGCGACTGGTTGAAGGCGGTCGGACCGTACTTGACCAGGTCGTAGATCGCCTGCACCTGCTCGTCGGTCACCGGCTCGTCGGTGAAGGTGTTCGCCGTGCGGGCCTCGCGGAACAGCAGGTCCTGAGCGGTGGGGTCAAGGACGAGAGACATGAAGAACCTTCTCGGTATGTGCGGTGGATCCGGGGGGATCTGTTGGCGTCTACGACAGTACGGCGATGAGGTTTAAAGTTCAACCAAAAGCGGGGTGTGGTGATCCGCTTCACAGGCGAAGGGATGAAAAACGGGGCCCGCGGTGTCGCGGGCCCCGCTCGGAGCTGCTCGAAAGGTGACCTCACCCGGACCCCGACCCCGACCTGGAGCCGGCGGGTGGGGCAGCCGCAGCCGCGTGTCACCAGGACCCGGAACCGGGCGTCACTCGGTGCTGGTGCCGGTGTCCGCTGCCTGGTCCCCGGACTCCTCGGCCAGCGCCGCGTCCAGACGGGCGCGGGCGCCCTCCAGCCGGCGCCGGCACACCTTGGCCAGCTCCTCACCGCGCTCCCAGAGCGCCAGGGACTCCTCCAGGGTCGTACCGCCCGCCTCCAGACGGCGTACGACCTCGATCAGCTCGTCCCGTGCCTGCTCGTACCCGAGCGCCTCGTCCACCTTGCTGGTCATGCGCCCACCCTATGCATCGACTCGAACCGTGAATTCACCCTCGGCGACCCGCGCCCGCAGCGTCTCGTCCGCCGCCACCCCGGCCGGGTCCCGGACCACATGACCGTCGGCGCGCTGGAGCACCGCGTACCCCCGCTGGAGGGTCGCCGCGGGGGACAGGGCCACCACGCGCGCGTGGGTGTGCGTCAGCTCCGAGTCCGCGCGGTCCAGCAGATGCCCCAGCGTGCGCCGGCCCCGGTCGAGCAGGGCGGAGACCTGGTCCGCCCGCTCGTCGATCATCCGGTGCGGATCCTCCATCGAGGGCCGGGCCAGCGCGTGCGCCAGTCCGCGCTCCTCGCGGTCGACGAACGACCGGACGGAGCGCCGCGCCCTGTCCCGCAGGAGCCGCACCCGTTCGTACTCCTCGCCGACGTCCGGCACGACCCGCTTGGCGGCGTCCGTCGGGGTGGAGGCCCGCAGGTCGGCCACGAGGTCGAGCAGCGGGCTGTCCGGCTCGTGCCCGATCGCCGACACGACCGGCGTGCGGCAGGCCGCCACCGCGCGGACGAGCTGTTCGTCGGAGAACGGCAGCAGGTCCTCCACGCTGCCGCCGCCGCGCGCCACGACGATCACGTCGACCTCGTCGAGCGCGTCCAGCTCCTTCACCGCCTGGACGACCTGCGGGACCGCGTGGACGCCCTGGACGGCGACGTTGCGCACCTCGAAGCGGACGGCGGGCCAGCGGTGCCGCGCGTTCTCCAGCACGTCCCGCTCGGCCGCCGAGGCGCGCCCGCACACCAGCCCGACGAGCTGGGGCAGGAACGGCAGCGCCTTCTTGCGCTCGGTCGCGAACAGCCCCTCGGCCGCCAGCGACTTCTTGAGCTGTTCGAGGCGGGCCAGAAGCTCCCCCACCCCCACCGGCTTGATCTCGGCGGCCCGCAGGGAGAGCTGCCCGCGCGGCGCGTACCACTCCGGCTTGGCGTGGACGACCACACGGGCCCCCTCGCTCACGACGTCGGCGACCGCGTCGAAGACCTGCCGGTAGCAGGTCACGCCCACCGAGATGTCGTGCGACGGGTCGCGCAGGGTCAGGAAGACGACGCCCGCGCCGGGGCGCCGCGACAGCTGGGTGATCTGCCCCTCGACCCACACCGCGCCGAGCCGGTCGATCCATCCCCCGATGAGCCGTGACACCTCGCCGACGGGCAGCGGAGCGTCCGCGGACGTGTTGAGAGCCATGCGCCCGAGAGTAGTGGCCCCCACCGACAATGCCGGCGGCTGTCCCGAGGTCGCCGAGGAGGCGATCCCTGACCCGCCGGACGCGGCCTTACGATGGGGGCATGACCGCTTCGCCTGGCCGCCGTGTCCTGCTCGCCGCCCCCCGTGGCTACTGCGCGGGCGTGGACCGCGCCGTGATCGCCGTGGAGAAGGCCCTCGAGCAGTACGGGGCACCGATCTACGTCCGTCACGAGATCGTCCACAACAAGTACGTGGTGCAGACCCTGGAGAAGAAGGGCGCGATCTTCGTCGAGCGGACGGCGGAGGTCCCCGAGGGGTCCATCGTCATGTTCTCGGCGCACGGCGTCGCCCCCGTCGTCCACGACGAGGCCGCCGCCGGCAAGCTCGCCACCATCGACGCGACGTGCCCGCTGGTCACCAAGGTCCACAAGGAAGCCGTCCGCTTCGCGAACGAGGACTTCGACATCCTCCTCATCGGGCACGAGGGCCACGAGGAGGTCATCGGCACCTCCGGCGAGGCACCCGACCACATCACCCTGGTCGACGGCCCCGGTGACGTCGCCAAGGTCGAGGTCCGCGACCCCTCCAGGGTCGTCTGGCTCTCCCAGACGACCCTCTCCGTCGACGAGACGATGGAGACGGTCGACGCCCTGAAGGAGAAGTTCCCCCTCCTCATCTCCCCGCCGAGCGACGACATCTGCTACGCCACGCAGAACCGTCAGCTCGCCGTGAAGCAGATGGGCGCGGAGGCCGAGCTGGTCATCGTGGTCGGATCGCGCAACTCCTCCAACTCGGTCCGGCTGGTCGAGGTCGCCAAGCTGGCCGGCGCCCGCGCCGCGTACCTGGTGGACTTCGCCGACGAGATCGACGAGGCCTGGCTGGAGGGCGTGACCACGGTCGGTGTCACCTCCGGCGCGTCCGTCCCGGAGGTCCTGGTCGAGCAGGTCCTGGAGTACCTGTCCGGGCGCGGCTTCGAGGACGTGGAGATCGTCAAGGCCGCCGAGGAGTCCATCACCTTCTCGCTCCCCAAGGAGCTGCGCCGCGACCTGCGCGCGGAGGCGGCCGCGCTCGTGGAGGCACGCACCAACGGCCCGTCCGGGAAGTGACATTCAGCCGTACGTCGTAACGTAGGGCCATGAAGATCTTCGGTGTGGACATTGGCGGATCCGGGATCAAGGGTGCCCCCGTGGACCTTGACCGCGGGGACCTCGCGGAGGAGCGCCACAAGGTGCTCACCCCGCACCCGGCGACTCCCGACGCGGTGGCCGACGGCGTGAAGGACGTCATCGACCACTTCGGCTGGACGGGCCCGGTGGGCATCACGTTCCCCGGCGTGGTCACCGGCGGTTCCACCATCCGTACGGCGGCGAACGTCGACAAGTCCTGGATCGACACCGACGCGGGCGCGCTGCTCGGTGAGCGGCTGGGCGGTCTGCCGGTGACCGTGCTGAACGACGCCGACGCGGCGGGTGTCGCGGAGATGGAGTTCGGCGCGGGCAAGGGCCGCCGGGGCACGGTCATCCTGCTCACCTTCGGCACCGGCATCGGCAGCGCCGTCTTCACCGACGGCGAGCTGGTCCCGAACACGGAGCTGGGTCACCTGGAGCTGAACGGCCACGACGCCGAGAAGAAGGCCTCCACCAAGGCCAAGGACGACAACGATCTGACCTGGGAACACTGGTCGCGCCGCGTCACCAAGTACCTCGCCCATGTCGAGATGCTCTTCTCCCCGGAGCTGTTCATCATCGGCGGCGGTGTCAGCCGCAAGGCGGACAAGTTCCTGCCGCTGATCGAGGGCATCAAGGCGGAGATCGTCCCCGCGCAGCTCCAGAACAACGCCGGGATCGTGGGCGCGGCGATGCGGGCGGCACAGATCGGCCGCTAGCGGCACGGCCGCCCGCGACGGCACGGGACGGTGCCCGCGACGGCACGGGACGGGACCCGCGACGGCACGGGACGGCCGGCCGACGGTTCGAGGGCCGGCCGCCGGACGGCGGGAGAGCCTGCGGGCCCGGTCAGCGGGCCTGTCTGCCGGGCGGTACGGAGCGTGCCCGGTCGCGTCCCTGGGCGGCCCGGCGGCGGGCCACCAGGCGGACCCGGCGGACGGTCACGACCAGGACCGCGGCCAGCGTTCCCCCGTACAGCCAGCCCGCCTGCAGGGCGAGGGTGGTGACCAGGGCCATGAGGAAGCCGGCGAAGCCGCCTCCGCCGTCGTCGGTGACGGGCGGCAGTCCGCAGGTGAAGGCGATCGGTACGACCACGGGGGCCGTCACCAGGTCGCCGGGCCGCACCCACAGCGCGGTCAGGACGCACACCGGCAGGAACAGCACCCCGTAGACGGTCGCCGAGCCGCCGAACAGCAGGTGGTCCAGGCAGGCCAGCGCGAACATCGACGCGCCGCAGAACAGTCCGCCGCCGAGCCCCGTCAGCCGGGGACGTGACGTCCGGCCCGGCTGCCGGACACCCTCGGGCGCGGGCCGGCGCGCCACCGGGCCGTCCCGCCGGACACCGCCGTTCGCCGCCCGTCCGGCCTGGGCCGGAACAGGTGCTCCGCGTCGCGGTCTGTACTGAGGGGGACGCGTCCTGTGTTGCTCCACTGGACCAACTTAGGTCGTTTTATGTGTGGAATGGCTCATCGGACACGCCGGAGACCGGTCGGAGACGAGGCCGTGGACAGAGCTTGGCCATGCGTTCGATACCTCGCGGGCGGGGGGCGGGCCACGCCGTAGACTGGTGGATCGGCCCGCTCTTCTGGAGGGCCCTTCGCCCATCCTCTCGTACGGGAAGTCGCAACGTGTCGCTCACGATCGGAATCGTCGGTCTGCCCAACGTCGGCAAGTCGACCCTGTTCAACGCCCTGACCAAGAACGACGTGCTCGCGGCCAACTACCCGTTCGCCACGATCGAGCCGAACGTCGGCGTGGTCGGTGTCCCCGACCCCCGTCTGACCAAGCTGGCCGAGATCTTCTCCTCGCAGCGCGTCCTGCCGGCGACCGTCGACTTCGTCGACATCGCGGGCATCGTGCGCGGCGCGAGCGAGGGTGAGGGCCTGGGCAACAAGTTCCTCGCGAACATCCGTGAGTCGGACGCGATCTGCCAGGTCATCCGCGCGTTCAAGGACGAGAACGTCGTGCACGTCGACGGCAAGGTCTCGCCCAAGGACGACATCGAGACGATCAACACCGAGCTGATCCTCGCCGACCTCCAGACGATCGAGAAGGTCCTGCCGCGCCTCCAGAAGGAGTCGCGCATCAAGAAGGACATCGCGCCCAAGGTCGCGGCGGTCGAGGCGGCCAAGGAGATCCTGGAGAAGGGCGACACCCTCTTCTCCGCGGGCATCGTCCAGGGCTCGGGCAACGAGGAACTGCTGCACGACCTGCACCTGCTCACGACCAAGCCGTTCCTGTACGTCTTCAACGTGGACGAGGACGAGCTGGTCGACGAGGACTTCAAGGCCGAGCAGCGCGCCCTGGTCGCCCCCGCCGAGGCGATCTTCCTCAACGCCAAGCTGGAGCAGGACCTCGCCGAACTCGACGAGGAGGACGCCCTGGAGCTCCTGGAGTCGGTGGGCGCCGAGGAGCCGGGCCTCGCCACGCTGGCCCGCGTCGGCTTCAACACCCTCGGCCTGCAGACCTATCTGACGGCCGGCCCGAAGGAATCCCGCGCCTGGACGATCAAGAAGGGCGCGACGGCCCCCGAGGCGGCCGGTGTGATCCACACCGACTTCCAGAAGGGCTTCATCAAGGCCGAGGTCATCTCCTTCGCCGACCTGGTCGAGACGGGCTCGGTGGCCGAGGCCCGCGCCAAGGGCAAGGCCCGCATGGAGGGCAAGGAGTACGTGATGCAGGACGGCGACGTGGTGGAGTTCCGCTTCAACGTCTAGCGGACGCGGTCTCGTCGCGTTGCTGATCCGGCGAACACGCGGATCGTCAGGGGTCCGGCCTTTCGAGGCCGGACCCCTTCGTGCTTCCCGTGCCGGGTCGGTGCCGGAGACTGGGCCGCCCTGACCGCCTTCCCGTTCCGGGTCGGTGCCGGAGACTGGGCCGCCCTGACCGCCTTCCCGTTCCGGGTCGGTGCCGGAGACTGGGCCGCCCCGACCGCGGAACCCGTTCCGGTCGTGGCGGTCTCGCGCAGCGGAGTCGACTGTCCGGGCCTCGACGCCGCCTACGGCCCGGACGACTTGCTGACCGCCTGGCCGCTGTGAGCGGCGGCCCCGGCCTCCGGAGAAGCCGTGGTGCGGGCGGTGGGAGGATGCGGGGAGTGCCGAAGAGGGGCGGAAGCGTGGGGCGTGGCGAGCGGGACACGGTCGCGGGGGGCGCGCGGCTGTACGAGGCGGCGCAGGCGGTGGTCGGGGACCACGGAAGGGCTGTGGAGGCCGTACGGGCGGCACTGAAGCCGATCCACGACGCCGCGGTGAAGCGGGAGCTCGACGCCATTCCCGTCGCCCGGCTGCAGGACGTCACCGAAGGCCGGCTGCGGCTGGGCAGCGTCGAGAAGAGCGGGCTGCGCACCCTGGGCAGTGTTCTCGAAGCGGGCCCCTACCGGCTGCGGCAGATTCCCGGTGTCGGGCAGCGCACCGTCGACCAGATGCTGGCCGCCGCCCGTCGGCTCTCCGAGGCGGTGCACGAGACCGTGGCCGTCCACATCGACGTGGACCAGCCGGACCCGTCCACCACCGCGCTCGTCATGGCCCTGCACGTCCTGGTGGAGGCCGGCCCGGACGCCCGGCGCGCGGTCGACAACGCCTCGGTCCTGGCGGAACGGCTCGGTCCGCTGCTGGCCGACGCGAGACCCGCCGCCGGGAGGGTCCGCATGCTGCTGGCCGGCCGGGAGAAGAAGGCCCGCGCGTGGGCGGCGGTCGCCGGGATCCGGTCGCTGGTGGACGAGGCGGAGCGGGCCGGCCTGCCCGAACTGCTCGCGCAGGCGTCGGTGGACCTGCTCCGGGGGCTCTCGTCCGACGTCGCGGCCTGGGTGGACTTCGAACTCCGCTCCGCCGAGTACTACAGCCTGCTGGCAGAGATCTCCGGACGGCAGCCGGACGCGGCTGCCGCGGAGGGCTTCCTGCCGGACGAGATCGCGGAGCGGGTGCGGACCCAGCAGCTCGACGACACGCACCGGCGGGTCTCCCTGCGCGGTTACCAGGTGTTCGGCGCCCGGTTCGCGCTCGCGCAGCGCAAGGTGATACTCGGCGACGAGATGGGCCTCGGGAAGACCATCCAGGCGATCGCCGTCCTCGCTCACCTGGCCGCCGAGGGACGGAGTCACTTCCTGGTCGTCTGTCCGGCGAGCGTCCTCGTGAACTGGACACGGGAGATCGAGGCCCGCAGCGCCCTGCGCGTCGTGGTGCTCCACGGTCCCGACCGGCACTACGCGTTCGCCGAGTGGAAGGGGCGCGGCGGCGTCGGCGTGACCACGTTCGATGCTCTGCGCGGCTTTCCCGCACCGGACGACGGGGAGGTCGGGCTGCTGGTGGTCGACGAAGCACACTCGGTGAAGAACCCGAAGGCCAAACGGTCCCAGACGGTGGGCCTGTGGGCGGAGCGTTGCGAGCGCACCCTCTTCATGACCGGAACCCCCATGGAGAACCGGGTCGCGGAGTTCCGCAACCTGGTCGGGATGCTCGACAAGGACGTCGCGGACTCCCTCGGCGAACGGGACGCGCTGGCCGGATCGGTCGCCTTCCGCAAGGCGGTGGCCCCCGTCTACCTGAGGCGCAACCAGGAGGACGTACTGACGGAACTCCCGAGCCTTCAGCACACCGACGAGTGGGAGGAGCTGAGCGCTTCGGACGAGGCGGAGTACCGCGAAGCCGTGCGCGCGGGCAACTTCATGGCCATGCGCAGGGCCGCGTACATGTGCCCCGGGAAGTCGGCCAAGCTGGACCGGCTCCGGGAGATCGTCCAGGAGGCCGGCGAGAACGGGCAGAAGACGGTGGTCTTCTCCAACTTCAAGGACGTACTGGGCGTGGTGAAGGAAGCTCTGGTGGCCGGAACCGCCGGGGCCGCCCCGGTGTTCGGCCCGCTGACCGGGGCCGTCCCGGCACAGCGTCGCCAGGAGATCGTCGACGACTTCGCCGGGGTCCAGGGACCGGCGGTGCTCCTGGGGCAGATCCAGGCGGCGGGCGTCGGCCTCAACATGCAGGCCGCGTCCGTCGTCGTCATCTGCGAACCCCAGATCAAGCCGACCATCGAACACCAGGCGGTGGCCCGGGCCCACCGCATGGGCCAGGTCAGGCCGGTGCGCGTGCACCGTCTCCTGGCCACCGGGGGCGTGGACGAGCGCATGGTGAGGATGCTGGAGACGAAGACCCGCCTGTTCGACGCCTACGCACGCCGCAGCGCCGTGGCCGAGGCGACCCCGGACGCGGTCGACGTCTCGGACACCGAGCTGGCACGTCGGATCGTCGAGGAGGAACAGGCTCGTCTGGGGATGACGGGCGAGAGGCTCATGCCGGTCGAGTGAACCGGACACGGCTGAACAGCGCGCGGTCAGCGGTGGGACGGCAGGGCCGTGGGCGCCGAGTTCGTCAGGTCCGGGCCAGGCCCGTCTTGGCGCCCGCGCCGCACAGCGGTACCACGGCCTCCCGTGCGGTCAGGGTGCCCTCGCGGGTCGCCGCCCAGCAGGCGACGCCCGTCGACTCCACGTACAGCCCGCGTCCCGCGAGGTCCGTCTGCGCGTGGCGGATCTGGTCCTCCGTCACGGTCAGGAAGGCGCCTCCGGAGGCACGTACCGCGCTGAGGATCTGGCGGGCCCGCAGCGGGTGCGGGATCGCGATGCCCTCGGCGAACGTGGGCGCCATGGGCGTGACGCCGACGAGATCGTCGGCGCCCTCGGACCAGGCGTGGGCCAGCGGGGCGACCGCGGCCGCCTGGACGGCGTACAGCGCCGGCCTCTTGTCGATCAGACCCGCCGCGTGCAGTTCGGCCACCGCGAGGGCGGCGCCGAGGAGCAGCGTGCCGTTGCCGACCGGCAGCACGAGGGCGTCCGGAAGACGTCCGCCGAGGTCCTCCCAGAGTTCGTGGACGTACGTCTTCGTGCCGTGCAGGAAGTACGGGTTGAAGACGTGCGAGGCGTAGAACACGCCCTCCTCGTCGGCCGCCGCGCGCGCCGCGCGTGCCGTCGCCTCGCGGTCGCCGTCGACCACCCGCAGCCGTGCCCCGTGCGCCTCGATCTGCTCCAGCTTCTTCGCCGAGGTGCCCTCGGGGACGTACACCGTGCACGGCAGTCCGGCCCGGGCGCAGTAGGCGGCGACGGCCGTGCCCGCGTTGCCGCTGCTGTCCGCGAGCACCTGCCGGGGCCCGAGCCGCAGCGCCAGCTCGGCCAGCAGCACGGCCCCGCGGTCCTTGAACGACAGCGTCGGCATCAGGAAGTCGAGCTTGGCGAGCACGCCCTCGCGCAGGGGGACCAGCGGGGTGCGGCCCTCGCCGAGGCTGACCGTGGGCGCGGCCAGCGGCAGGCATTCCGCGTACCGCCACAGCGAGTTCACCCGGCCGGTGAGGGACGCGAGGGGAGCCGGCGTGGGCGCGAAGTCCAGGTCGAGCGGGCCGCGGCAGACCGGGCAGCACCAGGCGAGCGAGCCGGCGGGGACGCGCGTGCCGTCCGTCGGGCAGAAGCAGTCCGGCAGTGCAGTCATGGGTGCAGGTTAGACGCGCGGCCCGGGGACGGAACGCTCCGAGCGTCCGGGACCGGCCGTGCCCCGGCGGCCGTCCGGGCGGCCCCGCTCACGCCCCCGCCCGCGCGGTGCTTACGATGCGCCCAGCCATTCGGCTGTAGTACGCACGTTCCATCACGGATGGATGAGAGCAAGGGAAACCGTGGCCATACCCCCGCCGCCCGGACCGCAGCAGCCCGAGGGGCAGTACCCGCCGCCGGGGACGCCGCCGTACCCGCACGCTCCGTACCCCCAAGGCCCCGCCCCGCAGGGCCCGTTCCCGCACGGCGCCGCCCCGCAGGGCCCGTACCAGCAGGCCCCGTACCCGGGTCCGTACCAGCCCTGGGGGCAGGGCTACTCCCCGTACAACCGGCCCGTTCCCTTCAACGGGCTCGCGATCGCGGCGCTGGTCCTCGGCATCCTCTGCTTCCTGCCCGCCGTCGGGCTGGTGCTCGGGACCGTGGCGCTCGTCCAGATCAAGCGGCGCGGCGAGCGCGGCAAGGGCATGGCGGTGGGCGGCATGGTGATGTCGTCGATCGGTGTCGTGCTGCTCGCGCTCACGGTCGCCACCGGGGGAGCGCGCGACTTCTGGGAGGGCTTCGAGAGCGCGGCCGGCGACTCGGGGGGCTCCGCGTTCTCGCTGGAGGTGGGCGAGTGCTTCGACACGATGAGCGGTTCCCTGAAGGGGCTGGCGTTCGACGTCGACGAGGTGCCGTGCAAGGGCGAGCACGACGCCGAGGTGTTCGCGGACCTCACGATGGACGAGGGCGACTACCCGGGGGACGACGAGCTCGCCGACGCGGCGGACCAGCGGTGCTACCTGATGCGGAACACCTACGCGATGGACTCCTGGGCCGTCCCGGGCGACGTCGCCGTGTACTCCTTCACGCCGACCGAGCAGAGCTGGCGCGGCGGCGACCGCAAGGTGAGCTGCCTGTTCGGGAACAACGACGAGGGGGGCAGCCTGACGGGCTCCCTGCGCAACGACCAGCTCACGCTGGACCCCGACCAGTACTCCTACCTGAGTTCGGCGGCGGCCATCGACAACGCACTGGACGGGATACCCGAGGCCGAGTACATCGACGACGACCTGTCCGGCTACAAGGAGTGGGCCGGACACGTCTCGGAGGTGCTGGCCTGGGAGGCGGACGGGCTGCCCGGGCACAGGTTCGCGGCGGACGCGGCCAAGCCCGTCGCCGCCCTGGCCAAGGACCTGGAGCGCTCGGCGAAGGAATGGGAGAAGGCGGCGGACGCGTCGGACGCGGACACGTTCTCCGAGCACTACGAGAAGGCCCTGAAGCTCATCGAGCCCGAGAGGACGGTCACCACCCGCAAGGCTCTGGGGCTCGCCACCACCCCGCCGGCGTACGGCGGCGGAGGGGGCACCGGTAGCGGCGGCGAAGACGGTCCAGGAATCGAGGTGTGACGACAGCCACAGTGGGGAGAAAGTGCCTGCGTATGCCCTCAAGGGCCACGCGTCATCACATCGAGTGATTCTCTGGCCTTCGCTTGCATGGCACAACCCACGGTTGCCACGCTGTTGCTGTCTGTACAACCTGATGGGAGCGGCTAAGTGACATTCGGTGAGCAGCCGGCGTATCTGCGCGTCGCGGGTGATCTCCGCAAGAAGATCGTCGACGGCTCGCTGCCACCGCACACCCGGCTCCCCTCGCAGGCCAGGATCCGCGAGGAGTACGGGGTCTCGGACACCGTCGCCCTGGAGGCGCGCAAGGTGCTGATGGCCGAGGGCCTGGTCGAGGGCCGCTCCGGCTCGGGCACGTACGTCCGCGAGCGGCCGGTGCCGCGCCGTGTGGCCCGCTCCGGGTACCGGCCGGACAGCGGCGCCACTCCCTTCCGTCAGGAGCAGGCCGACTTCGCGGTGCGCGGCACCTGGGAGTCCCGCAGCCGGCAGGTCGAGGCGAGCGGCGCGATCGCCGAGCGGCTGGACATCCAGCCGGGCGACCGCGTGATGTGCACGAACTACGTCTACCGCGACGGCGGCGAGGCGATGATGCTCTCCACGTCCTGGGAGCCGCTCGCCGTGACCGGGCGTACGCCGGTGATGCTCCCCGAGGAGGGACCGCTCGGCGGCATGGGTGTCGTCGAGCGCATGGCCGCCATCGACGTGATCGTGGACAACGTCACCGAGGAGGTGGGCGCGCGTCCCGGGCTCGCCGAGGAACTTCTGGCACTGGGCGGCGTGCCCGGGCATGTGGTCGTCGTCATCCAGCGCACGTTCTACGCCTCGGGCCGTCCGGTGGAGACGGCCGACGTGGTGGTCCCGGCGGACCGCTACCGCATCGCCTACCACCTGCCGGTGAAGTGACCGCTCGTCACCCGGGCCGCCCGTGAGCCCGGTTGGAATCTGGCCTTTCTCAACTGACGGACCGGGCAACGCCTTCGCCCTGCTCGCGGGCGCGTGAGGAGTCGTGAGCGGCGTGTTCGACGGCGTGCGCCCCCTGGTCCGGCGCTCCCTGCTGGCCGGTTGCGTACCTCTTTGTGTAAACCCGTGTTCGCTGCGTGAAGGTAAGGCGTACGCTCGGGCATATGCGGATTGCGGTTTCGATGGGATGCGGGGTTCGACGGGGGCCCGGGGCGGGAAGTGGAGGGGCGCTATGAACGACAGCACGATCACGCTTCCCTGGCTCGTCATACGGCAGGACGACAACGGCAATCGCTATCGCGTGGGCAGGTACGCGACCAGGGCCGAGGCCCAGAAGATCGCGGACAGCCTCGACGACCGCGGGCACAAGCAGCTCTACTGGGTCGAGCGGATCGGGCCGAACGGAGCGCATTGATCCACCGGGAGCAGGAGGCCCCTCCGCTCCCGTAGGCTCCGGCGCATGACGGAACGGATCGTGGTGGTTGCGGGCGCCCTCGTGCGCGCCGGACGCCTGCTCGCCGCCCGCCGCAGCGCGCCCCCCGACCTCGCCGGGCGCTGGGAGCTGCCGGGCGGCAAGGTCGAGCCCGGCGAGACCCCCGAACACGCCCTCGTGCGAGAACTGCGCGAGGAGCTGGGCATCGACACACGGGCGTTGGAGCGCGTCCCCGGGGAGTGGCCCCTGAAGCCGGGATACGTCCTGGTGGTGTGGGCCGCCCGGCTGCTGCCCGGCTCACCCGAACCCGAGCCCCTGCAGGACCACGACGAACTGCGCTGGCTGGGCTCCGAGGAGATCTGGGACGTGGACTGGCTCGACCAGGACGTGCCGGCGGTCAAGAGCGCACTCCCGTGGCTCGATCCGGGCGCGTGACGACCCGGGTGCCCCTTTGTGCGCCGTTCGCGCCATCGTGTGCCCCGGGCGCGGTAAAGCTCCACCGATACCGGGTATGTGCCCCTTAACCCCCCGAAACCGGGCGTGGGTGGGTTTCTGGTCTGGGAAGTGATCGGCTTGATCGACACTGACGGCTACTGCGCCGAGTGGACCTTTCCCGCGGAGCCCGGTGCCGTCCGCACCGCCCGCGCCGTCGTCCGGGGACAGCTGCGCGACTGGGATCTCGAATCCCTCGGCGACATCACCGCACTCCTGGTCAGCGAACTGGTGACGAACTCGCTCCGGCACGCCACCGGGCCGATCGGCGTCCGTCTCGTACGTCCCGAGGACGCTCCGGGCGCGCTGCGCGTCGAGGTCTCCGACCCGCTGCCGGACCCGCCCCGCGAACGGTCCGCCGACACCTCCGACGAGAGCGGCCGCGGACTCCAGCTCCTGGCCGGCTCGTGCCGCCGCTGGGGAACCTGGCCGGCGGACACCGGCAAGACGGTCTGGTTCGAGCTGGCCGTACCGGACTGAGCCGCCGGGGCCGGCGCACCCGCGCGGCGCGCGGCCGGATCACGCTCCCGACCCGTGTCACGTTGTGTGGTTCGAGGGGGCGCCACCTGGTTAGAAGACTGGGAGTATGTCGCGGCCGGTCCAAAAACCATCGGGACCGTGCTGTGATCGTGAACACCGTGTCGTGCGGCACCGTAGTGCTGGATACTGCGGGCAGCCGCCCCCGGTGACCGGTGCCGGACGCGGTGAGCTGGAGGGGACGGTTCGCGTGAGCGAGATACCAGCGAAGGCCACGGAGTCCGAGGACCCGTCGGGCGGCGCGAGGGCTGATGCGGCGGGCGATGCCGCATGGGCGGTTCCCGACGACACGACAGGCACCGTCCCGGACCGCTCGGCCTCCGGCCCGGCGGACACCGCCCCGGACACCACCCGGGACCACACGCCGGACACCACCCCGGACGACGGCCCGGGCCGCGTTGCTGACGACATGGCGGACCCCGCCCCGGACCGTGCGCCTGACGGCATGACGGACACGACTGCGGACCGCGCCTCGGACCACGCTCCGGGCACCACCCCGGACGGCGCGGCGGGCAACGCCGCGAACGGCACCACGGATCGCGCGGGCGACGACACCACGGACTACGCGCCGGACCCGGTCGCAGACGGTGCGGCGGGCGGGCCCGACGGCGACCCGGGCGGCGGGACGGGCGGGAGCGGCGAGGCCGGCGAGGTGCCGGGTGACGCGATGTGGCAGAGCAGTCCGCCCGGTTCGATCTACGACTACATCAAGGCCGCCTCCTTCTCCATCGGCGCGGACGGGCTCGTCGACCAGTGGAGCGTGCGGGCCGAGCAGATCTTCGGCATCCCGGCCGAGCGCGCCGTCGGCATGGACCCCATCCAGGCGTTCGTCAGCGAGGACCGGCGGGAGTTCGGTCAGCGGAAGATGGCGGAGATCCTGGACGGCCGCGAATGGACCGGGCTCGTGCCCTTCCGCGCACCCGCCTCCGAGGGTGCCGACGAGGGCGCCGAGGACTCCGGGGGCAGGGAGGGCCTCGCCGAGGTCTACGTGATGCCGACGACCAACGAGCACGGTGAGCGAGCCGCCGTATGCATCGTGGTGGACGTCCGTACCCTGCGGACGATCGAGACGGACCTCGCCGCCTCGCAGGCGATTTTCGGTCAATCTCCGTTCGGGTTCCTGCTGATCGACACGGACCTCCACGTCCGGCGGGCCAACCAGCGGTTCGCCTCGATCTTCGGCGGCGGCGTCGACGACCACCGCGGCAAGGGCGTCCACGACTATCTCCCGCACGCGGAGGCCGAGCGGGTGACGGCGGTCCTGCGCCGGGTCCTGGAGACCGGCGAGTCCATCACGGACATGCACGTCACCGGGCAGGTCCCGGGCTCCGACGAGCGCCGTCACTGGTCCATCAACCTCTACCGGGTGCACAGCGGCAGCGGCCGTCCCATAGGCATCGCGTGGCTCGGAACCGACATCACCGCCCGCCGCGCCGCCGCCCGCGAAGCGGCAGCGGCCCGGCGCAACCTCGCCCTGCTGAACGAGGCGGGCGCCCGCATAGGCAACTCCCTCGACCTGGAGACCACCGCACGCGAACTCCTCGACGTCGTGGTCCCCGGCTTCTGCGACCTCGCGACGGTCGACCTGTACCAGGGGCTGCTGGTCGGCGACGAGACCCCGCCGGGACTCGCGGACGGCAGTGCCGAACTGCGCCGGGTGGCCTTCGCCAGCGCCGTCTCCGACGCGCCCTTCGCGGGCGGTCCGGCTCCCGTGGCGGTCGGCGCGGTCCACCACTTCCCGTTCAACTCGCCCTGCGCGGACGCCCTGCGCACCGCCCGGCCGCAGCAGATCCCCGCCGACGACGGCGGCCTCATCCAGTCCACGCTCGCGGTCCCCATGGTCGCCCACGACACGGTCGTGGGACTCGCCCAGTTCTCCCGTACGAAGGGCAGCGAGCCGTTCGGGGAGCGCGACCGCGCGCTGGCCGTGGAGCTGGCCGCCCGCGCGGCCGTGTGCATCGACAACGCGCGCCTGTACCGCCGTGAGCACGAACGCGCCCTCATCCTCCAGCGGTCCCTGCTGCCCCCGGGCGACCCCGAGGCCTCCGGCCTCGACATCGCGTGCCGTTATCTGCCGGGCAATGCGGCGACGGAGGTCGGCGGCGACTGGTTCGACGTCATCGAACTCCCCGGCCACCGCACGGCCCTCGTGGTGGGCGACGTGATGGGCCGCGGGCTGCGCGCCGCCGTGGCGATGGGTGAACTGCGCACCGCGGTACGCACCTTGGCCCTGCTCGATCTCGAACCCGCCGAGGTCCTCTCGGCGCTGGACGAGATCGCGCGCGGCCTCGGGACGCCCGGAGGGGTCCAGCAGGCCACCCGCACGGCCCGCCAGCCCCGCGACGCCGACCTCTCCGAGGTGTACCTCGCGACCTGTGTGTACGCCGTCTACGACTCCGTGACCCGCCGGTGCACCTTCGCCAACGCGGGGCACCTGCCGCCCGTCCTGGTCGAGCCCGGCGAGAGCGCGTTGATGCTCGACGTGCCGCCCGGCATGCCGCTCGGGGTGGGCGGTGAGCCCTTCGAGGAGGTGGAGGTCGAACTGCCCGAGGGCGCCCTGCTGGCGCTCTACACGGATGGACTGGTCGAATCGCGCGACCACCCGCTCGACGAGGGTCTGCAGGCGTTCGTCGGCGCCCTCACCGACCCCTCCCGGCCGCTGGAGGACGTCTGCGACCACGTCCTCAACACCCTCGACACCCACCACGGCGAGGACGACATCGCCCTGCTGATGGCCCGGGTCCAGGGACTGCCCGCCGATTGCGTCGGCGACTGGACCCTGCCGCGCGAGCCGCGCAGCGTCGGGCGGGCCCGCGAGTACGCCCGTACCCAGCTCGTCGCCTGGGACCTGGAACCGCTCGTCGACACCACGGAACTGCTGGTCAGTGAGCTGGTGACGAACGCCCTGCGCTACGGCGAGGGCGAGATCAGGCTGCGGCTGCTCCTCGACCGCACCCTCGTCTGCGAGGTCTGGGACGCCGGACTCGTCCAGCCGCGGCGCCGCCGCGCCCGCGACACCGACGAGGGCGGGCGGGGCCTCCAGCTCGTCGGCCTCCTCTCCGCTGGGTGGGGCTCCCGCCGTACGCCGCGCGGGAAGACCGTGTGGTTCGAACTCCCGCTGCCGGACGGCGGGACGCCCCTCACTGACCCGGCGGAAGCGCTGCTGAGCCTGTTCTGAGGTCCGACGGCCGAGGGCTCATACGAGTGAGCGTGCCGAGGGTTCTAACGGGCGAGTCCCGAGGGGCGAGCGCCACCGACGGCGCGACAGGGGCCGGAGCCGGCGACCGGCCCGTGCGCCCACGTGGGTGCGCCCCGCTCGCCGGTTGAGGCGAAGGCGGCCCCGGGCAGCCCCACGTGCAGGCGTCCCGGGGCGGCCCCGAGTGCAGCGGAGCGGCCCCATGTACCGCAGGGGCCCCACGAAGAGCGGGTGCCCCACGTCGAGCGTGGCGGCCCCGGGCGGCCCCACATACTGCGGGTGCTGTCCTGCGGTCAGGTGAAGAACGCCCCCCGGCGGCCCCGGGTGCGAGGGCCGCCGTAGCTCATCGGGCCGCCCTCGCCGTCGCTCAGGAGGATCCCGCCGAGCACCGCGCCGCCCGCTCCGGCGCCCCCGCGGCCGCCCGACGGATTGCCGTACGCCCGTACGTCCCGCTCCGCGAGCCGGCGCGCCTCCCGGGCGAGGCCGTCGGCCCGCAGCACCTCGGACAGCGGGGCGGACCCCGGTCCGAGCAGCCGCCGCGCCTCGGCCAGCCGGGTCCGCGCCTCACTGCCCACCGCACCGCGATGGGTGGCGATGAAGCACGCGGCCCCCGCGAGCGCGCTGCGGGCGGGCAGCAGCGCCTCGCCGTGCCCGTCGGGGACGTCACCGGCCCCCGCCCCGGCCAGGCCCGCCGCGGCCTCCGTCACCCGGCGCAGCGCGTCCAGCGGATCGTGGGGCCCGGCGGCCGTCTCGTGACGGACGGCGGAGAGCACCACGTCCACGTGCCCCAACCGCCCGACGAGCCCGGCGCGGGCGTCCGGCGGGAGGGCCTGGGCGGCGTTCCGCGCGGCCTCCGCCGCCGTGATCGCCGCGGGCAGCCCGGCCGCCGCCGAGTCCAGTTCCGCCGCCAGCCGCTCCACGCCGTCCGCCAGGTCGGCGGCCTGTCCCAACGCCCCCTCCGCCGCCCGCAGATGGGCCGCGGCCTTGGCGCCGTCGCCCCGGTCCGCGTACTGCCGTGCCTGGTTGAGGTGGGAGGTGGTGAACAGGAGCCGGTCCTTCGCCTGTTCGGCGTCGCCGGCGACCGGGAGGGAGGCGGCGGGGGCGTACCGCTCGTGGAGAGCGGCGAGCGTCGCCTCGGCGCCGCGGATGCGTGCGGCGACCTCCCGGAAACGGGCCTCGGCGGACTCCAGGGCGGCCACCGCGTTCCGCTCCAGCGCCCGGATCTGGTCGAACCCCGGTGCCGCCGCGTCCAGCCGCTCCCCGGCGTCCCGGCAGCGGGCGATGATCTCCTCCAGGTCGGCCCTGCGGCCGCTCTCGTCCTCGGCCGGGTCCACGCCCGCGGCCTCCGCCTCGTCGAGGCGCTGCCGCAGCCGGAAGGCCGCGGCGAGTGCGGCCTCCGCGTGCCTCAGGTCGTACAGGTACGGCTCGATCGCGTCGCCCGCCGACCGGTCCGCGGCGAGGGCGAGTTCCTCGGTGCCGACGAGCACGCAGTCGTCGGTCTCGACGAGCAACCGCCGGGCCCGCCGGTCGAGTTCGTGCAGGGGAGTGGGGTCGGAGTCCCCGCCGGGTGTCGTCCGGGTCGCCGCCCGCCGTCTGCGGCGCCCGTATCCGTAGGCCGCCACCGCGCCCGCGGCGCCGACCGCGATCAGGGGCGGCACGAGATCGCCGGTCGTCGTGCCGTCCTGCGCGATCGTCTCCGGCCGGGCGGCGACACCCGCGTCCCGCGCCCGGGTCACCGGGGCGTCGGCGCCCGCCCGCGCCAGCGGCAGCACCAGCCAGCCCATCGCGACCAGCCCCCCGAGCACGGCATGCGCCACCCGCACGGCTATGTGCGACGGGACCCGGCGCGACCGGCTTCGGCTCTGGGGCGACGTCACATTTGGGAGCGTATGGCCGTTCGAGCGCCTCCGCGACCGGTATACGAGGAGTTGGGGGCAGTTGGGGTACGGGAGGTATCGGGGTGCACGGGAGGGGCGCGGGGGTCGTGATCCGCGGCTCACCCGGGCGCGCGGGCCGGCGGGACGGGGTGTCGCGGAGGGCTGCCCGGCGTCCCGCGAAGGGCGCCGCACGAGGGGTGACCGCCGCCGTTCCGCGTGTCATGATCAGGACGCGTGCGCCTGTCGGCACGCGGAGGAGTGGTGCTCTGTGCACGGGTATTTCGTCGTGGGCGTCGCGCTGATCGTCGCGGCGCAGGCGGGGATCGGGACGGCGGCCGTCACGAGGTACTGGATCCCGCCGTGGGTGCGTCCGCGGGTCGTCCGCCCGAAGCTGTGGGGATGGGGTGCGCTGACGGGCGCCCTGGGCTGGTCCCTGTTCATGGTCCTCGGACCGCTCCGCGGACCCGACTCAGCGCTGATGCCGTACGCCCTGGGCGGGATGGGCCTGTTCCTCGCGAGCCTGGTGGTGCAGATGACGGCGCAGCGCCCGGGCCGGCGCCCCGCGGTCCCGCCGGACACCGAACGGCCGTGACGCGGGGGCGCGCACGGACGGAGACGCCGCCCCGCCCGTGCCCAGCCCTCGCCTACGTCCGCCGCCGGCCGATCTTCGACCCCAGCCACACGAGCGGGTCGTACTTGCGGTCGACCGCCCGTTCCTTCAAGGGGATCAGCGCGTTGTCCGTGATCTTGATGCCCTCGGGGCAGACCTCCGTGCAGCACTTGGTGATGTTGCAGTAGCCGAGGCCGTGCTCGTCCTGGGCCGTGCGCTTGCGGTCCAGGCCGGAGTCCGCGGCCGCGTCCAGCGGGTGCATGTCCAGCTCCGCCACCCGCATCAGGAAGCGGGGCCCGGCGAACGCGGGCTTGTTCTCCTCGTGGTCACGGACCACATGGCAGGTGTCCTGGCACAGGAAGCACTCGATGCACTTGCGGAACTCCTGCGACCGGTCGACGTCCTCCTGCATCATCCGGTACTCGCCGGGTCCGACACCGGCGGGCGGCACGAAGGCGGGCACCTCGCGCGCCTTGTCGTAGTTGAAGCCGACGTCGGTCACCAGATCCCGTACGACCGGGAAGGCGCGCAGCGGGGTGACGGTGATCGTCTCCTCCTGGGTGAACACCGACATCCGCGTCATGCACATCAGGCGGGGCCTGCCGTTGATCTCCGCCGAGCACGAACCGCACTTGCCCGCCTTGCAGTTCCAGCGCACCGCGAGGTCGGGGGCCTGGGTCGCCTGGAGCCGGTGGATGATGTCGAGGACGACCTCGCCCTCGTTGACCTCCACCCCGAAGTCCTCCAGGCCGCCGCCCTTCACGTCTCCACGCCACACCTTGAAGCGGGCCTCGTAGCTGCTCACTCGTACAGCTCCTCTTCGGCGAGGTACTTGACCAGCTCCTCCTTCTCGAAGAGGGCGAGCAGGTCGGGGCGGATGGGCTCGGTCGTCTCGTTCAGCAGGTCGATCTGTCCGGCGACCGGGTCGCTGACCGCCGTCCCGCCGGTCGGGTCGGTGAGCCGGCACAGCAGGTTGATCCGGCGCCAGGAACGTTCCATCGCCGGGTGGTCCTCGCGTGTGTGGCCGCCCCGCGACTCCGCGCGCTCCAGCGCCGCCCGGGCGACGCACTCGCTGACCAGGAGCATGTTCCGCAGGTCCAGGGAGAGGTGCCAGCCCGGGTTGAACTGACGGTGGCCCTCCACCCCGGCCCGGCGCGCCCGTACCCGCAGCCCGGCGAGCTTCTCCAGGGCCTGCTCCATCTCGGCCTCGCGGCGGATGATGCCGACCAGGTCGTTCATGGCCTGCTGGAGCTCCTGGTGCAGGGTGTACGGGTTCTCGGGCGGCTGCGAGGCGACGGCGGGCGCGCCACCCGCCGACGGGGCGGGGACGGACTCGGGTCCCTCGGCCGAGAACGGCCGCAGCGCCTCCGCGGCGGCCTCGTCGACCTGGGTGTCGTCCACGGGCGGACGGGTGTCCTCCCCGGTGAGACCGGCCGCGTACTCGGCCGCGTGCCAGCCCGCCCTGCGCCCGAACACCAGGAGGTCGGAAAGGGAGTTGCCGCCGAGCCGGTTGGAGCCGTGCATGCCGCCCGCGACCTCACCGGCCGCGAACAGCCCGGGCACCCCGCGCGCCGCCGCCGTGTCCGAGTCGACCGCGATGCCGCCCATCACGTAGTGACAGGTGGGGCCGACCTCCATGGCCTCCGCCGTGATGTCGACGTCGGCCAGCTCCTTGAACTGGTGGTACATGGAGGGCAGCCGGCGTTTGATCACCTCGGCCGGCATCCGGGTCGACACGTCGAGGAAGACGCCGCCGTGCGGGGAGCCGCGGCCCGCCTTCACCTCGGAGTTGATGGCCCGCGCCACCTCGTCGCGCGGCAGCAGCTCCGGAGGACGCCGGTTGTGGTCCGGGTCCTCGTACCAGCGGTCGCCCTCCTCCTCCGACTGCGCGTACTTCTCCTTGAAGACGTCGGGGATGTAGTCGAACATGAACCGCTTGCCCTCGGAGTTGCGCAGCACCCCGCCGTCGCCGCGCACCGACTCGGTGACGAGGATGCCCTTGACCGAAGGCGGCCAGACCATGCCGGTCGGATGGAACTGCACGAACTCCATGTTCAGCAGCGGCGCCCCGGCGAGCAGCGCCAGCGCGTGCCCGTCGCCCGTGTACTCCCAGGAGTTGGACGTCACCTTGAACGACTTGCCGATGCCGCCGGTGGCGATCACCACGGAGGGGGCCTCCAGGACGAAGAAGCGCCCCGACTCCCGTTCGTAGCAGAAGGTCCCGGAGACCCGCTGTCCGTCCTTCAATATCCGTGTGACGGTGCACTCCTGATAGACCTTCAGGCGCGACTCGTAGTCACCGGTCTCCCGCATGTCCTCCTGCTGGAGGGACACGATCTTCTGCTGGAGCGTGCGGATCAGTTCGAGGCCGGTGCGGTCCCCCACGTGGGCGAGGCGCGGATACTCGTGGCCGCCGAAGTTGCGCTGCGAGATCCGCCCGTCCTTCGTCCGGTCGAAGAGGGCGCCCCAGGTCTCCAGTTCCCAGACCCGGTCCGGTGCTTCGCGGGCGTGCAGCTCGGCCATCCGCCACTGGTTGAGGAACTTGCCGCCGCGCATGGTGTCGCGGAAGTGGACCTGCCAGTTGTCGCCGGAGTTCACGTTGCCCATGGCGGCCGCGATGCCGCCCTCGGCCATCACCGTATGCGCCTTGCCGAACAGCGACTTGCAGATCACCGCCGTACGGGCGCCGCGCTCGCGTGCCTCGATCGCGGCACGCAGTCCGGCGCCGCCGGCACCGACCACGACGACGTCCCACTCCTGTCGGTCGACCACGGACATCAGGGGGCTCCATCCGATCTAGAAGAAGCGCGGATCGTCGAAGGCGCCGGACGCGACCAGGTACACGTAGAAGTCGGCGAGCGCCACGCTCACCAACGAGGCCCAGGCCAGCAGCATGTGACGGGCGTTCAGGTTTCCGACCCACTGCCACATCCGGTACCGCACGGGATGCTTGGAGAAGTGCTTGAGCTTTCCGCCGACGATGTGCCGGCAGGAGTGGCAGGAGAGGGTGTACGCCCAGATCAGCGTGATGTTGACCAGGAACACCAGCGTGCCGAGGCCCATGTGGCCCCAGGCGTAGTGCTCGTCGCGGAAGGAGAGCACGGTGTCGTACGTGAGGATCCCGGCGACGACGAGGGCCGCGTAGAAGAAGTACCGGTGGATGTTCTGCAGGATCAGCGGGAAGCGGGTCTCGCCGGTGTACTTCTTGTGCGGCTCGGCCACCGCGCAGGCCGGCGGGCTCGCCCAGAACCCCCGGTAGTAGGCCTTGCGGTAGTAGTAGCAGGTCAGTCGGAAGCCGAGCGGGAAGACCAGGATGATGATGGCGGGCGAGATGGCCCACCAGCTCCCGAACAGGTCCGCGTTCGGCCCGGCCCGCATCGTCCCGCACCGTTCGGCCAGACAGGGCGAGTAGAACGGGGAGACGTAGGGAGCCGCGTAGTAGTGCGTGTCCGAGAAGGCCCGCCACGTCGAGTACACGATGAAGGCCAGCAACCCGGCCGCGGTGGCGGCGGGTGCCAGCCACCAGCGGTCGGTCCGCAGATGCGGGGCGGCGATCGCGGCGCGCGTACCCGTTCGTACACCGCCGCTGTTCAGATGAGGTTCCGTACCAGTGGCCAACTTCGCACTCCGGTCGGGTTCGGGGGTGCGCCGGTGTCGCGGGCGCTAGTGGGAGGGACCGTGGTGCGCGCCGAGACCCTCGTCGTCGGAATCGGTCCACAAGGAGCTGTCGTACGGGGTGTCGGAGACGGTCACCAGGTCGGGCAGCCTGCCGGAGGCGGACACCGCCGGTCCGGGTCCGGTGGGGCGCCTCGGGGAGGGTCCGGCGGCCTCGCGCAGCAGCGCGAGGCTCTCCCGCAGGTGGTCGGCGTCGGCGCGCACGCGGCGCATCTCCAGACCGGTGCCCATCTGCTGTTCCAGGCGCCGCACCGACCGCTGCAGGTCGTCGAGGCTGCGCTGGACTGACGTCAGGTCGTCGTGCACGGACATGACTTGCCCTCACTTCCGTGGGCCCCGCGGCCTTCAGGCGGCAACGTTCATGCGCCTGCGAGTGTTGCGCGTCACAAGGTCCCGTGTGAAGGCGTGTGCACGGATTGAAGACCGTCACGCTCCAGAACGAACACTGTGCGCCGTTCTCTTCACCCGCGCGCCGGTCGGATTCCGCGCGCGCCCGGGGGAGGGTCCGAGAGCCGCGCGGCAGGCCGGACGGTGCGGCGGACACGAGCCTTCGGTGGTCCGGCGCGATGTCCGGATACGAGCCCTCGGTGGTCCGGATCGGTTCCGGATTGCGCCGCACGAGTGGGGTTCCGGGCCCGTGCCGCCGTGTCGCCGCCTCCTCTCCACCGCACTGCTCTTCAGTTGGGACGTAGATCAGATCAACTCCCTAATACCGCCGAACGGGACCAGAAACGGACCAGCTCCCGCGGCGGAGCGTCCCCCGGAGGTTGCAGTGATGTCCCACGAAGGCGTCGGACTGCGCGCGGTGATGCGCTCGGCCGCATTTCTCACCGCGGGCGCGCTCGCGGTACCCGCCCTCGCCGCATGCAGTGCGGACGACGAGGCCGACAGACCGGTGGCCGTGCAGGACATCGCGCCCGCGTCCCGTGACCTGATCGCCGACGGCGGCACCCTGCGCTGGGCCGTGGACGCCGTACCGGAGACGCTCAACGCGTTCCAGTCGGACGCCGACGCCGCGACCACCCGTGTCGCGGGCGCCGTCCTGCCGTCGATGTACCGGCTCGACGCGAACGGCCGGCCGAAGATCAACTCCGACTACCTGGAGTCCGCGAAGGTCGTGGACACCTCGCCCAAGCAGGTCGTGCTGTACAAGCTCAACCAGCAGGCCGTGTGGAGCGACGGACGCGAGATCGGCGCCGCCGACTTCGCCGCCCAGTGGCGCGCCCTGTCCGGCAAGGACTCCGCGTACTGGACGGCACGCAACGCCGGTTACGACCGGATCGAGAAGATCGAGCGGGGCAAGAACAACCTGGAGGTCCGCGTCACCTTCAGCCGGCCCTACGCCGACTGGAAGGCGCTGTTCTCGCCGCTGTACCCGAAGGACGTCATGGGTACCGCGGACTCCTTCAACGACGGAGCGCGGCGCAAGCTGAAGGTCACCGCGGGCCCCTTCGCGGTCAAGACGGTCGACCGCAAGGCCGGCCAGGTGCGGCTCACGCGCAACGCCCGCTGGTGGGGCCGTCCCAGCAAGCTCGACGAGATCGACCTGGTGGCCGTCGCCCGTGACAAGCGGGCCGAGGCGCTCGCCGACGACAGGCTCGACCTGGCCGAGATCGACCCCGCCGAGGCCGAGCGCGTCACCCTCGCGGCCCGGCACAAGGACGGCGCCCCGTTGCAGGGCGCCTCCGCGACGAGCGAGAAGAGCCAGAAGGCCACGTCGAGGAAGAAGGGCGAGGAGAGCGAGTCCGAGGAGGAGGACGGGAAGAACTCCGCGGACGAGAAGAGGGACAAGGAGGAGGGCGCCGAGCACGAGAAGAGCGCCCAGCACGAGAAGAGCGAGAAGAGCGAGAAGAGCCGGACGGGCAACAAGGACGAGGACAGCGACACGAGCGAGCGGGGCGAGAAGGCCAAGAAGGACGACGACGGCGACAAGGGCGACAAGGCCGGCGAGAAGGGCGACAAGAGCGACAAGGACGAGGCCGGCGGGAAGGGCGACAAGGGCTCCGGGCACGAGAAGGCCGGCGACGAACGGGACGACGAGAGCGAGAAGGGGAAGTCGGGTACGAAGGGCAGCGGGGCCGGCGCGAAGAAGGCCTCCTCGGGGTCCGCGCTGAGCGGCTTCGTGGTCCGCAAGTCCCTCGAACCCGCCTACACGCAGCTCGCCCTCAACGGCTCCGAGGGTCCCCTCGCCGACGAGCGCGTCCGCCGGGCGGTGGCCCGCGCCCTCAACCGCAAGGAACTCGCCCAGATCGTCCTCCGGCCGCTCGGCCTGCCCGCCGAACCGGTCGGCAGCCATCTCGCCCTGGCGGGTCAGGCCGCGTACGCCGACAGCAGCGGCGCTCTCGGCAACCAGGACGCCGCCGAGGCGCGGGCGCTGCTCGCGGACGCCGGCTGGGTGCCGGGCGGCCCGGTCACGGAGCAGAAGAAGACGGAGAAGGCCGCCGGGTCCGAGGGCAAGAAGGGGGACGGCGACGAGGACGGCAGGCCGGGCGAGGGCGGGACGTACGACCTCGGCGACGACGGCAAGCCCTCCGGGGTGGGCCGCGAGCCCGCCCAGGACCCCAAGGACCACGCGCGGAAGCAGGAGCAGTCCGGCGTGAGGCAGGGAGCGCACACGGACGAGCAGGCCGCCCGGCACCTGGACGGCCGTCAGTACGCAGGGCCGGGCGGGCTTCCGGGGGCGTACGCGCCCAAGGGGACGGCCGCGCCCAAGGGGACGGCCGCTCCTGCCGGCGCCGCCTCCAACGTCCTCGCCAAGGACGGCAAGCCACTGGCGCTGCGCTTCGTGGTGCCCTCGGGCACGGGCTCGGAGTCCCTGCGGCTCGTGGCCGACCGGATCGCGCGGATGCTCCAGCGCGTCGGTGTCCGCACGGACATCACGAAGGTCTCCGACGAGAGCTACTTCAAGGACCACATCGCCGCGGGCGACTACGACCTGGCGCTCTACTCGTGGCCCGCCTCCGCCTTCCCGGCCACGGACGCCCGTCCGATCTACGCCAAGCCCGTGCCGGCGGCGGACGGCTCGCTGAGCGTCGAGCAGAACTACACCCGCGTCGGCACCGACCAGGTCGATCAGCTCTTCGACCAGGCGCTCTCGACCCTGGACGAGGACGAGGAGCGCTCCCTGGTCCGCAAGGCGGACGCCCGTATCTGGGCCGCCGCCGGCTCCATCCCCCTCTACCAGCGCCCCCAGCTCGCCGCGGCCCGCGTCGGCCTCGCGAACACCGGGGCCTTCGGGTTCCAGACCCCGGTGTACGAGGACATGGGCTTCCTGAAGAAGGGCGCGAAGGGGCCCCAGCAGTCCCCGGCGGCCAGTAGTACCGGCAAGTAGGGTGTCCCCCCGTGTCCGGCGATCACCGCTGGACACGGGGACACGGGGGACACGGGGGACGATCATGAACCGGAGCGCACTCACGGGCACCGCGGCGGGTGTCGCCGCGGTGTTCCTGTTTCTCGGCGCCACCGCCTGCACCGGCGGCACCGGGGACCGGGACGCGAAGAAGGACCACGGAGCCGCCGCGTGCGCGCACGGCACGTACGCCTGGTCCGGCGTCGTGCGCGGGTACAGGCTCACCGGGCTCGCCGACCCGATCACGATCAAGAAGAAGACGCACTCGGTCTCGGGTGAGATCAGGCCGCTGAGGGGCGTCAGCTACAAGCCCCACATGACGTCCTCGGGCACGGGGGTCCTCGCCGCGGACGCCATCAAGGCCCTCGGCCGGCATCTCGGGACGGAGGAACCGCTCGCCGGCCCCTCGGAGCCGGCCGCGCCGGACGAGGTACCCGAGCGGTTCCACCACGAAGGCGGGGACTTTCTCGGGGCCTACTACGCGTGGAACTCCGTCGACCTGGTCGAGGCCGATTTCACGTACACCTGCCGGAGCGGCGCCCGGCCGGTCCGGGGTCATGTGGTCACGTGGGAGAGGACCGGTGGCGGGTTCCTGCCCTGTTCCGAGGACGTGATCCGGGACGCCCCGTCGGTCGCGGACGCCGCGGAGCGCGCGGCCGCCCGGAAGCTCTGTCCCGCCGGATCACCGGCGCGGAGCAGCGCCTGATCAGGAGGCCGTGAGCGGCGTCGCGGGTCCGCCCGCCCGGGCCCGCGGAGGCCGTCTCCGTCCGGGCCACGTACGATGGGGTAAGGCCGTGGCGTGTTCAGCCCGGCAGTGGCCCCGCGGATGCGGAGGCCGTCCACTCACTCCGGGAGAAGCGCCTCACTATGGCCACGCGCCACGACATCCGCAACGTCGCCATCGTCGCCCACGTCGACCACGGCAAGACCACTCTGGTCGACGCCATGCTCAAGCAGGCCGGTGCCTTCGCCGCGCACGCCGCAGAGTCGCTGGACGACCGCATGATGGACTCGAACGACCTGGAACGTGAGAAGGGCATCACGATCCTGGCGAAGAACACGGCGGTCAAGTACCACCCGAAGGATGGCGGCGACGCCATCACGATCAACATCATCGACACCCCCGGCCACGCCGACTTCGGTGGTGAGGTCGAGCGCGGTCTGTCGATGGTGGACGCGGTCGTCCTGCTGGTCGACGCCTCCGAGGGCCCGCTGCCGCAGACCCGCTTCGTGCTGCGCAAGGCGCTCCAGCAGCGCCTGCCCGTCATCCTGTGCATCAACAAGACGGACCGCCCGGACTCGCGGATCGACGAGGTCGTCAACGAGACCTACGACCTCTTCCTCGACCTGGACGCCGACGAGGACCAGATCGAGTTCCCGATCGTCTACGCCTGCGCGCGTGACGGCGTGGCCTCGCTGACCAAGCCGCAGGACGGTACCGTCCCGGCCGACAGCGACAGCCTGGAGCCGTTCTTCTCCACGATCCTGGAGCACGTCCCGGCCCCGTCCTACGACGAGACCGCGCCGCTGCAGGCCCACGTCACCAACCTGGACGCCGACAACTTCCTCGGCCGCATCGCGCTGCTCCGCGTCGAGCAGGGCGAGCTGCGCAAGGGCCAGACCGTCACGTGGATCAAGCGCGACGGCACGATGTCGAACGTGCGCATCACCGAGCTGCTGATGACCGAGGCGCTCACCCGCAAGCCCGCCGAGGTGGCCGGCCCCGGTGACATCTGTGCCGTCGCCGGTATCGCGGACATCATGATCGGCGAGACCCTCGCCGACACCGAGAACCCGATCGCGCTGCCGCTCATCACGGTCGACGAGCCGGCGATCTCGATGACCATCGGCACCAACACCTCGCCGCTCGTCGGCCGCGGTGGAACGGGCAAGGGCGCGGACGCCAAGGCCGCGGTCAAGGACCGCAAGGTCACCGCCCGCCAGGTCAAGGACCGCCTCGACCGCGAGCTGATCGGTAACGTCTCGCTGCGCGTGCTCGACACCGAGCGTCCGGACGCCTGGGAGGTCCAGGGCCGTGGTGAGCTCGCGCTCGCCATCCTGGTCGAGCAGATGCGCCGCGAGGGCTTCGAGCTGACCATCGGAAAGCCCCAGGTCGTCACCCAGGAGATCGACGGCAAGGTCCACGAGCCCGTCGAGCGCATGACGATCGACGTGCCCGAGGAGCACATGGGTGCCGTCACCCAGCTCATGGGCGTCCGCAAGGGCCGGATGGACAACATGTCCAACCACGGCTCGGGCTGGGTCCGCATGGAGTTCGTCGTGCCCTCCCGCGGTCTGATCGGTTTCCGGACCGAGTTCCTGACCCAGACCCGCGGCACCGGCATCGGCCACTCGATCCACGAGGGCCACGAGCCGTGGTTCGGCACGCTGGCGACCCGCAACAACGGCTCGCTCGTCGCCGACCGCGCCGGCGCCGTCACCGCGTTCGCGATGACGAACCTCCAGGAGCGCGGCGTGCTGTTCACCGACCCCGGCACCGAGGTGTACGAGGGCATGATCGTCGGCGAGAACTCGCGCTCCGACGACATGGACGTGAACATCACCAAGGAGAAGAAGCTCACGAACATGCGGTCGTCCTCGGCCGACTCGTTCGAGGCGATCGTCCCGCCGCGCAAGCTCTCCCTGGAGCAGTCCCTGGAGTTCTGCCGCGACGACGAGTGCGTCGAGGTGACCCCGGAGGCCGTTCGCATCCGCAAGGTCGTGCTCGACCAGCGCGACCGTGCCCGCACGGCGAGCCGCGCCAAGCACGGCTGACCGAGCACCGCTGATCCACCGGTCCCGTCGGCCTGATCCGTCAGGCCCGGCCGGCTGATCCACCGGCGATCCGAGCCCGGGTGCCCCCGCAGGGGGGTGCCCGGGCTTTTTTGCCACCCGTTTCCCCCTTCCCGTGTCCGAAATGCGGTGCGTCCAGACCGATACGCATGTAACACGTCCGTTTCGGGGGCTTCTCCCGCAGATCATTTTGTCCAGATTTTGGAAGATGTACGCGGCAGCTGTGATGGGATCGAGACCTAAAGGCTGTGGTCGGTTATCTGGCTCATGTCACATAGTTAGCCGCGTAACGCTCGGGTCAATGGGTCATGCGCTGTGGGGACAGCGTCGACTCACGAGCACAGTGGGGTGCTTGATCCTCCGTCAGGGGTGTCGGAGGTCAGCAGTACCCCTCCTGTCCGTGCACCGGTTGAGTCATGAGGAGGTACCCATGTGCGGTGTCATCAGCGCCCTGTGGGTCACATCGTCCCCTGCGGTCCGCGACGACGGCGCGGAGTTCCGATCTCTGATCCGCTCCCGCGCGTACTGACGCGGGGGCCGGCGCCTGCGCCCGGCCCGAGGGACCGTGACGTGGTTTCAACTACGCGCGTCCCCCTGGGATTTCGGGGTGGCCGTCGGCGATCGATGTCTCTTCTGAACCGAACGGTGGCCGGGCACGCCAGGTGACGGCCGCCGACTCGGCACGGCCCGATCCGCCCCGGCGGAGCGGCGCCGCCGGGTACGGCACACCCACACTTGCGGAATGGGCGAATTGTGACGAGTCCTATCGAGACTGAGGACGGCGCGGAACCGGTCGTCGTGCACGGCGGGCAGGCGGCGACCGCGAAACCCGAGGGCGAGCAGCTCGTCGGCCGGTCTCCCGGCCAGTTGATGTGGACCCGCTTCAAGCGGGACCGCTCGGGGGTCATCTCCGCCTACGTCGTGGGGTTCTTCTTCCTGATCGGGCTGCTCGCCCCGCTGATCTCCAAGCTGTACGGCAAGAACCCGTACACGGTGTACGCGGACGAACGCCCCGAACTCTTCGACAGCGCCGGTGTTCCGCTCCAGCCCAACGGCGGTATCAGCGGCGAGTTCTGGTTCGGCCTGGAGCCGGGCAACGGCTACGACGTCTTCACCAAGCTGATCTTCGGCATCCGGACCTCGCTGATGATCTCCGTGGCGGTGACGGTCACGGTGGTGCTCACCGGCATCCTGCTGGGAGTCACGGCCGGTTACGTCGGCGGCAAGGCCGACTACGCGATCAGCCGCATCGTCGACTTCCTGCTGGCCTTCCCCTCGCAGCTCTTCTTCATCGCGAGCATGCCGGTCGTGGTCTCGCTCTTCGTGAGTCCGCGCGACGAGACACCGACCTATGTACGCGTGGTCGCGCTGATCGTCGTCCAGTGGTTCCTCGGCTGGATGAGCCTCGCCCGCATCCTGCGGGGTACCTCGCTCTCCCTGCGCGAGCGGGAGTTCATCGAGGCGGCCAAGGTGAGCGGGGCGTCCCCCTGGCGGATCATCCGCAAGGAGGTGCTGCCCAACGTGGTGACACCGCTCCTGGTGCAGACCACCTACCTGCTGCCGAACTTCGTGACGATCGAGGCGGGTCTGTCGTTCCTCGGCGTCGGAATCGTCGAACCGACGCCCGACTGGGGACAGATGTTCTCCAAGGCCTCGACGGAACTCGTTCTCCAGAACGACATCACCTACATGTTCTTCCCGGGCGTCTCGATGATCATTTTCGTCGTCGCGTTCAACCTGCTCGGGGATTCGGTCAGGGATGCCTTCGATCCCAAGACGGCTCGCTGACCAAAGAGTTGTGGGCGCCTTCGCCCCGAATCGAACGGCACTTTCCACAGCACCTCAATGTCAGATCACTGGTTCGAAGAACGCAGACCGCAACTCACCGGCACCACAGGTGCACTTGTTCGCACCGGTGACAACAGATGGGTAGGAATCTGAGTGATGAGTAGGGGCGGACGCCACGCATACGCCGCAATCTCCGTGCTCGCGGCGGGAGCTCTCGTGCTCACCGGTTGCAGCAAGGGCGGCAGCGACAACGGGAACAAAGACAACAAGGACAAGGAGAACGCGCAGCGGCAGCAGCAGTCGATCAAATTCGGCAACGCCGCCGACTCCACCGGTCCCGCGGCCGAGGTGCCGGGCGCGAAGAGCGGCGGCACGATGGAGGTCCTCCAGCGTGACAGCTACGCGCACCTGGACCCGGGCCAGATCTACGTGTCCGACGAGGGTTCCCTCGCCACGCTGCTCCACCGTGGTCTGACCGGATACAAGGCCACGAGCGACGACGGCTCCAAGCACGAGATCGTCGGCGACCTCGCCACCGACTCCGGCACCACGACGGACGGCGGCAAGACCTGGAAGTACACGCTCAAGGACGGCATCAAGTTCGAGAACGGTACGGCGATCACGTCCAAGGACGTCCGCCACACCTTCGAGCGCATGTTCGCCCCGTTCATCAACCAGGGCCCGCCCTACGTCCAGCAGTGGCTGGCCGACACCCCGGGCGCGGACTACCGCAAGCTGCTGAAGGACGGCCCCTACAAGGGCAAGCACCTGCCGGACAGCATCCTGCAGACGCCGGACGACAAGACGATCGTCTTCAAGTTCAAGACGTCGCACCCCGACCTTCCGTACGCCCTCGCCATGGCGGGCTACGCGATCGTCTCGGAGAAGGGCGACACCAAGACGAAGTACGACCGGGCGCCCGTGACGACCGGTCCGTACAAGATCGAGTCGTTCAAGTCCGGCAAGTCGATGGTCCTCGTGAAGAACACCAACTGGGACCCGAAGACGGACCCGATCCGTCACCAGTACGTGGACAAGTTCAACATCACGTTCAACCAGCAGTACGAGACGTCCACCAAGACGCTGCTGGCCGACACCGGAGCCGACCAGGCCGGCATCAGCTTCAACAACCAGGTCGACGCGGGCAACCTCTCCAAGGTCCTCGCCGACCCGAAGATGAAGTCCCGTACGGTCTCGGGCTTCCAGCCCTACGTCGGTCAGATGAACATCAACCTGAGCCACCCGGCGCTCAAGGACAAGAAGATCCGCGAGGCCATCGCCTACGCCCTGCCGATCACGCCGTTCGTGCGCGCCTACGGCGGCACCGACGCGATGCAGGTCGCCGGCGGTCTCATCAGCCCGACGGTCAGCGGCTACGACGCCGCCTTCGACCCGCACGGCAAGATCAAGAAGCCGGCCGGTGACCCGGTCAAGGCCAAGGCCCTGCTGAAGGAGGCCGGCAAGGTCGGCATGAAGCTGACCTTCGGCTACATCAACACCCCCGAGGGCCAGCAGTACTCCACCGCCATGGCGGAGGGCCTGAAGAAGGCCGGGTTCGACGTCCAGCGCCAGGAGATCCCGGCCGAGACCTACTACGACCAGGTCAGCAAGCTGGACAACAACTACGACATCTTCCACACCGCGTGGGGTGCCGACTGGCCGTCCGCCTCGACCGTGATCCCGCCGCTGTACGACGGTCGCGGTATCGCCGACGGCGCGCAGAACTACTCGCAGGTCAACGACCCCAAGGTGAACGCGGACATCGACCGCATCAACAAGATCACCGACCCGGTCAAGGCCGCGGCCGAGTGGGAGAAGGTCGACCAGTACCTGGTCAAGGACGTCGTCAACGTCGTCCCGACCGGCTACTACAAGCAGACCCAGATCGCCGGCTCCAAGGTCGGCGGCCTGGTCTACGACGACGTGATCGGTGGCGTCGACCCGCGTCGCCTGTTCGTCAAGTAACCGTCGCTCAGACGGGGCCCGGCGCGTCCGCCGTTCCACAGGCGGAGGCGCCGGGCCCCGCCGGGCCCGCTGACGTCTGAGAGCTGCCCCTGCCATGCTGCGCTTCCTCATTCGCCGGACACTCGGCGCCGCCGTCATTCTCTTCCTGCTGAGTATCGTCGCGTTCCTGCTGTTCTTCGGGATGCCGAGGGACCCGGGCCTGCTGATGTGCGGCAAGACATGCACGCCTGCCAACCTCGCGAACATCCATCACGTGCTCGGCCTCGACAAGTCGATCCCCGAGCAGTACTGGATCTTCCTGCACAACCTCGTGCTGGGCAGCAACGGCTTCGACCAGGGTCCGTGCCCCGCACCCTGTTTCGGGTACTCGTACCACACCAATGAAGAGGTCTGGGGCACGCTGATGGACCGCCTGCCCACCACGGTGTCGCTGACGCTGGGTGCCGCGGTCTGCTTCCTGGTCGTGGGTCTGGGCACGGGCATGCTCGCCGCGTGGAAGCGCGGCACGCTCGTCGACAAGACGGTGACCGCCGGCGCGATGGTGCTCAGCTCGATGCAGATCTACTTCCTCGGCCCGCTGGCGCTGGCCGCTCTTGTCTACCAGAGCCATCTTTTCGACAAGCCCGCCTACAACGACTTCACCGCGAACCCCGTGAGCTGGTTCTCCGGGCTGATCATCCCCTGGGTGATCCTGTCCACGATCTTCGCCTCGCAGTACACCCGTATGGCGCGCTCGTCGATGATCGAGCAGCTCCAGGAGGAACACGTCCGCACCGCCCGGGCCAAGGGCATGTCGCGCAAGTACGTCTTCTTCCGCTACGCCTGGCGCGGATCCCTCATCCCCATCGTCACCATCTTCGGCATCGACCTGGGCTCGCTGCTGGGCGGCGCGATCATCACCGAATACACCTTCGGACTGCCCGGCCTCGGCAAACTCGCCGTGGAATCGGTCTTCTTCAGCGACCTTCCGCTGCTGCTGGGCGTGATGCTCTTCTCCGCCGCCATGATCCTGCTGTTCAACATCATCGTGGATGCCTGCTACGCCTTCATCGACCCGCGCGTGCGGCTGTCCTAGGAGCAATCCGTGACCACTCTGACCAAGGAATCGGGCGCCGGAGCCCCGGCGGACTCGGGCGCCTTCCTCTCGGTGCGTGACCTGTACGTCCGGTTCAAGACCGAGGACGGCGTCGTCAAGGCCGTCGACGGGCTCTCCTTCGACCTCGAACGGGGCAAGACCCTCGGCATCGTGGGGGAGTCGGGCTCCGGCAAGTCGGTGACCAACCTGACGGTCCTCGGCCTGCACAACCCGATGTTCACGGACATCGAGGGCGAGATCGTGCTCGACGGGCAGGAGCTGATCACCGCCCGCGAGTCGGAGTTGGAGAAGGTGCGCGGCAACAAGGCCGCGATGATCTTCCAGGACCCGCTGACGGCGCTCTCCCCGTACTACACGGTGGGCCGGCAGATCGCCGAGCCGTTCTGGAAGCACACCGGGGCGTCGAAGAAGGCCGCCTGGGACCGGGCGGTGGAGATGCTCGGCAAGGTCGGCATCCCCAACCCCAAGGAACGGGCGAAGGACTACCCGCACCAGTTCTCCGGCGGTATGCGCCAGCGCGCGATGATCGCGATGGCGCTGGTCTGCGACCCCGACCTGCTGATCGCGGACGAGCCGACCACCGCGCTCGACGTCACCGTGCAGGCCCAGATCCTCGACCTCCTGAAGAACCTCCAGCAGGAGTTCGGCTCGGCCATCATCTTCATCACGCACGACCTGGGCGTCATCGCCGACATGGCCGACGACATCATGGTGATGTACGCGGGCGGGGCGGTGGAACGCGGCACGGTCAACGAGGTGCTGCGCTCGCCCCAGCACCCCTACACCTGGGGCCTGCTGAACTCGATGCCGCGGCTGGACTCGGACCTCGGTACGCCGCTGGCCCCGATCCCCGGTGCGCCGCCCTCCCTGCTGAGGCCGCCGTCGGGCTGCCGGTTCCACCCCCGCTGCACCTTCCGGGGCGAGGTCGGGGGCGCGCGGTGCGTGGACGACGTCCCGCTGCTGCCCGCGGGCCGGGGAGGCGCGTGCCACCTCACGGCCGAGCAGAAGCAGACCATTTTCATCGAGCAGATCAAGCCCCGGCTGCGGTAGGGAGAACAGCGAGATGAAGGAAGACGTCGAGAAGGACGTCACGGCGGGCGCGGCCACGCTGCCCGCGCCCCGCGCCGCCGAGGGTGAGAGCTCCGGCGAGCCGCTGCTGGTGGTCGAGAAACTGGTCAAGCACTTCCCGGTCAAGGGCGGCTTCCCGATCCGGCGCACCATCGGCGCGGTGCAGGCCGTGGACGGCATCGACCTGACGGTGCACGTGGGCGAGAGCTTCGGCCTGGTGGGGGAGTCGGGCTGCGGCAAGTCCACGACCGGACGGCTGATCACCCGCCTGCTGGAACCGACGGGCGGCTCCATCTCGTACCGCGGCCAGGACATCACGCACGCGAGCCGCAAGCAGCTGGCGCCGGTCCGCTCCGAGATCCAGATGATCTTCCAGGACCCCTACTCGTCGCTGAACCCCCGCCAGACCGTCGGCAAGATCATCTCGGCGCCGATGGAGATCAACGGCATCGACCCGGCGGGCGGCCGCGAGAAGCGGGTCCGTGAGCTGCTGGAGATCGTCGGCCTGAACCCCGAGCACTACAACCGCTTCCCGCACGAGTTCTCCGGCGGCCAGCGCCAGCGCATCGGCGTGGCCCGCGCGCTGGCGTCCGAGCCGAAGCTGATCGTCGCGGACGAGCCGGTCTCAGCGCTCGACGTCTCCATCCAGGCGCAGGTCGTCAACCTCCTCCAGGAGGTGCAGAAGGAACTGGGCATCGCGTTCCTGTTCATCGCCCACGACCTGGCGGTGGTACGGCACTTCTCGCAGCGCGTCGCCGTCATGTACCTCGGCAAGGTGATCGAGGTCGGCGACCGGGACTCCATCTACACCCGGCCCCGGCACCCCTACACCCACGCCCTGCTGTCCGCCGTGCCCGAGGTCGAGCTGGAGGCGTCCGACAAGCCCCCGCGGGAGCGCATCCGCCTCGCGGGAGACGTCCCCTCGCCCATCGCCCCGCCCTCCGGCTGCCGCTTCCGCACCCGCTGCTGGAAGGCGCAGGACAAGTGCGCGGCCGAGGAGCCGCCGCTGGTGCGGATCGCGGGCAACCGTGAGGGGCATCTGACGGCGTGCCACTTCCCGGAGGAGCCGACCACCGAGGCCCGCGACGAGGACATCGTCCTGGACCCGGCCCTGGCCGCCCTGGAGGACACCACCGAGGGCTCCTAGGACGACCTGCCGTACGAGGAGGGGCCCGCGCGGAACGCGCGGGCCCCTCCTCGTCGTGCGGGCTCACGCCGGGTGAGGGAGCCGGCGGCCCGGGTCAGGCCGGCCCGGCCGGGGGCCCGACGCCCGGATTCCGGCCGGGCGAGGCGCGGTGGGGCCGGGCGCGGTACGGCCCGGGGTGGGGCGCGGTACGGCCTGCGGGTGTTTGCCCGGGGGAGGTGCGGGACGGCCTGCGGGTGCCTGCCCAGGGTTGGGCGCGATACGGCCTGCGGGTGTCTGCCCGGGGTGAGGCGCGGTTCGGCCCGCGGTGCCTGCCCGGGTGAGGGGCTGTCGTGGGCGTCCTGGCCCCGCCGGGGCGGTCAGGCCAGGCCGGCGATCGTGATGATCTCGGGGGCGGTGGGGGAGAGCGGTCGGCGCGCCCAGTCGCCGTACTGCTCGCGCACCACGAGCCCGGCCTCGCCGAGGAACTCCCGCAGGGCCTCCGCGCCCAGGAACCGCAGCGTGCTGCGGCTGACCCGCGGCCGCCCCCAGCGGGCGTGCTCGAACGTCTCGCTGAACGTCACCCGGTCCCCGAGCACCGGCGTCTCGACCTCGTGCCGGACCCGTACGGCGTCCCCGTGGGCGTCGCTCACCTCGCGTGCCCGGTCGGGGCGCCACCGCTCCCACGCCCGGGCGGCGGGATTGCGGGTCTCGAAGACGAACCGCCCGCCGTCGCCGAGGGCCCGCCGGACGGCGGCCAGCGCCGAGCGCAGCTCCTCGTCGCCGACGAGCACCTGGAACGCGTGCCCGGTCATCACGACGAGGTCGAACTCCCGCTCCCAGCGCACCGATCCGAGGTCCCCGAGCACCCACTCGACGTCCGCCCGCCCGCGCGCCTGCACCAGCATGGCCGCCGCGGGATCCAGCCCGCACAGCCGCCCCCCGTGCCCGGTCTCGCGGGCACGCGTCAGCAGGCGTCCCGTCCCGCATCCGACATCGAGCACGGACCGCGCGGACATCACCAGATCCAGGTAGAAGTCGTCGCTCGGACCCCATGGATTCAGCGCGTCGTACAGGGCGGCGAGGGACACGTCACTGAACGATCGGTCAGCCATCGCAGCAGTCTGTCAGCCCCGGCGGCCATACGAAACCACTGATCGGAAAGGAACCCGTGAGCGGGCGGAGAGGGAAGAATGGCTGGTTGAACGGACGGGAAGCGGGAACCGGGGCGCGACAGGCCGCGGCACCGCCCACGGGAATCGGGACGGGATGCTGCACCACATCGAGCTGTGGGTACCGGATCTGGCGCGGGCCGTACGCTCCTGGGGCTGGCTGCTCGAGCGGCTCGGGTACACGCCGTACCAGGACTGGCCGGACGGCCGGAGCTGGCGGCTGGGGGAGACCTACCTCGTCTTCGAGCAGTCCCCCGCGCTGACCGGCGACCGCCACGACCGGCTGCGCCCGGGACTGAACCACCTCGCCTTCCACGTCCCGAGCCGCGCCGAACTCGACACCCTGGTCACCGAGGCCCCGGCCCACGGCTGGACCCTCCTGTTCCCCGACACCCACCCCCACGCGGGCGGCCCCGCCCACTACGCCGCCTACCTGGAGAACCCGGACGGCTTCGAGGCCGAACTCGTGGTCAGGCGGGAGGAGTAGCGGGACAGGAGGCCGACGGGGTCAGCGGACGATCCGACCGCGCACCACGACGCGGCACGGGTGGCGCAGGACGCCCGGTTCCCGCCGCGGGTCCGCGTCGTGGACGGTGATGTCGGCCAGGGAGCCCTCGGCCATAAGCGGCAGCCCCAGGAACGCGCGGGCGGTCCAGCTCGCCGCGCCGACGGCGGCCCCGGACGGCAGCCCGGCCTCGATCAGATGCGAGACCTCCGCGGCGACGTCGCCGTGGGGCGGGAGGCAATGCCCGTTGGTCACGGGCTCGTTGACCGCCTCGGCGTGCGTCGAATCGGGGGTCGTTTAATCGCTCGACACCGAACGCCCCGGGCCGGGATGCTTCACCCCGATGACTTCACAGACACGTACGGACAGGCCCCGTGACTGGGACGAGCGTTCCCAGTTGGCCACGTTTCTCGACTACGCCCGTGCCACCGCCCGCGCCAAGTGCGAGGACGTCTCGGCCGAGGACGCCCGCAAGGCCCCGTTGCCCGGCTCGCCGCTGATGACGCTGAGCGGGCTGATCAACCATCTCCGCTGGGTCGAGTACTACTGGTTCCAGGTGGTCTTCCTGGGCGAGGAGGACGAGGGTCCCTGGACGGACGAGGACCCCGACCGCGAGATGCGGATCGCCGTCGACTTCCCGCTCCCGCAGCTTCTCGACGAGTACGACGAACAGAGCGCCCGCTACCGCACGCTGGTGGCCGAGCACGACCTCGACACCAAGGCGAAGCGGGCCGGCCGCGACGGCACCCACGTCGACCTCCGCTGGATCGTCCTCCACCTGGTGGAGGAGACGGCACGGCACAACGGCCACCTCGACATCCTGCGCGAACTGGCCGACGGCCGGACGGGCGACTGACCATGGGAGAAGCAGAGTTGACGCACCCCACCATCCGGACGATCACCTTCGACTGCACCGGCGATCCCTACGATGTCGCCCTGTTCTGGAGCCGGTTGCTGGGCCGGCCGCTCGCCGACGACGACAAGCCCGGTGACCCGGAAGCGGTGATCGAGGACCCGGCCGGTGGCCCGACGCTTCTGTTCGTGCGGGTCCCCGAGGGCAAGACGGTCAAGAACCGCGTCCACCTCGACCTGACCCCGCACGGCCGGACCCGCGACGACGAGGTCGAACACGCCATCTCCCTGGGCGCCCGCCGCGTCGCGGACCACATCCGCCCCGACGGCAGCGGCTGGGTTCTCCTCGCGGACCCCGAGGGCAACGAATTCTGCATGGAGCGCGGGGAGCTGGGCTAGCCGTTCCCCCTCCACGAGAGAAGGCCCGCACCGAAAGGTGCGGGCCTTCGTTCCCCTGGAACCGATTTCACGGACTCGGGTCAATGGGCCGGGAAAGACGGTTCCTGAAGGTGGCGGCTGACGAAAAGGGGTGTGTCAGACCGCCGCCTCGGAGTCCTTCGCGAGGCGCTGGGCCGGAACGGTCTCCGTGGTCTCCGGGTAGTGGCAGGCCGTCAGGTGACCGTCGTTGCTGCCCGAGATCTGCACCAGCGGCGGAGCCTCGGTCGCGCACTTCTCCGTCGCCTTCCAGCAGCGGGTGCGGAACCGGCAGCCCGACGGCGGGTTGAGCGGCGAGGGCACGTCACCCTTGAGCAGGATGCGCTCACGGGCCGGGACGTCGTCCGCGGTCGCCTCGGGGACGGCGGACATCAGCGCGCGGGTGTACGGGTGGCGCGGGTTCTCGTACAGGTCCTCGCGGTTGGCGATCTCGACGATCTTGCCGAGGTACATCACCGCGACGCGCTGCGAGAAGTGCCGCACGATCGCGAGGTCGTGGGCGATGAACAGGAACGCGATGCCCAGGTCCCGCTGGAGCTCCTGGAGCAGGTTCACGACCTGCGCCTGGATGGAGACGTCGAGCGCGGAGACCGGCTCGTCCGCGACGATCAGCTTCGGCTCCAGGGCGAGCGCGCGGGCCACGCCGATGCGCTGGCGCTGGCCGCCGGAGAACTCGTGCGGGAAGCGGTTGTAGTGCTCGGGGTTGAGGCCGACCGTCTCCAGCAGCTCCCGGACGCGCTTCTCGTAGCCGCCGGGAGCCTTGATCCCGTTGATCTCCATGGGACCGGAGATGATCTTTCCGACCGTCTGCCGCGGGTTCAGCGAGGCGTACGGGTCCTGGAAGATCATCTGGATCTCGGAGCGGACCGGCGCGAGCTGCTTGCGGTTCGCGTGCGTGATGTCCTGGCCGCGGTACTTGATGCTGCCGCCCGTGGGCTCCAGCAGACGCGTGACCAGCCGGCCCGTCGTCGACTTGCCGCAGCCGGACTCGCCGACCAGACCGAGGCTCTCGCCCTCGGCGACCTGGAAGTCCAGACCGTCCACGGCCTGGACCGCGCCGATCTTCCGCTTGAAGGGGAAGCCGCCCATCACCGGGAAGTGCTTGGTCAGTCCGGTGACGTCCAGGAGGGGGTTCGTGTTGCTCATGATCGTGAAGTCCCGTCTCAGTTACGTCAGTGCGACCGCGTCGCGGCGAGGTCGGCGAAGAAGTCGCGGCGCTGGTCCGCCGTGAGGTGGCAGGCGGCACCGCGCCCGTCCGTGACCTGGAGCAGCGGCTGCTCGCTGGAGCAGCGGCCGTCCGTGACCTTCTCCGCGAAGGTGCACCGCGGGTGGAAGCGGCAGCCCGACGGCGGGTTGAGCAGCGAGGGCGGCGATCCGGGGATCGGCGACAGCGGCACGTCCACCGGTCCGTCGAGGCTCGGCATCGAGCCCAGCAGGCCCCAGGTGTAGGGGTGCTGCGGCGCGCGCAGCACCTCCTTCTTGGTGCCCCGCTCCACGCAGCGGCCGCCGTACATCACCAGCACGTCGTCCGCGATGTCGGCGATGACGCCGAGGTCGTGGGTGATGAAGATGATGGCGGTGCCGAACTCCTGCTGGAGGTCCTTGAGCAGGTCCATGATCTGGGCCTGCACGGTGACGTCGAGCGCGGTGGTCGGCTCGTCGGCGATCAGCAGCTCGGGGTCGCAGACCAGCGCCATGGCGATCATCGCGCGCTGGCGCATACCGCCGGAGAACTGGTGCGGGTAGTCGTCCACCCGGACGTCCGGCTGCGGGATGCCGACGCGGCGCAGCATCTCGATCGCCCGCAGCCGGGCCTCCTTCTTGGAGGCGCCGGTGTGCTTGCGGTACGTCTCGCCGATCTGCCGGCCGATGGTGTGGTACGGCGACAGCGAGGCCAGCGCGTCCTGGAAGATCATCGACATCTTGTTGCCGCGCAGCCGCTCCAGCTCCCGCTCGGAGGCGGTCAGCAGTTCCTTGCCGTCCAGCAGGATCTCGCCGTCGATGGCCGTGCGCTGACGGTCGTGCAGACCGAGGATCGTCAGGTTCGTGACGGACTTGCCCGAACCCGACTCGCCCACGATGCCGAGTGTCTTGCCCTTGGCCAGGTCGAAGGTGAGGCCGTCGACGGCCTTGACGACGCCGTCCTCGGTGGAGAAGTGGACCTTCAGATCCCTGACGGACAGGAAGGGCTGCTGATCGGTGCTCGTCACGGGGACGCTCCTGGGGGGTGATGCGAGGGGGTAGCTTGCGGTCGGCGGGTGGCCGGCGCGGGGGGCGCCGGGGTCAGGCGAGCCGGATCCGCGGGTCGATGAAGGCGTAGACGGCGTCGACGATGATGTTGAAGAACACGATCGCCCCGGAGGCCACCAGGGTCACGGCCAGCAGCATCGGGAGGTCGTTCGCCTCGACGGCGGTCACGGCGAGCTTGCCGATGCCCTGGAGGCTGAAGACCGACTCGGTGATGATGGCGCCGCCGATGAGGGTGCCCAGGTCGATGCCGAAGATCGTGACGATCGGACCCATCGCGCCGCGCCAGGCGAAGCGGAAGAACACCGAGGCCCGGGACAGGCCCTTGGCGCGGGCGGTGCGCACGTAGTCCTCGCTGAGCTGTTCCACCAGCTGGGAGCGGGTCATACGGGTGTAGTTGGCCGTGAAGATGATCGACAGCGTCAGCCAGGGCAGCAGCAGGCCGCCGGCCCAGGCACCGGGGTCGTCGGTGAACGGCGTGTACGAGGGCTGCTCGAGGATGCCGAGCTGCTGGACCAGGAAGTACATCGCGATGTAGCCGACGAAGTAGATCTGGAGCGAGGAGCCGATCAGCGAGAACGAGCTGGCGATCTTGTCGGCCGCCTTGCCCTGCTTGACCGCGGCGATCATGCCGGTGCCGACACCGATGATGAGGAAGAAGACCGAGGCGCCGAGCGCGAGGGAGAGCGTCGTCGGCATGCGGTCCATGATCGTGCCCAGGACCGGCTCACGGTTGGTGAACGAGAAGCCGAGGCACGGGGCGTTGCAGTTGCCCAGGCCGCCGTAGTCACGCCCCAGGAAGATGCCCTCCAGCCAGTGCCAGTACTGGACCGGCAGCGGATCGGCGATCCCGAGGTTCACCCGGACCTGCTCCAGCAGGTCCTTGGTGCAGACCTTGCCGCACGCCATGCGGGCAGGGTCACGCGGGATCGCGTAGAAGAGCATGAAGGTGACGGCGCTGATGATCAGCAGAATCACAAGTGCGCCGAGGATTCGGCGGACTAGAAAACGGAACATGTGGCGTGACTTTCCGGACGGGGCGCCGTCGCCGGGAGTGTGGGGAGTGGTACGAGGGGGTGGAGAGGGACCGGGGCGGCGGCACGGGTGCCGCCGCCCCGGAGCTGGATCAGGCCTTCGCGGCGTAGACCTTGCCCAGCGCGATGCAGGTGTTGCCGGAGTCGTAGATCACGCCGCCGACCTTGGAGCCGTGGAAGTAGTTGCGGATCGGGTTGTAGTCCGGAACCACGGCGGCGAGCTGCATGATCTGCTCGTCGATGTCGCCCCACATCTTGGCGGCCTTCTTCGCGTCGGGCTCGATCGTGGCGGCGGCGATCGCCTTGTCCACGCTCGCGTCCTTCAGCTGCGGCCAGTTGACGCCACCGTCGGCGATCTGGCTGCTGTCGAAGCAGGGCTGGATGACGGCGTAACCGGCCGGCCAGTCCGGGCCCCAGCCCGCGGCGAACATGTCGTACTCGTTGTCGAGCTGACCGATCTGGCTGTAGAAGGAGGTCTTGTCGACCTGCTTGATGACCGGGGTGAAGCCGGCCTTGGTCAGCGCGGTCTTGATCGCGACGGCCTGCTTGACCGCGTTGTCGGACTGCTGCATCGCGACGACGATGGTCTGGCCCGACTTGCCGGCGGCCTTGAGAAGGGACTTGGCCTTCTCCGGGTCACCCATGGGCTTGGTCTTCTTCTCGTAGAGGTCGAAGTCCTTGTGGCCCGGGGTGAGGGGGCTGATGATCGTGGTCGCGGTCGCGGTGGAGAGCGAGCCGCCACGGATCTGCTGGAGCTGCTTCGAGGGCCAGGCGAAGTTGAGCGCCTGGCGCACCTTGACGTCGGTGACGCGCTTGGTGTTGATCGCGAAGTAGTAGCAGGTGGTGTCGACCTGGGTCAGGACGCGCTTCTTGAGCGTCGGGTCCGTCATGACCTTCTGGATGCGCTCGGCAGCGACCTCGTTGAGCAGCGACAGCGTGTACTGGTCGTTGCCCTTGTCGGCGATGTAGCGGTCCGTCGAGGCCAGCGACTGGAAGCCGAACTGGAAGACGAACTTGTCCGGGTACGCGTTGCGCAGCGGGTCCGTCTCGGCGACCCAGTGCTCGTTGCGGACCAGGGTCGCGCCCTTGCCGATGCTGCGGCTCTCGATCTTGTACGGGGCGCAGGACAGCGGGTGCTTGTCGTACTTCTCCTTGGTGTCGTGCTTCTTGGGCACGATGGAGAAGCCGCGCATGGCGACCATGAAGTTGAAGTCGGCGTGGGCCTCCTTCAGCTTGAACGTGATGGTCTTGCCGCTGACCTCGATGGAGTCGAGGTGCTTGCCGCCGTAGGGGCCCTTGTACTTGTCGCCGCCGATGAGCCAGCCCTGCGGGTAACGGGGACCCTGGGTGACGAAGGAGGCGAAGAGGCGCTCGAAGGTGTGGCGGACGTCCTCGATGGTGACGTCGGCGCCGTCCTCCCACTTCACGTTGTCCTTGAGCGTGAAGGCCCAGGTCTTGCCGCCGTCGCTCGCGGTGCCGGCGTCCGTGGCGAGGTCACCCACGAGGGTGGTGCCGCCCTTGGAGTCGACCTTGTAACCGGTCAGGCCGCGCAGGAACAGGACCGAGCAGGCGCCCTCGTAGGAGGAGTAGAGCTGCGCCGGGTCCAGGTGGTCCCAGTCGATCTGGTCGAGGGTGTAGATCGTGCCGCCCTTGACGGCGCCGGCGACCTCGGGGGCCGGACCGGTCGAGTCGGCCTTGGTGCCGACGGCGATCTCAGCGGCCTTGGCCTTGTCCACGGACGGAGCCTTGTTGCTGCCGGTCCCGCCACCGTTGCCGCTGCTGCAGGCGCTCAGGACCGTGGTGGCTCCGGCGGCCACACCAGTGGCTATGAGGAAGTTTCTGCGGGAAAAGGACATGGCTTACCTGCCTAGTGATGGTTGAGTGACAGACGGGCAACCAGCCGGACGACTACGACCGGGGCTGGGGGGTGGACGTCAGCGCTTGGACTTCGGGTCGAGTGCGTCGCGGACCGAGTCTCCGAGCAGGTTGAAAGCGAGGACGAAGATGATCATCGAGACGCCCGGGAAGATCATGAACGTGATGTCTTCCGTGTAGAAGCCGGCACCGCGCTGGATCATGACGCCCCAGTCCGGGGTGGGGTCCTGGATACCGACGCCGAGGAAGGCGAGACCCGCTTCGGCCGTGACGTAGGCCGGCAGCATGAGGGTCGACTGGATCAGGATCGGTGTCCAGAGGTTGGGCAGGAGTTCCTTGAAGACGATGCGGCGCGAGGACGCGCCGGTCACCTTCGCGGCCTCCACGAACTCGCGCTCCCGCAGTCCGAGGACCTGGCCGCGCAGCAGACGCGCGATGGAGGCCCAGCCGAAGGCGGAGAGGACGAGGATCAGGCAGGTGGCCCGCAGCCAGGTCGGGACCTCTTCGTTGAACGGGACGAAGAGCGCGTAGACCACCGGCATGAAGGCGATGAAGAACAGCGTCGACGGGAACGACAGCAGGATGTCGATGATCCGGCCGACGAAGTAGTCCGTCTTGCCGCCGAGGTATCCCGCGGTGATGCCGATGACGACGCCGACCACCGTGGTCAGCAGCGTGGCGGCGGTCGCGATCATCAGCGAGGTGCGGATGCCGTACAGCAGGAACGTGAAGACGTCACGTCCGAGCTGGGGCTCGATGCCGAACCAGAAGTTGCCGTCGATGCCGCCGTTGGGCTTCACCGGGAAGGCGAAGTCGTTGAGCAGGCCGTCCGTCTCCTGGCCGTACTGCTCGTACGGGTTCTTCCCGTACAGCTTGGCTATCAGCGGTGCGCAGATCGCGATCACGAAGAAGAAGACCACGATGTACGCGGAGACGACACCGGTGCGGTCGCGCTTGAAGCGCGTCCAGGCGAGTCGTCCGGGGGAGCGACTTTCCGAGCCCTTGTGGGTGGAAGACGAAGCCGGGGTCTTGCCGGTCTCGTCGGTCACCTCAAGTGGGGCGGCCGCGGATGGAGTAGGGGGGGTCATGATGCTCCAGGCCCGAGGGGGTCAAGGGCTCCGCAGGGCGCTCCCTACGGGCTACGCCGGACTTTTTCAACGCAATTCATGCAAGGTCAATAAAATCTCGGTCGCCTTGGTTTTCTCTTTACCTTCTTTGCCTTGGGTTGACCTCAGCGTAACTACGCGTGTAGCGCACTGTGGCCGTTCTGTGTCCGGATTCGGGCCAACAGGGCAAAACGGGCAATGAGTTCGTTATCCGGACGCCGGAGTCTCGGAATGCGTACATCTAGTGCACTGGAATCAACAGTTCCGCATCGAACCGCGGAGATCCGTTGCGTGAAAGGTCAAGATCGTCTGCGTGGACGGTCAAGATCATTTGACGGACCGTCCGGAGTGCCCCCTTCCGGATGGATCGCCACCCGGAAGGGTGGGGTAAATGTGCGATCTGCCCTGTATAGGAAGATATTGGGCCCTAAAGGCACACCGCACCGGCGCCGGACGTCCGAGCCCGACCCCGGCGCCGGCGGCACAGCGCACTTTCGAGGAGGCACTCCATGCGTGGAGCCACGCACGCCAAATGGGCCGCATGCGCGGCGGCGGTAGCCCTGGCGGCGTCCGCCTGTGGAGGGGGAGGGGGTGACAGCGGCGGCGGCTCCGGAACGGTCAGCGCCTCCTGGGGCGACCCGCAGAACCCGCTGGAACCGTCCAACACCAATGAGGTGCAGGGCGGCAAGGTCCTCGACATGATCTTCCGCGGGCTGAAGCGGTACAACGCCAAGACCGGCGCCGCCGAGGACATGCTCGCCGAGAAGATCGAGACCTCGGACTCGCAGAACTTCACGATCACGGTCAAGGGCGGCTGGAAGTTCAGCAACGGCGAGGCCGTCACCGCCCAGTCCTTCGTCGACGCCTGGAACTACGGCGCCAGCCTGAAGAACAACCAGAAGAACGCGTACTTCTTCGGTTACATCGAGGGCTACGACAAGACGCACCCCGAAACGGGCAAGCAGAGCGCCGACACCCTGTCCGGGCTCAAGGTGACCGGAACGAACACCTTCACCGTCAAGCTGACCCAGAAGTTCTCGACGTTCCCGGACACCCTCGGCTACGCGGCCTTCTCACCGCTGCCCAAGGCGTTCTTCGACGACCACGCCGCCTGGGTCGCGAAGCCCGTCGGCAACGGCCCGTACATGATCAACAGCTACTCCAAGGGCTCACAGATGTCCCTGACGAAGTGGGACGACTACCCGGGAGACGACAAGGCGAAGAACGACGGTGTGACCCTCAAGGTCTACACGGACAACAACACCGCCTACAACGACCTCCTGGCCGGAAACCTCGACCTCGTGGACGACGTGCCCGCCGCCCAGCTCAAGAACGCCAAGAGCGACCTGAACGGCCGCTACATCAACACCCCGGCCGGCATCATCCAGACGCTCGCGTTCCCGTTCTACGACCCGAAGTGGAACACCAGCGGCGCCACCAAGGTCCGTCAGGGCCTGTCCATGGCGATCAACCGCCAGCAGATCACCGACACCATCTTCCAGAAGACGCGGACGCCCGCGAGCGACTGGACCTCACCGGTGCTCGGCGAGAAGGGCGGGTTCCAGGAAGGGCTGTGCGGCAAGTACTGCGACTACAACCCGTCCGAGGCCAAGAAGATGATCCAGGACGGCGGCGGTCTGCCCGGCGGCCAGGTCAAGATCACGTACAACGCGGACACCGGCTCCCACAAGGAATGGGTCGACGCCGTCTGCAACTCGATCAACAACGCCCTCGGCAACGAGAAGGCCTGCGTCGGCAACCCGGTCGGCACCTTCGCCGACTTCCGCAACCAGATCGGGCAGCACAAGATGCCCGGTCCGTTCCGGGCCGGCTGGCAGATGGACTACCCGCTGATCCAGAACTTCCTCCAGCCGCTGTACTACACGAACGCCTCCTCCAACGACGGCCAGTGGTCCAACAAGCAGTTCGACAGCCTGGTCAACCAGGCGAACGCGGAGACCGACACCGCCAAGGCCATCAAGCTCTTCCAGCAGTCCGAAGAGGTCGTACGGGACAACATGGCCGCCATCCCGCTCTGGTACCAGAACGGCAGCGCCGGCTACTCGGACAAGGTCTCGAACGTGGCCCTGAACCAGTTCAGCGTGCCCGTCTACAACGAGATCACCGTCAACTGAGCCGCCACGGCGGGCCCGCCACGGCGGGCCCGCTCCTCTCTCTCCGGAGCACTCATGGGACGGTACGTCATCCGGCGTCTGCTACAGATCATCCCGGTCTTCTTCGGCGCCACCATTCTCATCTTCCTGATGGTGAACGTGATGGGCGACCCCATCGCGGGCCTGTGCGGCGACCGGCAGTGCGACCCCGCCACGGCCGCCCAGCTGCGCGAGGAGTTCAACCTCGACAAGAACGTCTTCGTCCAGTACCTGCTGTACCTGAAGGGCATCTTCACCGGTGACTTCGGCACCGCGTTCGACGGGCAGCCGGTCACCGACCTGATGGCCTCCGCGTTCCCGGTCACCATCCGGCTGACGATCGTCGCGATCCTCTTCGAGATCGTCATCGGCATCACGCTGGGTGTCATCACCGGACTGCGCCGCGGCCGGCCCGTCGACACCGGCGTCCTGCTGCTCACCCTCGTGGTCATCGCAGTACCGACCTTCGTCACCGGCCTGCTGGCCCAGCTGCTGCTCGGTATCCAGTGGGGCTGGATCAAGCCGTCGGTCTCCCCGGAGGCCACCTTCGGCGAGCTGATCGTGCCGGGTCTGGTGCTGGCCTCGGTCTCCCTCGCCTACGTCACCCGGCTCACCCGGACCTCCATCGCGGAGAACAAGCGCTCCGACTACGTCCGCACGGCCGTCGCCAAGGGCCTGCCGCGGCGCCGCGTGACCATCAGGCATCTGCTGCGCAACTCGCTGATCCCGGTGGTCACCTTCATCGGCACCGACATCGGCGCGCTGATGGGCGGCGCGATCGTCACCGAGCGGATCTTCAACATCCACGGTGTCGGCTACTACCTGTACCAGGGGATCGTGCGCCAGAGCACCCAGACCGTCGTCGGCTTCGTGACCATCCTCGTCCTCGTCTTCGTGGTCGCCAACCTGCTCGTCGACCTTCTGTACGCCGTACTCGACCCGAGGATCCGCTATGCCTGAGCAGCCGCCGTACGAGGAAGAGGAATTCCACCACGGCCCCGAAGGTCCGCCGCCGGAGGACCTCGCCATCGCTCCGACCGGCTTCGGCGGCACCATGGACCTCGGATCGAGCGAAGCGGAGACCCTGGAGAAGACACCGGGCGGACCCGAGGGCACCGGCCCGAAGGAGAAGCCGCGCTCCCTGTGGTCCGACGCCTGGCGGGACCTGCGCCGCAACCCCGTCTTCATCATCTCCGGACTCGTCATCCTCTTCCTGGTCGTGATCTCGATCTGGCCCTCGCTGATCACCGACCAGAGCCCGCTCAAGTGCGACCTGTCCAAGGCGCAGCAGGGCTCGCAGCCCGGTCACCCCTTCGGGTACGACGGACAGGGCTGCGACGTCTACACCCGGACCGTCTACGGCACCCGCGTCTCGATCAGCGTCGGTGTCCTCGCCACGCTCGGGGTCGCGCTCCTCGGCTCGTTCCTCGGCGGTCTCGCCGGCTTCTACGGCGGGGTGGGCGACTCGGTCCTGTCCCGGATCACCGACATCTTCTTCGCGATCCCCGTCGTGCTCGGCGGTCTGGTCCTGCTCTCCGTGGTGACCAGCAACACGATCTGGCCGGTCGTCGGGTTCATGATCCTGCTCGGCTGGCCGCAGGTCTCCCGCATCGCGCGCGGCTCCGTGATCACCACCAAGGAGAACGACTACGTCCACGCGGCGCGCGCGCTCGGCGCCTCCAACTCCCGGATGATGCTGCGGCACATCACCCCGAACGCGGTGGCGCCGGTCATCGTCGTCGCGACCATCGCGCTCGGCACGTACATCTCGCTGGAGGCGACGCTGTCCTACCTCGGTGTCGGTCTCAAGCCCCCGACGGTGAGCTGGGGCATCGACATCTCCTCGGCCTCCGCGTACATCCGCCAGGCCCCGCACATGCTGTTGTGGCCGGCCGGCGCGCTCGCGATCACCGTGCTCGCGTTCATCATGCTCGGCGACGCGGTGCGCGACGCCCTCGACCCGAAGCTGAGGTGACCGCGGTGCTGCTCGAAGTACGCGATCTGCACGTGGAGTTCAGGACCCGGGACGGTATCGCCAAGGCCGTCAACGGGGTCACCTACAGCGTCGACGAGGGCGAGACGCTCGCCGTGCTCGGCGAGTCCGGCTCCGGCAAGTCGGTGACCGCCCAGGCCGTCATGGGCATCCTCGACATGCCGCCGGGGAAGATCACCGGCGGCGAGATCCTCTTCCAGGGCAAGGACCTGCTGAAGTTCAAGGAGGAGGAGCGGCGCAAGGTGCGCGGCGCCGAGATGGCGATGATCTTCCAGGACGCGCTGTCGTCCCTGAATCCCGTCATCAGCGTCGGGGACCAGCTGGGCGAGATGTTCATCGTGCACCGCGGGATGAAGCGCAAGGAAGCCCGCGCCAAGGCGATCGAGCTGATGGAGCACGTGCGCATCCCGGGCGCCGCCGACCGCGTGCGGGACTATCCGCACCAGTTCTCCGGCGGTATGCGCCAGCGCATCATGATCGCCATGGCGCTGGCCCTGGAGCCCGCCCTGATCATCGCCGACGAACCGACCACCGCGCTCGACGTCACCGTGCAGGCCCAGGTCATGGACCTGCTCGCCGAACTCCAGCGCGAGCTGAACATGGGGCTGATCCTCATCACCCACGACCTCGGCGTGGTCGCGGACGTCGCCGACAAGATCGCGGTGATGTACGCGGGCCGGATCGTCGAGACCGCCCCGGTCCACGACATCTACAAGGCGCCCGCCCACCCCTACACCAAGGGCCTGCTGGAATCGATCCCCCGGCTCGACCAGAAGGGCCAGGAGCTGTACGCCATCAAGGGCCTGCCGCCCAACCTGATGCACATCCCGCCGGGCTGCGCCTTCAACCCGCGCTGTCCGATGGCCCAGGACATCTGCCGCACCGAGGTGCCGCCGCTCGCGGAGGTCGACGCCGACCGCCGCAGCGCCTGCTTCTTCTGGAGGGAGTGCCTCGATGACTCAAGCCGCGACTGAGCGATCCGGGACCGAGCCGCTGCTGGAGGTCAGCGGACTGGTCAAGCACTTCCCGCTCACCCAGGGGATCCTGTTCAAGAAGCAGGTCGGGGCCGTCAAGGCGGTCGACGGCGTCGACTTCCACCTCGACCGCGGGGAGACCCTCGGCATCGTCGGCGAGTCCGGCTGCGGCAAGTCCACGGTGGCCAAGATGCTGGTCAACCTGGAGAAGCCGACCGAGGGCGCGATCAAGTACAAGGGCGAGGACATCACCCGGCTGTCCGGCAAGGCGCTGAAGGCCGTGCGCCGCAACATCCAGATGGTGTTCCAGGACCCGTACACCTCGCTCAACCCGCGCATGACCGTCGGCGACATCATCGGGGAGCCGTACGACATCCACCCCGAGGTCGCGCCGAAGGGCGACCGGCGGCGCAGGGTCCAGGAACTGCTGGACGTGGTCGGGCTCAACCCGGAGTACATCAACCGCTATCCGCACCAGTTCTCCGGCGGCCAGCGCCAGCGCATCGGCATCGCTCGGGGTCTGGCGCTGCGGCCCGAGATCATCGTCGCCGACGAGCCGGTCTCCGCGCTCGACGTCTCGGTGCAGGCGCAGGTGATCAACCTGCTGGACCGGCTCCAGGCCGAGTTCGAGCTGAGCTACGTCTTCATCGCGCACGACCTGTCGATCGTGCGGCACATCTCCGACCGGGTCGGGGTGATGTATCTCGGGCGGATCGTGGAGACCGGCAGGGACGTCGAGATCTACGACCATCCGACGCACCCCTACACACAGGCACTGCTGTCCGCGGTGCCCGTGCCGGACCCGGAGGCCCGCGAGCACCGGGAGCGGATCATCCTGCACGGGGACGTGCCCTCGCCCGCGAACATCCCGTCCGGCTGCCGGTTCCGCACGCGCTGCTGGAAGGCGCAGGAACGCTGCACGCTGGAGGTGCCGCTGCTCGCGGTGCCGGCCGAGTTCCGTCTCGTCGAGAGTCCGGCCGCGCACGACTCGGCCTGTCACTTCGCGGAGGAGAAGCAGGTCGTGCCGCCGGAGGAGCCGTCCGACGGAACGGCATAGCACCACAAATGTGGGCGAACTTCGTTAACACGCACGCAACTTCACGGAAGCGGTACCGATATACGGACGCGTCATGGTGAACACCGTACGGCCGTGCGGGTGCCGTGAACGAGCCGGGGTGTCGCCATGTCACCCCGGCTCGTTGTCTTTCCGGGTGGAAGGCCCGGGTCAGCTCATCCCGAGGGAGCGCTTCAGGAAGTCCACCTGGAGCAGGAGCAGGTTCTCGGCGACCTGTTCCTGCGGGGTCATGTGGGTGACCCCCGACAGGGGCAGCACCTCGTGGGGGCGGCCGGCGGCGAGCAGGGCGGAGGAGAGCCGCAGGGCGTGCGCCACGACCACGTTGTCGTCCGCGAGGCCGTGCACGATCATCAGCGGCCGGTGCGTGTCCGCGGGAGCGGCCAGCCCCTCGTCGGTGACCAGCGAACTCTTCGCGTACACCGCCGGGTCGGTCGCCGGGTCGCCGAGGTAGCGCTCCGTGTAGTGCGTGTCGTACAGCCGCCAGTCCGCCACCGGGGCGCCGGCGATCCCCGCGTGGAAGACGTCCGGGCGGCGCAGCACGGCGAGTCCCGCGAGCCAGCCTCCGTACGACCAGCCGCGGATCGCCACCCGGGACAGATCGAGCGGGAACCTCTCGGCGAGACCGAGCAGCGCCTCGACCTGGTCGTCGAGGGACAGCGTCAGGTCGTCGCGGATCGCCTTCTCCCAGGCGGGGGAGCGTCCCGGAGTGCCGCGGCCGTCGGCGACGACCACCGCGAATCCCTGGTCGGCGAACCACTGCGAGGTGAGGTGCGCGTTGTGGGCGGCCAGGACCCGGGGGCCGTGCGGACCGCCGTAGGGGTCGAGCAGGACCGGTAGGGGATTGTCACCGTCGTAGTCAGTAGGCATAAGCACGGCGCATGGGATTTTCCGTGCGCCCCCCTGTGTGAGCGTCACGCGCGGGGACAAACCGGGATCTTCGGCGTACGAGGGGATGGTCGCCACCCGCTTCCCGTCGCGCAGCACCTCCACCCGGGCGCCCGGCTGGTCGAGCACCGACGACACGAGCACGGTCACGCCCCCGGCGCGCACGGCCGAGTGCACGCCGGGTTCCTGCGAGACGCGCTCCAGGCCGAGTTCGTTCACCCGGTACACATGCACTTCACCCGTTTCGGGCGAGCTCGCACCCTCGCCCGCCGAGGCCGAGACCAGCACGTCGTCGGTCGAGACGTCGAGAACCGCCCGGACGTGCAACTGGCCGCCGGTCAGCGGGCGTTCGCCGAACGCCAGGACCCGCGCGCCCCCCTCGTCGGCGATCCGGACGAGCTGTCCGCCGGGGCTCCAGCACGGCACTCCAGGGAAAAGATCCAGCCAAATTGGATCTTCGTCCGCGTGCACCATCCGGGTCGCCCCGGAATCCGGGTCCACGGCCAGGAAGAGCTGGCTGCGCTGGTCCCTCGCCTGCACGAGGAGCAGCGGCGCACCCGCGGCTGACCAGTGCACATGTGCCAGATACGGGTAGCGCGCGCGGTCCCAGGACACCTCGGTGCGCACCCCGTCGAGCCCGAAGACGAAGAGCCGCACCTCGGCGTTGGCGCTGCCCGCCACCGGGTAGGCGACCCGCTGCGGATCGGCTTCCGGATGCGCCGGATCGGAGATCCACCAGCGCTGTACGGGCGTGTCGTCGACCCGCGCGACGAGCAGCCGGTCCCCTTCGGGCGACCACCAGAAGCCGCGTGAACGTCCCATTTCCTCGGCCGCGATGAACTCGGCCAGTCCGTAGGAGACCGCACCGGGGCCCGCGGTCCGCTCCGGTTCCGCGACGGCCCGGTCGCCCTCGCCCTCGGCCCCGACGACGCGCAGGGCGCCCCCGGACACGTACGCCACGAGCGTGCCGTCCGGAGAGGGGCGCGGGTCGATCACCGGCCCGGGGACCGGGAGTTCACGTGCCGTGCCGGCCCGCAGCTCGGCCGTGAACAGCCGCCCTGACAAGGTGAAAGAGGCCAACTCGGCCGCCGCGTCGGTGGCGTAGCCGACGATCCCCGCGCCGCCCTCGCGGCTGCGCTCGCGGCGCGCCCGCTCCTCGGGGGACAGGTGCTCGGCGGCTCCGCCGAGCAGGGCCGCGGGGTCGGCCACGACCCGCTCACGGCCCTCGGGCACGTCGAGGACCCACAGTTGGTTCGCCCGCTCCGTACCGGAGGGGGACCGCAGGAACACCACGCGGGAACCGTCGGAGGACACGGTGAACGCGCGCGGCGCGCCGGAGGTGAACCGCTGGGTGCGGGCGTACCGGCGCGGGAAGGAGAGAGGCTCGTTCGTCATGCGTCGACCATATTGGCCATGCGCCCCCTTGTGCGGCCGTGCGCCGATCGATGCGCGCGTACGGATAGTTATGATCACTAGCGCTGTGTGGGTAGGAACCTGCTGGCTGCTGTTTGGATGGACCGATCCCCATGTCCGACCCCGTACCGGACCCCAAGTCCCTGGGAACTTTGGAGGTGAGCCGCCGTGGCACTCTCGATTTCGGCGGTGGTGCTGCTGGCGATCATCGTCTTTCTTCTGATCAAGAAGTCAGGACTGAAAGGCGGGCACGCGGTCGTCTGCATGCTGCTCGGCTTCTATCTCGCCTCCTCCACCATCGCGCCCACGATCAGTGATCTGACCACGAACATCGCGGGCATGATCGGCAGCATCAAGTTCTGATCCGCTCGCGGTCCGCCGGTGATCCGTGCCGGGACCTGCGCAGGTGCGGCGCCTCGTAGGGTGGGTTCCATGACGGAACTGCCCGACCGGCGTCTGCTCCTGGTGCACGCGCACCCGGACGACGAGTCGATCAACAACGGCGCGACCATGGCCCGGTACGCGGCCGAGGGCGCCCAGGTGACGCTGGTGACCTGCACCCTCGGCGAGGAGGGCGAGGTCATCCCGCCCGGACTCGCCCATCTCGCCCCCGACCGCGAGGGCGGACTCGGCCCCTACCGGACCGGCGAGCTGAGCGCCGCCATGAAGGAGCTGGGCGTCACCGACCACCGCTTCCTGGGCGGCCCCGGGCGGTTCCGCGACTCCGGGATGATGGGCGCCGAGCAGAACCACCGCCCCGGCGCCTTCTGGGCCGCGGACGTGGACGACGCCGCCGACCACCTGGTGCAGGTGATCCGCGAGGTGCGCCCCCAGGTGCTCGTCACCTACGACCCCGACGGGGGTTATGGGCACCCCGACCACATCCAGGCCCATCGCGTAGCCGTGCGCGCCGCGGAGCTGGCGGCGGAGCCCGCCCACCGCCCCGACCTCGGCGGCGCGTGGCGGATCGCCAAGACCTACTGGAACCGGGTGCCGCGCCCGGTCGCCGAAGAGGCGTTCGCCCGCCTGCGCGAGGCCCTGCCCGATCTGCCGTTCGACCGGACGGCCACCGTCGGCGACGTACCGGGCGTGGTCGACGAGGCGACCGTCACCACCGAGATCGACGGCACCGCGTACGCCGCCGCCAAGGCCGCCGCGATGCGGGCGCACGCCACCCAGATCACCGTGGACGGCCCCTGGTTCGTCCTCTCGAACGAGCTGGCCCAGCCGCTCTTCACCACCGAGTACTACGAACTGGCCGGCGCGCCGCGCCCCGCGGCGCGCGAGAGGGACCTCTTCGAGGGGACCGGCACGACGGCGCGAGGGAGCGAGACGCGATGAGCGTGAACGGACAGCGCGGCGGGGGAAGCCTGCTCGCCCAGCCGCTGACGCGTCCCTCGGGCGGGCGCATCGCCGCCTACCTGGGGCTCTTCCTGCTCGGCGGCGTCGTCGGCGTCGCCGGCGCGCTGGTGCAGCCGGGCTGGTTCCCGTTCGGGCTGCTGCTCGCCCTGGCGGGCGCCGCGGGACTCTTCCTGGGCGGCGCGCGGGCGGCCGGCACCCGGGCCGGAGCCGTCGCCCCCGCGGCGGGCTGGATGGTCGCCGTCGTCCTGCTCACCGCCAGCCGCCCGGAAGGGGACTTCCTCTTCGGCGCGGGAGTCGGCTCGTATCTCTTTCTCCTCGGAGGCGTGGCTGTCGCTGTGATGTGCGCCACTCTCGGGCAGGGGCGGCAACCAGGCCCTTCCGGCGCCCGACTTGCCAAGTGACGTACCGCTTCGCCGTATCGGTCCCGTGCGGGTCCCGTGCGAGATTCCTGCACGGGCGAGGTTTGCGGGCCGGACATGGCCAGTATGGTGGTGCGCGCCGCCGAGCTGCCCGAGATGAGGTCGAGTAAACGGGCGGCGGAGCCAACCGGGAGAACCTGCCTTGAGTCGTGAAACTGACAGTTCGTCCTCCGGGCCCAACGGGCGCGGTGGAGCCGCGTACCCCTCGGGGACGCCGCCGTACGGCACCCCCGCGGCTTCCGAGAACGGTGCCGACGCGGGCCGTTCGGCCGCCGGCAGGCCGGCGGAGGAGCGCAAGACCGAGACAACCCTGACGACACGGATCCGGATCAACATCCCCGGATCGCGGCCCATCCCGCCCGTGGTCGTCCGCAAGCCCGTCGCCGACGCCGAGGGCCCGTCCGAGGGCGACGGCGCGACGGCCGGTGCACCGGTGCCGCAGGGCGCGAATCCGCCCGCGGGCGCCTCCGGTCCGGCGGCCGCCGCCCCGGCCCCGTCCGCCCCCGCGCCCGTGGACCCGCCCGCGCCGGCCGAGGAGAAGACCAGCGACTGGTTCGCGCCCCGCAAGGCCGGCACGCCCCCCAAGGGCGCGCCGGGCGGCGGCTCGACCAACGGAGCGGGCATGCCGGGCGGTTCGGCTCCCGCCGGCGGAGCACCCGCCGCGGCCACGCCGGGCACGGGACGGCCGGCGCCGTCCACCGGCGCGGGCCCGCTGGGCATCTCCGGTGGTGTCCGGCCCGGCGGCACGAACGGTGCCGCGCTTCCCGGTGCCACCGGCGCCGGACCCGTCGCCCCCGGCCACGGCGGCGGCACGGGCTCGTTCGACGTCTCCGGGGCGCTGCGCGACACGGGCTCCTTCCCGGCCATCGGTTCGTCCGGCGCGCCGGGCAGGCCCGGCGCGTCCACGGGGTCCGGCGAGCCGCGCCGCGACGACCTCCCGTACTTCTCCGGGAGCGGCCCGGCCGGTCCGACCGGCGGTCCCGCCACGGGCGACGGCCCGCTGCAGCCCCCGGCCGGCGCGGGCGCGGCCCCCGGCAGCCTCGCCGCCCGGCCCGGCCCGGCCGGCGGCAACCGGAACACGGGCAACGCGGGCACGGGATACACCGGAACGCGCGGCGGCCTCGGCGGCGGTCTCAGCGACGACACCGCGATCCTCACCCCGCAGAAGCCGGCGCCCGACCCGGGTCCCGGTGTCTACGGAGCCCCCGCGGAGAACGTCTCCGGACACACGCTCACCAGTGGCATCCCCGTCGTGTCGCCCACCCAGGACTTCGCCTACGACGGTGATCTCGGCGGCTCCCGGTCGCACACCCCGCCGAAGCTCCCCGAGCCGGTCCGGCAGCCCGCACCCTCCTCCGCGAAGCCGGCGAAGAAGAAGGGCCGCAACAAGCCGGCGCTCCTCGCCGTCCTCGTCGTGGTCCTGGCCGGCGGCGCCTACGGAGCCGGTCTGCTCATGAACCACTCGGACGTGCCCAAGGGCACCACGGTGCTCGGCGTCGACATCGGCGGCGGCACCCGCGACGACGCCGTCCAGAAGCTCGACGACGCCCTCGGCACCCGCACGGAGAAGCCGCTCACGCTGTCCGTCGACGGTGACACGGTCCAGCTCAGGCCCGACCAGGCCGGACTCCAGCTCGACAGCCAGGCCACCGTCCGCGCCGCGGCCTCCAGCGACTACAACCCGATCTCCGTGATCGGCTCGCTGTTCGGCCAGGGGCGTGAGGTCGAGCCCGTGATGCCGGTCGACAAGGAGAAGCTGCAGGCCGCCCTGGAGCGCGCCGCGAGCGGCTCGGGCTCGGCGAGCGAAGGCACGATCAAGTTCCAGGCGGGCAAGGCCGTCCCGGTCTACGGCAAGGCCGGCAAGGGCATCGACGTCGGACCCTCGCTGCAGGCCGTCCAGGACGCCTACCGCGCCCAGGTGGAGTCCAACACGGCCACTCCGGTGAAGGTCGCCACCACGACCCGTCAGCCCACGGTCAGCAAGGCCGAGGTCGACCGGAAGATGTCGACGTTCGCGACGGTCGCCATGTCCGCGAACATCACCGTCCGGACGGACGCGGCCCACGCGGTCTCCTTCAGCCCGCAGAAGTCCATCTGGAAGTTCCTGAGCGTCCAGCCGGTCCAGGGCAAGCTCGTCGAACACTACGACCTCAAGGCGCTCGAGGCGCTGTACGGGCACGCCTTCGACGGGGTGACGATCACCAAGGGCGACGGCAGCCAGAAGGCCGTGAGCCCGCAGGACGTGGCCTCGGCCGTCGGCAGGGCGCTCGTCGGGAAGACGGCCGCCGACCGCGTCATCACCATCTCCACGAACCCCAGCTGACGGGCTGGGCGAACGCGCCGAGGGCGCCCGGCCGGAAGTCACCGGCCGGGCGCCCTCGCGTCGTCCGGGCGGCCGGCATGACATCTGTCATCCGCCGCTCAGGACACTCCGCACTGCCGCGCGTGCCCCCCTCCCGGCCACGATGGACGGCATGACAACGACAGCGGCGACCACCACCCCCTCGGTGGTCCGGTTCGAATCGGTGACCAAGAGCTACGGGAACGTCCGGGCCGTGGACGGGCTCACGCTCGAACTCCACCCGGGCGAGACCGTGGCCCTGCTGGGCCCCAACGGCGCGGGCAAGTCGACCACGCTCGACCTTCTGCTCGGTCTCAAGAACGCCGACAGCGGCACGGTCCGGGTGTTCGGCACCGGCCCGCGCGAGGCGATCGTCGCCGGCCGGGTGGGCGCCATGCTCCAGAGCGGCGGGCTGATGGACGAGGTCACCGTCGGCGAACTGGTCAAGCTCGCCTGCGACCTGCACCCGAGGCCGTACCCCGCGAGCGAGGTCCTCGCCCGCGCGAGCATCGCCCAGATCGCCGACCGCAAGGTCAACAAGCTCTCCGGAGGCCAGGCGCAGCGCGTCCGCTTCGCCCTCGCCACCGCCGGCGACAGCGACCTGATCGTCCTCGACGAGCCCACCACCGGCATGGACGTCTCCGCCCGGCAGGCCTTCTGGGCCACCATGCGCGAGCAGGCCGACCGGGGCCGCACGGTCCTGTTCGCCACGCACTACCTGGAGGAGGCCGACGCCATCGCGGACCGCGTGCTCGTCCTGCACCGCGGACGGCTGCTGGCCGACGGCACCGCCGCCGAGATCAAGGCCAGGGCCGGGGCGCGCCGCGTCTCCTTCGACCTGGAGGGCCCGATCGACGAGGCCGCGCTGCGCTCGCTGCCCTTCCTGACCTCGGTCACGGTGTCCGGAAGCGGCTCCGCCGCGGGGTCCCGAAGCGGCTCCACGGGGGCCGGGCAGACCGTCCGCATCCAGTCCTCCGACGCGGACGCCACCGTCCACGCGCTGTACGGGCTCGGCCTCTACCCCCGCAACCTCGAAGTCGCCGGGCTCGGTCTGGAGCAGGCCTTCGTCGCCATCACCGAGGCCGAGGAGGCCATCCGCGGCGCCGCCGTGGCGGCCCCCCGCGCCACCGCCGAGGAGGCCACGTCGAAGTGAACAGTCTCATCAAGCTGGAGATCACCCGCGCCCTGCGCAACCGCAAGTTCCTGTTCTTCTCGGTCGTCTACCCCTCGGCTCTGTTCCTGCTGATCGCGGGCAGCGCCGACAGCACCACGAAGGTGGACGGCACCGGCCTGACCCTGCCGACCTTCTTCATGGTGTCCATGGCCTCCTTCGGCGCCCTGACCGCCGTCCTCATGGGCAACAGCGAGCGCATCGCCAAGGAGCGGGAGAGCGGCTGGGTACGGCAGTTGAGGCTGACGCCGCTGCCCGGCCGCGGCTATGTGTTCGCCAAGACGGCCAGCGCCGCCGTGATCAGCCTGCCGTCGATCGTGATCGTCTTCGTGGTCGCCGCCGCGGTGAAGGACGTACGCCTGGACGCCTGGCAGTGGGCCGCGCTCACCGGCGTGATCTGGGCCGGCAGCCTGGTCTTCGCGGCGCTCGGCGTCGCCATCGGCTACCTCGCCAGCGGCGACGCGGTCCGGCCGATCACGATGATCGTCTACTTCGGTCTGTCGATGCTCGGCGGCCTGTGGATGCCGACCACGACGTTCCCCGAGTGGCTCCAGAACATCGCGAAATGGCTCCCCACCCACGCGTACGCTGCTCTGGGGCAGGCCATCGAACTGGGGAACGCCCCGCACGCGAAGGACATCGCCATCCTCGCCGTGTCCTTCGCCCTCTTCGCGGGCGGCGCGGCCTGGCTGTACCGGAAGGACACGCTGAAGGCGTGAACGCCATGACGGAAGACCCGCTGCCCGACGCGGCCCGCACGGACCGGATCGTGCGATTGGGACAGTCCCCGCGCAACCTCCGCGAGGCCCTGCGCAAGTCGGTGTGGATCGTCGTCTGGCTGGTGTTCCTCAGCGCGCCCGTCCACGACCTCGTGTCGGGCGGCCACACACCCGCGGCCACCGCGGCCGGCTGGGTGGGCCTCGCGGCCTTCGTCGCCGTCTATCTGACGCTGGTCTTCCGGAACATGGGCAGGGCCTTCACGGGCACCTTGGCCGTCACGCTCATGGTGCTCGCCCTCGGCGCGCTGGCCGTCGTCCTGTGCCTGGCGCTCGGCGCGTCCTGGCTCGGCCTGTTCGTGTACGTCTCGGTCGCCTGCGGCACGACGTTCCCGCTGCGCGTCTCCTACTGGACGATCCCGCTCACCGCCGTGGTGATGCTGCTCGTCGGCCTGCACGGCGGCGAGGAGGACGCCCGCAACCTCGTCCTGCTCGTCGTGCTGATCGGCTTCGCGATGACCGGCGTACGGCAGTTGGTCCGTACGACGGTGGAGCTGCGCAAGGCGCGGGCCACCGTCGCCCAGCTCGCCGCGAACGAGGAACGCCTGCGGCTCGCCCGGGATTTGCACGACCTGCTCGGCCACTCGCTCTCGCTGATCACGCTCAAGAGCGAACTGGCCGGGCGGATGCTCCCCGACCACCCCGACAAGGCGGCCCAGCAGGTCGCCGACATCGAACAGGTCAGCCGCCAGGCCCTGGTCGACGTGCGCGAGGCGGTCACCGGCTACCGCAGGCCCCGGCTCGCCGGTGAACTCGCGGGAGCACAGGTCGCGTTGACCGCGGCAGACGTGATCGCCGACCTGCCCGTCGAACCCGGCCTCGACGGCGTTCCCGAGGAGACCGAGTCCGCGCTGGCCTGGGCGCTGCGCGAGGCGGTCACCAACGTCGTACGGCACAGCGGCGCCCGGCGCTGCACCGTGCAGCTCGTCCGCCGCCAGACCCTGGACGGTCCCGTGCTCGAACTCTCGGTGGAGGACGACGGATCGGGCGGCTCCTCGGGCGGCGCCCCCGGCAACGGTCTGACCGGTCTGGCCGAACGCCTGGAGAAGGCGGGCGGATCGATGGAGGCGGGCCGTGTCCGGCACGGGTTCCGGCTGGTGGCGCGGGCGCCCCTGGAGGGCGGCCGGGCCTCTGTGGGCGCGGGGGGCGACCCCGTAGGATCCGGTGCATGAGCCGCACGATCAAGGTCCTGCTCGCCGAGGACCAGTCGATGGTCCGCGAGGCGCTGGCCGCCCTGCTGGGACTGGAGCCGGACATCGAAGTGGTCGCCCAGGTGGCGCGCGGCGACGAGGTGCTGGCGGCGGCCCGTTCCCACGACGTGGACGTGGCGCTCCTCGACATCGAGATGCCGGGCATGACCGGCATAGAGGCGGCGGCCGAGGTCCACAAGGAGCTCCCGGGCGTCAAGCTGATCGTCCTCACCACCTTCGGCCGCCCCGGCTACCTGCGCAGCGCCATGGAGTCCGGCGCCGACGCCTTCCTGGTCAAGGACGCCCCGGCCGCCCAGCTCGCCGCGGCCGTGCGCAAGGTGCTGGACGGCGAGCGCGTCATCGACCCCACCCTGGCCGCCGCCGCGCTCGCCGAGGGCGCCAATCCCCTGACCGACCGCGAACGCGAGGTCCTGCGCGCCGCCGCCGACGGTTCCACCAACGCCGAACTCGCCAAGGCCCTCCACCTCTCCCAGGGCACGGTCCGCAACTACCTCTCGACCGCGATCCAGAAACTCGCGGTACGCAACCGGGCGGAGGCGGTACGGATCGCGAGGGAGAAGGGCTGGCTGTGAGCGGCACGGGCGGCCGGTGCGTCAGTTGAGCATCGCCCGTGCCGCGTGGGCCTGTCGGCGGACCCGGGAAGCGGCCGGTTCGTCGACCGCCGCCACCACGTCCGCGTAGGCGTCGAGTTCGGCGGCACCCGTCAGGAAGTCACCCCGCTGGACCAGCAGTTGCGCCCGCTCGTAGCGCAGCCGCGCCGGGTGCGAGGGCAGCAGCAGGGAGAGTTCCACCGACCACAGGGCCACGTCGGAGCGTTCGGGCCGGGCGGCGGCCCAGGCGCGGACGTTGTTCAGGACGCGCAGGACGACGTCGAGCGGGTCGGCCGGGGCGAGCATCGAGGGGTCGAGCGGGGCGCCGGTCGCGCCCGCGACGAGGAGCTGCGCGTCGGAGCCGGTCAGGACGCGCCCGCCGTCGAAGGGATCGGCGAGCACCTGCTCCTCGGGCGGTCCGAAGCCCACCACGAAGTGACCGGGCAGCGCGACGCCGTAGACCGGCGCCCCGGCCCGCCGGGCGACCTCCATCCACACCACCGAGAGCAGGATGGGCAGCCCGCGCCGCCGGCGCAGCACCGCGTGCAGCAGGGAGGACTCCAGCCGCTGGTAGTCGCCCGGTGAGCCCCGGTATCCCAGGCGCGTGCCGAGGAGTTCGGCGAGCGCGGTCGCCCAGGAACGGGGGCCGCCCGGGCGGAAGGGCAGCCGGCCCGCCAGCTCGTCCAGCAGGATCTGCGCGGCGTCCATGCCGGTGTCGTCCAGGGTCCCGTCCGCGGCGGCGCCCACCAGCAGGCACAGCTCCGCCAGATCGGGCCGCTCGGCCCGCGCCTCGTCGGCGAACCGGCGCCGTACCTCGGCGGCTCGCCCGGGCCCGGGTGGCTGGGGGGAACGCATAGCCGGTTCGTGCCCCGTCACGTCGATCGATACGGCTCGGCACCCGGACCGGCGGTACCGGACGGCCCGCGGTAGTGGTGGTACGCGTGGTGCGGGGCGAAGCCCATGCGGGCGTACAGCTCCCGCGCCCCGGCGTTGTCCGCCTCCACCTGGAGCCAGGCCGCCGAGGCGCCCTCCTCCAGGGCCCGGCCGGCCAGGGCCGCCATGACGGCGGTGGCGAGGCCGCGGCGGCGCAGGGCCGGGTCGACCTCCACGGCGGCGAAACCGGCCCAGCGGCCGTCCACCACGCACCGGCCGATCGCCGCGGGAGCCGCGCCCGCTTCACCGGGAACCGTCGCGAACCACACCGAGGGGCCCCCGCCCAGCACCTTCAGGGCCACCTCGCCTACGCCCTTGCGCTGATAGCGGCCGAGCCACGCCTCGTCGGCCGTGCGGGAGAGCGTCACCCCGGGCGCCTCCCGGTCCGCGACCGGCGCGAGTGCCCCGGTCCACAGCCCGGCGGTCACCTCGCGCGTCCAGCCGCGTGTCTCCAGCTCCGCGCAGAGCAGTTCCTGCGTGCCCTCGGCGCCGGTGGCGGTCTGGACGAAGGCGGGCAGGTCACGGGCGCCGTACCAGTCCCGTACGTACGCGAGTGCCTGGTCGAGCGGCACGCCCGGGTCGCCCAGCGGCAGCACGGAGTTGGCGCGCCGGGTGAACCCGCCCGCCGCCCGCAGCTCCCAGTCGCCGAGCCGCTCGCTCTCCACCGGCGGCCAGGCCCGTGCGGCGACGCGCGCCAGCTCCTCGTAGGACGCCGCGGGGCCGCGCCGCCGTGCCGGGGCGGACGGTACGACCTTGGCCGCGACCAGGGAGGACTCGGCGATGCGGACCTGTTCTCCGGTCCGTCGTGTGATCAGCAGCACACCGTCGTCCCATGATGTGAGAACACCGACCGTATCGGTGAACTTCTCCACCGTGTCTCCATTGTCGGTCAGGCGTCGCACCGAGACGCGTTTTCCCACGTCAGCAGCGGTGACGCGGACCTCCAGGCGGCCGGCGGCAGAGAATTCCACAGGTCAGTTCACCCCTCCTGTTCGGATCATGCCCAAGAACGGAGATACTAGGGGCGGGCATCGACGACGCCGCGCTCCCGCGCGCCAGGCGGCGGAGCCTACGACAGGCCCGCCAGCGCCCTATCGAGGAGGAACGACAGCGTGACCTACGTCATCGCGCAGCCTTGTGTCGACGTCAAGGACAAGGCGTGCATCGAGGAGTGCCCGGTCGACTGCATCTACGAGGGCTCCCGGTCCTTGTACATCCACCCGGACGAATGCGTCGACTGCGGAGCCTGTGAGCCGGTGTGCCCGGTCGAGGCGATCTTCTACGAGGACGACACTCCGGAGGAGTGGAAGGACTACTACAAGGCGAACGTCGAGTTCTTCGACGAGCTCGGCTCGCCCGGCGGCGCCAGCAAGCTCGGCCTGATCGAGCGCGACCACCCCTTCGTCGCCGCGCTTCCGCCGCAGAACCAGTAAGCGGCCCGCACTCGTGCCGCCTCGGTCCCGTACGGCCTGATCACTCCGGTCGCTGTACGGGACCGAGGCGTTTGCGGTGCCCGCCACGCGCAGCACCCGTGCCGCGGCCCGTACCCGCGTGTACGGGTCGTCCGTACGAGAAAGTGAGCCTGATCCCGTGTCCGCAGTCTCCGACCGGCTTCCCGTCTTTCCCTGGGACAAGCTGGAGCCCTTCAAGGCGACCGCCGCCGCTCACCCGGGCGGCATCGTCGACCTGTCCGTCGGCACCCCGGTCGACCCGGTGCCCGAGCTGATCCAGAAAGCTCTGGTCGCGGCCGCGGACTCGCCCGGCTATCCCACGGTGTGGGGCACGCCCGAGCTGCGGGACGCGCTCACGGGCTGGGTGGAGCGACGGCTCGGCGCGCGGGACGTCACCCACCGCCACGTCCTGCCGATCGTCGGCTCCAAGGAACTGGTCGCCTGGCTGCCGACCCAGCTCGGCCTCGGCCCCGGCGACAAGGTCGCGTACCCGCGTCTCGCCTACCCGACGTACGAGGTCGGCGCGCGGCTCGCGCGGGCGGAGCACGTGGTCTACGACGACCCGACCGAGCTGGACCCGGCGGGCCTGAAGCTGCTGTGGCTGAACTCCCCGTCGAACCCGACCGGCAGGGTGCTGTCCGCCGCGGAGCTCACCCGGATCGTCGCGTGGGCCCGCGAGCACGGCATCCTCGTCTTCTCCGACGAGTGCTACATCGAACTGGGCTGGGAGGCCGACCCGGTCTCGGTGCTGCACCCGGACGTGTGCGGCGGCTCCTACGAGGGGATCGTCTCGGTCCACTCGCTGTCCAAGCGCTCGAACCTGGCCGGCTACCGTGCCGCGTTCCTCGCGGGCGACCCCGCCGTCCTCGGCGAGCTCCTCGCGATCCGCAAGCACGGCGGCATGATGACCTCCGCGCCGACCCAGGCCGCCGTGGTCGCCGCGCTCTCGGACGACACGCACGTGCGCGAGCAGCGCGAGCGTTACGCGGCCCGCCGCGCCGCCCTGCGCGACGCTCTGGTGGCCCACGGGTTCCGCATCGAGCACAGCGAGGCGAGCCTCTACCTCTGGGCGACGCGGGACGAGTCCTGCTGGTCCACGGTGGCCCACCTGGCCGAGCTGGGCATCCTGGTGGCTCCGGGCGACTTCTACGGCGAGGCGGGCGAGCGGTTCGTCCGCGTGGCCCTCACCGCCTCGGACGAGCGGGTGGCGGCGGCGGTGGAACGCCTGCGGTAGGCCCTCCCGCCGCCGACAGCGGAACGGGGGTCCGGGGAAGCTGCTTCCCCGGACCCCCGTCGCCGTACTCCAGGTCCCTAGCCCAGCGGCAGGCCCTTCAGCGGGAGCCCGCCCTTGGTCACGGCGTCCGTCGGCAGCCCGCCCTTGGTGACGGCGTCGGTCGGCAGGCCGCCCTTGGTGACGGCGTCCGTCGGCAGGCCGCCGCCGGACGCGGTCTTCGCGGTGTCGCCGAGCAGCCCTCCGGCCTGGCCGGCCGCGCCCCCGGCCACCTTCCGCGCGGCGGGCGCCGCCTTCTTGGCGACCTTGGTGCCGGCCTTGCCCGCGGGCGGCAGGGCCTTCTCGACCGCCGAGCCGCCGGACATGTCGGCGACCCCGGTGACGTGGTGCGCGGCTCCGTCGAGTGTGTGGCTGACGTTCGACCCGTCCAGGGCGGACAGCCCGCCGAGGCCGGGCGTGGCGGGCAGACCGGGAGCCGCGCAGGCGGAGCCGGCCGCGCCGACCACGGGCGCCGCTCCGGCCGCCACGAGCAGCGCGACACGGGCGATCCGGCGGGTCAGGGGGAGGGACATGGTGCTCCTTAGACGGAAGAGAACGGGGAAGTGTCCTGCCGTGCCCGGCGGTCGGCCGGCCGGCTGCCGGCGACCGCGTCCCCGGACGCCGATCGGCTGAGGTGATCGTTCCGGGGTCGGACGCAGTGACTACCGCTCGAAGTCCGCGAAGGTTGCGGTGGCCCGACGCAAAGAGTTGGCAATGCGTCGCATTATCGGTTGTGGATAAAAACGGGCAAAGAATGCCCGGCGGTCATGCCGGAGGCAGCCCCGTGGCCCTGTGCTCCCAAGGGATTTCCCGCCTGGGGGAGTGAGTGCCCGAAAGCGCGCGCACATCCCCGGCCCGCCGGGGCCGCGTCCTCCCCAGGGGTGAGGTCCCGTACTACTGCCCGGTGACGATCCGGACCTCGGCCGTGGCGTCGTCCGCATCCCGGCCGCTCTTGCCGTCGGCCGTGTGCCACGACCCCTCCGAGGTCCCCGCGGTCCATTCGCGCCCCGCGTACGACACCCGGTCGATGTGCAGGGCAGCGGAGTTGGCCACGGCCCAGTGCGCCAGCTCCCAGCCGCGGCGGAGCGTCGCGGACCCGGAGTCCGACCCCTCGCGCACGGGCACGGTCACGGTCCGGTCGGCGGTCGCGGCGGCGGTGGGGGCCGACGAGGCCGGGGAGGCGGAGGAATCCGGGGAGACGGGGGAGCCCGAGGGGGCCGCGGAATCCGGGGCGGCCCGTGCCGGCGACGCGGAGGAACCCGCGGTGTCCACGGTGGCGCCCGCCTCCTGGAACACCTCGCGCCCGAAGTCCCGGGCGAGCGCCGCACGCACCGACGTCGGGCCGCCCGCCGGAGTCGTCGCGGCCGGGCGCCCCTGACAGGTCAGCGTGGCCGCCGCGCGGCCGGTCAGGGCGGCGGCGAGCAGCGTGGCGTCCGGCTCGTGCTTCGCGTACGCCTGCGGGAAGCCGCTGCGCTGCACCCGCTGCGCGGCCACCGTGAGCGGCAGTCGGGAGTACCCGGGCACCTTGGCCAGGTGCTCGTAGAAGATGCCCGCCGAGTACGTCGGGTCCATGATCTGCTTCTCCGTGCCCCAGCCCTGCGACGGGCGCTGCTGGAACAGACCGAGGGAGTCCCGGTCGCCGTGCCGGATGTTGCGCAGCCCCGACTCCTGGAGCGCCGTCGCGAGGGCGATGGCCACCGCGCGCTCGGGCATGCCGCGCGAGGTGCCGATCGCGGAGATCGTCGCCGCGTTCACCGCCTGTTCGGGAGTGAACTCGTACGACGCGCCGTCGCCGCCCGCGGAGACGACCTTGCACCGGGGCGCGCCCACGCCGCCCGTGAGGTACTGCACGCCGAGGTAGCCCGCGACCGCGAGCAGGACCACGAAGGCCCCTCCGAAACGCAGGAGGCGACGGCGGCGTCGCCGGACAGGAGTGGGGGACGGCTCAGACACGCGTACAAGGTACTGGAGAGCGCCGCGGGCGGACCCTGGGGCTGTGGACAACGGTGGCGCGGCCGGGGGATACGACCGCATCCGGCTGCTTTCGGTACCCCCGGGCGGGGCGCGCTAGGGTCGACGCCATGGCCGACACCCCGCTTGACCTCACCCTCGACGCAGCCGAGCTCACCGCGCGGCTCGTCGACTTCCGCTCGGAGAGCGGCACCGAGAAGCCGCTCGCGGACGCCGTCGAGACGGCTCTGCGCGCCCTGCCGCATCTGACGGTCGACCGGTACGGCAACAACGTCGTGGCGCGCACGAACCTGGGCCGCGCCGAACGGGTCGTCCTGGCCGGACACATCGACACCGTCCCGATCGCCGGCAACGTGCCCTCCCGCCTCGACGAGAACGGTGTCCTGTGGGGCTGCGGCACCTGCGACATGAAGTCGGGCGTCGCCGTCCAGCTCCGTATCGCCGCCACCGTCCCCGAACCCAACCGGGACCTCACCTTCGTCTTCTACGACAACGAGGAGGTCGCGGCCGATCTGAACGGGCTGAAGCATGTGGCCGAGGCCCACCCCGAGTGGCTGCGCGGCGACTTCGCGGTCCTCCTGGAGCCCTCCGACGGCCAGGTCGAGGGCGGCTGCCAGGGCACGCTGCGGGTGCTGCTGAGGACCAAGGGCGAACGGGCCCACTCGGCCCGCAGCTGGATGGGCTCCAACGCGATCCACGCGGCCTCCCCGATCCTGGCCGCGCTGGCCGCGTACGAGCCCCGCTACCCGGTGATCGACGGTCTGGAGTACCGCGAGGGCCTGAACGCGGTGAACATCTCCGGCGGGGTCGCCGGCAACGTCATCCCCGACGAGTGCGTCGTCACCGTCAACTTCCGCTACGCGCCCGACCGCACCGAGGAGGAGGCGATCGAGCACGTCCGCGAGGTCTTCGCCGACTGCGGTGTGGCGGAGTTCGTCGTCGACGACCACAGCGGCGCCGCCCTGCCCGGCCTGTCCCACCCGGCCGCCGCCGCGTTCATCGAGGCGGTGGGGGGCACCCCGCAGCCCAAGTACGGCTGGACGGACGTCTCCCGTTTCAGCTCGCTCGGCATCCCGGCGGTCAATTACGGCCCCGGCAATCCGCACCTGGCCCACAAGCGGGACGAGCGCGTGGAAACGGCCAAGATCCTCGCGGGCGAACAGCGTCTGCGGGACTGGCTCACCGCCTGAGAAGCCACCCGTACCCGTCGGCTGTCGACAGCGGACATGCCCACGTCCCCCCGCCGTAACCAGCGGAGATCTACGCTGGGGCGGAACGACCTTCCCCCGTACCGGTTTCGGCCGGGGCGGGGGAGATCCGTACGCGGAGGGAGTGGACATGGCTACTGGAGACCCGAGGGGCAAGAAGCGGCCACCTGAGGAGCAGCGGCTGGGCCCGGTGCTGCGCAGGCGGGACCAGGTCCAGGCGAGCACGACGGACCAGCGGCTGCTGGACGCGGGCGGTCCCTCGGACTGGGTGCACACCGATCCCTGGCGCGTTCTGCGCATCCAGTCGGAGTTCATCGAAGGCTTCGGCACGCTGGCCGAACTCCCGGCGGCGATCAGTGTGTTCGGCTCGGCGCGGACGCCGGTCGACTCGCCCGAGTACGACGCGGGCGTCGCCCTCGGCCGCGGTCTGGTCGACGCCGGGTTCGCGGTGATCACCGGTGGCGGTCCGGGTGCCATGGAGGCGGCCAACAAGGGCGCGCTGGAGGCGAAGGGCATCTCCGTCGGCCTCGGCATCGAGCTGCCCTTCGAGCAGGGGCTGAACCCGTACGTCGACATCGGTCTGAACTTCCGCTACTTCTTCGTCCGGAAGATGATGTTCGTCAAGTACGCGCAGGGGTTCGTGGTCCTGCCCGGCGGTCTCGGCACCCTGGACGAGCTCTTCGAGGCGCTCACGCTGGTCCAGACCCAGAAGGTCACCCGCTTCCCGATCGTGCTGTTCGGCACGGAGTACTGGGGCGGCCTCGTGGACTGGCTCAGGAACACCCTCGTCGCCCAGGGCAAGGCGGCCGAGAAGGACCTGATGCTGTTCCACGTGACCGACGACGTGGACGAAGCGGTGGCCCTGGTGTCGAAGGAGGCCGGCCGCTAGGCCTGCCCGTCCGCCCGGAGTGCGGGGCGCGGGAGGACCGGGTTCCGTGGTCCCTCCCGCGCCTTCGTCGCGCTCCGTTCCCCCGGCCCGCTACGCCAGTCCGCGCCGGGCCACCGCCGGCGGCCGGTGCCCGGCGATCGACGCCACCATGTCCAGCACCTGACGGGTCTCCGCGACCTCGTGGACGCGGTACACCTGCGCCCCCAGCCAGGCCGAGACCGCGGTCGTCGCCAGCGTCCCGACGACCCGCTCCTTGACCGGCCTGTCGAGCGTCTCGCCGACGAAGTCCTTGTTGGAGAGGGAGACGAGAACCGGCCACCCGGTGGAGACCATCTCCCCGAGCCGCCGTGTCGCCTCCAGACTGTGCCGGGTGTTCTTCCCGAAGTCGTGTCCGGGATCGATGAGCACCGACTCGCGGGGCACCCCGAGGGCGACCGCGCGCTCGGCGAGGCCGAGCGTGACCCGCAGGATGTCCGCCATGACGTCCTCGTAGGCGATCCGGTGCGGACGCGTGCGCGGCTCGGACTCCCCGGCGTGCGTGCACACGAGCCCCGCCCCGTACCGGGCGGCCACCTCGGCCAGCCGGGGATCGACCCCGCCCCAGGCGTCGTTGAGCAGGTCGGCGCCGGCCTCGCAGACGGCCTCGCCGACCTCGTGCCGCCAGGTGTCGACGCTGATGACCACATCCGGGAAGCGGCGCCGCACCTCGGCGACGAAACCGACCGTCCGCCGCGCCTCCTCCTCGGCGGTGACCTCCTCGCCCGGACCGGCCTTGACCCCGCCGATGTCGATGATGGCGGCCCCCTCGGACACCGCCTGCTCCACGCGCGCGAGGGCCGGCTCGTCCCGGAAGGTGGCCCCCTGGTCGTAGAAGGAGTCCGGGGTCCGGTTCACGATCGCCATGATCACCGGCTCGTGCGCGTCGAATTCGCGCCTGCCCAGCCTGAGCATCCCCTGTGACCTCTCCCAGTCAGTCGCACCGATAAGCCGCCTGCGACCTTAGCTGTCACACTCGCATGGCACGATCGGAGCCTGACACTTCCAGCGTCAGACTGCTTTCGTCAGCACCAGTACTTTCGCGCCGACGCGACCCGCGCCGGCACCAGAGCGTGGGGACCTCAGCGATGTTCATGTTCTTGTTCCTGGTCGTCGCCCTCGCCGTCGTGGTCGCCGCGGTGACCCTCTCCGTGGTCGGCGGCGGTGAGAGCGCGCCCCTGCCCGACGCCGAACCCGAGCGGCTGCGTGATCCGCTGCCGTACGACCGTCCGGTGCACAAGGGCGACGTGGACGCCCTGCGGTTCGCCGTCACCGTGCGCGGCTACCGCATGGCGGACGTCGACGACGCCCTGGGCCGGCTGGGCGCCGAGATCGGCGAGCGGGACGCCCGGATCGCCGACCTGGAGGCGGCGCTCGCCGGGGCCCGGGCGGCGAGCAGCCCCACCTCGCTGCGCAAGCACCCCGAGGACGAGCGGTGAGCGACGCGCTGGCCGGAGCCGACGGACTGCTGCGCTGCCCCTGGGCGCTGTCCACCGAGGACTACGTGGCCTACCACGACGAGGAGTGGGGAAAGCCCGTCCACGGCGACGACGCCCTCTACGAGCGGCTGTGCCTGGAGGCCTTCCAGTCGGGGCTGTCCTGGATCACGATCCTGCGCCGCCGCCCCGGCTTCCGCGCGGCCTTCGCGGACTTCGAGATCGCCAAGGTCGCCACGTTCACGGAGGCGGACGAGGAGCGCCTGCTCGGCGACCCGGGGATCATCCGCAACGGCGCCAAGATCAGGGCGACCGTCGCCAACGCGCGCGTGCTGGCGGGCTGGGCCCCGGGCGAGCTGGACGAACTCGTCTGGTCCTTCGCCCCCGATCGTGCCACGCGGCCGGCTCCCGAGAAGCTCGCCGACGTACCGGCGGTCACCGACGAGTCGACCGCCCTGTCCAAGGCGCTCAAGAAGCGCGGCATCCGCTTCGTGGGCCCGACGACGGCCTACGCCCTGATGCAGGCGTGCGGCCTGGTGAACGACCACCTGGCCGACTGCGCCGCGCGCGACGCCGGCTGACCGGGACGCCCGCACGGGCACGGAGGCGTCCGCCGCGGACCACGCGGTCCACGGCGGACCCCAGGAGGGGCAGCGCCGGGTCAACGCCCCAGGTACTTGGGCTTCTCCTTGTTCACGAACGCCTGGACCGCGATGGTGTGGTCCTCGGAGGCACCGGCCCGCCCCTGGAGCTCGTCCTCCTTCTCCAAGGTCTCCTCCAGCGAGTGGGTGAGCCCGAAGGCGACGGACTCCTTCAGGGCGGCGTACGCCAGGGTCGGCCCGGCGGCCAGGGCCCGCGCCACCTTCTCCGCCTCGGCCCGCACCTCGCCGGCCGGAACCAGCCGGTTCGCGATGCCCAGGTCGTACGCCTCCTGGGCGCTGATGCTGCGCGGGAAGAGCAGCAGATCGGCGGCACGGCTCGGGCCGATCACCCGCGGCAGCGTCCAGGAGATCCCGGAGTCGGCGGTCAGCGCGACACCGGCGAAGGAGGTGTTGAAGGCGGCCGTGTCGGCGACGACGCGGTAGTCCGCGGCGAGCGCGAAACCGAATCCGGCTCCGGCCGCGACACCGTTGACCCCGGCCACCACGGGCTTCGCGGCACCGACCAGCGCCCGCACGATGGGGTTGTAGTGCTCGCGGACGGTGCTCATCGTCCCGCCCGAACCCGACTCCCGGTCGGCGGCCAGCAGCCCGATGTGCTCCTTGAGGTCCTGCCCGACGCAGAACGCCCGGTCACCGGCCGCGGTCAGCAGGATGGCCCGTACGGCGTCGTCCGCGGCCGCGGCCTGCGCCGCGTCCCGGAGGGCGACCTTGGTCTCGACGTTCATCGCGTTCATCGCCTCGGGGCGGTTCAGTGTGATCGTCGCGAGTCCGTCGCTCACCTCGTAGAGCACGGTGTCGGCCATGGTGGGTCCCTTCCGGGGGTCGCGGCTCGTCGTACCGGCCGGTACGTCCTGTGTCCGATGACAGCATGGCGGAGATCACCGGCGGTGGCGCGGGGCATACATGTGACCTGCATCAAAGAATTCCGCGCCGCGAAGGCCGATGCGGCGGAGCAGTATCGCAGCCACATCGCCGAATTGAGTGGTTTTGCTCAAGCGCGTTGCGCAAGCGATGCCGACTGATGTTGGTCATCGGGTCCTGAGATGCGAGATAATGGCCTGGAAGCAATGTGTTCGATGCCGGTGACGTGTGTCCTATGAGGGGACGTGCGTGCCCTCCGAGGGGGCCGTCGGCGACGATGAGCTGGTTTCAGGAAGGGGAACGAGCATGGCGGCCATGAAGCCGCGGACGGGCGATGGCCCGCTCGAGGTGACCAAGGAGGGGCGGGGCATCGTCATGCGCGTTCCGCTCGAAGGCGGCGGTCGGCTCGTCGTCGAGCTGACCCCTGACGAGGCCGACGCGCTCGGCGACGCCCTCAAGAAGGTCGTCGGCTGACGCGGAACGCGACCCTTACCTCTTTCGGCTTCCCCGGTACCGCACATGGTGCCGGGGAAGCCGTTTTTCGACGGCCGTACGGGACCGCCGCGTGACGTCGGACCGCACGAACGGGCAGGTCAGCGCTTGACCGCGCACAGCAGGCCGTCGCCCACCGGCAGCAGCGAGGGCACCAGCTCCTGGCTCTCGCGCACCGCGCGCAGCAGCTCGCGCAGCCGGCTCACCTCGGCCGGCTGCGGCCCCGAGTCCACCGTGCGGCCGTCCGCGAAGACGCCCTCGAAGGCGACGAGCCCGCCCGGGCGCAGCAGGCGCAACGATTCAGCGAGGTAGTCCAGGGACTCCAGCCGGTCGCCGTCGCAGAACACGAGGTCGTACCCGGCGTCCGCGAGACGGGGCAGGACGTCCAGCGCGCGGCCCGGGATGAAGCGCGCCCGGTTGCTGGCGAACCCGGCGGCGCGGAACGCCTGGCGGGCGAACTGCTGGCGCTCCGGCTCCGGATCCACCGTGGTCAGTACCCCGTCCGGCCGCATGCCGTGCAGAAGATGAATTCCGGAGACGCCGGTACCGGTACCGATCTCGGCGACCGCCTTCGCGTCCACGGTGGCGGCGAGCATGCGCAGCGCGGCGCCCGTGCCGGGTGTCACCGAGCGCAGGCCCGCCTCGTGAGCCCGGTCCCGGGCCCAGCGCAGCGTCTCGTCCTCGGCGACAAAAGCGTCGGCGAACGCCGCCCAGCTCGTCTGCCGGTTGCCGGTAATGACCCTCTCCTGTCCCCGTGGTTGCCTGGGCGTGACTGTATCCGTTGGTGCTGGGAACCTGCGGATGGGACCGGGCGTTTAGAGGGGTGGGAGAACCGAGCGGGGGGAAGTCGATGAGTCGGTACACGGAGCGAGGGCGCGGTCGGACACCGGCGCACCCTTATGAGCCCGTATCAAATTCCCGTAAAACCGCTTATCCGGAGCTAACGGGCGAGGTGGCTATGGTAGGGGCTCCACTGGACACCACCAGAGCCGACAGGGGAGGTGCGGCTGCGCCTGTGGATCGGGGAGGAATGCTGCGGCGCCTGCTCAGATCGACCGGTGAGCCGAAATCTGTGACCGACAACGCTGACCAGCTCCCCGTTGCTGCCCCCGCGCAGACCGCGACGTTCACCACCGACGCGGAGGCGCAGGCGTGGACTCCGCCCACCTGGGAGGAGATCGTCAGCACCCACAGCGGTCGCGTCTACCGTCTCGCCTACCGCCTCACGGGCAACCAGCACGACGCCGAGGACCTCACCCAGGAGGTCTTCGTCCGCGTCTTCCGCTCGCTGTCGACCTACACGCCCGGCACCTTCGAGGGCTGGCTCCACCGCATCACCACGAACCTCTTCCTCGACATGGTGCGGCGCAAGCAGCGCATCCGCTTCGACGCCCTCGGCGACGACGCGGCCGAGCGCCTGCCCAGCCGTGAGCCCTCCCCGCAGCAGGTCTTCAACGACGCGCACTTCGACGCCGACGTCCAGCAGGCGCTGGACACGCTCGCGCCCGAGTTCCGCGCCGCCGTCGTCCTCTGCGACATCGAGGGACTGTCCTACGAGGAGATCGCCGCCACGCTGGGCGTCAAGCTCGGCACGGTCCGTTCCCGGATCCACCGCGGCCGCTCCCAGCTCCGCAAGGCCCTGGCACACCGGTCTCCCGAGGCCCGCGCCGAGCGTCGCTCGTTCGCGGCCCGAGTGCCCGTGCTGGGGGGAGGGGGCGCGACCGCGTGAGTGGAACCCGTCCCACCCCTGCCGAGCAGCACCTCGGGGACCGACTCTCCGCCCTGGTGGACGGAGAGCTCGGTCATGAGTCGCGCGACCGCGTCCTGGCCCACCTCGCCACCTGCGCCAAGTGCAAGGCCGAGGCCGACGCCCAGCGCCGACTGAAGAACGTCTTCGCGGAAATGGCGCCGCCGCCGCCCTCCGAAAGCTTCCTCGCCCGCCTCCAGGGACTCCCCGGGGGAGGCGACTCCGACAGCCCGCGGCTGAACGGAGGCAGCTTCGCCGGCGGACTGCCCGGCGGCTCCGCGGGCTCCGGACTGCCCGGCGTCTTCGGCATGCGGGGCGAGACCTTCGGATACATGTCGGCCGGACCGCACGCCGACGTCCTGCCGCCCGCCCCGGGGCGCGGCTTCCGTATCCACGACGTCAGCCGCCACGAGGCCGACCGGTCCGCCTCGCGCGGGCTGCGGTTCGCCTTCGTCGCGGCGGGCGCGGTGTCGCTCGCGGCCGTCGCGCTCGGCGGGGTGACCACCGGCATGCCCGGGGACACGGACGCGCGCGGGGGCGCCGGCGCCGGAAGCAACGTGACGCCGTCCCGGACCCAGGGCACGGGGGCGGCCTCGACTCCCGAGTCGCAGCGCCGCCGGTCCACCGGACCGCTGCTCGCCCAGGGCGAGCGGTCCCTCGGCAAGGGTCCGGTGGCGCCGACCGCGGTGTCCGCCCCGCTGCTGCCCGGAGTTCCCGCCCCGGCGGGCCGCGGCCAGGACGCCGTGCACACGCTGATGACACCGGCGGTCGCCAGTGCCGCCGCGATGTCCCCGCTCATACGTCCGCTCGCCGACGTCCAGCCCCTCGCGCCGACCCCCGCTCCGGGTCTGCTCGCCGCTCCCGCCGCGACACCGTCCCCCACTTCGTCCCCGTCCTCCATCCCCCGTAACGCCCACTGACACCGCCCTCTGCGCGTCGGCCCGGGAACCTGGTTGAATCCGGGGTGGGCCGCGTCCGCGGGAGGGATCACGGACGCGGAGGCGACAAGTCCGTGGTGGCCTTCGGCGCGTTGTGCCGCGGGCCGGGTGTGGGGAGAGCATGAGCGACGGCAGGCCCACGAAGGCGAAGTGGTGGGGCCGGCCCCGGCCCGGGACCGCGGGGACGGACACCGCACCGGCTCATCTCACGGACCCGGATGCGACCGGGCCCGCCGCGCTCCGGCCCACCGCGGGCGACGCGGAGCACCCGGGTGACACCCGTGACGGCGGCCCCGGCGGCGAGCCGACCGGGTCCGAGCCGCACCCGGCGGGGGTCCGCGAGCGGGACACCGGCGGCGACTACGAACTGGCACGACCGGCCCGCGCCGCCGTCCCGGAGCAAGCGGGTCCTCCCTCCGTCTCGGCCCTCGCGTCCCGAGCCGCTGCCCGGACCAGCCCCGAGCCGGCCCCCATGGCCGCCGCTCAGGCCCGGGCCGAGGACGGCGGCGGGCAGGACGGCGACACCGACCGCGCCACGGACACCGGCACCACCGACGAGGGCAGGACCGTCGCCGACACTGACACCGACCCCGCCGCCGCCCCGGCCCGGGCCGAGGACGGCGGTGGGCAGGACGGCTACACCGGCCGCGCTTCGGACGCCGACACCACCGACGAGGGCAGGACCGTCGCCGACACCGACACCGACACCGACACCGACACCGACACCGACACCGACACCGACACCGACACCGACCCCGCCGCCGCCCAGGCCGAGGACGGCGGCGGGCAGGACGGCGCCACCGACCGCGCCACGGCCCCCGGCACCGCCGACGAGGGCAGGACCGTCGCTGCCGCTGACCCCGCCGCCGGCACCACCGACCCCGACCCCGCCGCTGTCGGAACGGGTACCGGAGGTCGTGGTGGCGACACCGGTGGTCGTGGTGACGTCGACGGTGTCCGTGACAGTGGTGGCGGCATCGGCGGTTCCCGCGACCGTGACGGTGACCGCGACGGCGGCGGGGACTTCGAGCTTCAGCGGCCCGTTTCGCGGCGCGCCGAGCCCCTGCACGCACCCGACCCCTACGGCACGCCGCCCTACGGCCGTCCCGGCCCCTGGGCGCCCGCCCCGCCGGTCCAGCACCCCGCCGGACCCGCGGCCTCTCCCGCGCCGGTCGGGTCCGACGCGCCCGTCGAGCCGGCCGAGCCGGTCGAGTCCGTCGCCCCCGATCCCTGGCGGAACTACGACCCTTGGGCCGCCGAGCCCGGATCCCCGCAGCAGGACGGCCGGCTTCAGCCGGTCAAACCCTTCCAGCAGACCGGCGCCGCCGTTCCCACCGTGGCCGAGCGGCGCAGGAGGGCGCGGAAGTCCCTGGTGGTCGCCGCCGTCGTGCTCGCGCTGGTGTCCGGGACCGTCGGCGGCGTCGTGGGGGCCTATCTGGAGCGGAACGGGGGACTGACGGACGTCGAGCTGCCGCAGGCCGCCAAGGAGGCCCCGGGGCGCGCCCCGGACAGCGTCGCCGGGATCGCCGCGCACGCGCTGCCCAGCGTCGTCACCCTGCACGTGCACGGGAGCGAGGAGGACGGCACCGGCACCGGCTTCGTGCTCGACGGCGAGGGGCACATCCTCACCAACAACCACGTGATCGATCCCGCCGGCGGCAGCGGCACGATCACCGTGACGTTCAGCGGCGGCGAGACCGCGAAGGCCCGGGTCGTCGGACACGACAGCGGCTACGACCTCGCCGTGGTCAAGGTCTCCGGGGTCCGCGGACTGGCCCCGATCGCGCTGGGCAACTCCGACAGCGTCCAGGTCGGCGACCCCGTCGTCGCCATCGGCGCGCCCTTCGACCTCGCCAACACGGTCACGTCCGGGATCATCAGCGCCAAGGACCGGCCCATCACGGCGGGCGGAGAGAAGGGCGACGGCAGCGACGTCTCGTACGTGGACGCCCTTCAGACGGACGCGCCGATCAACCCCGGCAACTCGGGCGGGCCGCTGCTGGACTCCCGGGCCCGCGTCATCGGCATCAACAGCGCCATCCGTTCCGCCGACAGCGGCTCCGAGCTGGAGACCGGTCAGGCCGGTTCCATAGGGCTCGGCTTCGCCATCCCCGTCAACCAGGCCAAGCGCGTCGCCGAAGAGCTCATCAACACCGGCAGGGCCACCCACCCTGTGATCGGTGTCACGCTCGACATGAACTACGCGGGCGACGGAGCACGGGTCGGCACCAGGGCGGCCGGGGGCGGTGCGCCCGTCACGGCCGGCGGGCCCGGGGACAAGGCGGGCATCAGGGCGGGCGACGTCATCACCGAGGTCGACGGCACGCGGGTGCACTCCGGTGAGGAACTCATCGTGAAGACCCGGGCCCACCGGCCCGGCGACCGCCTCAGGCTGACCGTCAGACGGGGCGGCTCGGACCGGACGATCACGCTGGTCCTCGGTTCCGCGGACGGCGGCTGAGGGGCGCGGACGTACGGGCAGCGAGTGACACGAACCTCACACCCGAACACGTCGTCGCAGCTCCGGACGGCAAACATCAGGGAAAACCCGCGCTCCACCCGAAGCCGGGAGGCCCTGGACAGTTCCGGACGGACGGGATCGACGGGTACGGTTGGACGCGGTCCGGACCGCGGAAAGTCTCCCGAGGGCCGAGGACCGAGGGCATCGCGAGGAGCTATCAGGTGTTCAATGACGTAGGACCGCTCGAGCTGGTGACGCTGGTCGTCCTGGCCGTGCTCGTCTTCGGTCCCGACAAGCTCCCGAAGCTGATTCAGGACGTCTCGCGCACGATCCGCAAGATCCGGGAGTTCTCGGAGAGCGCCAAGGCGGACATCCGTGACGAACTCGGCCCGGAGTTCAAGGACTTCGAGTTCGAGGATCTCAACCCCAAGACGTTCATACGCAAGCAGCTCGACAACGACGAGCTGGGGCTCAAGGAGATCCGCAACGGCTTCGACCTGAAGAAGGAGATGGCCGAGGTCACGGACGCGGTGCACAGCCGTGAGTCCGACTCCACCGCGGCCGGCGGCTCCGTCGACATGACGAAGAAGCGCGAGAAGCTCGACGGCGACGAGCGCCCGCCGTACGACGCCGACGCCACCTGATTCCCTCGACGGCACCGCCGGAGCCCCGGTACGGCGCCGTCCGATCCCGGTACGGCGCCGTCTGATCCGTACGGAGTACCGCGGAGCGGCTCCTCGTACGGGGGCGCCCGCCGCCGGGCGGCCGTGACCCTTCCCGCGCCGCGATCCCCGGCCGTGGACGGCCGGTCACGGCCCCGGACCGCCGTTCTCCGCAGGCCGTGGACGGGCCCGGCGCGGTCCGAATACGCCGTTCGCGCGCCTTACGCGCCGGGCGCTTTCAACGCCTCTCCGAGTGGGGTGGCTATGCTGCCCAGTTGTTGTGCGGACCGACAAGGTCGCCCGAGGGGGGTGGGCCGCCCGGTCCGACGAGAGCGAGGAGGCGTCCGGCAGATGGAGACGACAAGTCGGGTAGGCGCGCAGGCGCCGGCCGCGGAGGGCGGCCAGCAGGTCCCCTCCGCCCGGCGTACGGTCGACGGCTACCTGCTGGCGCCCTTTCCCTGGTACGGCCTCGACGAGGCCTTCACGGGGCCGCGCTGGCTGATGCAGGTGGGCACCTCCGCGGACGGCGCGGTCGAGCACGGTTCCGTCGGACACGGGGACGAGCCCTCGGTGCGCCCCGAGCCGGGCGAGGACAAGGAACGGTTCGCGGTGGTGGTCACCGTCGCCGCCAGCCCCGTACGGCGCAGCGCGGACGGCACGGGACTGCTGGAGGCCACCTCGGTGTCCTCGGCGGCGTGGCTGGCCGGAGTGGGGCTGCTGTCCTTCACCTGGCCCGGCCAGATGGACCACTCCCTGCGCGACGACTGGCTGGACCAGCAGACCGAGACGGCGTGGGTGCTGGCCGACGACCTGGACGGCTCGGACTGGTCGACCCTGTCGCTGCCCGTGGACGGCGTTCCCACGCCCTTCCACTACCGCGAGTCCGAGTTCGGCTGGGTCCTCGCGGGTTCCACCCAGGAAGGCGTCCACGTGGGCGCGTACGGGCGGGGGATGAGCGCGTACGGGCTCGGCTTCGCGATGATCAAGGACATCGCGGCGTACGACCGTTGAGGCCCTGACGGCCGCCACGGGGCCCGGGATCGCGGAGAACGCCCGCGCGGCTCCCACGGGCGCCGCGAGGGGCCCTGGCAGCCGCTACGAAGGAGGGGCGCCGTCCGCATGGACGGCGCCCCTCCTTCGTACGGACGGCGCAGGAGCCTCCCGGGGGAGGCTCCTGGTCCCGGAACGCGTCCGGGTCTAGAACTTGTTGCGCGGGGTGATGCCCAGCGACATGCCCGACAGACCGCGCTGACGGCCGCCCAGCTTGCCCGCGATGGCGCGCAGGGCCGAGCCGGCGGGGGAGTCGGGGTCGGTCAGGACGACCGGCTTGCCCTCGTCGCCGCCCTCGCGCAGACGGACGTCGATCGGGATGGAGCCGAGGACCGGGACGGTCGCCCCGGTGGTGCGGGTCAGGCCGTCGGCGACCGTCTGGCCGCCACCGGTGCCGAACACGTCGACCATCTCGTCGCAGTGCGGACAGGGCAGCCCGGACATGTTCTCGACGACGCCCACGATCTTCTGGTGGGTCTGCACGGCGATGGACCCGGCCCGCTCCGCCACCTCGGCCGCCGCCATCTGCGGGGTGGTGACGACCAGGATCTCGGCGTTCGGGACGAGCTGGGCGACGGAGATCGCGATGTCGCCGGTGCCCGGCGGGAGGTCCAGGAGCAGGACGTCCAGGTCGCCCCAGTACACGTCCGCCAGGAACTGCTGGAGGGCGCGGTGGAGCATCGGGCCGCGCCAGACCACCGGGGCGTTGCCCGGGGTGAACATGCCGATGGAGATGACCTTCACGCCGTTCGCGGACGGCGGCATGATCATGTTCTCGACCTGGGTGGGCCGGCCCTCCGCGCCGAGCATGCGCGGCACCGAGTGGCCGTAGATGTCGGCGTCCACGACACCGACCTTGAGACCGTCGGCGGCCATCGCGGCCGCCAGGTTCACGGTGACCGAGGACTTGCCGACGCCGCCCTTGCCGGACGCGACCGCGTAGACGCGGGTGAGCGAGCCGGGCTTGGCGAAGGGCACCTCGCGTTCGGCGGTGCCGCCCTTCAGAGCCGTCGCCAGCTCGCGGCGCTGTTCGTCGCTCATCACGTCGAGTTCGACGTCGACCCGCGTGACACCCTCGACCCGCGAGACCGCCTCCGTCACCCGCTGGGTGATCGTGTCGCGCATGGGGCAGCCGGAGACCGTCAGGTACACGGCGACCGCGACCACGCCATCCGCACCGATCTCCACCGATTTGACCATCCCCAGTTCGGTGATGGGTCGGTTGATCTCGGGGTCGTTCACCGTCGCCAGTGCTTCGCGCACCGCGTCTTCCGTAGCCATAAGGACGATGGTACGGCGCGACCCATGTGCCCCGGAAAGCCCTGTCACCGGTCGTCTACGTCACGTCCCTGCGACCGATCCGCCGGGAATACGACCCGCTCGTCCCCGTGGCCGTCGGGATGACGCTCCTCCAGCTCCTTGACCAGGTCCTGGAGCTCGTTGCGGATCCAGTCGCGGGTGGCGACCTCGCCGAGGCCCATCCGCAGCGCGGCGATCTCGCGGGTGAGGTACTCGGTGTCGGCGATGGACCGCTCGTTCTGCTTGCGGTCCTGTTCGAGGTTGACCCGGTCGCGGTCGTCCTGCCGGTTCTGCGCGAGCAGGATCAGCGGAGCGGCGTAGGAGGCCTGGAGCGACAGCATCAGGGTCAGGAAGATGAACGGGTAGTTGTCGAAGCGCAGGTCGCCCGGCGCGAAGATGTTCCAGACGACCCACACGATGATGACGACCGTCATCCAGACGATGAACCGTCCGGTGCCCAGGAAGCGGGCGATGCGCTCCGAGAGCCGCCCGAAGGCCTCGGGGTCCCACTCGGGCAGCAGCCGCAGCCGCGGCGGCTTCGGCTGGTCGAGGCGGGTGCGCGGGCGGGTGGCCGCCGTCGCCCCCGTGGCGGCCCGCTCACGGGTCTCACGGTCGGGCGCCATGGCGTCCCTCTCCGTCCCGCGGGCCCTCCGGGTCCCGGCGGCCGTCCGCGGGGCCGCGGCCCTCGTCGGGGACGTCCTCGCGGGGGTTCCCGTCGTCCCCGTCGTCTCCGTCGGTCCTGTCGGGCCCGAGTCCCTCGCGCTCGTCGTCGCGCTCCGCGTGCATGCTCTCGTGCACACCCTCGTCGAGGTGGAACTCGGTCTCCCGCCAGTCCTCGGGCAGCATGTGGTCCAGTACGTCGTCCACGGTCACCGCCCCGAGCAGCGAGCCGCTCTCGTCGACGACGGGGGCCGCGACCATGTCGTACGTGGCGAAGAACCCCGCGACCACCGGCAGCTCGTCCTCCGGGGCCAGCGGCTGGAGGTCGTCGTCGACGAGCGAGCCGACCAGGGTGGGCGGCGGATCGCGCAGCAGCCGCTGGAAGTGCACGGCTCCCAGGTACTTGCCCGTCGGCGTCTCGTCCGGCGGGCGGCACACGTACACCTGGGCGGCGAGCGCGGGGGAGAGGTCGGGGTTGCGCACCCGGGCGAGAGCGTCGGCGACGGTCGCGTCGGGCCGCAGCACGATCGGCTCGGTGGTCATGAGCCCGCCCGCCGTCCGTTCCGCATACGCCATCAGCCGCCGGACGTCGGCCGCCTCGCCGGGCCGCATCAGCGTCAGCAGCCGCTCCACGTCCTCGGTGGGCAGCTCGGCCAGCAGGTCCGCCGCGTCGTCGGGGTCCATCGCCTCCAGGACGTCCGCCGCGCGCTCCTCCTTGAGTTTGCCGAGGATCTCGATCTGGTCGTCCTCGGGCAGCTCCTCCAGGACGTCGGCGAGGCGGTCGTCGTCGAGCGCGGCGGCCACCTCGCCGCGCCGCTTGGGCGACAGGTGGTGCAGCACGTTCGCGAGGTCGGCGGGCCGGAGCTGCTCGAAGGTGGCGAGCAGGCTCTCCGCGCCCTGGCCGTGCTCCTCCAGCGAGAAGCCGGTGACGGAGGACCAGTCGACCGTCATCGTCTCGCCCTTGGCGCGCCGGAAGGCGCCCGCGCGCCCCTTGCGCACGAAGACGCGGCCGATCTCCCACTCCCTGCGGGCCGGCAGCTGCTGGATCGACACGTCCAGGACGGTCACCTCCTCACCCGTCTCGACGAGGGTCACGAGCCGGTCGAGCAGTTCGCCGAAGACGAGCCGTTCGGTGGGCCGCTGCTCGAAGCGGCGCACGTTCAGGACGCCGGTCGTGATCACCTGGCCGGACTCGATGCCGGTCACCCGGGTCATGGGCAGGAAGATGCGGCGGCGCGTGGACAGTTCGACGACCAGGCCGAGCATCCGCGGCGGCCGCCGTCCGACGCGCAGCATGGCGACGAGGTCCCGCACACGGCCCACCTGGTCGCCGTTCGGGTCGAAGACGGCGACGCCGGACAGGTGCGAGACGAAGATCCGGGGGGCGGCTGCGGCCATGCCCGGGCCTCCTTCGCTTCGATGCGTTCTGTGCCGGTCTGTCCGCTCGGGTGGGCTTCAGGCTAGCCCGTCCCGGTCGGGTACGCCCTGGTGGGCGGTCCGGACGGACTGCCTCCGCCGGGCGCGCGCCGCACCGGTACGCTGCCGTACGCCGTTTGAGGACCGCGCACGAGAGGCAGCCCCACCTGTGACCGCAATTCCCCAGGGCCGTTCCAGCAGAGCCCTGACGGTGGCCGCGATGTGCGCACTGGCCGTGACGGCGACGGGGCTGACGGGGTGCGGCAGCGAGGACCCGGACGCGGGCACGAACGGGGTCGGCAAGCTGTCCGCCGCCGTCATCCAGGCGAAGGCGAAGTCGGCGGCCGGGAAGGCGTCGACCGTGCGGCTCTCCGGGACGGTCGTCTCGGGCGGCACCACGTACACCCTCGACATGCGCCTCAAGTCCGACGGCGGCAGCGGTTCGGTCACCTCCAAGGGCGCCGGCTTCCGGCTGCTGCGGGTCGGCAAGCACCTCTTCCTCAAGGCGGACGCCGAGTTCTGGGCCCACGAGGACGGCGACGGCAAGCCGGCGGACACCGCGGCGGCGGACAAGCTGGAGGGCATGTACGTGAAGGTGCCGACCGGCGATCCCGTGTACAAGCGCTTCAGCGGCTTCACCGACAAGGACGTGCTGCTCGACGGGCTGCTCGGCCTGCACGGCGCCCTCGCCAAGGACGGCCACCACGAGCAGGACGGTGTCCGTACGATCCGCATCTCCGGCGACAAGGGCGCGGGCGGCACCCTGGACGTCTCCCTGGAGGGCACGCCGTACCCGGTCCTGCTGGGGCGCGCGGGCAACGCCGGCACCCTGCGGCTGACCGACTGGGGCAAGGACTTCCCGCTCGCGGAACCGCCTAAGAAGGACACGGTCGACTACGGGCAGCAGCTCCCCTCGTCGTGACCCGGCCCGCCCCGGCCCGCGTGCCCGGCGGGGTCACCCCCTCCACGGTCCGCGGGCCGGGCATTCCCGCCCGGCCCGGGTCCGGTGACCCGGGCGGCGGGCCGTGACCGCTAGCCGCGCTTGCGTCGCTTGAGCAGAAGGCGGGGCAGCGCCGCCGGAACCGGCCGGCGGGTCGTCACCGGTGTGGGCAGCGGGGGCTCGGCGAGCGACCCTTCGGGCAGGTCGGCGGTCGCGCCCGTCGGTTCGAGGCGCAGCACCCGGCATTCGCGCGCCCAGCGCTCCGGCATGGCCTCGCCGTCCGGGGCGTTGAGCCGCTTGCCCTTGAGCTCTCCGACGGCCGCCTCCCACTCCGGGGTGCCCGCGGCGAGTTCCACGACCGTGGCGGACCAGGTGACGAGCCGCCCGCCCTTGTCCTTGCTGCGTACGGTGACGACCGCCTGTCCCCGGTCGGCCAGCCCCGGCAGCGGCTGCTCGCCGGGTCCGTCGCCGACCAGGCAGGCCGCGCCGTCGTGCCACACGTGCCACAGGGCGCGGGTGGGCCCCTCGTCGCCCGGACCGGCCTGCGAGGGGGCGCCCGCGCCCCGTACCCAGATCAGCCCGGACTTCTTCGTGGCCTCCTCGACGAGGGCCTGGTCGAGCAGCTCTTGCGTCATGGGGCTCAGACTATCCAGCCCGCGCTAGAGCCAGCCGTTGCGCTTCAGGATGCGGTGGATGGACAGACAGAGGCCGACCGTGATGCCCATGACCACCGGATAGCCGTACCGGGCGTGCAGCTCGGGCATGTACTCGAAGTTCATGCCGTACACACCGCAGACCATGGTCGGTACGGCGACGATCGCGGCCCACGAGGTGATCTTGCGCATGTCCTCGTTCTGCGCCACGGAGGCCTGGGCGAGGTTCGCCTGGAGGATCGAGTTGAGCAGTTCGTCGAAGCCGAGGACCTGCTCCTGCACCCGCGCGAGGTGGTCGGCGACATCACGGAAGTACTTCTGGATGTCGGGGTCGATCAGCCGCATCGGGCGCTCGCTCAGGAGCTGCATGGGGCGCAGCAGCGGCGACACCGCCCGCTTGAACTCCAGCACCTCGCGCTTGAGCTGGTAGATCTGCCCGGCGTCCGTGCCGCGCGGGGTGCCCTTGCGGCCCGGCGAGAAGACCTCGGTCTCGACCTCCTCGATGTCGTCCTGCACGGCGTCCGCGACCGCGATGTAGCCGTCGACCACATGGTCGGCGATCGCGTGCAGCACGGCCGAGGGTCCCTTGGCCAGCAGCTCGGGGTCGTCCTGGAGGCGGTGCCGCAGCGCGCGCAGCGAGCCCTGCCCGCCGTGCCGGACGGTGATGAAGAAGTCCCCGCCGGTGAAGCACATGACCTCGCCGGTCTCGACGATCTCGCTGGTCGCCGTCAGCCGGTCGTGCTCGACGTAGTGGATGGTCTTGAAGACGGTGAACAGGGAGTCGTCGTAACGCTCCAGCTTGGGCCGCTGGTGGGCCTGGACCGCGTCCTCCACGGCCAGCGGGTGCAGCCCGAACTCGCGGGCGATACCGGCGAATTCGTCCTCGGTGGGCTCGTGCAGACCGATCCACACGAAGCCGCCGTCCCGCCGCACCTGGCGCATGGCCTCCTGCGGCGTGAGGGGTGTGCGCGTATCGACGCGGGCGCCGTCGCGGTAGACGGCGCAGTCGACCACGGCCGACGGGGTGGCCGGGTCGCGGGTGGTGTCGTACGAGCCACTGTCCTTGCGCAGCGTGGGACGGGGGCGGACCGCGGCGCGCAGGTCACGGATCATCGACATGGCAGGCTCCTTCTCGCTGGCGGAGGCGGCCGGCGACGGTTGGAACTACCCGGAATGGGGACGTCCTGACTGCGGATGTTTGGCACGTCCACAAAGCGGGGAGCACCGCACCGTCGCGGTGGCAGCTTCGCTACTGATTCAGATCGGACAGATCAGGGGTTCAGATCGGACAGATCAGGCGGAAACGAAGCGCTCTTCCGTGGTGCGCAGGGCAACGCTGACACGTGCGCACACGATTGCGGGAGGCGGCAGCCGGCGGGGCCGAAGAACCCAGCGGACCAGCTACGTACTCAGCGACAGGAAGAGCGGGTGGTACTGCACGATCGACTTCGGTCCATTGCAGCCCCACCTCCTCCGGTCGGTCCCCCGTGAGGGACGGTCCATCCCCCGTGGGGGAGTCCGGCTCCCTCCGAAGGGGAGTCAGATCAGTTTCAGTGCGCCGGAGCACGGGAGCAACTCCCGCAGTGCCATGAGGGCCTGGGGGCCCTCAGTCATGCACTGCTCCGACCAGCGGCCAAGAGTATCAGCGCACCGATACGTCAAGGCCCCGCTTTGCGCGATGTTGACCGGGGTCCGGTGCGAGCAGGCGGAATTGACGCGGCCTATGCTCGGTTCATGGCTGATGTTCTTCCTCTGGTCGAGGCCCGTTTGCGCTCCGCGCTGGGCGAACCCGACGCGCGGGCCGCGGTCACCTTCCTCGGCACCGACCGCATCGAGGTGCTGCGCTTCACCGAGGGCGACATCGTGCGCTACGCCACGCTCGGCATGTCCGCCCAGCCGATGGCGGACCCCACCGCCGTGCTCGCCGACCCGGTGAAGGGCCCGCGCGCCGAGCTGGTCCTCTCGGTCCGTCCGGCCGGGGCCGACACCGACAAGGTGCTCCGCCCGCTGGCCGTGCTCGCCGCCTCCCCCCAGGTCGAGGGCCTGGTCGTGGCGCCCGGCGCCTCGCTCGACGTGGGTGAACCCCTGTGGCCCGGCGCGCCGTTCACCTCCGTCCTGGTCGCCGAGTCCGGCGGTCTGGTGGAGGACCTGGAGCTGGACGCCCCCGCCGATCCCGTACGTTTCCTGCCGCTGCTCCCCATGACGCCCAACGAGGCCGCCTGGAAGCGCGTCCACGGCGCGGGCGCGCTCCAGGAACGCTGGCTGAACGGCAAGACGGACCTGCGCGATCCGCTGCGCAAGTCCGTCGCCCTGGACTGACCGGGCCGGCGGCTCTGATGTGGCGGGGCGTCAAGTCCCGCCCCCGGGAGCCTGGTTGCTCCCCCTCGGCGGCTCAGTCGGCGAAGACCGCGACACCGTCCTCGGTGGCGTGCACCGGCTCCAGCTCCTCGGCCTTCTCGGTGAGCGCCGCACGCCGTACGAGGACCACCGCCGCGCCCAGCAGCGCGGTCACCGCGGAGACGACGAACGGGACGCGGGCGTCGCTCCACTCCTCGATCTTCGGGGCGAAGTAGGGCGCCGCGGCGGCCGCGAACCAGCGCACGAAGTTGTAGCCGGCGCTCGCCACCGGACGCGGGGCGTCGGAGACCCCGAGGGCCAGTTCCGTGTAGACGGTGTTGTTCACGCCGATGAAGGCGCCGGACAGGACCGTGCAGACGATCGCGGTGGTGTGGTCGCCGTACCCGAGGACGAGCACGTCGGCGGCGAGCAGCACCAGAGAGCCGCCCAGCACCTTCAGCGAGCCGAACCGCGCCTGCATCCGCGGCGCCACGATCACCGAGAAGACCGCGAGCAGCAGGCCCCAGCAGAAGAACACCGCGCCGGACCGGTACGGCGTCATGTTCAGCACGAACGGGGTGAAGGCCAGCACGGTGAAGAAGGTGTAGTTGTAGAAGAACGCGGAGGCCGCCACGGAGGCGAGGCCGCGGTGGCCGAGGGCGCGCAGCGGGTCGAGCAGTGAGGTCGTGCGCGCGGGCTTCGGCTGCTCCTTCAGGAACGCCGTGATGCACAGGAAGCCGACCGCCATCAGGAACGCGGTGCCGAAGAACGGGTAGCGCCAGCTCGCGTTGCCGAGCAGGGCGCCCAGCAGCGGTCCGCAGGCCATGCCGAGGCCGAGCGCGGACTCGTACAGCAGGATCGCCGCCGCGCTGCCGCCGGCCGCGGCGCCGACGATGACGGCGAGGGCGGTGGAGACGAAGAGCGCGTTGCCGAGTCCCCAGCCGGCCCGGAAGCCGACGAGCTCGCCGACGGACCCCGAGGTGCCGGCGAGGCCGGCGAAGACCACGACGAGGGCGAGGCCGAGCAGTAGGGTCCGCCGGCCGCCGATCCGGCTGGAGACGAAGCCGGTCAGCAGCATCGCGAACGCGGTGATCAGGAAGTACGAGGTGAAGAGCAGGGACACCTGACCGGCGGTGGCGTCCAGTCCCTGGGCGATGGAGGGCAGGATCGGGTCGACGAGTCCGATGCCCATGAAGGCGACGACGGACGCGCCGGCGGTCGCCCAGACGGCCCTCGGCTGGCGCAGGAGGCCACCCGCGCCGGCGTCGAACGTGTCGCCCTCCGCGGGGCCTTCGGTGCTGTTGATCATGCCCGCTCCCTCACTGTGTGCCGACTGGATCGTTGGCTTATACACACAATAAGTTAGGTGAGCTAATAAATGCAAGATGCACGTAGTTTTTGGCGTGGCCGGCCCGCGCCGGACGGGTGATCGTCCTTGACGCGGGCAAGGACGGGGAGGACCGTTGGGCCCTATGAGGGGCGAACCCAGTTGCCCGAAGTGTGGTGGCCGGGTCAGGGCTCCCGGCCTCTTTGCCGATTCCTGGCAGTGCGATGTGCACGGCACGGTGCATCCGCTGCAGCCCGTGATCCCGCCCAGCGTCGAGGCCCTCGGCGTGGTCGTGCACCGCGCCCGGGTACCGGTGTGGATGCCGTGGCCGCTGCCGGTCGGCTGGCTGTTCACCGGGGCGGCGTTCGCGGGGGACGACCGCAGTGGGGGCAGGGCCACCGCCATCGCCTGCTCGGGACCCGGGCCGCTGGGCGGCATGGGTGAGCTGATCCTCGTCGCCGAGGAGCTGGGCGTCGGCCTCGGCGCGCGGTACGCGGGGATGGACGGACCCGACCCCGGCCCGTACATGAACGTCGAGAAGCCGCCGCAGGCGAAGGTCCTCGCGGCCGGCCGGCCCACCCCGCTGTGGCATGTCTCCGGCTCTCCCGACGACCGCGCCGTGTTCGCGGGCGAGGCGCTGGGGCTGTGGCTGTGGGCCGTCGTCTGGCCCGAACAGACCGGACTGCTGATGTACGACGAACTGGTCCTGACGGATCTGCGCGACGCGGGCGCGGAGGTCGACCTGCTGCCGTGCGGTGCGCTGTCGCCGCGCATTCTGGAGCCGTAGCGCGGGGTCGCGGGGCGCCTGGGTGAGGGGTGCCCGGCGACGGGGGGTGCGAGGGTGACGTGCCGTACCCGGACGCCGAGGGGCGCGGGGGTACCTCGGAGGGGTCCGCAGGCGGGGTGCCGGCAGGCCGGGACGCCGAGGGGTGTGGGGCTGCTTCAGAGGTGTCCGCAGGTGGGGTGCGGGAGGGCTTCCGGCGGGCCGGGGCGCCGAGGTGTGTAGGGGGTGCTCCTGCGGTACGGGTGTGACAGCGGGGGCCGGATTCCCGCTATCCTTGAGCGTCCCGTCCGTTCCGTCACCGCCTGGAGTCCGCGTAGTGCGCATCGACCTGCACGCCCACTCCACCGCCTCCGACGGTACGGACAGCCCGGCCGAGCTGGTGCGCAACGCCGCCGCCGCCGGTCTGGACGTCGTGGCGCTGACCGACCACGACACCACGCGCGGCTACGCCGAAGCGGTCGCGGCGCTGCCCGAGGGGCTCACGCTCGTCACGGGCGCCGAACTCTCCTGCCGCGTCGACGGCATCAGCATGCACATGCTGGCCTACCTCTTCGACCCCGAGGACGCCGCACTGCTCGCCGAGCGCGAACTGGTGCGGGACGACCGGGTGCCCCGGGCCCAGGGCATGATCGCCCGGCTCCAGGGGCTCGGCGTGCCGATCACCTGGAAGCAGGTGGCGCGCATCGCGGGCGACGGGTCGGTCGGCCGCCCGCACGTCGCCTCCGCGCTGGTCGAGCTGGGCGTCGTCGACAGCGTCTCGGACGCTTTCACCGAGCAGTGGCTGGCCGACGGGGGCCGCGCCTACGTCCCCAAGCACGAGACCGACCCCTTCGAGGCGATCCGGCTGGTCAAGGGGGCCGGAGGCGTCACCGTCTTCGCCCACCCCGCCGCGGCCAAGCGGGGCCGGACCGTGCCGGAATCGGTGATCGCGGAGCTGGCCGTCGCGGGCCTCGACGGCATCGAGGTCGACCACATGGACCACGAACCGGCCACCCGGGCGCGGCTGCGCGGCCTGGCCTCCGAGCTGGGGCTGCTGGCCACGGGCTCGTCCGACTACCACGGCAGCCGCAAGACCTGTGTGCTCGGGGAGTTCACGACCGACCCCGAGGTCTACGGGGAGATCACCCGCCGCGCCACCGGGGCGTTCCCGGTACCGGGCGCGGGCGGAACCGCCTGAGCCGTCCGGACGTCCGCGTCACGCGGGTCCGGCCGGGCCGCCCGTGACCGAGGCCGCGCGTCCGCGGCCGAGGCCGTGCCGGCGGTCCGGTGCCGTCGGGACCGGTACGTGAGGCCCGTACGAACCGGGCCGGCGTCGTAGGGCCCCTCGCACACCCCCTCCCGTCACCCGCCGGGCGGCGCGCGCACCGACGCGCGTGTCCGGTCCGGCGGGATGCCGCGTGCGCCTCGGTGCCGCGGTCCGCCGCGTCCCGGTCGTCGCCGGGCCGGGTCGTGCGTTCCGGGCCGTGCCTTCCGGGCCGTGTCCGCACGGCCTGGAGCGGGGCGTACGAAGGACCGCGCCCGCCCGGTGTGCACGTCCGGCCCGTACGGCGGATCCGCGTCCGCGGGTGGGTGCGCTCGGTCCGTACGTCGGACTCGTGCCCGCCGGTGGGTGCGCTCGGTCCGTACGTCGGTCCTGCGTCCGTCCGGTGTGTGCGTCCGGCCTGTACGGCGGACCCGCGCCCTCGGTGCGCGCATCCGGCGCCCACGTCCCTCACCCCCAGCCCGGCCGGAACCCCGTTCACGGCCCGTCCCCAGGCATCCGGCACCGCCGGTCGTGCCGCCCCGTCCCGCGCCGCGGGACGACCGTCCGAAACGGTGGTCGGAAGACCCGCCCACCTCCGCCCCACCACCTCGCAAGGCTTTCCTCACCATGTTCGACGTCGCCGTCTTCGGTTCCCTCTTCCTCACCCTCTTCGTCATCATGGATCCCCCCGGGATCACCCCGATCTTCCTGGCGCTCACCGCCGGCCGCCCCGCCCGGGTGCAGCGCCGGATGGCCGTCCAGGCGGTCTGCGTCGCCGGCGGCGTCATCACCGTGTTCGGGCTCCTCGGGCACCAGATCCTGGACTACCTGCACGTCTCCGTGCCCGCGCTGATGATCGCGGGCGGACTGCTGCTCCTGCTCATCGCGCTCGACCTGCTCACCGGCAAGACGGACGAGCCGAAGCAGACCAAGGACGTCAACGTCGCCCTCGTACCCCTCGGCATGCCGCTGCTCGCCGGGCCCGGCGCGATCGTCTCCGTGATCCTCGCGGTGCAGAAGGCCGACTCCGTCGCCACCCAGGTCTCCGTGTGGACCGCGATCATCGCGATCCACGTCGTGCTGTGGGTCGTGATGCGCTACTCGCTGCTGATCATCCGCGTCATCAAGGACGGCGGCGTGGTCCTGGTGACCCGGCTCGCGGGCATGATGCTCTCCGCCATCGCGGTGCAGCAGATCATCAACGGCGTCACCCAGGTGATCCACGGGAGCTGACGGCTCCCGCGCGACGCACACGCAGAGCCCCGCACGGCATCCTCACCGTGCGGGGCTCTGAAGTCTGTGAAGCGTCTGCTGTCCGCTGCGCCCTTCGTTTCCACGAGGCGCCTTCGGAGCGTCCTCGTACGGCGGAGCGGACGGTTGTCGTCGTTACGAAGCGGTGGTGTCGGCCGGGCGGATCCACAGTCGCTGCCCGATGGCGGCGGCCTGCTGAACGATCCGGTTGACGGAGGCGGCGTCCACGACAGTGCTGTCCACGGGCGTGCCGTCGACATCGTCGAGTCGCATGATTTCGAAGCGCATGGGCTTCTCCCTTCGTCTGGTCATCCTCCTGAGGAGAACTACTCGAGTGTGCGGCGAGCGAGGCATCTCTGCACCCGCTCACACAGGGAGTCAACGGGGTGCGTGTTACAAACATTCCCTACGCTAAGGAAATTTTTCGAGAACCTAATTACCCGTGGGTAGCTCGCCTGGCGGAGACTGAACGGCGCCGGTTGTGTTCGCAGCGTGACCGCCGGGACAATGGCGGTGATGAACGACGACCACGCGGCCCTCGCCGCCCGCATCGACCGTACGAACGAGCTGCTGCAGCGCATGCTCGCCGAGGTCGCGAAGACCCCCTCCACCCACGCGATCTTCGTCGACGCCGGATATCTGTACGCGGCCGCGGGGCGCCTCGTCGCCGGCACCGAGGACCGCCGTTCGTTCGACCTGGACACGGAGGGTCTGATCGAGGCGCTCATCGACCGGGCCCGCACGATCTTCGCCGACAGCCGGCTGCTGCGCGTCTACTGGTACGACGGCGCACGACGCCGCATCCACACCGCCGAGCAGCAGTCCATCGCCGAACTCCCGGACGTGAAGGTCCGGTTGGGCAACCTGAACGCCAACAACCAGCAGAAGGGCGTCGATTCGCTCATCCGCTCCGACCTGGAGTCGCTGGCCCGGCATCGCGCCATCAGCGACGCGGCCCTGCTCGGCGGCGACGAGGACCTGGTCTCCGCGGTCGAGGCCGCGCAGGGGTACGGCGCCCGGGTCCACCTCTGGGGCATCGAGGCGCCCGAGGGCGGCAACCAGGCCGAGCCGCTGCTCTGGGAGGTCGACAGCCAGCGCACGCTCGACCTCGACTTCTTCAAGCCGTATGTGGCCAGGCGGACCGCCCAGTCGTACGACCCGACGGCGGCGGTCAGGCCGACGCGGGAGGACGTGCGCTTCGTGGGCGCCCAGATCGCAGCGAAGTGGCTGGCCGCGCGCGGCCGTGAGTCCCTGGCCGAGCTGCTGCCCGGGCACCCGTATCTGCCGGGCTCGGTCGACCAGGACCTCCTGGTCGAGGCCGAGGGGCTGCTCCAGTACTCCCTGCGCGGCCAGTCGGACCTGCGCCGCGCCCTGCGGGACGGCTTCTGGGAACACCTCCAGGGGCAGTACTAGCCGACGCCGCGGAGCGCCGGGCGCGGTGCCCGCCGATGCCGCCGGGAGGGGCGCTCAGTCCACGCCGCCGGGACCGGAGCTCAGTCCATGCTGCCGGGAGGGGCGCTCAGTCCACGTCGCCGGGAGCGCCCGCGTGCCGTGTGCCGTCCCAGAACGCCGCCAGGGCGTGCGCGGTCTCCAGGGGCTGGTCGGCGTTCGGGGAGTGCTCCGCCCCCTCCACGACCGTGCGGTGAGCGTCCAGCCGTACGGCCATCGCGTCCAGCAGGGAGACCGGCCAGGTGTCGTCGTGCTCGCCCGACAGCACATGCTTCGGGAGCGGGACGGCGGCCAGTTCGGCGACGCGGTCGGGCTCGTCGCAGAGCTGGCGGCCCGTGGCGACGAGCTGGGCGGGACTGTTGCCGAGCCAGCGGCGGCGCAGGTCGGCGAGGTCGTCGAGCCCCGCGTCCAGCCCGCCCGTGTCGGTCTCCTCGGGCGGCTCCATCGCCTGGATCGCCTCCCACACCTCGGCCATGCTCATCACGGCCAGCGCGTCCCGCAGCAGCTTGACGCGCTCCTGCTGCGCCGGGGAGATCTGCGCGGGGCCCGAGGCCATGAGCGTCAGGGACACGAACGGCGACGGGTCGATCAGCACCGCGGCACGCGCGATCTGGCCGCCGAGCGAATGCCCCACGAGGTGCAACGGCGTGCCGACGGCGGCGGCCTGTGCGAGCACGTCCTGCGCCAACTCGCGCTGCGCGTAAGCCGTTTCGTCGTCCCGCGGCCCCTCGGTCTCGAACTGTCCACGTCCGTCCACGGCCACCGTCCGGTAGCCCGCCGCCGCCAACGGCACGTGCAGCGCGATGAAGTCCTCCTTGCTCCCGGTGAACCCCGGCAGCAGCAGCGCGGTCCCCTTGGGTCGTCCCTCGGGCGCGGCGTCGAGCACGGCGAACTCACCGCGCGCGGTGGACAACCGGTACGCGCGGACACCGGCGGGCGGAACGAACGTGTAGGGCCTGCTCATGCCGAGGAGGCTATCGGGCGTCCGTGACGGCCGCTCGACGGGTGGTCGCCCCGGCCGATCCCCGGTGAAGTCCGCCGCGGACCGGCGGGCGGGGACGGAGCCGGGAACGCCGAAGGCCCGGCCCCACCGGATGGTGGGACCGGGCCTTCGTGCCGGAGATCAGCTCTCCGTGGGCTCCGTGGCGACCGCCTTGCGGGTGCGTCGGCGCGTGGCCGGCTTGGCCTCCGTGGCTTCGGCGGCCTGGGCCGGGATCTCGGCGTCGGCGACGGCCTTGCGGGTGCGTCGGCGTACGGGCTTGGCCTCGGTCGCGTCGGCGGCCTCGGTGGTGTCCGTGGCCGTGGTCGCGGCCTTGGCGCGGGTGCGGCGCGGCTTGGTGACCGTCTCGGTGACCTCGGTCGCGGGGGCCTCGACGGTGTCGACGGCGGCCTCCGCGGCCTTGCGGGTGCGTCGGCGTGTGGCCGGCTTGGCCTCCGTGGTCTCGGCGGCCTGGGCCGGGATCTCGGCGTCGGCGACGGCCTTGCGGGTGCGTCGGCGTACGGGCTTGGCCTCGGTCGCGTCGGCGGCCTCGGTGGTG